>NZ_JBIUYE010000020.1:48037-82805 GCF_044744365.1 Kitasatospora sp. NPDC087314
GGTGGCCCCGTCGCCGTTGAAGGTGACCGTCGCACCCGGAACGGGCACGCCGTTGCACAGCACCACCGCGGACACGACGGTGGGCTGGCCGGCGACCACCGGTGCCACCGGGGGCAGCAGGAGCACCAGGCAGGTCGGCGGCGCGGTCACCGTGATGGTGATCGGGGTGGAGACGACGTTGGTGCAGGTGCAGGTGGTGCCGGCCGCGGTGACGGTGGCGGTCAGCGACACCGGTCCGGCGGTGGGGAAGGTCATCGACCCGGTGGCGATGCCGAGTGCGCTGGTGGTGGCGGTCACCGGGGTGGCCCCGTCGCCGTTGAAGGTGACCGTCGCACCCGGAACGGGCACGCCGTTGCACAGCACCACCGCGGACACGACGGTGGGCTGGCCGGCGACTATCGGGCCGACCACCGGCTGGATGATGACCACCGAACAGGTCGACGGCGCCGGCACGGTGACGGTGATCGGCGCGAAGGTGCAGGCCGCACAGGTGCCGGCGGAGGGGGTGAAGCTGACCCCCACCACCTGACCGGCCGTCAGCGACAGTCCCAGACCGACCGGACCGACCACGCCGTTGACCACCGGGGCGGTGACCGTGGCCCCGCCCGGCAGGGTGTAGGTCAGGGTGCCGTTGACGGAAATCAGGCCGGCGCTGCAGGTCAGGGTGGTCTCGGCGGTCACGAGGCCGCCGACGGCGATCGACAGCGTCGTGGAGATGGTCCCGGCCGGCGCCGCGTCGACGGTGACCGTGCCGCTGTCGACCGCGACCACCGTGGCGACGGCATCCAGGTAGGTCACCAGGACCAGCTGCGCGCCGGAGCCGACAGCCGTGAACGTCACCGGTCCGGCGGCGCCGGCGACCACCGGCAGCGACTGCGGGGCGGCGCCGTCATAGAAGAAGACAGCGGTGGCGGCCGCCGCGGGCGCGCCGGTGGCCGTGGCGGTGAAGGCGGAACACGCCGCCACGGGAGTGGGAACGATGGTTACTGCCATGTGAGCAGCCCCTTGAGCGAGTCGGGAGTGGGGCTGCCCGAACACGGCCGCGCCAGATGGTACGGCCGACGAATTCCACCTGTCAGGGTGCCCGTGTATGGGGACGGTGACCCGTCAAGCGATCACCACCCCGACGCCCCGACAGGGGAATGGGCACCCCACAGTCGGTCACTGCCATTACAACTACACCGGCCGGCCAAGGCCATACCCCCCCGATCGAATAACCCGTATGGACCAATGTTCGGAACACCACCACACCCAACAGTCGCTCCGACCACGGAACTTGCACCGAACGGGGCGCACTGCACGACTCCGCACGCCCCGTTCCCGCCACACTGACCGCCTGCCGGAGCGGTACGCCGGCAGTTGCCGGCGGGGACGAGCGGCGATCAACCCGGCCATGTACTCCAGCGCCCGCCCTCGCGGCTCCGATCTGGTGAAACGCGACGCAAAGCGGGCGGCGGCGGTGCCGCCCTTGGACCAGCCGGAGACGCCGATGTTCCGCGCGTCCAGGCCGCCGAGCAGGCCGACCGGCAGGGCGCGGCCGTCGACGTCGGGGTTGCGTCCGTTGGCGAGGTCGACGACGCGTTCGAGCAGGAAGAGCAGGTCGGCGGCGTAGTCCCTTGGGTACAGCCCCGGGGCGACGTCGTCCCGGGTGACGACGGTCCCGTCCGGGAATTCGGTGATGCCGTCGTGGGTGTGGTCGACGGTGACGACGGCGAAGCCGTGGCTGGCCAACTCCTGGACCACGATGGTGTGGTCGGCGCGGTGACTGCCTGCGCCGTGCGAGTAGAGGACGACGGGCAGCGGCCGGCCGGTCCGGTGTGAGGGCTCTGAGCACGTGGTTCGGGCGGACGGTTGCCATCGGCGCTCCTCGGTCCGGTGAGGCGACCCCCCGCCCCCGCTGGCCGTCAATCCCTCAGAAATGTCCGGGGTGCATGAAGACGGCCGCCCCAGAATGGCCTATCCCAGCTTGAGTGACCGCCGGTTCACTGAATGTCAGCACCCGGTGGACCGCGTGAAGTGCTGCTTTCCCGGCGACCCGGTCTGCTGCTCCGCGCCTCCGGAACGACGCGGCGGTGCGAGCCCGCGCCCCATCACGGAGCCTTACGGTCTCCGCGTCGGCGCGACCACACACCGATGCTGCCGGCCCCGGCAGCGACCCAGGAGGGACAGGCCCATGAGCGACGGCAACAACAACCACGCCGACGACAGCGACGACAGCGGCAACCACAACGACAGCGGCAGCGGCGACGAGTAGCCGAGCCGAACGCACAGGGGCTCCCGGGCACACAACCCCTTCACCGGTGCCCGGGAGCCCCGCCTCCCTTGCGGAAGAGTCAGCGCCCCCGGACCGCCGGCGTACGTCCCCCGACGTGATCGACCGGCGGCTCCAGGCCGGCGGCCCGCTTGAACGTCACCGCGGCCCGGACTTCGCAGCGGCGCACACGACCCGTACCGAGCTGCCGCGCCCGCCCCGATCCCCCGACCGGCCGGGCCCGGTGTCCAACTGTGCCGCTCCCGAGGTGCGCCGACGAGTACGCCCTCCCGCGCGCCGAGTCCGTCCTTTCCGGCCCCGCTCCACCGCGGGGTCGGGTTCATTTGCGCCCGGGGGTTCCCGCCGGTGGGGCGGGGAAGATCAATCCGCCCGTGGCCGGGCCGGGGGTGGGCCTATGCATGAGGAGGGCGTGGTTCAGCCGCGATAAGCACGCACGTTCACCTGATCGGGTGTAGAAGATCGTCCGGAGCGTTTCCGGGCCCGCCTTCGCGCCTACGGTTGGGGACCGAGCGAGACGGGGGAGTGTTCGAATATCGCGCTCCCCATGGGCGAGTTGACGGTCAGTCATATCGTGCGACTTCATCAGAGGAGGCTCCATGTCCCTGTGCACCAGACCGGAGACACCCCAGGAGCCCGCCGTCGCCGTGGTGGTGGGGTCATGAGCTCCACGGCGATCGACCGGGTCCTGCGCGGACCGAGCGGATTGGGCACTGCGGGCCTCTACCCGGCGCCGGGTGCGTCGGCGCCCGGTCAGGGTGATGCTGCGCCCAGTGCTCCCGTGCCGAACATCCCATCGTCCGGCACTCCTCCGTTCGGCAGCCCTCCGTTCAGCAGCCCTTCGTCCGGCACTCCCTCGTCCGGTAGCCCTGCGCCGAGCGGTGCCAAGCCGAAGCCCGGCGACCCCATCCCGGGCCTCTACCACCACCCGGTGGCCGAGCCCGACCCCGTACGGGTTGAGGAGCTCAGCCTCAGGATCAAGGCCTGGGCGCTGGACGAGGTCGAGCTGTACCCGCCGGACTGGGAGGACCAGTTCGACGGCTTCTCGACCGGCCGCTACATGGTGGCCTGCCACCCCGACGCGCCCAGCGTCGACCACCTGATGCTCGCCGCCCGGCTCATGGTGGCCGAGAACGCGGTCGACGACTGCTACTGCGAGGATCACGGCGGCTCACCGGTCGGCCTCGGCGGGCGCCTGCTGCTGGCGCACACCGCGCTCGACGCGCTGCACACCACGGCGGAGTACCAGACGCCCTGGGAGGCCTCGCTGGACGAGGACGCCCCCCGGCGGGCGTACCGCTCCGCGATGGAGTACTTCACCCGCGCGTCCACGCCCTCCCAGTCGGACCGGTTCCGGCACGACATGGCCCGGCTGCACCTCGGCTACCTCGCCGAGGCGTCCTGGGCCGAGACGGAGCACGTCCCGCAGGTGTGGGAGTACCTGGCGATGCGCCAGTTCAACAACTTCCGCCCCTGCCCGACGATCACGGACACCGTCGGCGGCTACGAGCTGCCCGCCGAACTGCACGCGCTACCCGCCATGCAGCGCGTCATCGCACTGGCCGGCAACGCCACCACCATCGTCAACGACCTGTACTCGTACACCAAGGAGCTGTCCACCCCCGGACTGCACCTGAACCTGCCCGTGGTGATCTCCGAACGCGAGGACTGCTCGCACCGGGACGGGTACCTGAAGGCGGTCGAGGTCCACAACGACCTGATGCACGCCTTCGAGGCCGAGGCGGCCGCGCTGGCGGCGGCCTGCCCCGTCCCGACGCTCGTCCGGTTCCTGCGCGGCGTGTCCGCGTGGCTCGACGGCAACCACTTCTGGCACCAGACCAATTCCTTCCGCTACACCCTGCCCGACTTCTGGTAACCACCGCCTTCCGGTGACCACCACCTCTGCCGACCACCTGCAAGGAGCTGACCCATGTCCCTGACCGACGACATCACCGCCGCCATCCCCGGCCCGGCGACTCCCTACCAGGGCGACATCGCACGCTACTGGGACCACGAGGCCCGTCCGGTCAACCTGCGTCTCGGCGACGTAGACGGCCTCTACCACCACCACTACGGCATCGGCGACGTCGACCAGGCCGCCATCGGCGACCCGTCCGACAGCGAGCGCGAGAAGAAGGTGATCACCGAGCTGCACCGCCTGGAGTCCGCGCAGGCCGAGCTGCTCTTCGACCACCTGGGCCCGATCCCGTCCGACGCCACCCTGGTGGACGCCGGCTGCGGCCGCGGTGGCTCGATGGTCATGGCCCACCAGCGCTTCGGTTGCCGGGTCCAGGGCGTCACCCTCTCCGCCAAGCAGGCCGAGTTCGGCAACAGCCGGGCCCACGAGCTGGGCATCGGCGACTTCGTCCGCTCGCAGGTCTGCAACATGCTCGACATGCCGTTCGAGACCGGCCAGGTGGCGGGCTCGTGGAACAACGAGTCGAGCATGTACGTCGACCTGCACGACCTGTTCGCCGAGCACGCCCGGATCCTCGCCGTCGGCGGCCGGTACGTGACCGTCACCGGCTGCTGGAACCCCGCGTACGGGCAGCCGTCGAAGTGGGTCTCGCAGATCAACGCGCACTTCGAGTGCAACATCCACTCCCGCCGGGAGTACCTGCGGGCGATGGCCGACAACCGCCTGGTGCCGCAGGCCGTCATCGACCTGACGCCCGCCACCCTGCCCTACTGGGAGCTGCGCGCCACCTCGTCGCTGGTCACCGGCATCGAGGAGGCGTTCATCAATTCGTACCGGGACGGCTCGTTCCAGTACGTCCTGATCGCGGCCGACCGGGTCTGACGGCCGACGCGGGCGTTCCGCCCGGGCGTGACGGTGGCCTCTCCGCGGACGCGGGGAGGCCACCGCCCGGTCATGGCGGGTGAAGTCGAGGCGGGGGAGGCCGCCCGGGCCGGGTGAGAGGCGGCCAAGGCGTCACGTTATTGTCGTGCCTTCTTCATCCGAAGCTCGCCCCGGTGGGCGATGCTTCGTCCGGCGGCCCGGGAGGGGCGGCCGGGAGGCACATTCGACTGGGGGGACAGTACCCGTGACCGTACGCCGCACCATGGCCGGATTCCTGACGGCCGGCCTGATCGCCGCTGCGGCGGCCCTGATACCGACGGGCGCCGCCGGCGCGACGGAGAGCACGACCGCGAGCGGCCCGGCGGACCTGCCGTTCGGCTCGGCCACCACCGTCGGCCTGCACAACACCTACGACCCGGCCGCCTACCCGTACCTCGCCCAGGCGCTCGACACCGGCACCGGGATGATCGAGCTGGACCTCTGGACGGACATCGTCACCAAGGAGTGGAAGGTCAGCCACTCCAACCCGCTCGGCAACTCCAACAACTGCACCGCCGCGAGCACCCCGGCGCAGCTGTACAGCGGCGGCGCCAACAAGAACCTGGAGTACTGCCTCGACGACATCCGGGTCTGGCTCGGCGCCCATCCGGGCGCCGGTCCGCTGGTGGTCAAGCTGGAGCTGAAGGCGGGCTTCTCCGCCAACCACGGGATGGGGCCGACGGAGCTGGACGCGCTGATCGCCGCCCACCTGGGGTCGGCCGTGCTGCGCCCCGCCGACCTGCTCGCCAAGCCGGGCGGCGGCTCGTACGCCAGCGTCGACGAGGCGGTGCGGGCCGGCAACTGGCCGAGCCGCTCGGCGCTCGCCGGGAAGGTCCTGCTGTACGCGATCCCGGGGACGGTCGAGGAGAGCAACCCCTTCGACACCCTGCACACCGACGTCGAGTACGGCCGCCACCTGCGTGACCTCGCCGCCGCCGGCCGGATCGGGGACGCCCAGCTGTTCCCCGCCGTGCACGGCGCCGCGGCCGGCGACCCGCGCACCGGGTACACGGGCGCGGACGCGGGGATCCGCCCCTGGTTCGTGGTCTTCGACGGCGACGCGGCCACGTACGTCCAGGGCATCGACACCGCCTGGTACGACCGCTCCCACTACCTCCTGGTGATGACGGACGCGCACAACGTGGCGCCCGCCATCAGCGCCACCGACCCGACGGCCGATCAGGCCCGCACACGCACCGAGCTGCTGGCCCGGGCACACGCCAGCATCGTCTCCAGCGACTGGCGCAAGCTCCCGGCCGTCCAGTCCCTGGTCCTCCCGCGCGGCTGACACCGGCCGCCCGACCGCGCCACCGGGGCGTTCACCGCCCCGGTGGCGCACGCGGGTCGGGCCCCGGCCCGGGGTGGGGGCCGAAACGACCGGCTGCGGCGCACTGTCCGGGTCAAGTCCTCTGCGGATACGCCGAGTTGACCCGAGGTGAAGAGTTGGTTCGGGGCTTTCGGCGGGCTGAGGGGGTCGCCATGCTGGTTGGCATGACCCGAACTCTACGCGCGTGGAAGTCTCGCGCTGCCGCCGTCACCGCTGTCGCTCTGCTGACCCTCGCACCCGTCGCGGTCGCCACCGAGGCGCAGGCGGCGGTGAGTGGCTCGGTGTGCCTGTCCGCGCTGCCGTCGCAGGCGCGGACCACACTCAACCTGATCGCCTCGGGCGGGCCGTTCCCGTACTCCCAGGACGGCGTGGTGTTCCAGAACAAGGAGCACGTGCTGCCGAGCCAGCCCTACGGCTACTACCACGAGTACACCGTGGTGACGCCCGGCTCGCCGACCCGGGGCGCCCGTCGGATCGTCACCGGCAAGCGCTCGCGCGAGGACTACTACACCGGGGACCACTACGCGACCTTTCGTCTGATCAACTTCGGTTGCTGAAGCGGAACTTCGGGCCTCGCCTCCCCTGTCCGAGGCCCGAAGTCCTGGCTCCGGTACGCCGCAGCGGACCCGCCCGCGGACGGTACGGCGGCCCGCGATAGCGTCGCGGCACTGTCCGACGAGCCCGACGGGGCTCCGTCCCCCGGGAGGTTCCCGTGCCGCAGATCCTGGTCGACCACTCCGCCGACCTCGACCTGGACCATGCGGGCTTCGCCCGGGAGGTCCACCAACTGATCGCCGAGGTGATCGACACCACCGTGGCGGACTGCAAGACGCTCTTCCGCCCGTCCGAGCGCCACACGGTCGGCGACGGGACGGGCGGGCGCGCGGTGGTGCTGGTGGAGATCAAGATCCTGGCCGGCCGCAGCACCGGGCAGCGCGCCGAGCTGACGGCCCGGGTGCTCGCCGCCCTGCAGGCCCGCCTGGACGTGCCGGCCGCGATCGGCGTCGAGGTCACCGAACTGGACCGCGAGACCTACCGCTTCGTCCACCACCCCGGCCGGTAGCGTCCGGCCCTGCCGACGCCCGGGGCCGCACCCGAGGGGCAGTCCTCGGGTGCGGCCCTGCGGCGGATCGGCGGCGGCTGCGCGGTCGCCGGGTCAGTCCGTCGGGCAGTGCGTCCCGGCGGTCGGGACGGTGCCGTCCACCAGGAAGGTGTCGACCGCGCCGCGGATGCACGAGCTCGCGCCGTACGCGGTGTGCCCCTCGCCGTCGCGGGTGAGCAGCACGGCGTTGCCGAGTTCGGCGGTGAGCTTCTCCGCCCAGGCGTACGGGGTGGCCGGGTCGCCGGTGGTGCCGACGACCACGATCGGCGCGGTGGCGGCGGACTTGATGGCGTGCGGCTTCTCGGTGGAGCGGTACGGCCAGATCCGGCAGTCCGGGTCGAACAGCGCGGCCGTCGGGTCGTGCTTGCTGACCAACGGGGCCTTGGCGGCGAGGTCGGTGAGCGCGGCCTGCAACTGGTCGCCGGCCGGGGCGTCGGTGGCGCCGTCGGCGCAGTGGATGGCGGTGTAGGCGTCGGCCGACCCGCCGTAGTGCCCGTCCCGGTCGCGGCCGTTGTAGTCGTCGGCGAGGTCGAGCAGGTAGTCACCCTTGGCGCGCACCATGGCCCAGCCGAGGGTGTTGCGCAGGTTGGTCCAGGCCTTCTCGCCGCCGTAGAGCTGGCTGATCACGCCGGTCCAGGCGGCGTTGGCGGTGAGGGTGCGGCCCTTGGCGGTCTTGAGCGGCTTGTCCTTGAGGCCGTCGAGGAAGTCGGCGAGCTTCTGCGGGGCCTTCTCCGGGTCCTTGCCGAGCGGGCACGGGTCCTTGCCGGCGCAGTCGGCGGCGAAGGCCTTGAGGGCGCGTTCGAAGCCGGCCTGCTGCTCGATGTTGTGCTGCACCAGGGAGGTGGACGGGGTGGTGGCGCCGTCCAGGACGAGCCGGCCGACCCGGTCCGGGAACTCCTCGGCGTAGAGCGAGCCGAGGTAGGTGCCGTAGGACATGCCGAGGTAGTTGAGCTTCTGGTCGCCGACGGCGGCGCGCAGCACGTCCATGTCACGGGCGGTGTTGCGGGTGCTGACGAAGGGCAGCACCTTGGCGTACTTGGCCTGGCAGGCGTCGGCGAGTTGCTTGCCGTGGTCGGCGCCGGGCTCGTCGGTGGTCACCCAGCCGTCCCGGGCCTGGTCGTCGAGGCAGTTGAGCGGGCTGGTGCCGGCGACGCCGCGGGGGTCGAAGCCGATCATGTCGAAGCGGTCGTGCAACGGGCCGTCGAACCTGGTGGGGGCGCCCTTGACCATCGCCACGCCGGAGCCGCCCGGGCCGCCCGGGTTGACGAGCAGGGAACCGACCCGCTGGTCCTGCTTGGTGGCGGGGTTGCGCACCACGGCGACGTCGAGGCTGCCGGCGTCGGGGGCGGTGTAGTCGAGTGGGACCTTGAGGGTGGCGCACTGCACCACCGACTCGTCGACCTTGGTGGTCTTCGGGTCGTCCTGGCACGGTGCCCAGGCGATCTGCTGGCCGTAGAACGGCTTGAGTGCCGGGTCGTCGGCGCCGGTCGGCTTGACCGTCGGCGTGGGTGTGGGCGTGGGCGTCGGTGTGGGCGTGGCGCCCGGGCTGGAGGCCGGGCCGGTCGTGGTCGCGGAAGAGGCGTCGGTGGTTCCGCCTCCGCCGCCGGTGCAGCCGGCCAGCAGGGCGGCGGCGACGGCGGCGGGCAGGGCGCGCCGGGAGATCCCGGTGATCATGGAATGCACCGCACACAAATATCACCAGCTGGTCACACCAGTCACATTGGTATTCCGCGCCAGCTCCCCACTCCGGCTCAGAACCGGCCAAAGGGGACAGCGTCGCAACCGATACCGCCGCACTCCGAACGGTGCCATGCTGAGGCCATGACAGATCGGACCGGAACCGCCCCGTCGCGTGACGAGCCGCAAGCCGGGCGGCGGAGACGGGAGTTGGCCGCCGCCACGGTGGGCTCGGTGGTCGAGTCCTTCGACTGGAACATCTACGCCGTCCTCGCCCCGTACTTCGCGGCCGACCTCTTCGGGCACGGCAAGGGCGGGGTCGGCGGCCTGCTCGGGGCGTACGCCACCTTCGCGGTCGGGTTCGTCGCCCGGCCGGTCGGCTCGTACCTGATCGGGCGCCTCAGCGACACCCGGGGGCGGCGCTTCGCCCTGACTCTCGGGATGTCCGTGATCGCCGCCGCCAGCCTGGGCATCGCCGTGCTGCCGGACCAGAAGGCGATCGGCGCCTGGGCGGCGGTCCTGGCCGTCGCCGCGCGGGTGGTGCAGGGGCTCGCCTTCGGCGGGGAGGCGCCCAGCGTCGCCGCGTACGTCACCGAGACGGCCCCGGCCCGGCACCGCTTCGCGTTCAGCTCGGTTTCCTACGGCGGGATCATCGTGGGCTCCCTGCTCTCCTACGGGGTGCTCGCGCTGCTCCTGCACACGCTCGGCAAGTCCGGTGTCACCGACGGCGGTTGGCGCTGGGCCTTCGTGGTGGCCGGGCTGCTCGGGCTGGCCGCCGTCTGGGTGCGCCGGGCCGCCCCGGAGAGCGCGGAGTTCCGCCGCGCCCGGGCGGAGGGCACGGGCGGGCGCCCGCCGTTCCTGCGGGTGCTCCGGGAACACCGCTGGGCGGTGCTCACCGTCTTCCTCAACACCCTGGGCGGGACGGTGGGTTACTACTTCGCCCTGGTCTACCTGCCGCAGTACGCCGCCGCCTACGGGGTGGTCGACCGGGAGACGGCGACCTCCTTCATGACCGTGGTGCTCGCGGTGGTGCTGGTCACCATGCTGCTGACCGGCGCCGCCGCCGACCGCTTCGGCCTGCTGCCGGTCGCCCGGGTCGGGTTCGCCGTGCCGGTGCTGCTGGTCCCGGTCCTGCTCACCGGGCTGCGGCAGGGCTGGCTGGCGTTCCAGGTCGTCGCCGTGTTGCTGGGCGTGCTGGTGGCGACCGTGCTGGGGACGCTCAACGTCTTCACCGGCCTGCTGTTCCCGACCGAGGTTCGGGCCCTCGGACTCGGTGTGGTCAACGCGGCCACCATCGCCGCGTTCGGCGGGAGCTTCCCGCTGCTCGCCGAGTGGCTGCACGACCACCACCACCTCGGTCTGGTCCCCGGCTACGTCACCCTCTGCACGCTGGGCCCGGCGTTCGGCCTCGTCACCGCGCTACGGGTGCCGTCCTTCGCCGCCGCCGTGGCGGCACCGGCGACCGGGGCATCCGGTGATCGGGTACCGTCCGGAAGCGGCTGACGTTCGATCAACTTCTGTGATTGAGTGGTCGGAGAACGAAGTGCGGGGAGGGCAAGGCATGGAGAGCAACCGTCCGGACGGCTGGTTGGCCGGGGTCCGGTTCGAGGAGGCGCCGCAGGTGGACCTGCGGACCGACCGCGCGCACCCCGCCCGGGTCTACGACTACCTGCTCGGCGGGAAGACCAACTTCCCGGTGGACCGCGAGGTCGGCGACCGCATCCTCGGCGAGTGGCCCGGCTCGCGCGCCGCCACCGTCGCGGCCCGCGCGGTGATGCACCGGATGGTCCGCCGGCTGGTCGAGGTGCACGGCGTCCGCCAGTTCCTGGACGTCGGCACCGGCATCCCCACCGTGCCCAACCTGCACGAGATCGTCCAGGCGGTCGACCCGGCCTGCCGGGTGGTGTACGTGGACAACGACCCGATCGTGCTCGCCCACTCGCGCGCGCTGCTCACCAGCACCCCCGAGGGTCGCACCGCGTACGTCGAGGGCGACCTGCGCGAACCGGGGCGGTTCCTCGCCGACCCCGCGGTGGCCGACACCCTGGACCTGAGCCGGCCGATCGCGCTGACGCTGATCAACATCGTGCACTTCCTCTCCGACGAGGCCGCGCACCCGCCGGTTCGCAAGCTCGTGGACGCGCTGCCCGCCGGAAGCTTCCTGGCGCTGACCGCCGGCACCGCCGACTCGGTACCGGACCTGGTCGCGGTGGGCTCCCGCCGCTACTCGGAGGCCGGCATCGAGAACCACCTGCGCCCCCGCGTGGCCGTCGAGCGCTTCTTCGCCGGGCTGGAACTGGACGATCCGGGCGTGGTGCTGATCAACCGCTGGCACCCGGAGCTGGGTGACGGCCCGGTGCTCGGCGACCACGAGGTGGCGGCGTACGGGGGGTTGGGCCGCAAGCCGTAGGCCGATGCCGGGTCGTCGCCCGGTGATCTGAATGACCGTCAATTCGCCTGCAGAGATGAGCGGTTGATCGT
The DNA here is from genome assembly GCF_044744365.1 of Kitasatospora sp. NPDC087314. Taxonomy (NCBI): domain Bacteria; kingdom Bacillati; phylum Actinomycetota; class Actinomycetes; order Kitasatosporales; family Streptomycetaceae; genus Kitasatospora; species Kitasatospora sp. NPDC087314. Next base: position 59,733 of record NZ_JBIUYE010000020.1, read on the forward strand.
TCCGCGCGTCCTGCCGCGCGGCGCCTCACCCCCTTGCGTCCGGCCCCGGCGGAGCCCCCCGGCCCCGTCGGGGCCGACGCATGCCGGGCGCCTTCGCGGACGGGCGTACCGGTGGTTGCCGCGGGGCATGTGGGCCGGTGCCGGGCCCGCCGTCGCAGGGTGGTGACGGTCAGTCAAAGTGGTCGTCTTTGCATGGACATGTCTGTACAGTGCTCCGAGTCGATACCCCCACTCGACAGGCGGATTTCCATGACCATCGCACGCAGATCCATCCTCAAAGGCACATCCGCGGCCGGTGCCGCGCTGGTCGCGGGCGGTGCCGTCGCCCAGCCGGCCTCGGCGGCCGACCCGGAGGCGGGGCCGGCCACGGGCCCATTACTGCAGTCCACCCCGCACCGGGCCGGGTCGCCCAGCGTGAGCGGACTGCACCTGCAGTTCGGTACCGACCCGTCCGGCGAGATGACCGTCTCCTGGATCACCCCGCAGTCCGTGCGCCGCCCGCAGGTGCGGCTCGGCTCGCCGGACGGCGGCCTCGGCCGGGTCGTCGCGGCGCAGACCCGCACCTACCGGGACGCGCTCGGCAAGGAGGAGGTGTACGTCCACCACGCCCGCCTCACCGGCCTGCGCCCCGACACCACCTACCTCTACAGTGCCGGCCACGACGGCGCGAACCCCGAGACGGGCTCCTTCACCACCGCCCCGCGCGGTCGCACGCCCTTCACCTTCACCAGCTTCGGCGACCAGGCCACCCCCAACCTCCGGCGCCAGGTGGTCTTCCCCGACGGCATGCCGTCACCGCTCGGCAAGTACCCGGTGTTCACCAGCAGCCAGGTCGGCACCCCGTACTCCGCCGACATCGTCGCCGCCATCGAACGCGTCGGCCCGCTGTTCAACCTGGTCAACGGCGACCTCTGCTACGCCTCCTACAGCGGCCGGCACGGCCAGAGCCGGACGCTGACCTGGGCCGACTGGTTCATCAACAACAGTCGCTCGACCCGGCTGCGGCCCTGGATGCCCTGCGCCGGCAACGGGGAGAACGAGGGCGGCAACGGCCCGATCGGTGCCCTCGGCTACCAGACCTACTTCGAACTGCCCGACTCCGCGGCCGATGACGACGAGGAGACCCGGGGCATGTGGTACGCCTTCACGGTCGGCTCGGTGCGCTTCATCAGCCTGGCCAACGACGACGTGGCCATCCAGGACAGCGGCGACATCTATCTCCGCGGCTACTCCGGAGGTGCCCAACAGCGTTGGCTGGAGCGTGAGTTGCGCTCGGCGCGGCGCAGCCGGGCGATCGACTGGATCGTCGTCTGCATGCACCACCCGATGATCTCCAGCTCGCAGCACGGCGCCGGCAGCGACCTCGGCATCCGCGAGGCCTGGGGCCCGCTGTTCGACGCCTACGGGGTCGACCTGGTGGTCAGCGGCCACGAGCACTACTACGAGCGCTCCCACCCCGTCCGCGGGACCCTCCCCAACGACACCCGCACCCCGGTGCCGTCCGGCACCGACCTCCGCACGGTCGACACCAGCCGCGGCACCGTCCACATGGTCATCGGCACCGGCGGCAACGCCGCCACCACCCAGGACGACCTGTTCGCGCAGCCCAAGGGCCGGGTGGTCGTCGCCCTGGAGGACAAGCCGCGCCCGCCGGCCCCGTACCGCCAGTCCGTGTGGTTGACCGAGGACGCCCCGTGGGCCGCCGTCCAGGACCGGCAGCACACCCACGGCTTCGCCGCCTTCGAGGTCGACCCCGGCGACCGGCGCGGCGGCCTGACCAGGATGCGGGTGACCTACTACACCTTCGACGGCCCGCACGGCGACCTCACCCCGGTCGACACCTTCACCCTGCAGCGCCCCCGCGCCGACCGCTGGTAGGGCGAGACGTTCGGTCGGCGTCGGGAACAGGCCGGTCAGCGTCGGAACAGGCCGGTCAACGTCGGAACAGGCCGGTCAACGTCCTCCACCAGCCCCGCCGCTGCGCCGGGATCCGTACGGCGGTCGGAGTCTCCTCCACCGCCGGGGCGGGCTCCGGCGCGGCGGTGGAGGACGGAGCCGGGTCCGGCGCGTCGACCGCCTCGGAGTCCTCGACCGGCTCGGCGTCCTCGATCGGTGTGGAGTCGGGGTGCGGCTCGATCTCGCGCGGCGTGAACTCCACCGGCAGCTCCACCAGGTGCCGGGAGATCCAGGCGGAGGTCCAGGTCAACTCCTCCTCCGGCACGGCGAGTCGGAGATCCGGCAGGAGGGTCAGCAGGATGTCGATCCCGGCCTCGGCGACGGAGCGCCCGACGTCCTGGCCCGGGCACTCGTGCGGGCCGGCGCCGAAGGACAGGTGGGAGCGGTTGCCGTACAGCGGGGTGGCCAGGTCGGGCCGCACCACCGGGTCGACGTTGCCGGCCGCGAGTCCGAGCAGCAGCATGTCGCCGGCCCTGATCTGCTGCCCGCCCAGCTCGGTGTCGGCGGTCGCCCAGCGCCCGGCGACCAGCGACATCGGCGGGGAGTCCCACAGCACCTGGTCCAGCGCCTCGCCGAGGGTCATCTGACCGCCGGACAGGTGGGCGCGGAACCGGGGGTCGGTGAGCACCATCTTCAGGGTGTCCGCGATCAGGTTGACGGTCGTCTCGTTCGCCGCCAGCAGGACGACCCGCAGGTGCTCCATCACCTCGTCGTCGGTCAGCCCGGCCGGGTGCTCCATCAGCCAGGTCACCAGGTCGCCGCCCGGGTCGTCGCGCTTGGCGGCCATCGTCCGGCGCAGGCTCGCCACCACGTACTCGTTGCTGGCGACGGCCGTCTCGGTGCCCTTCATCAGGTCCCGGGCGGCGTTCACGAGCTGCGGCCCGTACTCGTCGGGCATGCCGAGCAGCTGGGTCATGACGAGCATCGGCAGGTGCTCGGCGAACTGGGTGACCAGTTCGGCCCGGCCGGTCTGCCCGACCACCTGGACCAGCTCGGTGGTGAACCGCCGGACGTGGCGGCGCACGCCGCGCCGGTCGAAGCGGTTCAGGCCGTCCAGCACGGCGCCGCGCAGCCGGCGGTGCTCCTCGCCGTCCGCGAAGACGCACAGCGGCTGCCAGGCGATCACCGGCATCAGCGGGGAGTCCACCGGGACGTCGCCGGCGCGGAACGCCGACCAGAGGCGGGAGTCGCGGGAGAACAGGGAGGGCGAGCGCATCGCGGTGATGTTCGCGCCGTGCCCGAGGATCAGCCAGGCGGGGAAGTCGCCGTGCAGCAGGACCGGGGCCACCTCGCCGTGTTCGGCGCGCAGCTTCTCGTACAGGGCCGCCGGGTCGGCCTCGGCCTCCGGCCCGTACAGGCGCCGCACGCCGCCGGGGCCGAGCGGTTCGACGGCGTGCCCGTGGGCCGGGCAGCCGGGGGGCGGGGTGGGGGAGGCGTCAGCGGGGAACGGGGTGCTCACAGGGTCTCCGGGGTCGGGGCGGGTACGTTCGGGCCGATCGGCGGACGGGGGGGCCGACGGGGTGGCCGGCCGGCACGCGGCTCGTCGGCGGCCCGGGGGACGGCCGATCAGCGGGCGGGCGGGGCCGCGAGTTCGTACAGGTAGCGCATCAGGGTCATCAGGGTGTCCCGGCTGGACTCGCGGCTGCGCGCGTCGCAGGCCACGATCGGCACCTCGGGCGGCAGGTCCAGCGCGGCCCGCAGTTCCTCGACCGGGTGGTCCGGCGCCTCCGGGAAGCCGTTGACGGCCACCACGAAGGGCACGCCGCGGTCCTCCAGCCGCCCGATCACCTCGAAGCTGACCTCCAGTCGGCGGGTGTCGACCAGCACCACCGCGCCGAGGGCACCCTCGAACAGGCCGTTCCAGAGGAACCAGAACCGCTCCTGCCCGGGGGTGCCGAAGACGTACAGCACGAGCTTGTCGCTGATGCTGATCCGGCCGAAGTCCATCGCCACGGTGGTGGAGGTCTTGCGCTCGACCCCGGTCGGGTCGTCGACACCGACCCCGGCCTGGGTCATGGTCTCCTCGGTGGTGAGCGGGCGGATCTCGCTGACCGAGCCGACCAGCGTCGTCTTGCCGACGCCGAAGCCGCCCACGATCACGACCTTGACCGCCATCGTGACGGAGTCCGGCAGCAGGTCCGCGGCCGCCGGCCCCAGCGCCGTGTCAGAGCCTTTGAAGTCCATGGATCACCGCCTCCAGGAGGGCACGGTCGGGAAGTTCGGCTTTGGGGACGGCGGCGCGGGCCTCGATCCGCCCGTCGTCGAGCAGGTCCGCCAGCAGGACGGTGACGACGCTGGTGGGCAGCTCCAGGTAGGCGGAGACCTCGGCCACCGAGAGCGGTGAGCGGCACAGCCGCAGGATGGCCGCGTGCTCGGGCTGCATGGTGGGCGTCGGCTCCGTGCGGGAGACGATCAGGGTGACCAGGTCGAAGACGCCCGGTCCGGCCGGGCCGCTGCGGCCGCGGGTGATCACGTACAGGCGTTCGGGGTCCGGGCCGTCCCAACCGCCCTGGTCGGCCGTCGTCATGTGCGCGCCTCACTGTGCTCGTTCATGTGCCCACCCCGCGGTGCCGGTTCAGGCGGGCGCGGTCCGGTAGTCGTTCCGGTACGCGGTCCGGCCGGCGTACCGGTCGGCGCTCCGGCCGGTTCACGCGACCGGCTCGGGGTTGCGCGGGGGAGCGGCCAGGTGCTCGCCGATCCGGGCGACCAGGTCGCGCATCTGCTGGCCCACCAGGCCGGCGTCGACCCCCTCGTCGGCGAGCACCGCGAGGTACGCGCGGGAGGCGGCCGCCATCAGGTAGAAGAACCCGCCGTCCACCTCGATCACCACCAGCCGCATCGAGCCGTCGCCGTGCGGGAACTCCTGCCCGACGGCGGCGGCCAGGCTCTGCAGCCCGGCGCAGGCGGCGGCGAGGCGGTCGGCGGTGTCCGGATCGGTGCCGTGCTGGGCGATCCGTAGGCCGTCGGCGGACAGCACGACGATGTGGCGGACGCACGGGACGCTGTGTGCGAGGTCCTTGAGGATCCAGTCCATGTTGCTGCGGTGCGGAATCACTGCTCGCCCTTCCCTGCCGTCTCTTCACTGGTCTGACCGTCCGAACTCGCGGACGGCACATGGCCGTTGATCCCCTCGGTGAACGCCTCCAGCCAGAGGCCGGGCTGCACCGGCTCCTTGGCGTGGCGTCCCGTCGACCCCGGGGCGGGGCCCGCGCCGAGCCCCGAGGCCGGGCCGGCGGACGGGTGGGTGGGCTGTCCGGCGGCGCGGGTGGGCCCGGAGTAGCCCGCCCGGGGGGTCGGCGGCCGGCGCCGGCGCTGCGGCAGGCCGTTCGCGGTGCGCTCGGTCACCACCACCTCGTCGCTCCCCGGGCCGGATCCGGTCGGCCCCCAGGGGCCGGCCGACCCGAAGGACGGCCCCGTCATGCCGGGAGCTGCCGTACCGGGAGCCGCTGCGCCGGGTGCCGTCCGAGCCCCCCACGGCCGCGACGGGGCGGCCGACTTGGACGGGTTCGCCGGGAGCGGCCGGGGGCCGGAGAACGCGCCGATCCCGTGTGCCCGCCCGGTCGGGGGCGCGGTGGTGACCAGCTCCTGCGGCACCACCAGCACGATGCGCACGCCGCCGTAGGCGGAGCGGCGCAGCGAGATCTGGAAGCCGTACGCCTGGCACAGCCGGCCGACCACCGCGAAGCCGAGCCGGGGCGACTCGGTGAGGTCGTCCAGGTCCTTGGAGACCTGGGCCTCGCGCAGGCTGCGCTCGGCGCGGAGCCGGGCCTCGTCGGTCAGGCCGAGGCCGCCGTCCTCGATCTCGATCGCTATGCCGCTCTGCACCTCGGCGGCACTCAGGTGCACATGGGTGTGCGGCGGCGAGTAGCGGGTGGCGTTGTCGAGCAGTTCGGCGACGGCGTGGATCAGCGGCTCGACGGCCGGGCCGATCACCGACACCTGGGCCACCGGGTGCAGGTCCACCCGCTGGTACTCCAGGATGCGTGACATGCCGCCGCGCAGCACGCTGTACAGCGCCACCGGCCGGGTCCACTGGCGGCCGGGGCGGGCACCGGACAGCACGGCGATGCTGTCGGCGAGGCGGCCGGTCAGCGCGTTGCCGTGGTCCAGGCGCAGCAGGTCGTCGAAGACCGCCGGGTCGTTGCCGTGCCGGTCCTCCATCTCGCGCAGGTCCTTGGCCTGCCGGTGGATGATCGCCTGCACCCGGCGGGCGATGTTGACGAAGGCCCGCTCGGCGGAGTCGCGCCGGTTCACCTCGTCGTCGACGGCGACGATGATCCCGCGCGCCACGGACTCCAGCGCACTGCGGAACTTCGGCGCGGCCAGCGGATCGCGCACCTGGTACGACCGGGCCAGGCTGTCGATCGACACGCCGTACCGGGTCCGGGCCACCAACCGCGGCAGCTCCTCCTTCGCCAGCCGTACCGCCTCGGCCTCCTGGCCGGCCAGCCGCCGCTGCAACTCGCCCACCTGCCGGGTGTGCTGCTCCCGCGACACGGCCAGCGCACGACCCCGGCGGGCCGATTCGGCGGCCACCACGGCCACCAGCACGGTGGCCGTCGCCCCGCACCAGAGCACCTCCGCGCGGGCCCCGGCGGACACCACCGCCCCGGCGACCGCCACGGCCGCCGCCATCACGGCCGTGGGCAGCAGCCACCCGAGCCGGGGCGCGGACGGCCGTCTGGCGGGTGATGATCCAGGTCGAAGCATTCGGCATCCTCAAACGATCGGAACAGTACGGGGACGGGCGACGGCCGGCGCCGGAGGCATGGTGCTGCAGCATAGCCAAGTTCAGGACAATCCTGACCGAAACTCAAAAATCCAGCTGCACACCCGACTTGTCCCACCGTTCCGGACATGCCGGACATCTCGCACGCCAGTGGCAGCCCCGGCCGGCCGCCGTCCCGCCACCAGGCTTCTCGCCCCGCCCCGCCCGCACCGCCAACCCGCCCCGGATTCGCTCATGCGAAGGGTTTCCCGGCCAAGTCCCCACCCTCGGAAACCAGTTCGTGCTACGGGAGCCCCGCGACGTCAACATTCCGCCAGCTGATCACCCGCGCGGGAGCCGCCGCCACCAGCGCGGCGACGGGAAAACCCACCGGAGCCCGCATCCGTCTGCGCGGTCGGCGTGACGGCTCCGGGGCCTGTCTTCAAACCCAACGCCGCCACGCAGGCGGGGGTTTGAAGACAGGCCCTAGGGTCATCGCATGAACGATCACGGCCAAACGCCGGACCCGCTGGGTCAGACCCTGCGCCGGCTCATGGGTGACGCCACCTGGCGGAGCATGCTGGGGGAGGCCTTCGAGCGCCGGCATCCGATCGGCGCCACCCTGCTGCGCCAGGAGGAGCCCGGAACGCACGTGCTCGCCCTGCTGCGCGGGGTGGCCAAGGTGACCCGACGGGAACGCAACGGAGACCTCCGGCTGCTGGCGTTCCGCGGGCCCGGTGAACTGCTCGGCGAGGTGGCCGTGCTGGACGGCGGGGTCCGCTCGGCGAGCGTCCAGGCGATCTCGGACTGCACGGTCGCGGTACTCGCCAAGGCCGCGTTCCTGCGGTTCGTCACCGACCGGGACCTGTTCCCGGTCATGGTGCGCTACGCCATCGGCCGCCTGCGGGAGTCGGACCTGGCCCGCAGCGGCGGCGACGTCGTGGTCCGTCTGGCAGCCGCCCTGGTCATGCTGGCCGACGTCTCGGCCGACCCGGCGGGGCCGTCGGGGCGGCCGATCGAACTCGCCCTGACCCGCGACGAGCTGGCCCAGTACCTCGGGGTGTCCCGGAACACCGTCACCTCGGGCCTGGCCGAGCTCGGCTCCCACCAGGTCCACGCCGGGCGGAAGTCCATCGTCATCGGCGACCTGGCCGCGCTCGGGCGGGTGGGCGCCGGGGTGCGCGGCTGACGTCGCGTCGGTTCGTGTGACGGCCGTCACCAGGTTTCCGCACTGAGTGTGCACACCGCGCGGCGCCCGCTCGCGAAGCTTGGTGGCACAAGGTCCGCACGGGAACCACGAGGAGCAGACATGCCGCAGTTCGACCAGCCGCTGCCCGAGGCCAGCGCCCTGCCCTTCAGCCGGAGCCGCCGGCTGCCGCCGTACCGGGGGATCGTGGCCGTCGATGCCAAGGACTTCACCGGCTACCCGGCCATCGAGCACGGCATGATCAGCCAGGCCGTCCCGCAAGTCCTTCAGTGGTCCTTCGAACGCGCCGGGCTCGCCGAGGTCTGGGAGGGTCGGAGGTTCCCCGCGTCCACCGGCGACGGGTACGTCTTCGGGTTCGACCCGGCGTGGATGCCGTTCCTGATCCACCCGTGGCTGCACACCCTGCAGGAGACGCTCACCGAGTTCAACGTGCACTCGGTCGGGACGGTGCGGATCCGGCTGCGGGTCAGCCTCCACATCGGGCCGCTGCCCGACACCGGCGGCGAGTTCGACGGCAACGGCACGCCCCGCAACGACACCCACCGCCTGCTCGACTCCCGTCCGGTGAAGGCGATGCTGGCCGCGTCCAACGAGAGCATCACCCAGGTCGCCGCCATCCTCTCCGACCGGTGCTACCAGGACGCGGTGGCCGGCGGTTTCACCGGGCGGCACCCCGACCACTTCATCGAGGTGCCGGCCACCGTCGAGGGCAAGAAGTTCGACCAGCGGGCGTGGCTGTACGTGCCCGCTCCCTCGGGCAACCTCTACGACCGCCGCATCCTGGGCGACGCCGTGGTCGGGGAGCACGAACGCGTACGGGCCGAGGCGGCGGAGCCGGCGGCCGGGCAGGTGGACGGTGGCAGCGCGGGGAACGGGGCGGTGAGCTACCGGGCCGACGGCGGAAACCTGAACACCGGCACGGTGCACGGCGGCCAGAGCGTCACCAACGTGGAGGGCGGTCAGCACGTCACCGAGGTGCGCGGCGACTCCTTCGGGGGCGACTACGTGGCGGGCCACAAGGCCGGTACGGTCCACGGCAACCTGGGCGACGTCATCCACGGCGACCGGAAGGGGCGCCGCCGGTGAGCGCCGAGAACGGCTCCTCCGCGCCGGGCCCGGCCGCTGGTGCTCCCCGGTCGGACGGCGGCCCCGACCGCCGGGCACTGGACCAGGGCGGGACCGCGCCCGGGTCCGGGGACCTGGACGAGGCCGACGACTTCGCCGACCTCGACGACCTCGACGGTGGGTTCCCCGGCCGGCTCGGTGGCCGGCCGGGCCCCGATCGGCGCTATGTCATCTACGCCCCGAACGGCAACATCAACACCGGTTCGGTGCACGGGGACCAGCGCGTCGAGAACGCCGGAGCGGCGTCCGGCGCGGGCGGGCCCCGGGTGGAGGCGCACGAAGGGCCGATCTCCGCACCGGAGATCCTGGAGGCGCAAGCCGGGTTCGCCGAGCCCGAGTGGTTCCCGTCGGCACTGGCGCAGTTGGACACCGGCCTGCTCTTCCTGGCCGGCGAGTCCGGCACCGGGCGCCGCACCGCGGCCCTCAACCTGCTGTTCCAGCACAGCGGTCGCAGCATGAAGCTGCGCGCGCTCGACAGCGACGAGGACCTGTCCGCGTGGCGCCCAGGCGATTCCGAGGCCCGCGGGTACCTGGTGCACGGCCTGCTGCCCACCGTCCGACTCGGCCCGGCGGTGATCGCCAACCTCCGCCGCCTGCTGAGAGTCGCCGACGCTCGCATGGTGGTCATGCTGCCGCACGACGCGGACCTGCTCCGCGGCCTCGCCCGGGAGTCGGACCTCACCCCGATGCCTTGCGTTCCCCCGCCGGCCGGCGCGGTCTTCGAGACGCGGATGAAGGCCGCCGTGCCCGACCCCGCCCGGCGCCGAGCGCTGCTGGAGCGATTGGGACCGGGGCTGGACGACCTCCTGGCGTCGGAACTGATGCCCGCCCAGGTCGCCGAACTGGTCGCCGAGGTGGCCGGGGCCGGCGACGAGGGCCCCGATCTCGCCGATCTCGGCAGGCGGCTCAGCTTCCTCGCCGAGAAGGAGGTCCCCGACCTGCTGAAGAAGCTCCGCGACGACCCGGACGGACTCGCGTTCCTGCTGGCGACCAGCGTCTTCGAGGGGCTCGACCACCGGATCGTCCGGGACGAGGCCGACCGGCTGCTCAGACTGGCCGACGGGCGCCTCGACTCCGTCCTGCGGGAGGGCGGCGGGGAGGACGGCGGACCGGCCCGGGCGGTGCGCGGGGAGGCCCTCCGGCCGAACCCGCGGTTCGTCTTCCGGCGCTCGCTGGACGAACTCCTGGCGACGGTCCGGGCCGAGTGCGCACCCGTCGAGATCCGGGCGAGCTCCGGCTTCACCTACGCCGTGGAACCGGTGCGCTTCACCCGGCACCGGCAGGCGGAGACGGTGTTGCGGCATGTCTGGCGGCAGTACGGCGAGCTGTCCGGACTGCTGACCGACTGGATGGACGACGTGCCCGGAAGGGAGACCGAACTGGCCGAGCCGGTGGGCCGCGTCATGGGACTGGCCGCCGGATGGGGCGGTGGGCGGCGGGCCCTGGTGCACATTCTCAAGCTGGCCGGATCCGAGCGCGGGCGAAGCCGCAGCACGGCCGCGGCGGCGCTGGGCATCGCGGCGCAGGACCCGGTCCTGGCCGGTGAGGTCAAGTACCGCCTCAACCGTTGGAGCAGGGAAGGCAGCTGGCGGGTGCGGTCCACGGTCGCCGACGCCTGCGGCCGGGAGTTCGGGACGTCCCGGCCGGAGCTCGCACTGTCCCTTCTGCGGAACTGCTACCGGGGGTGGGCGGGCGAGGAGGACGTGGTCGCCAGGGCCGTCCGTTCCTCGCTGTGGGAGCTCTTCGTCGCAGGTAACCAGTCGACCGTCCTGCGCCACCTGGTGGACTGGGCGGACCGTCCGGGGCACGGGGCCGAGCTCGCGGCTCACGCCTTTCCCCAACTGCTGTGGGACCGGTCCTGGTTCCAGGAACAGCTGCTCACCGTGGGGGAGTTCACCGACACCGTGATCGCCTTCGTCCGGAGCTCGCTCAACCACGACGGCCTCTTCGACCGGACCTGCAGCGCACTGCTCGGTTGGTGCACCTCGGCGGCCTGGAACGAACCGCTGCGTACCGCGGTGGAGACGCTGCTGACCGCGCTCGCCCAGGAGATGCGCATCGGTGAAATGCGCCTGTTCGTCGAGATCGAGCGCCAGACCGACCGCGACCTGGCCGGACGGCACATCGCCCAGCACGCCCTGGACGCCTGGCGCCGGGGCGAACCGCAGCCGCACCGAACCGTCCCTGCGAACGGAGAACCCCGATGACCGCCGACAGCGACCCGCCCGTCTACACCCGCGCCACCCAGGCGCCCTGGCGGGAGATCCTGCGCCACCGCTGGTCCGGGCGGCGCGACCGGGCCCTCGTCCTGCAGGACCGGGACGGGCTCTACCATCTGTCGGGACACCGCCGCCGCGCACTCGCGGGTGAAGACCCGGAAGCGGACGGCCAGTTGGCCGCCCCGCGGGGGCTGCGCGGATTCGTCGGGGCGTACCTCGTCGATCTCGACGAACGGTCCGGCACCCGGGCGGCCGGCCTGCCGACCCCGTACGGCACCGAATCGGTGGACATCCACGTCCTGTGGTGGGTCCACGACGCCGCGAACGTCGTGCGGACGCGGACCGCGCGGGGCTGGCTGCCGGTCCGCAAGGATCTCGACCGGCGACTGCGCCAGCTCAGAGAGCAGTTCGCCACCGCCGGGCACCGGCTGAGCGCGGCCGAGCTGATGCAGTACCTCGCCGCACCCCACCTGATGCCGGACTGCGGCCTCGGCTACCGCGTCACGGACGTCTCCGCCCGGGAGCACGACGCCGAACTGCGGCTGGGGGATCCGGACGGGGCCGACGTGCCCTACAACTGGACGGACAGGAGCCAGGACGAGTACGCGTTCTGCCGTCGGGCCGTCCAGGAGGGCCCGGTGTCGCTAGCGGCGCTCTGGCTGGCGAGGCACCCGGAACAGGTCCGCGATGTCCTGGACTGGGCCGTCGGTCACGCCGACCTGCTCCGGGGCGAGACCACCTGGCAGGATCAACTGGCGATGATGCTCGGCACGTTGAGTAATCAGGAGCAGCAGGAGATGTCCCGGATGCTGAGGGACCGGCTGGTCTCCCTCGGCCGGCGGGTGCCCGGGCCGGGACCGCAGAGCCCCGGGCCGGAGTTCGTCAAGATCCGCTCGCAGGCCAACGGCTGGGCGGGTGGCGTGGCGAACGGGAGGCCGGTGTGACCAGGACCGCCGCCGGCCGAGGCGCGGTACGGCGGGCGTCGCACGGCGCGGCGGCCGGGCCGGGGCGGTCGCCCCAGGGGCGACGTCGTCGCCCGCCGGCCGGGTGCTCCAGCCGGCGGGCGACGACTGTGCCGGGGTCGCCGACGGTGGCGGCGATCGAACGTCTGGTGGCCGCCAACAGCGCGGAGCTCGCGCGGGCCGATGCCAAGGCCGCCGTGTTCCTGGCGTTCACCGGCGCGCTCCTCGGGGTCTTCATCCCGCTGAGCGGCGGCGACGACGGCGGATCCGGCTCCCGCGCCTGGGCGGCCCAGGTCCTGTGGTGGACCGCCGTGGCGAGTGCGTTGCTGGCCGCGGCCTGCTTCGTGGTCGCTCTCGTCCCCCGGTACCGGAAGGGTGCGCGGCGTGCCCCGGCGGGCCCTGCCTACTTCGGGCACATCGCGGGGGGTGTGGGCGTGGACGGGCTGCGCGGTGCCTTCGAGCGCGCGGGGCGCGATCCGGTGGGGCCGCTGTTGTCCTCGCTGGCCGGGACCAGCGCGATCATCCGCGCGAAGTACCGCTGGATCGAGGCCGGAGTCGCCTTGCTCCTCCTGGTGCTGCCCCAGTTCGCGCTCACCCTCCGGCCCTCCTGAGGCGCGGAGCCGAACGGGCCCCGGCCGTCTCGCGGTCGGGGCCCGGCCAGGCCACGGGTGTGGCGCTGAGGAGCGGCGGACGGAGGTGGTGGAGGAGTCGCGACGCGGGCGGGACCGAAGAATGAAAGAGCGTTCATATGTACATGTATCCTGGGCGGGTAGTGAGTCCGGCCTGCCCGAAGGGTCCCGCCTGCCATGCCCGCCACCCTGACCGAGCGCCCCGCGCCCCCGCTCGCACCTCCGGTCCCCGCCCTGCGGCGCCGCACCCGGGTGCTCGCGCTGCCCGAGGCCCGCTGGGCCGCCGCCGCGACGGTGTTGTTCCTGATCGCCCTGCCGCTCCAGCTCACCGGTGCCCCCGCCTGGGCCTGGGGCCCGCTGTACGCCCTCGCCTACGCCACCGGAGGCTGGGAACCCGCCTGGGCCGGGCTCCAGGCCTTGCGTGAGAAGACCCTCGACGTCGACCTGCTGATGATCGTCGCCGCCCTCGGCGCCGCGGCCGTCGGTCAGGTCATGGACGGCGCCCTGCTGATCGTCATCTTCGCCACCTCCGGCGCGCTGGAGGCCCTGGCCACCGCCCGCACCGCCGACTCGGTGCGCGGACTGCTCGACCTCGCCCCGGCCACCGCCACCCGGCTGCGTGCCGACGGTGGTGAGGAGACCGTCCCGACGCAGGAACTCGCCGTCGGCGACACCGTCCTGGTGCGGCCCGGCGAGCGGATCGGCGCCGACGGCCGGGTGCTGGACGGCGCCGGCGAGGTCGACCAGGCCACCATCACCGGCGAACCGCTGCCGGCGGCCAAGGAGCGCGGTGACGAGGTGTTCGCCGGCACCCTCAACGGCACCGGCGCGCTGCGGATCCGGGTCGAACGCGACGCCTCCGACACGGTGATCGCCCGGATCGTGGCGATGGTCGAGGAGGCGTCCGAGACCAAGGCGCCCACCCAGCTGTTCATCGAGAAGGTCGAACAGCGCTACTCGCTCGGCATGGTGGCCGCCACCCTCGCCGTCTTCGCCGTCCCGCTCGCGTTCGGCGCGGCCTTCACCGGCTCGCTGCTCCGGGCGATGACCTTCATGATCGTCGCCTCGCCCTGCGCCGTGGTGCTGGCCACCATGCCGCCACTGCTGTCGGCCATCGCCAACGCCGGCCGCCACGGCGTCCTGGTCAAGTCCGCCGTGGTGATGGAACGCCTCGGTCAGGTGGATGCCGTCGCCCTGGACAAGACCGGCACCCTCACCGAGGGCACCCCCCGGGTCACCGAACTGCGCCCGCTGGCCGGCTCCGGACTGGACGAGGACGCCCTGCTGGCCCTGGCCGCCGCCGCCGAGCACCCCAGCGAGCACCCGCTGGGCCGCGCGATCGTCGCCGCCGCGCGCGGCCGCGGCCTCACCCCGGCCGCCGCCGAGGACTTCACCTCCGCCCCCGGCATCGGCGTCAGCGCCACCGTCGACGGCCGGGTGATCGCCGTCGCCGCGCCCGCCCGGCTGCTCGACGGCCGTGAGGACGCCCCCTCCGCCCGCGCCGCCGCCGTCGCCGCCGAACTGGAGCAGGCCGGCCGCACCGCCGTCGTGGTCGAGGCGGACGGCGCCCCGGTCGGGCTGATCGGCATCGCCGACCGGCTGCGCCCGGACGCCGCCGACACCGTCGCCGCCCTGGCCGCGCTGACCGGCACCGCGCCGATGCTGGTCACCGGCGACAACCCGCGCGCCGCGGCCCACCTGGCCGCCGAGGCCGGCATCACCGACGTCCGCGCCGGGCTGCTGCCGCAGGACAAGGTCGCGGCCGTGCGGGAACAGGAGGCCGCCGGGCGCAGGGTGCTGGTGATCGGCGACGGGGTCAACGACGCCCCGGCACTGGCCGCCGCCCACACCGGCGTCGCGATGGGCCGGGCCGGCTCCGACCTGGCCCTGGAGACCGCCGATGCGGTCGTGGTCCGCGACGAACTCGCCACCGTCCCGGCGGTGATCGCGCTGTCCCGCCGGGCGCGCCGCCTGGTCGCCCAGAACCTGGTGCTCGCCGGGGTGTTCATCTCCGTCCTGGTCGTCTGGGACCTGGTCGCCACCCTGCCGCTGCCGCTCGGCGTGCTCGGCCACGAGGGCTCGACCGTCCTGGTCGGTCTCAACGGCCTGCGGCTGCTGCGCGAGGCCGCCTGGACCGGGGCCCGTACCGAGGGCGCCCGTCAGGAGTCGACGAGCGCCACGCGGTAGGCGGTGATGACCGGCTGTGCGCGGTCCCGGGCGGCGCACTCGGCCGGCGGGTGCCCGGCGTGGGTCCTGACCGTGCCGGCCTCCCCGTCCGGGGAGGCCGGCACCGCGCTGGCGCCCCGCGTCAGGGCAGCGGGATCCGCACGACCTGCGGGTCGTGGTCGCTCAGCTGGGTGCTGAACTCGCTGTTGATGTGCACGATGTCGTAGCTGTACGGCTTCGCCGCCAGCGCGCCGGAGATGAGGATGTGGTCCAGCACCTGGGAGTTGCCCTCGTACACGTAGGTGTAGCGCTCGGGCAGCGGCAGCGTGCGGGGCAGGTCGGTCGGTGCGCCGCCGGCGGTGACCGGCTTGCCGTTCCAGCGGAGCTCCCCGGCGAGCGGCTTGCGGCTGGAGTTGAACGCCGCGTTGGTCGGGTCGATCCGGCCGGGGGAGTAGGCGAGTAGGGGCGTGCCGCCGTTGTTGACGACCGAGTCGGCGGTGGTGGAGCCGGCGCCGGGCCGGTCGGTGAAGCTCAGGCCGCGGTCGGTGCGGAACAGGAACACCTGGCGGATGTTGCCGCCGGGCTGGCCGCCGTCCTGGCCGTCCACCGGGTCGATCCGGCGGTAGGAGTAGGCCGGGCCGCCGGCCGCCGCGATGGCGGCGGTGAGCTTGGCGAGGGTCTGGTCGGGAGCCGGGGTTCCGGCGCGGCCGACCCGTACGGACCGTCAGCAGCCGGACCCGGGGCGGTGGTTGTCGGCGACCGGCCGTCGATCGGAGCGCGTGGGGCGGGGCGGCCGCCCGGGGCGCCTTCGCTCAGGCCAGGCGCAGCACCAGCTTGCCGGTGTTCTCCCCGCGGAACAACATCCCGAGGACCTCCGGGAAGTCGTCCACCGTGCCCTCCACCACGTGCTCCTTGACCTTGATCCGGCCGTCCGTGATCCAGCCCGTGAGCTCCTTGGCCGCCTCCGGGTACCGGCGCGCGTAGTCGAACACCACGAAGCCCTCCATCCGGGCCCGCCGCACCAGCAGCGACAGGTAGTTGGAGGGGCCCTGCACGGCGGTCTCGGTGTTGTACTGGCTGATCGCCCCGCAGATCACCACCCGGGCGTGCATCGCGAGCCTGGTCAGCGCGGCGTCCAGGATGGCGCCGCCGACGTTGTCGAAGTACACGTCGATGCCGTCCGGGGCGTGGGTGCGCAGCGCCTTGCGGACGTCCTCCGAGCGGTGGTCGATCGCCGCGTCGAAGCCCAGCTCGCCGGTCAGCAGCGCGCACTTCTCGGGGCCGCCCGCGATGCCGACCACCCGGCAGCCCTTCACCTTGGCGATCTGCCCGACCATGGTGCCGACCGCCCCGGCGGCGCCGGAGACCACCACGGTCTCGCCCTCCTTCAGCGCCGCGACGTCCAGCAGCCCGAAGTAGGCCGTCATCCCGGGCATGCCGAGCGCGCCGAGGTAGGTGGACGGCGGCGCGAGCGCGGTGTCGATCTTCAGGGTGCCCTTGCCGTCCGAGACCACGTACTCCTGGACTCCGAAGGTCCCCACCACGTGGTCGCCGACCCGGTACTTCGGGTGGTTCGACTCGACGACCTCCACCACCGACCCGGCCCGCATCACCTCGCCCAGCGCCACCGGCGGAACGTACGACGGACGGTCGTCGAGCCACCCGCGCATCGCCGGGTCCAGCGAGATGTACCGCGTCCGCCCCACGAACTCCCCGGCCCCCGCAGCCTCCACCGGTTCCGCCCCGTGCGCCCAGTCGTCCGCCTGCACCTCCCCGACCGGCCGGCGGGCGAGGCGGATCTGACGGTTGATCGCGGTCATGGCGTCTCCTGTGGGCGTGCTGGGTCCTGCTCCGGACGCCTGATTCTAAGCAAGCGCTTAGTCATCTGGCCAGAACCCGCCCGATCCCGTGTCCCGGGTGGCTCCCCGCCCATACCGTGGGGGTTGGGCCCGACCAGGGGCTCGCCTGTTCGAGTTGTCGTCGATCGGCACGGCTCCCTCCTCGGTGTGTTCCGGGCAACCGCCGGCTGAGGGCCCCGGCCGGTCAGCCGCGCCCGGTGGCCGGCTGCCAGCCGAGGGCGGGGCCGAGGCGGGTGGCGATGTCGGTGAGGATCTGGACGTAGTCCTCCCGGGCGAAGGTGAACGGCAGGGCGAAGGCGACCTCGTCGACCTCCCGGTGCCCGGCGTGGGCGCGCAGCCGCTCGGCGATCTCCGCGGACGTGCCGACCAGGTCGGGCGCGAACACCATCCGGGCCGGGCCCTGCGGGGCGAGGGTGCGTGGGGTGCGGGCGAGGGCGTACGCCTCGTACCGGGCGCGCTGCTCGGGCGTGGCGCTGTCGGTGGGGATGACGACCAGCCCCTGGGAGACGCGGGCGCGCTCGCCGTCGGGGTGGTGGGCGCGGAAGGTGCGGATCTGGGCGAGCTGGATCTCGGCGAAGTCCTCGGACTCCTCGGCCTTGACGACACTGCTGGTGAGCAGGTTGAGCCCGTGTTCGCCGGCCCAGCGGGCGGAGCGCAGGCTGCCGGCGCCGTACCAGAGCCGGGCGGCCAGACCGGGGGAGTGCGGCTGGACCCGACGGGAGTACACCTCGATGCCCTCGGTGCCGGCGAAGTCGGAGGCGGGTTCGCCGCGGACGAGGTCGAGGAGGCGCTCGGCGCGGCGGGGGCTGAAGTCCTCGTGTTCGCCGGTGTCGGGGTAGAGCGCGCCGCGGACCCGGTCGTAGTGGGTGGGCGGGCCGACGCTGAACCCGGCGTTCATGCGGCCGCCGGACAGGACGTCGACGGTGGCGAGGTCCTCGGCGAGGCGCAGCGGGTTCTCCCAGCCGAGCGGGGTGACGGCGGTGCCGAGGTGGATCCGGCTGGTGCGCTGGGAGGCGGCGGCGAGGACGGCGATCGGGGAGGAGATGCCGTACTGGAGGTGGCGGTGGCGGAGCCAGGCGCTGTCGAAGCCGAGCTGCTCGCCGAGGGCGATGAGGTCGAGGGTGGATTCGTGGCCCTGGCGGGGGTCGGCCTCGTCGAACAGCCCGATGGTCAGGAAGCCGAGTTTCCGCAGCGGTCGTGGGGTCGGCGGCATGGTGGGTGGCTCCGGGTGGTGTGAGGCGGCCCCCGGGAGGGCCGGGCGGGCCGGGAGGGTTGGTGCCCTTCGAACGTACGCAGGTGGTTCGCGACCCCACAAGATCGGCGCGGGATCGGACATCCGCGTGTTACGCGGCGCAATCCCGGTTCACCGTCCTCGGCACCTGCCGTCCGGCCCAGGGCTTGTCTGACAATTCCCGCCGCGCGCTGATGCGACGCGAATTGTCAGACAAGCCCTCGCGCAGCGCGGCGGGCCCCGCCCGGACGGGCCCCGCCGCGCCGTCGTCGGTCAGCAGCTGCGCAGCTCCGGGCTCTGGTTCCGGATCTGGTTCCGCAGCGAGGTGAACTCGCGGTAGGCGTCGCCGTCCTCGGTGCCGGGGCGGAACGCGCCGACGCGGTGGCAGTTGACGAAGGCGAGCTTGACGCCGAAGTGGCCCTCCAGGCTGCCGCGGATGGCGTTGCTGGCGAGCGCGCGCAGCAGCTGGGCGCGCTCCTCGTCGGTGGGCGTGGTGTTGTCGGTGGTGAACTCGGCCTCGGTGGAGCAGAGTTCGCTGCTGAGGCCGGCGACGACCTGGTAGGCGTAGGGGAGGGAGGTGCGGACGGTGTCGAGGAAGTCGGCCTCGCTGACCTGGCCGTGCTCGGCCTGGGCGAGGAGGGTGGGGGAGACGTCGAGCGACATGGGTGTCCTCTTTCACGAGGTCTGGTTATCGAAGATGAAAACCATTGCAAGATGGACTGTCTTCGATGCCCGGACGCCCTGTCAAGTGCCGTCCCCCGAAGGGCTGACGGGCGGCGCCTCCCGGCGGGCCTTGAGGACGAACACGGCGATCACCACCGCGAGCGCCGCGAAGACCAGGCCCAGCCGGAACGCGCTGGAGATGCCGTGCACCAGCACCTCCGAGGAGTAGGGCGCCGGAAGCTTCCCGGTCGCCTCGAACGCGGCCGCCTGCTGCGGATCGGCCTGCCGCAGGAACGCGCCGACCTGCTGCCGGGTCTCGTTCCGGCTGGCCGTGCCGTACACCGTGACCAGGATCGACAGGCCCAGCGAGCCGCCCACCTGCTGGGTGGTGTTGAGCGTGCCGGTGGCCGCGCCGGTCTCGTGCGGGGCCACGTGGGAGACGGCGGTCAGCATCACCGGGACGAAGATCGAACCCATCCCGAAGCCGAACAGCAGGGTCGGGCCGAGGACCCCTCCGAGGTAGCCGGTGTGGACGTCGAGCCGGGTGGACCACAGGACCCCGCCCAGCACCAGCAGCGAGCCCGTCACCAGGAAGGGCTTGGGACCGTACCGCGACTGGTTGCGGGCGGCGAACTGGGCGGCGGTGACGATCGCCACGCTGATCGGCAGGAACGCGAAGCCGGCCCGCAGCGGGCTGAATCCGAGGATGTCCTGGACGAACAGCGTGATGAAGAAGAAGACGCTGAACATCGTCGCGGCGACGCAGAGCATCAGCGCGTAGGCGCCGGCGCGGTTGCGGTCGCGGAACAGTCGCAGCGGGGTGATCGGCTGTGGCACCCGTCGCTCGTTGAACAGGAAGGCCGCCAGCAGCACCACGGCGAGGCCGAACGCGGTGAGCGTCACGGAGTCCGTCCAGTCGTGATCGGAGGCCCGGATGAAGCCGAGGACCAGCGAGACCGTGCCCGCCGTGGCGGTGAACGCGCCGGCCAGGTCGAAGCGCCCGGGGCGCGGTTCGGACTCGTTGATGTACAGCGGCGCCAGCAGCGCGATCGCCAGGCCGATCGGCACGTTGACGAAGAGCACCCACCGCCAGGACAACCAGGAGGTCAGCATGCCGCCGGCGAGCAGGCCGACGGCGCCGCCCGCCCCGGCGACGGCGGAGTAGACGCCGAAGGCGCGGTTGCGCGCCGGGCCCTCCTCGAAGTTGGTCGCGATCAGCGCGAGTGCGGTCGGCGAGGCGATGGCCCCGCCCATGCCCTGCAGCGAGCGGGCCGCCAGCAGCCAGGCGGGGGAGGTGGCCAGGCCACCGAGCAGCGAGGCGAAGCTGAACAGCAGGACGCCGACGACGAAGACGCGCCGGCGGCCCAGGATGTCGCCCATCCGTCCGCCGAGCAGCAGGAGCCCGCCGAAGGTGAGGGTGTAGGCGTTGATGACCCATGAGAGGTCGGTGGTGTTGAACGTCAGCGCCTGCTGGATGTGCGGCAGGGCGATGTTCACGATCGTGACGTCGAGCACCACCATCAGCTGGGTGGCCGCGATGACGGTGAGGGCTATCCCCGGGTGCGGGCCGCGTCGTGCGAGTGCGGGCGGAGCCGGGGCCAGGGCGCGCGAGGTGGCCATGGCAGGTCCCCCAAGAGCGTGGGAGCGAGCGACGGGGAGGGGACGAGTTCGATCACTGGCCCCGGCAGTATTCCCGGGATATAGGGAACACAATCGTTCATTACGAACAACCTGCGAATTCCGGACACCCCGCGAACGCGGGTGCCCGGCCCCGGGCGGTGGTTGCCGCTCGGGACCGGGCACGGTGCGGTGGGTCGGCTCAGGAGCGCCGGGGGCTACGGCAGGGTCCACCGCTGGTTGGTGCCGCCGTTGCAGTCCCAGATCTCCAGCGGGGTGCCGTTGGCGGTGGCCGCCGCCGGGTCGTCGAGGCAGCGGCCGGACTGGGTGCTCTTCAGGGTGCCGTCCGGCTGGGGGAGCCACTGCTGGTTGGCGGCGCCGTTGCAGTCCCACAGCCCGACCGTGGTGCCGTTGACGGTGCCCTGGCCGGTGACGTCGAGGCACTTGCCGTTGTGGGTGAGGGTGCCGTTGGTGCGGGTCCACTCCTGCTGGGCGCTGCCGTCGCAGGCCCACAGCTGCACGGCGGCGCCGCTGGTGCCGGCGGTGGGTCGGGCGCAGGTGCCGGGCAGGGCGGAGGCGATCGGGCCGGTGTGGGTGGCGGGAGTGCCGGGGGTGAGGGCGAAGTTGTCGAACTGGTCGGTCTGGTAGCCGGTCACGCCGAGGCCGGCGCGTCCGTTGGTGAAGCTGGCGTCGGTCGTGCTGCCCACGGCGGTGCCGTCGATGCTCGCGGTCAGCGTCGCGTTGTCCAGAGTGAGCGCGACGGTGTGCCAACGGCCGGTGCCGAGGGCGGTGGTGGTGCCGGCGGCGAGGGTGGTGAAGTGCCAGCTGGTGTCGCTCTTGTCGATGGACCAGGCGCCGGTGTCGCTGACCCGCAGGTGGTAGGCGTTCAGGCCGTTGTTGTTGCGGCCCTGCTGGTTGACCCGGCCGAGGAGTTCGACGGTGCTCGACTGCTCGAACAGGGTGTCGGCGGTGACGGTGTAGTTGGACCAGCTGCCGTCGCCCATCATCGTGTACGGGGCGTTGTACGGCTCGTCGGTCCAGTTGATCGGCCTGGTCGGGGCCATCTGGCGCAGGCAGGTGCCGGTGCGGCCGCCGCCGCAGGCGACGGTCTGGAAGGCGCCGTTCATGTCCGCGAAGTACTTCGGCGAGGTGGTCGTCGCGGGCGTCTCGAAGCTGTCGGCGTAGGGCAGCTTCATCGGCGCGGCGGGCGGCGGGGTGGCGGTGCCCTTGCCCTGTCCGGTGGTGGTGGTCACGGTGTAGACCCGGCCGGGCTGCAGGGTGAGGGTGTACGTGCCGTGGGCCGGGGTGACGTCCTGCTGGTGGACGAACCAGTCGGCGGGGTCGGTGGAGTTGAGGTCGGTGGACCAGACGTGGACCTTGCCGGTGGACAGGCCACCCGTGACGGTGAAGCTCGCGGTCTGGGCGGCGGCGGCGTCCAGGGTCTCGATCACGGTGCTGTAGTCGCGGTTGTTCGCGCCCTTCAGCGTGACGTAGCTGCCATTGGCGCGCACACCGCCGAGGTACCCGCTCGCGGAGTCGATGTAGCGCCAACCGGGCTTGGTGAACTGCGTGGTGTGCGCGGTGACCCAGGTCGTCTTGCCGATGCTGTAGGTGCCGGACCAGGGCTGGTTGGCGATCGACATGCCGTCAGTGGAGAAGAACAGGTCGGGGTAGAGCGCGGCGATGACCGGCCAGTTGATGAACGAAGTCATCTTTCCGTCGAGGTAGCCGCGGTTGATCCCGCGCGCCACCGCCGGGGCGCCGCCGTCGGCGTCCTCGGAGCCGTTCTCGCTCGCCCACAGCGGCTTGCCGAGCGCCTGGGCGTTCGCCGGGCTGGGGCAGCTGCTGAAGTCGCTCATGTACCCGCAGGGGTAGTGGACGCCGACGATGTCGACGGCGTTCTTGAATGCCGGGTCGGTGGCCATGGCGTCGGCCACGTCCCAGGTGTCGTCGGCGGCGACGACCTTGGTGGCGCCGTAACCGCGTGCCACGAGCGTGCTCTTCAGGTTCTCGTACCAGGCCTTGTCAAAGCCGCGCTCGTTCCACCCGCCGAGGTAGGAGACGTTCAGGTGGTGCTGGGTGGCGCAGCCCATCCAGTCCATCAGGTAGTTGACGCTGTCCTGGGACCAGAAGTTGCCGCCGCTGCCGGTGTTGCCGATCCAGCCGGGGGCGCCCCAGGACAGGCCGTAGAACTTGATGTCGGGGTTGCGGGCCTTGGCCTGCTCGGCCAGCCACCACTCGTAGCCCTGGTGGCAGTCGACGGTGCCGCGGGTGTGCTCGATGCTGGGCTCGGCGCCGTCGGTGGAGTTGGTGTCGCCGCCGATCTCCAGCTTCAGCACCTGCAGCGAGGCGCCGTAGCCGGGCTTGAACAGGTAGTCGAGCAGTTGGCTGCGCTGGGGCTCCGGATAGTCCACCAGCAGGCGGGAGTTGCCGCCGCCGCCGGAGATGGCGCCGACGCCGTCGAAGGTGAGGCCCGGCTTGGCGCCGTCGATGGTGACGACTGTGGGGGTGGCGGCCTGGGCGGCCGACGGCGCGGTCAGGCCGCCCAGCGCGCCGGCGAGGACGAGCGCCGCGCTCAGGGCGGTGCGCCAGGTCGATGACAGGTGTTGACGGCCCATGGGCGTCTCCTGGGTGTGGGGAGGGGTGGAGGTCCGTGCCGGGCGCCCGCAGGCGCCCGGCACGACGTGGGGGGCAGGGGCTTCGCCGGTCCCGTTACGAGACGGTCCACTCC
>NZ_JBIUYE010000020.1:82903-197083 GCF_044744365.1 Kitasatospora sp. NPDC087314
CCTGGTTGGCCCGGCCGGTGCCGCAGGTCCACTGGACGACCTGGGCGCCGTCGGCCGTCGACGCGCCCGTGACGTCCAGGCACTTGCCGCTGTTGGCCGACACCAGCTGAACGCGGGCCCCGGTGGCCGGGACGGGGGTCCACTCCTGGTTGGCCCGGCCGGTGCCGCAGGTCCACTGGACGACCTGGGCGCCGTCGGCCGTCGACGCGCCCGTGACGTCCAGGCACTTGCCGCTGTTGGTCGACACCAGCTGGACGGTGCCGGTTCCGGCGACCGGGACGAGAGTCCACTGCTGGTTGGCCTTGCCGGTGCCGCAGGTCCACTGGACGACCTGGGCGCCGTCAGCGGTGGACGCGCCCGTGACGTCCAGGCACTTGCCGCTGTTGGCGCTGGTCACGGTGTGGGTGGCCGGTGCGGCCAGCGGCGTCACGGTGGTGTTGGCGAAATCGGCGTGCTGGAAGCCGCCGACTCCCAGGCCGATCTGCCCGACGAGGTGGGAGGCGTCGGCGACCGAGGCGACCTGCGTGTGGTCGATCGACGCGGTGATGTTCTGGCCCTGCACGGCCAGTGAGAGGTTGTGCCAGGTGCCGGCCCCGGCGCCGAGGTAGCTGCCGCTCGCCAGCACGGTGTCGGCTCCGGCGCGGTCCTCGGTGAACAGGCTCCAGGCGCCGGTGTCGTCGATCTTCAGGTGGTAGCCGGAGCGGTCGTGGTCGACGTGGTCGATGCGGCCGAGCAGTTCGGCGGAGGTGCCGACCTGTTCGAGGACGACGTCGGTGCTCGCCTGGTAGTGCGCCCAGGACGGGTCGCCCAGGAGGGTGAGCGGGGTGTAGTTCATGTCGTCGTGCCACGGGATGGGCGCCCGGGTGATCACCTGGCGCAGGCACATCGGGGTGGTCGCCCCGG
Source organism: Kitasatospora sp. NPDC087314 (assembly GCF_044744365.1). NCBI lineage: Bacteria > Bacillati > Actinomycetota > Actinomycetes > Kitasatosporales > Streptomycetaceae > Kitasatospora > Kitasatospora sp. NPDC087314. The sequence goes on from NZ_JBIUYE010000020.1 coordinate 83,807, forward strand.
TCGGGCAGGGCGCGGTCTCGAAGGCGCCGGCCCAGTCGTGGAAGTAGCGGGCGGTGGCACCGGCGGGGTATCCGCTGAGGTCGGCCCGGTAGGGCAGCGGCATCGCGGTGGACGGGGGTGCCGCGGCGGTGCCCTTGCCCTGGCCGGTGGTGGTGGTCACCGTGTAGACGTAACCGGGCTGCACGGTGAGGGAGTACGAACCGCCCTTCGGCGTCAGGTTCTGGGTGTGGACGAACCACCTCGACGGGTCGGTGGAGTTCATGTCGGTGGCCCAGACGTGCACCGGGCCGGTGGACAGGCCGCCGGCGACCTTGACGTTGACGGTCTGCGCGGCGGTGGCGTCGGTGGACTCGATGACCGTGCTGTAGTCCCGGCCGGACTTGAGCGTGACGTAGCTCCCGCTGTGCGGATCGCCGTTGGCGCCCGTCCCGGTCAGGTAGCCGCTGGAACCGTCCAGGTACTGCCAGCCGGGCTTGGCGAACTGCGTGGTGTGCGCCATGACCCAGATGTCGCGGCCCACCGCGTAGTTACCGGACCAGGGCTGGTCGGCGGCCATCAGCCCGGCGCCCGCGAACGGCAGGTTCGAGGGCCAGGAGCTGACCAGCGCCCACTTGATGTCCGACGTGATCCTGGCGTCGATGTACTCGCGGTTGACGTTGCGGGCCAGGGACGCCGGGTCGGCGCCGTAGCTGTCGTTGTCGTCCTCGGAGGCCCACAACTTCTTGCCCAGCCCGGTCGCGGTGCTGCTGCCGGGACAGCCGGTGTACGAGGGGGTCGAGTGCCAGCACGTGCCGTGCAGGCCGATGACCCCGACGGCCTTGGCGAAGGCGGGGTCGCCCGCCAGGTCGTCGGCGATCGCCCAGTGCTCGTCGTCGCTGTCGGAGGCGACCAGCGTGGTGCCCTGGTAGCCGTGGCCGTCCAGGGAGGTGCGCAGGTTCTCGAACCAGGCTTTGTCGTAACCGCGTTCGTTCCAGCCGCCGAGGTAGCCGACGTTCAGTCCGTGGCTCCGGGCGCAGCCGAGCCAGGACTCCAGGTAGGTGATGTTGTCCTGCGACCAGATTCCGCCGTTCAACCAGCCCGGCGCGGCCCACTCCAGGCCGTAGAAGGTGATCCCGGGGTTGCGGGCCTTGGCCTGCTCCATGAGCCACCACTCGTAGCCCCGATTGCAGTCGACCTCGGTGGGTGTGCGCATGTGGGACGGCTCGGGGCCGTCGGAGGAGTTGGCGTCGCCGCCGATCTCCACCTTCAGCGTCTGCAGCGAGGCGCCGTAGCCGGGCTTGAAGAGGTAGTCCAGGACCTGGCTGCGCTGGGGCTCGGGGTAGTCGACCAGCAACCGCGAGGTGGCCCCGCCGCCGCTGATCGCTCCGAGACCGTCGAACGCCCGTCCTGGTGAGGAGCCGTCGAGCGTCACGGACTGGTCGGCCGTCGCCGGGGCCGGTGCCGCAACCGCCGCCGGCGAGGACATGAGGGTGGTCGCGATGCCCAGGGCGAACGTCGCCATCGCGGTGATGCCTCTGCGCAGTGGGTGGGGAGGTTTTCTCATCGACTACTCCTGTCCTGCGGCTCTGGCGGCATGCGTGAGGGGGTGGCAGGACTCGGGCCGCGGACGGTGGGCTGGCCGGGGCAGTGAGCGCTGTCGGGTGCATGTCGGAACACCGGGCAGGAGCGTAGACCCAACTTCCAACATTAATCAACAATTTGGCATCAAATTCAACGTCTTTGAGCAACGGCGGGGTGCTCCGCTGCGCTCCCGGACGCCGCGCTGGGCGGTAGGAAGTGCCGGGACGGCCCGCCCGGACCGGCCCCGATCGGGGCAATCGCCAGGACGGTACGGAACGTGCAAGGCCGCCTCGTTGCACATCCCCCCGGGAGAGGTCCGGGCGGTTCGCGCGTGCGTGACCTTCCGATCCGTCAACTCCCATGGGTGACAGGGGCTCTGAATGGACATAACAAGAAGGTCTCGAAACTTCCCGGTTGGGAACATGGGATTGACTCGAGTCTTGATCCAGGCGTTTCCTGTGCTTCGTCGCGTTTGATTGCGACGCTTTCTGATCGATTGTGTTGCTTCTGGCCGGTCGGTCCCACATCAGGAGCCCCCACCATGCGCCTCTCCCTCCGCGGCCGCTTGGCCCCGACCGCCGCGTTGAGCCCGGCCACCGTCCTCGGTCTGGCCGCGTGCTCGACCGGACAGGCGTCCTCGAACACCGCCGACGCGCCGGTGGCGCCGGCCTCCGGCAAGATCTCGATCACCTACCTGCAGAAGCAGGGAGACCGGTAGTACTTCGTGGACGGGGCCGCGGGGGCGAAGGCCAAGGCGGCCGAGCTGGGCGCCGATCTGAAGCTCGTGAACCTCGGCAACGACGCGAACAAGACGGTCGGCGAGGTCCAGTCCGCGATCGCGCGGACGAGCAACGACCTGGTCATCTCCGCGTGGAATCAGGACGTCACCGTCTGCGGGGACCGGGTGAAGGCCGCCGAGGACGCCTTCGACCAGGCCGTGCCGGGGCGCTTATGACAACATCATTGACGTGTTGACGCCGCCGCCGGTTTGATGGCTCGCATTCCCCCACACGTGCACCCCCCACACGTGCACCCCCACAGCCAAGGCGGTGATCTGTTGGCATCGACGGAGAAGGCCACGGGCGGCGGTCCGAGACCGGACGCGAGCAGCGGCCCCGGAGCGGATACGAGCAGCGGCCCCGGAACGGACCCGGGCGGCGGTCCGGGAGCGGACCCGAGCAGCGCCCACGTCACCATGCGTCAGTCCCTCAGCCTGCTGGACGGGGCGGTGATCGCCGCCTCCAGTACGGCCGCCACCAGCAGCATCGGCATCGGCCTGGGGCTGATGGCCGGCATCGTCGGCCTGCACCTGCCGGCGATCATGCTGCTGGCCTTCCTGCCGGTGCTCGCCATCGCCGGCGGGTACGGGCGGCTGAACGCGGTCGACCCGGACGCGGGCAGCAGCTATCGGTGGGTCGGCCGCACGCTCAGCCCCTGGCTGGGATTCCTCACCGGGTGGGTGAACACCGTGGGGACCGTGGTCTTCATGGCGTACACCACCACCGTCACCGGCTCCTCGATCATCCAACTGCTCGACCAGGCGCACCTGCGCAGCGTCGCCGGGCTCCGGCTGGACGCGGACTCGACCGCCCAGTGCACGCTGCTCGGCCTGGTCGTCCTGGTGGGCGCGGCACTGGTCGCGGTCCGGGGGCTGGATCTGGCGGCCCGGCTGCAGAAGGCGCTGCTGGTGTTCGAGTACGTGGTGCTGCTCGGCTTCTGCGGGTACGGGCTGTTCGCGGGCGACCAACCGTTCTCGCTGCAGTGGTACAACCCCTTCGACATCCCGTCCTTCGGCGCGGTGGCGCAGGGCATGGTGCTGGCCGTGTTCTGCTACTGGGGCTTCGAGTCGGTGTTCAGCGTCGGCGAGGAGGTACGGAACCCGCGGGACGCGTCCCGTGGCGGCCTGCTGGCCCTGGTGGTGATGCTGCTGATGTTCCTGCTCGCCGGTACGGCCTTCCAACGGGTGCTGCCGATCGACGAGTTGGCCGACAACGGCGCGCACGGCCTCACCTACTTCGGTGAGAAGCTGGCCCACCAGCCGCTGGCCGCACTGCCGCTGATCGCGCTGATGTTCTCCGCCGTGGCCTCGCTGCAGTCCTCGGTGATCCCGACCGCCCGCGGGCTGTACGCGATGGGGCGCGACCAGGTGCTCGGCCCGGTCTGGACCCGGCTGCACCCCAAGCACGCCACCCCCGCCGTCGGCACGCTGCTGATCACCGGCATCGCGGTGGTCCTGGCCTTGGGGTCGCTCGCCATCCCGACCGTCGGCGACCTGATCTCGGCCTCCGTCAACGCGATCGGCATCGTCGTCGCCCTCTACTACGCGCTGACGGCCGTCGCCGCCGCCGTCCACTTCCGGCACCTGCTGCGCACCAGCCCGCTGGAGGGGCTGCGCGCGGTGGTCCTCCCACTGCTGGGCGCGGCGGCGCTGCTCGCAGTCGGCGGCTACCTGGCCTGGACCTTCTACGACTCCGCCGACCACTTCGAACTGGCCGCCGACAACGGGTGGTTCGAGCTGGCCGTGCCGGTGCTGATGATCGTGAGCGGACTGCCGGCGGCCGCCTGGGCCCGCTGGCGGCGGCGCTCGGCGTACTTCCTGCGCGACGCGCACTGAGAACAACCAGGGAACGGAGCACCACCCATGACCAAGGCCGATCTGGTCTTCACCCGCGGCCCCGTCCACACCGGCGACGCCGCCCGCACCCGGGCGAGCGGCCTGGCGGTCGTCGGCGAGCGGATCGCCGCCGTCGGGCACGACGAGGTCCGGGAGCTGATCGGGCCGAAGACGGAGGTCGTCGACCTCACCGGCAAGCTGCTGCTGCCCGGCTTCCAGGACGCCCACATCCACGCGGTGGGCGGCGGAACGGAGCTGGCCGCCTGCGACCTCACCGGGACGGTCGGCGTCGCCGACTACCTGGAGCGCATCCGCGCCTACGCCGAAGCCAATCCCGGGCTGGAGTGGATCACCGGCAGCGGCTGGTCGATGGAGAGCTTCGACGGCGGCCTGCCCACCCGGCAGCTGCTCGACTCCGTCGTCCCCGACCGCCCGGTGTACCTGACCAACCGGGATCATCACGGTGCCTGGGCCAACACCCGGGCGCTGGAGCTGGCCGGGCTCACCGCCGACACCCCCGACCCGGTCGACGGGCGGATCGAGCGCGAAGCGGACGGCACGCCGAGCGGCACGCTCCAGGAGGGCGCCACCGCCCTGGTCGCCCGGCTGGTGCCGCCCGCGACCGCCGCCGACCGGCTTGACGGGCTGCTGCGGGCGCAGCGGCTGCTGCACTCGCTCGGCATCACCGGCTGGCAGGACGCGCTGCTCGGCGAGTTCAACGGCATGCCGGACCCCTCCGACGCCTACCTGACGGCCGCCCGCTCCGGCGCGCTCACCGCCCGGGTGACCGGCGCGCTCTGGTGGGACCGCGACCGGGGCGCCGAGCAGATCCCCGAACTCGTCGAGCGGCGCGCCGCGTTGGCACACGGGCGGTTCCGGGCCGGCTCGGTGAAGATCATGCAGGACGGCATCGCGGAGAACTTCACCGCCGCGATGACCAGCCCCTACCTGGACGGCTGCGGCTGCGCGACCGCCAACTCCGGCCTCAGCTTCGTCGATCCGAGCGCGCTGCGCGGGTACGTCACCGAACTGGACGCGCTCGGCTTCCAGGTGCACTTCCACGCGCTCGGCGACCGGGCCGTCCGCGAGGCGCTGGACGCGATCGAGGCCGCCCGCACCGCCAACGGCCGGCGCGACACCCGCCACCACCTCGCCCACCTCCAGGTGGTCCACCCGGACGACCTGCCGCGCTTCGCGCGACTCGGTGCGGTCGCCAACATCCAGCCGCTGTGGGCCGCCCACGAACCGCAGATGGACGAGCTGACCATCCCCTTCCTCGGCCCCGAGCGCGCCGCCTGGCAGTACCCGTTCGGCGCCCTCCAGCGCGCGGGCGCCACCCTGGCGGCGGGCAGCGACTGGCCGGTGAGCAGCCCGGACCCGCTGGCCGGCCTGCACGTGGCCGTCAACCGGATGGAGCCGGAGGCCACCGACGGCCGGGTCTTCCTGCCCGAGCAGCGGCTCGACCTGGCCTCTGCCATCGCCGCGTACACGGCCGGGACCGCGTACCTGAACGGGCACGACGACGCGGGCACGCTCACCCCCGGACACCTGGCCGACCTCGTCGTCCTCGACCGCGACATCCTCACCGCCCCCGCCGCGGAGATCGCCGACGCCCGGGTGCTGCGCACGTACGTCGGGGGGGAGCTCGTCCACACGGCCGACTGACCGCCGTGCCGCCGCGACCGGGCCGTCTCCACACGGAGGCGGCCCGGTCGGCGTGCACCTCGACGGACCCGGCCGCCGCCGGCCCGACCGTCGACGGGTGTCAGCTGTCCGGGTCGGGGTCCGTCGCCCGCAGGCGGGCCTCGGCGGCGTCGAGGAGCAGTTCGAGGGCGTACGGGTAACCGCTGCGGCGCATGTCGGCGGCGAGCAGGTGGGCGGTGGCGGCGATGTGCGGGTGGGTGGCGGCGTCGACGCGGGCGTAGGAGGCCTGCCAGACCCGCAGGTCCGCGGCCTGGGCGGCGGCGGGCAGGGCGAGGGCGGCGGCGTCGAGGACCGCGAAGCCGAGGCTCTGGTCGACGAAGGCGTGGTAGACGCGGACGGCCTCGGGATCCGGGAAGCCTGCGGTGCGCAGGACGCCCAGGATGGCCTCGACGGCCGCGATCTCGTGGGCGCGGCCGGTGGTGCGGTGGGCGGCGAGCAGGGCGGCCTGGGGATGGGCCTGGTATTTGGCGTGGATGCGCAGGCCGATGGCACGCAGGTCCGCCCGCCAGTCGCCGGTGGGCTGCCAACCGTGCTGGGCACGGCCGATGAGCTCGTCGGCGACGGCGAGCAGCAGGTCGTCCGTGTTGCGGAAGTACCGGTAGACGGCGCTGGGATCGGAGCCGAGGGCGGCGCCGAGCCGCCGGACGGTGAGCGCGTCGGCGCCGTGCTGCCCGACCAGCCGCAGCGCCGTGTCGACGATCAGCTCGGCGGAGAGGACGACACCCTGCTTGGTGGGCCGCCGACGCCTCCGCTGGGGCTCGGGGACTACACGATCGCTCATCCGGGCAGACTATGACAACGTCCTTGACGTAGGAAGGGGGATCAGCGTTCCGCCACCCCGTGCGCGCCCTGCTCCTCCTCGTCGGGGAGCCGCTGCGCGACGAGCACGGCGACGTCGTCGTCGAGGGCGGCACCGTTGTAGGCGAGCAGGTCCTGGTGCAGGTGGTTCAAGAGCTCGCGTGGCGGTAGCGCGGTCCAGGCGCGAACGCGCTCGGTGAGCGGGTAGAAGGCCCCGGTGCGGTCGCGGGTCTCGGTCACGCCGTCGGTGTACAGCAACAGCTGGTCGCCCGGGCGGAAGGGCTCCACGTCGACGTGGTAGTCGCCGCCGAGCAGCACACCGAGGTTGAGGGGCGGTGACGCGTCGCGCGGGGCCAGTTCGGTGACCCGGCCCCGGTCGATGAGCAGTGGAGGGGGGTGACCGCAGTTGACGATGCGGACCACGGGCTCGTCGCTGGGAATCTCGGCGAGCACCGTGGTGATGAAGCGTTCCTCGCTGCCGGGGAGCTGATCGGCTCGGCGGCTCATGCTCCGCTCCAGTCTGCGCGCTATCGCAGGCAGATCGGGCTCGTCGTAGGCGGCCTCGCGGAAGGCGGCCAGCATCGTCGCGGCCGTCTCCACCGCGAGCAGGCCCTTTCCCCGGACATCGCCGATCAGCAGGCGCACACCGTGCGCGGTGTTCATCGCCTCGAAGAGGTCGCCGCCGATCCGGGCCTCCGCGGCCGCCGACAGGTACAGGGTTTCGAGGCTGACGCGGCCCAGGAGGTGGGGCACCGGGCGCAGCAACACGCGCTGCGCCGTCTCGGCCACCGAGCGCACAGTGGCCAGGGTGCGCTCCCGCCGCGTTCGGTGGGCCGCCAGCAGGGCGCCCAGCGCCCCGACCAGCGCCGTGGAGATGTAGGTGAACACGTAGGTGCGCTCCCACAGATAGCCCACGGTGCGGCCCGCACAGCACGGAGTTCCCGCCAGGACGCCTTCGAGGACCACGGCGAACACCGTGACGGCGCCGACGAAGGCGGGACCGTGGGCGTAGGCGGCGACGACGGGCAGGGCGATGAGCAGGAAGCTCACCGGCCACTCCACGGGAGTGATCGGCTCCAGCGCCAGGATGGCCGCGGCGTAGATGGCCGGCAGCCAGCGTATCCAGGCCGGCGGCGCGGGCACCTGTGGCTCCGTGCCGCCCGGCTCCGTCGCACTGTGCCGGTCCGGCCCACCGCGGTGGAGGAGCCTCACCGCTCGCTCCGGTGGCGGGCGTCATCCGGTTCGTGATCCGCCAGTACACCCATGCATCAATCATCACGGCGAAGCCGCCACCGCCGCCCGTCGACGGAGTCGATCACGCGACCGCGCGGTGCGGCGGGCCGACCCCGTCGGGTGGGCTTCGCCCTCGCTACCTGCCCCAGATCGCCCGGTACGCCTGCCGGTAGCCCGGCGGGTCCCAGGAGGTCGCCCCGCCGCTGTTGGCGGCCGTGGTGATGTGGGCCGGGGCGGCGTAGCCGCTGGGGGGCTGGTGGGAGAAGGCGCGGTTGAACTCGTCGATGATCTGCCAGCCCTGCTCGGTGAGGGGTTCGGGGACGGTGGCGGCCTGGAACTGTCTGCTGTTGATGCGCTGGAAGGCCGAGGGGTCGCCGTCGCCCGCGCCGATGTTGTACGGGGCGGCGTTGCCGGGCCGGCCGGCCGCGCGCAGGGCGGGCGCGGCATCGGCGAAGTACAGGTCGTTGATGGCGACGGAGTGTGTCCACCGGCCCTGGAAGCCGGCGAGGAGGGCGGAGACCGCCTGGGGGGTGCGACCGGACGCGTCCGGAATGGGGATGTTCTCGGAGGCCAGCAGCCGTACCCCGGGGCAGGTGGCGAGTGCGGCCTTGATCAGTTGGGACTTGGTCCTGGCGAACGAGGTCGAGTCGTCGGTGAAGACGACGACTCCGGCGTTGCCGTTGGACTCCGCGATGACCCAGTCCGCGCTGATCCGCGCGACGTCGCCGACGCTGGTGGTGACGTTGCTGTAGAGCGGGGGGTTCTGGCTCGGCCCGGGGGCCGGGGCCGCGTGCCAGCCGATGAGCGGGATGTGCGCCGCGCCGGCCTGCGCGACCTGCTGCGAGGTCAGGTTCGGGTCGAAGCCGCCGATGACGATGCCCGAGGGTGCGAGGGCGACCGCCTGGCCGAGGGCCGCCTGGATGCCGGCGGGCGTGCCCTGTCCGTCGATCACCCGGACGTTCCAGCCGATGACCGTCGCGGCTTCGGTGACGCCCCTGACGACACCCGCGACGCCGGGGTTGGTCATGGTCTCGGCGACGTAGACGACGGTCCTGCCGGGAACCGCCCGGGGGCCGCTGGTGGGGCCGTTCCAGGGGGCGCCGACCTGTTCGGCCTGCCGGACGTCCGCCGTCGCCCTGGCGAGGGTGGCGGGGCAGCCGGCGCCCGACGCCCCCGGGGCGGCGGCCCCGGTCCCGGTCGGCAGGCCGCGCTGGCAGCCGGCCAGGGCGGTGGTGGCCGTGGCCAGCACGACTGCCGCCAGCACCGCCGCGGCACCACGGTTCACGGCGTGTCCCGGGAGAGAGCCCGGTCCGTCGGTGGCGGTGCGGGCGGACGGCGGGTCTCGCCTGCGCCGGCGCGCAGCCGGCGGCGTGCCGAGTAGCCCGCCAGGCCGACGGCGAGGAGCAGCGTCGCGCCGTTGAACAGCGGCACGGCCCAGAAGTCGGCGCCGAGCTGCCCCATACCGGCCAGGCCGATGGCGAGGACGGCGACGGCGACCACGGTGCCCAGGGGGTTGGCCCGTCCGGGGTTGATCGTGGTGGAGCCGAGCAGCGCGCCGACGAACGCGGGCAGCAGGTATTCCAGGCCGACGCTCGGGTTGCCGATCTGCTGCTGCGCGGCGAGCAGGACCCCCGCGAAGCCGACGACCAGGCCCGATCCGGCGAAGGCGTAGACGCTGTAGCGGCGGACGGGGATGCCGACGAGCTCGGCGGCGCGCGGGTTGGAGCCGATGACGTACAGGTACCGGCCGAGCGGCAGCCGCTCCAGCATCAGCCACAGGGCGACCGCGAGTGCGAGCACGTAGGACGCGGACACCGGCAGTCCGAGGAAGGTGGAGTCGTAGAGGTCGGTGAAGGCGACCGGCAGGCCGCCCGCGCCGGGGACGATCCGGGCGCCGCCGGTGATCCAGCCGGTGAAGGCGTACAGGATGCTTCCGGTGCCGAGCGTGGCGATGAAGGAGTCGATCCGTCCGAACTCGACGACGACACCGTTGAGGGCCCCGAAGGCGGCTGCGCCCAGGACCACCACCAGGCAGGCGAGCGGCCAGGGCCAGTTGCCGTCGACGATGAGCCGCAGGACCAGGACGTGCGCGAGACCGAGGCCGTAGCCGATGGACAGGTCGAACTTGCCGGTGGCGATCGGGATCGTCGCACCGAGCGCGAGGATGGCGGGGATCGACTGGTTGGACAGGATCGAGGAGACGTTGTCGAGGGTGGGGAAGGTGTCCGGCAGCGCGACGGAGAAGGTCAGGAACAGCAGGGCGGCGAGGACCGGCAGGCCGTAGCCGCCGATCAGGTGCCCGTGCCGGCGGCCCCGCGGGGACCGGGGGGAGGGGGGCGCGGTCATCGGACCGTCGTAGGTCCGTTGCCGTCACCGCCGGTGACGGGGGGCAAGGCCGTGGCGGTGGAGGTGAGTTCCGTGACGGTGAGGCTCGTACCGGTCAGCTCGGCGGTCACGGTCCCGCGGACGAACACCAGGGCGCGGTGGCACACGGTGGCGACCTCCTCGAAGTCGGTGGAGATGAGCAGGACCGCGAGGCCGGCGGCCAGCGCCTGGTCGAGCAGGCGGTAGAGCTCGGCCTTGGCACCGACGTCCACGCTGGCGGTCGGCTCCTCCAGGATCAACAGCCGGCGGTGCAGCCGGAGCCACCGGCCGACCATGATCTTCTGCTGGTTCCCGCCGGACAGTGTGGCGATCCGCGCCTCGGTGTCGCGGGGCCGCACCGAGAACCGTTCGATCAGGGTGGCGGCCTCGGCCCGTTCGCGCCGGGGGCTGATCCAGCGCAGCGCCGATCGGCCGCCCGCCCGGGGGTTGGCCAGGAAGTTCTCGCGGACCGTCAGTTCAGCGGCACAGCCCTCCTCCTGACGGTTGCCGGCGACCAGGCCGACGCCGGAGTCGACGGCGCCGGCCACCGTGTGCGGGGTGTACGGCCGGCCGTCGAGCAGGGCCCGCCCGCCGAGGATCGGACGGGATCCGGCGAGGGCACGACCCAGGTCGAGCTGGCCGGCGCCGGTGAGGCCCACTATGCCGAGGATTTCGCCGGCGCGCAGCTCCAGACTGATCGGTCCGGCGTTCGCGGTGCGCACCCCGTCGAGGCTCAGCACCACCGGGCCCTCGGCGGGGGCGACCGGGGCGGCCCGGTGGCCGACCGGTTCGCGGCCCACGATGTCGTGGACCAGGCGCCGGTGGCTGTGGCCGGCGAGCGGGCCGGAGCTGATCAGACGGCCGTCGCGGAGGACGGCGAAGGTGTCGGCGACCTGGTGGACCTCGTCGAGCCGGTGGGTGACGTAGACGATGCCGCGTCCTCGGTCGCGCAGGGCGCGCAGCACGGCGAAGAGCCGGGCGCAGTCCGCGGCGGGGAGGCCGGCGGTCGGCTCGTCCAGGACGATGAGCTCCGCCCGGGTGGCCAGCGCGCGGGCGATGGCGACCAGCGAGCGTTCGGCGGGGGCGAGGTCGGCGATCGGCGCGTCGGGGTCGAGGTGCCCGGCGACCAGGGCGAGGGCGTCGGCGCAGCGCTCGCGGGTCCGGCGCCAGGAGATCAGTCCGTGACGGCGCGGGTAGCCGGCGACCAGGGCGATGTTCTCGGCGACCGTCATCCACTCGACGAGGCCGAGGTCCTGGTGGATGAAGGCCATCCGGCGGGCGGCGGCCTCGGTGCCGAGGGGGTGCCCGGCCACCGTCACCTCGCCCTGGTCGGCCTGGTGGATACCGGCGAGTGTCCGGATGAGGGTGGACTTGCCGGCGCCGTTGGGGCCGAGCAGGGCCAGGATGCTGCCACGGTGGATGTCGAGGTCGATCCCGGCGAGCGCGAGGGTGCCGCCGAACCGCTTGCCGAGGCCGCGGATCCGGACGAGCGGGGCGCGCTGCGCGGGTGGGGCCACCGAGGGGTCGGGAGCGTCGTGCACGGGTCACCGTTCCCGCCGGCTCGGCCCGGCCGTCGTGGTCTCGACCCGCCACGGTCCCCGGTGGTGTCCGCGCGGAACGGCGCCCGAGGGGGGTGCGTCCGAGGGGGTCGTGTCCGGAGGGCGGGTCATTCGAGCCCGGGGATGTCGGCGAACCCGCTCTCAAGGAAGTGGCTCTCGAAGAGGTCGGGGATGCCGCTGTCCGCGTCCAGGGCGCATTCGGCCCAGATGACCTTGCCCCGGGCGGTGTGGCGGGTGCCCCAGGCCTGGGTGAGCTGGGCGACGAGGAACAGGCCGCGGCCGCCCTCGTCGGTGGTGGCCGCGTGGCGCAGGTGCGGGGCGGTGCTGCTGCCGTCGGAGACCTCGCAGATCAGGGTGCGGTCGTGGATCAGACGGACCCGGATGGGCTCGGTGCCGTAGCGGATGGCGTTGGTGACCAGCTCGCTGAGCAGCAGTTCGGTGACGAAGGCGACCTCGTCCAGCCCCCAGTCGCTCAGCCGGCGGGCGGCGGCGACGCGGATCTCGGAGACGCGGGCCGGGTCGGCGGGCAGGTCCCAGGTGGCGATCCGGTCGGGGTGGAGGGCGTGGGTGCGGGCGATGAGCAGCGTGACGTCGTCGACCGGGTGTTCCGGCACCACGGTCTCCACGACCGCGCGGCAGGTGTCCTCGGGTGAGCGGTTCGGGCGGGCCAGGGCGGCGCGCAGCCGGCCGAGGGCCGCGTCGGGGTCGCGTTGGTGGTCTTCGAGGAGCCCGTCGGAGTACAGGACCAGCTGACTGCCCTCGGGGAGGTGGAACTCGGCGCTTTCGAACGGCAGGCCGCCCAGGCCGAGCGGGGGACCGGCGGGGAGGTCGGGGAGGGTGACCGTGCCGTCCGGGTGGACCACCGCGGGTGGCGGGTGGCCGGCGCGGGCCATGGTGCAGCGCTGCGAGGTCGGGTCGTAGACGGCGTACAGGCAGGAGGCGCCGACGATGCCGTTGTTGCCGGTGGAGGGCTCCGGGTCGTCCTCGTCCCGGTCCAGCCGCCCCACGAGGTTGTCCAGGTGGGTGAGGAGCTCGTCGGGCGCGAGGTCGAGTTCGGTGAAGTTGTGCACGGCGGTGCGCAGGCGGCCCATGGTGGCGGCGGCGTGCAGTCCGTGGCCGACGACGTCGCCGACGACCAGGGCGACCCGGGCACCGGAGAGGGGGATGACGTCGAACCAGTCCCCGCGCACCCCGGACTCGGCGGGCAGGTAGAGGTGGGCGACCTCGACGGCGCTCTGCTCGGGCAGGCTGCGCGGGAGCAGGCTGCGCTGGAGGGCCAGGACCACGGCGTGTTCGCGGGTGTAGCGGCGGGCGTTGTCGATGCAGATGGCGGCGCGGGTGGCCAGCTCCTGGGCCAGCGAGCGGTCGTCGTCCCCGTAGGGGGCGGGGTCCTGCGCGCGGTAGAAGCAGGCGATGCCCAGCACGACGCCGCGGGCCAGCAGCGGGACGGCGATCAGGGAGTGGACCTGGTGCGCGAAGAGGCGCTCGGCCTCCTCGGGGCCCTGTGCGATCCAGCCGGGGGCGCTGCGCAGATCGGGTTCCAGCACCGGCTGTCCGCTGGCCAGGCAGCGGCGATGGGGCGTGCTGGGGCTGAGGTCGACCCGCTCGCCGACCGGGTAGAAGGGGCAGTCGGGGCGGATGCCGTGGACCACCGTGCGGTGCAGCTCGTTGCCGGGGTGGGTGGGCTCCTCGCCGCGCAGGACGGTCTCGGGCAGGTCGATGGTGACGTAGTCGGCCAGCCGCGGGACGGCCATCTCCGCGAGTTCCCAGGCGGTGCGGCTCACGTCCAGGGTGGTGCCGATGCGGGTGCTGGCCTCGGACAGCAGCTCCAGGCGGCGGCGGGCCGCGACGGCGTACCGCCCCACGCCCGGCTCGCCCAGCAGCAGCAGCCTGGTGGCCGCGCCGCCCGCGGGGTGGCCGAGCGGTGGGACGGCGGAGGTTGCGGCGGGCGCCGGGGGGCCGACCGGCCGGCCGGCCTGGTCGGCCGTGCTGAGCCGGGGCAGCGAGTCGCCGTGCAGGACCGCCTCGATGACGAAGCCCTCCACCCCGGACGGGCTGGTCACCGGACGGCTCAACAGGGTGACCTGCCGGCCGTGGGAGAGGGCCACCTCGACCGCGGTGCGCCGGGCCGAGGAGATCAGCTCGGTGGCGATCTGTTCGAGCAGCATCTGGTCGTGCCGGTCCAGCCCGCTTCGGGGCAGCTCGTCCATCCCGACCAGGCGCCCGTCCCCGGCCGCCTCGCCGGTCTGCGCGTGCTGCCTGGAGTCGAGGTACGCGCGCAGCAGGGCGCGCTCCCGCGCCGAACTCTGCGCCAGCAGGCGCCGCTCGATCGCGGTGGCGGCCTTGCGGATCAGGATCTCCAGCTGGGGGTCCGCGTACGTGCGCGGATATCCGAAGCAGAGGACGCCCTCGATCCGGCCGCTGAGGGGGTCGCGGACGGGAGTCGCCGTGCAGGCGTTCGACTGGGCGCGCTCGGCGAAGTGCTCGGCTCCGAAGATGTGGACGAGCCGCCGTTCCGCGAGCGCCAGCCCGATGCCGTTGGTCCCCCCGTACTGCTCGGCGAACACGAAGCCCGGGACGCTCTGGATCTCGGGCAGCTGCCTGACCATGGACGCTTCGCCGAAACGGCGTTGCAGCACTGCTCCGTCCGCGTCGGTCAGGGCCACGTTCATCCGGCTGCCGGCGAACCTGGAGGACAGCCGGTCCAGCACGGGCCCGGCAGCGCGGACCAGCCGGCCGTCCAGATCGATGTCCGGCCGGAACGGAAGCCCGGACCGGTCCGGTGAGAGCCCCAGTGAGCGGCAGCGCTGCCAGGAGTCCAGGATCAGACTCCGCACGCCGCCCTCGACCGGTTCACCGAGCATGAACCGCTCCCGGACCCGTGTGGGGCCGGTCGGCACCTCACTCGAAGCTGTCATGATCGCCACAGCGCTCACATTCCGTGGAGCTGTACCCTTCGGTGCAATATTAGGACTTTGCCTATAAAGAGGCTTATTGCCGGATTGCGTAGACCTCCCGGCACGGTGGCGGCGTGGTGACCGTTACCGCATCATCGGCAGTGCGGGGGACGGCTGAGGAGCGCCATGACCAGTGCCAACGGGCCGGCGATGACCCGCGACGAGTTCGACGCCCTCTTCGAGCGGCTCCGGCGCGACCGTCTCCCCGGGCCGGTCGACGGAAGGTGGCGGGTGGCGGCGGCCGGACTCGTCCGCACGGGCGAGGTCGTCGCCATGGGGCGGCCGTGGGACCGCGTGCCGGGGCCCGACAACCCCAGGCCGGCGCTGCACCAGATGACCGAGCTGGCGGACGTCATGGCCCCCGAACCGACCGCGTACCGGGACTTCATCGCCTCCGACTACCACGGCAAGGCGCAGACGCACCTGGACGCGCTCTGCCACATCGCGTACGGCGGACTGCTCTTCGCGGGAGTGCGGGCCCGGGAGGTGGTCTCCTCGCAGGGTGCCGCCTACGGCGCGGTGACCGACCTGCTGCCCGGGCTGGTGGGGCGGGGCGTCCTGCTGGACGTGGCACGCCTGCAGGGCCGCGCCTGGCTGGAGCCGGGCGAGGCGGTCGGCGGCCCGGAGCTGCTGGTCTGCGCCGAGGAGCAGGGCAGCCCGCTCCACCCCGGAGACGTCGTCCTGGTCCGCACGGGCCACCTCGCCCGGCGCGGGCGGCTCGGCGCGTGGGACCCGGACACCCTCAGCGCGGGACTTCATCCGGGCGCGATGCGCGTGCTGAGCGAGTCGCGGGCCTCGGCGCTGGGCGGCGACGGCGACAGCGACGTGCGGCCGAGCCCGGTCGAGGGCGTCCACTCGCCGATCCACGTGCTGGCCATCACCGCCCTGGGTCTGCCGCTGATCGACAACCTGGACCTGGAGCCGCTGGCCGAGGCGTGCGAGCGCACCTCGCGATGGGAGTTCCTCTTCGTCGCCGCACCCCTGAACATCCCTGGCGGCACCGGCTCCCCGGTCAATCCGCTCGCGGTGTTCTGAGCGGGGCCGGGAGCCGGTCCGCGCCGTCGTGACGCAGGCGTGCGAGCACCGCCGCCCGTGCTCCGGGCGGCACCGTCACCATTCGTCGTACTCCCGGATCACCCGGAAGCTGCCCACGACGCCATCGTGACCGAACGCGACCCCGTGGCCGGAACGGGCCGCGACACCATTGGTGGAGCTGTGGGGACCCACGGTGGCGACCGGACCGCCGTTGTCACAGGAGAAGCCGCGGAAGACCTCGACGGTCCTCCGGCTGTCGTTGTAGATGCTGAAGCTGCGGGCGCCCAGTCCGCTGGCCGCGGTGATGCAGCCCTCGGAGGAGGCGGAGTACGTGCGTTCGTTGAAGTAGATCCTCCCTTCTCCCCGGTGGCCGCGTCCGCCCTCCTCGCGGTCTCGGCCCTCGCGGTCTCGGCCCTCGCGTCCGCGGTCATCGCGGTCGCGGCCCTCGTCCCTCCCTCCGCCCGCGCCGCCGCCGCCCTCGACGGCCTCGGCCGGGGCGGCTTGCTGGGCAGCGGGGGCCGCCGGTGCCGCCGGTGCCGGCGGTGCCGCCGGCACCGCCGGCTGGACGGGTGGGGCGGCCTGCTGGACAGGTGGGGACTGCGGCTTGGATTCGTCGATCGAGGCATAGGTGATGCCGGCGGCTGCAAGGACCGCCGCGCCTACTCCGGCAGCGGCCACTGCCAATCTGCGCGTGCGCATGTCACTTCTCTCTGTCTTGCGGACGTCGGTCGGGCGACCGACCTGCCACGAACGTAAAGACGGCCCTTGGGGTTGTCATGCCGGATATGTCCACGGTGTGACGCGATGGGTCCAGTCGGGTGGAAACGCAGCGCGTATCGCATACCGATGGGAGCTCGGCACCGCGCACGGTGTCCTCCAGGTCGGGATCCATTCCGCGCGGCCGTCCGTCAACGCGCGGATGAATCCGACCACTTGGAAGGACCGGTGAACCGGTCGGCGGGCGCGCCGCCGGCGGTTTCGGACAGGGGACTCCGGACCGAACGCGGCTCCGAGCATGAGCCTCACCCGATGAGGTGAACCGTTCGGCGGAAATCCGCTATGCCCCGATTGTCGGAGCGGGTGAGCGGGCCGCTCGGATGGGATGGCGGTGAAGGGCCCGTCGCCGAACCACCCCGCCACACCGCCGGAGCAGACATGAAGGTCCCAGGAGCCAGGCTCGCCCGACTCGCGGCCGTCGCGGTGAGCACGCCGCCCCCCCAGCGACCGCCGGCTCAAGTGCGCCGTCGTCCCGGTCGACTGGAGCCGCTGACCGTGCGACTCTTCCGACGCTCCGGCACGGCCGGCCGCGCCGCCCGGGGCATCCCGGCAGACCAGGCCGACCGGGCCGCCGTGGACGCGGAGGCGGTCGCCCCGGACGGGGCCGTCAACGGCTACCAGGTCCTGGAGACGGTCGCAGCCCTGCCGATCAGCACCTGGCGCTACCTGTGGGAGCCCGAGCAGGTGCGCCACCTCGGGCCGATGGCCCAGGACTGGCACGCCGCCTTCGACTTCCACCACGCGAACACCGGTGTGATCCCGGTCGTCGACGCCACCGGTGTGGCCCTGGTCTGCATCCAGGCCCTGAACCGGCGCATCGACGAACTCACCGCCGAGGTCCACCGCCTGCGCGAACTCTCCGACACGCCACGGGAGCAGGTGAGTTGCGAGTGAGGGCCGAGCTGCCCGCCACGAGGGACGAGACAACGGCCGAGGTCGATGACGCGGGCCTGTCGGCCCTGCGGGAGCTGGTGGCCGCGCCCGTCGGTCGCTTCCGGCAGCGCCCGGACCGGCCGCCGCGCTCTGGCGGAACTCGCCGCGCGGCCGTGGTCGTTGCTCTGCCTCGGCGGTGCCGACTGGGGGCGCTCGTTCCCCCGCACCGGTACTGGCACTGACCGGGCGCACGTCGGCGCCGGCCGGGTCCGCACGGACGCGGACCCCCTCCTGGACCCGGTCCGGCTACGGCCGTCCAGAGCCACGGCGGCTGCGCGCTCGCCCGCGCGACTGCGGCCCCGGCCGCTCGGGCGGGCCGTGGTCCCGCAGTTCGGTGATCACCGCCCAGGCCACCGACACCACCGGGACGGCCACCACCGCGCCCAGGACACCGGCCAGGACGGCGCCGCCGGTCACCGACAGGGCGATCACGACCGGGTGGATCCGGACGGACCAGCTGAGCACGAGCGGGTGCAGCAGGTGGCCCTCGATCTGGCCGATGACCACGATCAGAGCGAGGACGAGCAGCGCGACCACCGGGCCACGGGCGGCCAGGGCGACCAGCGCGGCGACGGCCAGGGCGATGGGGGAGCCGATCAGCGGGACGAGCGCCGCGAAGAACTCCAGCACCACCAGCGGCAGGACCAGCGGCACCCGCAGCACGGCGAGTGCGATGCCGACCAGCACGGCGTTGGTCGACGCCACGATCAGCACGCCGCGGGTGTAGCCGGCGAAGGTGCGCCAGGCGGCACGCCCGGCCCGGTCCCAGATCGGCCGCGCGCCGGCCGGGAGCTGGCGCTGGGCCCAGCACCACATCCGGTCGCCGGAGTGCAGGAAGAACACCGAGCAGAACACCGCGAGCGCCAGGCCGGTCAGCAGCTCGATGACCCGGCTCGCACCGCTGAGCGCGGTGCTGAGGAGCGCCGAGCGGTGGGCGGTGACGAACTCGCCGATCTTGGCCCGCAGGTCGGTGACGGTGCCGGGCCGCAGGTGGAACGGGGCGCCGGACAGCCAGTGGTCGATGCGCCCGAGTCCGCCGCGCGTCTCGGCGCCCAGGCTGCTCCACTCGTCGGCGACGGTCGTGCCGACCAGCGTGAGGACCCCGGCGACGACCGCGATGCCGCAGACGAAGGCGAGCAGGACGGCGACCGGGCGGGGCAGCACCCGCGCCAGCAGGTCGACCAGCGGCCGCAGGACGGAGGTGATGACCAGTGCCAGGAACACCGCGATGACCGGCAGTTCGAGCCGGGTGAGGACGCCGACGAGCAGGTAGGCGGCCACGCCCAGCAGGACCAGCCGCCAGGCGTACCCGGCGGCGGTCCGGAGTCCGGGCGGCACCCGGTCCGTGCACGCGGCGGGGCGGCACCGGGGCCGCGGCCGGGCCACCCGGGGTCGCCGGGCGGGTCCGGGCCTCGGGGGTACGCGGTTCACGCGCACGGGATGCCTCCCCGGCGTCGGATCAGGACTTCCCCGCGTCCTTGATCTTCTCGGCGGCCTGCTTCAGGTCGCTCTTCATCTGCGTGCCCCGGCCCTTGGCCTCGACGGTGCGGTCACCCGTGGCCCGCCCGACGGCCTCCTTGGCCTTGCCGCGGGCCTTCTCGGCGGCGTTGCGCAGCTTGTCCTCGGTACCCATGGTGTGCACTCCTCTCGTCGTCGGGGCGATGTCGCCCCGCGCGGCGTCTGCCCGGGAAGCGCGGTCCCATGCCCCGAACCAGAGGATTTCCCTCCGGACCGGCCGACGCCGGCCCGCTGCCCATGGCTCGCTGCCCGCTGCCCGTGGCGCCGATGGCCCGACTGCCGTCCGGCGTCGTCGGCGCGCCCGCCACCGTCGCTGCCGTGTCCGGCGTGTAGCCGCGCCGCACCTGGGCAGGCGCCGGGCATGGACGACGAACGGACTGCCGGAGGGCGCGGTGTGAGGGGCGCACGATGAGCAGCACGACCGCCGACGGCCCACCCGCCCCGGAGCAGTCGAGGCGCCTCGTCCTGGACGGCAGCGAGGGCACCGTCCGGCGGGCCCGCGACTTCAGTCGGCGGGCCCTGTTCGACTGGCGGTGGCTGCCCGCCGCCGGGGCCGAACAGCGGGCCGTCGCGGAGGACGTCCTGCTGATGGTTTCGGAGCTGGTCACCAACGCCTGCCTGCACGCCCCGGGGGGCCCGCGCGAGCTGCGGCTGTACTGGAACGGAGTCCGCTTGCTGGTGGAGGTGGCGGACGCGAGCCCGGTGCCACCGCGGCTGCACCCGCACGCCGATCCGGGTCGGCCGGGCGGACACGGTCTGCGGATCGTGGACCGGCTCGCCCGGGCCTGGGGATCGGTGCCGCAGAACGGCGGCAAGCTCGTCTGGCTGGAGGTGCCGTCCCCGTTGACGCAGCCGAGGGGTCGGGATCACCAGGCGTCCGGCCCGTCAGTGGCCACGTGAAGGCCTGACTGATCGTCAATTCGGCAAGCAGGAACGGGTTGTGTTCTTCTCCGGCCGGATGGCGGCGGGCGATCATGGCGGCGGCGTTCGGGTCGCTGGAGGGGCGGGGGCAGGGGCGGCGCACGCGGTGGGCGCAGTAAGGCGGCGCCCAGGACGTCTTCGGCCCGGGCGCCGCCGGTCAGGGTGCATCAGCCGGCCGTCACCGCCAACTGGCTGTCACCGGAGTCGTGTTGTCGGTCGGTGGTCTACGGTCACCGGCCCGCTTCGCACATGGCCTCGCGGACGGTGACGAGGCAGGGGTCGCAGTAGCGGTCCGGGAACGCCGGACCGGCGCCCTCCGGTGCCACCACCACGCGTTGGGACGGTTCGAGGAACCGCCCGCACAGGGACGCCGTCGCGTCGTCCTTCGCCACCACGTGCCACACCACGGCGGGCGGAGAAACCGCCGGGTCGTGCTCGGCCCACATCTCGTACACGGCACAGCCTCCCGGATGGTCGGAGCTCGGTCTCTCCATGCAAACCCGGCGCATTCCGATCGGCCACCGGACCGGACCCGGTGGGATGCCCTCGGGCCGGTCCTCAAACCCCTGTCGCCCGCTCGGAGGACGGGGGTTTGAAGACCGCTCCTGGGCCGCTTCACCCCGTTCGGGAGCGGAACGTTCGAGCGCCGCGTTCGCCCGCAACGGGCCGGCTCGTTCACGGAGGCGGGGACCAGTACACCCATTCGCGTGTCCTGGTGGAGATCGGACGCCGGGGTGCGGGGCGCCGTCGCATCCGGGGTCGGCCGCCCGGGCGCGACCTGGCGGGCATGACGCGAATGATTTGTCATGTTCTGCTCATTGTGAATCGACGGTCGTATCCTGGCTGGATGGACGATGTGGCGGCGACGGCACGGCAGTGGACCTTCTTGACCAACCACGCCCGTGTCCTCGTACAGATCGCTCGGGACCCAGGCATCCGGGTCCGCGACATAGCGGCCAGCTGCCTGCTGACCGAGCGCGCCGTCCAGCGGATCATCGTGGACCTGGAGGAGGCGGGGTACCTCACCCACGAGCGCCAGGGCCGCGCCAACCACTACCACGTGATCGACGGCAAGCAGCTACGCCATCCGGCCGACAGCGGCCCCACCCTTGCCGAAGTGCTCGCCGTCCTGCTGCGCTGAACCCGCCCGCAGCGAGCGGACCCATCTGCCGGGCCCGAGTCGCATCGGAACAGGCGCCGGAGCCGGTCCGAATCGAGGGGAGTTCGGGCCGGGTAGCGCTGTACCTGTCCTACTGCCATGACTTCGGCATCAGCTGGGCAGCACCGACTCTCAACGAGCTCGCCGGACTTCTTCACTGGCTGGTCGTCGAGCCTCTGCCGCCCAAGGGCCGAGACCGGCTGAAGGCCGCCGTGCAGTGGAATCTCGGCGTGCAGGTCAATGCGGTCCAGGCCAAGGACCTGGTCGCCCGGATTCAGGAACTCACCGAGGCGAACCAGCTTCTGGCCTCCCAGCCGGCGACTGTCGAGGCTGCGAGAGCGCAACTGGAGCGCGAGCTGGCCGAGACTCAGGACGACATGATCTCGGCCCGCGCGGCGCTACGGAACATGATGCGAAAGCAGAACCGCGACGGCTGACCGGCTCGCGGCGGCCTTCTCGGGAACGCCAAGCAGTCGGCAGGGCCCTGTCGGCGGCCGCTTCGGAGGCCAACCGGCAGGGCCTACGTGACGCCTTGTGGGAGGCCCAGGACGACCTGATTGCGGCGTGCGAAGCTCTGCGTCCACCTGTCCCAGGCGTTCACGTTGATGGGCCGCACCCGCGAGGCGAACGCCGAACGGGAAGCAGCCCTCGTCCTCACCAGGTCGCCGTCCGTCGTGACCCGGGCCCTGCTGACCATGGACACCGCGACCTGTCTGAGCATAGACGGCGAGCCGGCCGCCGCCGCCGACATGGCCGTTGGGGTCTGGCAGGAGCTGTCGGCGGCGTTCCGGGACGGGCTGGTCCGGTCCCGCGCCGAGGCCCTTCACCGCATCCTCGCCGGCCCCGCCCACGACCAACTCGGCGAATCTCTCGCCAGCTGACCGACCCGAATCCGGTGGGGGCGGGCGCCGGAGGAGGCCCCACCGGGGCTCCCGCGCGGCTGGAAGCCCAACACACCAGGTGGAAGGGCACTCACGCCGCCGTCCGGCCAGGCGCAGCCAAGCGGGCGCGGCACCGCCGGATCGACCGAAGGTCGATGGTGCGGCGCCTCGATCCGAGCGACGCCGCGAGTGATCAGTGGTCGCTGAAGAAGATCTCTCGGACCTCGCGGACGGCGTAGTAGACCAGCACGTAGCCCGCCGCGGGGTCGGCCCACCACCAGCCGAGCGTGCTGTTGAGCACCAGACCCACGAGGACGGCGGCGGCGAGCAGTCCGTCGATCAGGGTGACCCGGCCCTCGGTCTTGAGCACCGGGTTGTCCAGCGCGGCCCCGGTTCTGGCCTTGCCTGCCGCCAGGGCGAACATCACGGCCGCAGTCACAGCGGTCCAGCCGATGCCCAGCGCCGAGTGGTGCGGGTGGAAGCCGGTGGCCAGCACGAAGGTGGACTGCACCAGCAGGTACACGGCCAGGAGCGCGAAACCGACACCGATCAGACGCAGGGCCCGGCGCTGCCGCTCCTCCCCGGTGCCGGTCAGCTCCCAGACCACCACGGTCGAGGCGCCGATCTCGATCAAGGAATCCAGGCCGAACCCGGCCAGCGCCACGGAGCGGGCGGAGATCGCGGCCACCGCGAGCACCACGATGCCGACCACGTTCCAGGCCAGCGTCGTGTATTCGAGGGCGAACCCGCGGCGGAGCAGGGCCGCGCGAGCGACATCGTTCGAGGTAGTCACCCGGAGAGTGTCGCAAACCGGCATTACGACGGCATCACGCCGGTCCGCCGGCAGCGCGGCTGCTGAACCACTGAGGACATCGGCCGGAAGCCGATGTTCTCAGTCGAAGCGAGAGCTGAACGTGCCTCACATGACAGAACCTCTCATTCGGCGCTGACCTGCGAGATCAGGTTGACAACCCCAGATAGCCGACTGCCAGTGCGCAGAGCACCAGCGTCTGGGCATCGTTGTGTAGGTTCCGCGTTTCGGTGTCCAATTCCGGACCGCCATGTCCAGCGGATGACCAATTGGACAAGCCGCGTGGAAGCGCTGGTCAGCGCGTTCAATCTTTCGACGACGACGCTGCGGTGAGCGCCGAAGCGTCCGCGGCCTACCGTCGGGGCATGAACTCGCACCCCTACGTCGCCCACCTGCACTGGAACGGCTCCACCGCCGCCGGGATCCGTTCCTACTCCCGCGACCACGTCGCTGTTGCCCCGCCCGCCGCCGCCGAAGTGGCCTTGAGCGCGGACCCGGCCTTCCGGGGCAGCCCCGAACGGCTCAACCCCGAGCAACTCGTGGTCATGGCCGCCTCCTCCTGCCAGATGCTGTCCTTCCTCGGCGCCGCCGCCCGCGCCGGCATCGACGTGCTGGCCTACGACGACCAGGCCGTCAGTCACCTCGACCTGACGGCCGAGCCCGCCCGCCTCGCCACGATCCGCCTGGTCGTCACGGTCAAGGTCGCCGCCGGGACGGACGAGGCCAAGGTCCAGGAGCTGAGTGAGCAGGCCCACCATGAGTGCTACATCGCCAACTCGCTGTCCGTTCCCGTCGAGGTGACCACCACCGCGGTGACCGCGTGAGCGCCCACCTGCAGGACCTCGAGGTCCATTTGCCCGACCGGCCCGGCGCACTGGCCGTCCTCGGACAAGCTCTCGGCCGTGCCGGAGTGAGTTTGGAAGGCGGCGGCGTGTTCACCCACAACGGCCACGCCATCGCGCACTACCTCGTCGACGATGGCCCGCTCGCGCTCCGGGCTGCCACCGAAGCAGAGCTCGGCCCTGCGGTCGTTCGCGACGTCGTCATGACCCGGCTGAACCAGGAGATGCCCGGGCAACTCGGTGCCCTGGCGAGACTCCTGGGTGACGCAGGGGTCAACGTGCTGGTCCAGTACAGCGACCACGACGGCAACCTCGTCCTGCTTGTCGCCGAAAGCCACGCAAAGGCATGCCGCGACGTCATCGCACGGTGGGAGAACCGATGAACCCCGCCATGGGCCGAACCCTCCGGGCAGCACTGACGTTGGCCATGTGCGGAATACGGGGTTGACGTCACCCCCACCCCAGTCACGGCCAGCAACGTCATAAGGCCCGACCGGCGCGGATTGGACACAGTTCTGCGGAACGCGTTCGGAGGACACGAGCGCGGAACACAGAAGCCCTGCAGGTCACTGCGATGCCGTTGGACACCGAAACGCGGAACCTACACGTTGGCTTGCACGCCGTTCCTCCCGTTTCTGACGCAGCACCGTACGACGTGCCTCGAATGCTCAACTGTCGGTGTCCGAGGAACGCTTCACGCATAGGGTGAGGCGGTAAGCCGCTTGTGGTGAAGAAGGGACGGCACGCATGACGAACAGTGCGCTCCTCGTGATGGACGTGCAACGGAGCATCGTGGAGATCACCGACGCCGGCTCCGGATACCTGCGACGCGTGCGCAAGGCGATCGACGGTGCCCGGGCGGCGGGCATCCCCGTGATCTACGTGGTCATCGGTTTCCGTCCGGGCCACCCGGACGTCAGCCCGCACCACAGGGCGCTCAACACGATCGTGCAGGCAGGGCTGTTCACGGAGGGCGATCCCGGCACCGGGATCCATCCCGACGTCGCGCCCCGGCAGGAGGACGTCGTGGTCACCAAGCGACGGGCGAGCGCGTTCTCCGGCAGCGACCTCGACCTGGTGCTCAGGGCTCGGGGCATCGACAGCCTGATCCTCACCGGCATCGCGACGAGCGCCGTCGTGCTGTCGACCGTGTGCCAGGCCAACGACCTGGACCTCAGGCTCACCGTCCTCGCGGACGCCTGCCACGACACCGACTCCGAGCTGCACCGGACCCTCACCGAGCGGCTGTTCCCGCTGTGGAGCGACGTTCTCACCGTCGACGACTGGATCGACGCCGTCGCACCGTAGCCGGCAGGCCGGCCGACACCCTGCCCTGTCAACCGGCGCTCCGGTGCGTGACCTTGCCCGTGCACGCCAGCGGCGCGCGCCGGGGTTCGACCGTCCCGGACCGGTTCAGTCGCTCGTTCCGCGCGGCCTACGGCGTCCCGCCCGGCGAACACCGCCGCGCGGTGCAGGGTCGTTCGGCCCTGGTCTGGAGCCGGGGTCCGGGCTGATGCTCGAATCATCAGCGCTCCACGCGGGCAGGGAGTGAACGATCATGACCACCGAAGCGGCCCTCACCACCGCCGACCTGCGCCTGCTGGCCGAGGCCGGCGGGGCGGCGCCCTCGCTGCACAACAGCCAACCCTGGCGTTTCCGCCCGACGGCGGACCGGCTCGGACTGGAGGTCCACGCGGACCGGAGCCGGGCCGTGCCGGCCGCCGACCCGGAGGGGAGGGCGCTGTACGTCTCGATCGGCGCCGCCCTGTTCAACCTGCGGGTGGCCGCCGACCGGCTCGGCCGTGACGCCACCGTCCGACTGCTTTCGGCCGGTGCCGGCGCGCAGCCGTGCGCCGTGCTCGACCTCTCCGCACCGGCCCGCACACCGCGGCCCTTCGGGGCGGACCTCTACCCAGCCATCGCCCGCCGCCACTCCAGCCGGCAGCCGTTCACCAACCGGGACGTCCCCGAGCGGCTCGTCGCCGACCTCATGCTGGCGGCCCGGGACGAAGACGTCACGCTGACCCTGCTGGAGGAGCACGGCGTACGCCGCGTCCTCGACCTCACCTCCGAGGCCGAGGCCCGGATCGCCGCCGACGTCACCCGCGAGGCCGAGACCCGCCGCTGGCTGCGCCTGGAACCGTCCTACGACGGCATCCCGCTCGCGGCCCTGGGCGCGCACGACCGGGACGCCCGCGTCCCGATGCGGGGCTTCGCCGGACACCCGCCCCGGTACGCCACCCCGGCCGAGCGCTTCGAGGCGCTGCCCCAGCTCGCCACCCTCACCACCCACTCCGACGGTCAGGCGGACTGGCTGCGCACCGGACAGGCGCTGGAACGGGTGTGGCTGCTCGCCACCGTCCACGGCCTGCAGGCCTGCGTCCTGCACCAGGCCGTGGAGATCCCCGACACCCGCTGGCGCCTGCGCGACCCCGCCGACGGCCCGGCCCACGTCCAGCTGGTCCTGCGCGTGGGCTACGGCCCGCCCGGTACGGCCAGCCCGCGCCGCCCGGTCGAGGACGTCCTCGCCCCGTCGGCGGGGTAGGCCGATCGCCAACGCCTCGGCCTGGACGCTGACGAAGGCGGAGGGCCGCCCGCCCCGGGTGGTCCCCGTGGTCGGCCTGGCCGGCTGCCTCGTGCTGGCGTTCGCCCTGCCGCCGTCCTCGGTGGTCTCCGGCGCCGCCGTCCTGGCGGCCGGCGCCGTCTCCCACGCGGCGCGTCGGGCCGCCGCCTCGTAGCGGCGACCGGCTCAGGTCGGGCCGAGTCATGGCGAACCCGAGGAGGGGCGAGCGATTGGGAGCGGACGGGTTCGTTCACTAACATCGACAGCGGGCCCGGGACACCGGGAACACGGTCGTTCATCGCGGACAGCCGATGAACGGGCGCGAACCGCCGAGAGCGGAACCCAGGAAGGTGCGCAGCCATGCCCGCTGAAACCGCAGCCGCGCGCGGCCCGGCGGCGGCCGCCCCGCTCCGGCGGCGCGGCGAGGCGCTGGAGAACGCGATCTTCGAGGCCGCCCTCCAGCAGCTCACCGCCGACGGCTACGCCCGGCTCACCATGGAAGGCGTCGCCGCCGCCGCACAGACCGGCAAGGCCGCGCTGTACCGCCGCTGGTCCTCCAAGGAGGAACTGGTGAAGGACGCGCTGCGCGCGTGCCTGCCGCCGGTCGGCCCGGCCCCCGACACCGGCGGCCTGCGCGGGGACCTGCTGGAGGTGGTGGCCAGGCTGCGCGCGGCGATGCTGAGCGAGCCCGGCGCCGCCGTCCGGTCGATCATGGGCGAGCTGGACCAGCAGCAGGCCCACGCCTTCCTGGCGATCGTGCTGGAGCGGGTGGTGGAGCCCACCACCGCGCTGATCGCCGAGGTCCTCGCCCGCGGTGCCGCCCGGGGCGAGGTCCGCCCCGGCTCCGTCACCCCGCTGGTCACCGACGTCGTCCCGGCGCTGATGCTGTACCGGATCAAGACGTGCGGCGGCGCCCCGGTGCAGCTTCACCCGGCGGACATCGTCGACGAGGTGCTGCTGCCGATCGTGCGTTCCTGAGGCGCCGCGCGCCCCCCGGGGTGTGGCGGCGGTGTTCACGCCCCGCTGTGCCGGAGCACCTCCTCGCGCTCGACCACCCCGCCCCGCTCGCGCCCCTCGGCCGCGCCCAGCGCCCGCTCCCGCGCGTCGAGTTGCCGCCAGCCGTGCCGTCGGCGCGCAGGTGCTCGACCACCGCGTCCGGCGGGCGGCTCGGGGGAGGCCCGGACCGTCCGCCGGCCGTGCGGACGAGCCGTCAGCTCCCGTCGGCCGGGGCCGGGGCCGGGGCCTGGGTCGGGACGGCCTGGGCCGGGACCGCGGGCACCGGCGGGGCGCCGGCCTCGGCGGCCCGGGCGGCGGAGGCCTCGAAGAAGCGCAGCAGCTCCACCGGGAACGGCAGCACCAGCGTCGAGTTCCGCTCCGCCGCGACCTCGACCACGGTCTGCAGCAGCCGCAGCTGCATCGCCGCCGGGGTCTCGGACATCTTGACGGCGGCCTCGGCGAGCTTGGCGGCGGCCTGGAACTCGCCGTCCGCGGTGATGATCCGGGCCCGGCGCTCGCGGTCGGCCTCGGCCTGACGGGCCATCGAGCGCTTCATCGAGTCGGGCAGGCTGACGTCCTTGATCTCCACCCGGTCGATGTGCACGCCCCACCCGGCGGCCGGGCTCTCCAGCATCACCTCCAGCCCCTGGTGCAGGTTCTCCCGGCCGGAGAGCAGGTCGTCCAGCTCGCTCTTGCCGATGATCGAGCGCAGGGAGGTCTGGGCGACCTGCAGCATGGCGAAGGAGTAGTTCTGGACGTCCACCGTGGCCTTGATCGGCTCGACGACGCGGAAGTACAGCACCGCGTCGACGCTGACGGAGACGTTGTCCCTGGTGATGCCCTCCTGGGCGGGCACCGGCATGGTGATGACCTGGACGTTGACCTTGCGCATCCGGTCGACCACCGGCACCAGCAGGGTGATCCCCGGCTGACGGACCTGCCCGCGCACCCGACCGAGCCGGAACACCACGCCCCGCTCGTACTGCTGCACCACCCGCACGCCGGTGACCATCCAGAACACCGCCAGCGCGACGAGAATGACGACTATGGCCACGTTCGACCGACCTTCCCCGTTGCGGCGCAGCCGGGCCGGGTCCGGAGTGGGCCCCGTCGCTCGGGTGCGAGCCGCGCAGGACAGTATGCGCCCTGGCCGCGACGATCGACAGCCGCGTGCGCCGGGATCCTGACGGACCGTCGGCGCAGGTCGACCGGCCGGACGGCGGGCGGCGGCGTGGAGCGGGGACCTTACCGGTGATCCACCCGGGCCGATACCGTCACCGCGTGACCACGTCGCTCAACTCCTCCGCCCAGCAGGCCGACCCGGCTCGGCCGCCGCTGCTGACGCGCGCCCTGCTGCTGCGCTTCGTCTCCATCGTCGGCGCCTCGATCGGCTTCAACCTGCTGCTGTCCGTCGTCCCGCTGTACGCCCAGGAGTCGGGCGGGGGCGAGCACGCCGCGGGCCTCGCCACCGGCGCGCTGATGCTGGCCACCGTGATCGGCGAGCTCGCCACCCCCGCCCTCGCCGCCCGCTTCGGCTACCGCCCGGTGCTGGCCGCCGGGTTGGTGCTGCTCGGCGCCCCCGCGCTGGTGCTGACGGCCACCGGGAGCATGGCGGCGGTGGTGGCGGTCTGCCTGCTGCGCGGGCTCGGGTTCGCGGTCACCATCGTCGCGGGCGGGGCGCTGACGGCCACGCTGATCCCGCCCGAACGGCGCGGCGAGGGACTCGCGCTGGTCGGAGTGGTGTCCGGCCTGCCGTCCCTGATCGGCCTGCCGTTCGGTGTCTGGCTGGCCCAACACGTCGGCTACGGCCTGGTGTTCACGATCGGTGCGGTGGCGCCGCTGGCCGCGGTCGCCTCCGTGCCCGCACTGCCGAACGGGGCGCGGGCCGGTGGACCGTCGGTCGGCATCCGGCAGGGCCTGCGCAGCGGCGGCCTGCTGCGGCCCGCCGTCGTGTTCGCCGCCACGGCGCTGGCCGCCGGGATCATCGTCACCTTCCTGCCGCTCGCCGTGCCGTCGCCGGGCGTGGTCGCGGTGGCGCTGCTGGTGCAGCCCGGCGCGTCCACCGTGGCCCGCTGGCTGGCGGGGCGCCACGGGGACCGGCGCGGCTCCGCCGGGCTCGTGCTGCCGGCCGTGCTGGCCTCGGCGGCCGGGGTGCTGCTGCTCGCCCGCACCGCCGACCCGGTCGCCGTCGTCGCCGGGGCGGCGCTGTTCGGCCTCGGTTTCGGCGCCGCCCAGAACGCCACCCTGATGCTGATGTACGCGCGGGTGCCCGCGGCCGGGTTCGGCACCGTCACCGCGCTGTGGAACGTCGCTTATGACGGGGCGATGGGCGCCGGTGCCGTTGCCTTCGGCGCGGTCGCCGGCGGAACGGGCTACCCGTGGGCCTTCGTCCTCACCGCGGCCGTGACGCTGGTCGCGCTCGTCCCGGCCTGGCGGGACCGCGGCACGGCGTCGGCGGACGCCTGACGTCGGTGGCGCGCCTGCCCGTGGTGCGCCCGTGGTGCGCCTGCCGGGGCCGGGGCGGCGCACCACGGGCGTCCGGCCGTGCTCAGCCGCCGAAGACGGCCGCGTGCTCGGCGGCGAACTCGGCGAAGGAGCGCGCCGGGCGGCCGGTGAGCTTCTCCACGTCCGAGCTGACCTCGGCGGCGTGCCCGGCCGCGTACAGCCCGTACAGCTCGACCATGCCCTCGGCCCGCCACTGGTCCCAGCCCGCGGCGAGCATCCCGGCCAGGGCCTTCTCGGGCGCGATCGCGGTGTACGCCACCGGGCGGCCCGCGACGGCGGCGAGCTGCTCGGCGACCGCGTCGAGCGGCAGCGCCGCCGGGCCGGTCAGGGTGTAGACCGCGCCCGCGTGGCCCTCGGTGGCCAGCACCTCGACGGCCGCCGCCGCCACGTCCCGGGCGTCCACGTAGGACACCGCGCCCTCGCCGCCGGGCATCGCGAGGGTGCCGGTCCGGACGCTCTCGGCCGCGCCCAGGAAGTTCTGGTAGAAGCCGTTCGGCGCGACGACCGTCCACGGCAGCCCGGAGTCCCGCAGGTGGTCCAGGCCGCCGACGTGCGCGCCGACGAACCGGACGCCCGCCGGCCGGTGCTCGACGCCCGCCGCCGCGTGCAGCACGATCCGCGGCCGCCGGCCGGTGCGGACGGCCGCGTCGATCACGTTCCGCTCGTGGGCGGCCATCTCCGGGTGGACGGCGACCAGCAGGTAGACGACGTCGGCCCCGGCCAGGGCGGCGTCCAGCGAGGCCGGGTCCGAGAAGTCGGCGGCCACCCGCTCGACCGCGTCGTCCCACTCCGCAGGGCCCGACGAACCGGCCCGGACCAGCGCCCGCACCGCCTCGCCGCGTTCACGCAGCCCCACGACGACCTTCGACCCGACCGTACCGGTGGCACCCGTCACAACGATCACGGATGGCTCTCCTCCCCGTTGGCGACACCGACCTGATTCGGCGTCAGCGCGATGATGGCAGGCGGGCCGGAACGGATCAAGGTCGGGGTCCGACGGGTGGGACGCCGGACCGGACCGGCCTGCGCCGATGCCCGTGGTGCCGGTGCGTACGGTGCCGACACGCACGGTGCCCCGCCCTTCCTCGACTTGTCGCAGGCCGGGCGCTTGGATGGATCCGGCCTGGCCGCCGCCCGGACGCGAGCCCTGGCACCCACCGGCAAGTCGAGGAGCCACCACCGTGAACGACACCCCCGACGACATCCACCGGGCCGATCCCGCCGCCGTGGCCCGCCGGATCGCCGATCGGCGCGAACAGCTCGGGGTCGGCGAGGAGGCCCTCGCCCAAATGGCGGCCATGGCTCCCCGCTACCTGAGCTACCTGTTGGAGGCCGGACCGGCCTTCGACCCCGGCGGCTTCCTCCGGATCGCCGCCGCACTCGGCCTCAGCCGGGGCGAACTGCTCGAAGGCCGCACCGAGGGCCCGCCCGGCCAGGGCGGCCCCGGCCCCCACCCGCGACTGCTCGGCCTCACCGAAGCCGAATGCTGGGACCTGGTCGGCACCCACGGCATCGGCCGCATCGCCCTCCCCGTCCACCCGGGCCCGATCGTCTTTCCCGTCAACTACGTCGTCGACGACGGCACCTTCGCCTACCGCACCGGCGACCGCACCGCCCCATCCGAGGGCACCGACCTCTCCTTCCAGGTCGACCACATCGACGAGTACCTCGGGCGCGGCTGGAGCGTCCTGGCAATCGGCACCGCAGAGCCCGTCCACGATCCCGCCGTCCGGCACCACCTGGCCGACCTCCCCGGCGCCATCCCCTGGCCTGGCGGCGACCGCCCCCGCTGGGTCCGGCTCCGCCCGGACGAGATCACCGGCCGCCGCCTGGTCAGCGACTGACCGGGGCCGGGCGGGGCCTGGTGGTGGTCGACGCCGAACGGCATGATGCGCTCCGGGCCGGTGGTGTCTTGTCCTCCACCGAGGCCTTCGGGGGGCCGGCCGTCCCGGTGGCCGCGGTGTGCCGGTCGGTCCGGAAATGTGCGTCGTGGCATTCCAGTTGGCGGTGTCCGACCTCTGTCGCGGGCCCGGTGGCGTGGCTAGCATGAGGCGCCAGCCGCAAGGAGCATCGACCGAGCCCACCGGGAGGAACCACCCATGAGCGCATTGGTGACCGAGATCCGCGACGCAGGCCTGCTGGACATCGACGAGGACGCCATCGTGTTCGAGGACGAGTACGACGCGGACCTCGCCCCCGTGGCGTGTCTCGCCGACCCGTGGGTCACCTACGTCCCGACGCGCTTCGAGTGCGCCGTGGACTGCTGACCCGGGCAGGGAGGAACCGGATCCGGGGGAGGGAGGGCTGATGGCCGCACCGCCCGACCCCGGCTCCGCCGAGGCGCTGCGGCGAAGGGTCGCCGACCTCGCCGCCGCCGCGCCCGGCCCGCGGCGGCCGCTGCACACCGACGGGCAGTGGTGGTACCTGCAGGACCCGCGGATGCCGTCGCGCGCCCACGGCTGGAAGCTTCACCTGTCCGCCCGGCCGGGCCAACTGCCGCAGCTGCTGGACGTGGTGGTACCGATCCTGCTGCGGCACACCTGCGACGCGAAGTTCGCCGCGGGCGCGGCCGTGCTGCGGGAGCTCAACAGCGGGCTGCGCGGCCCCGCGGCCGTGGGCAAGGCGGTGACGGTCTACCCGCAGGAGGCGGAAGTCATCAGGCTGGGCCTGGAGTTGGCGCAGGCGCTGGCGGGCTGGGCCGGTCCGCAGGTGGTGAGTGACCGTCAGATCAGCTCGGACGCCCCCGTGTTCTACCGCTACGGGCTGTTCCGTGCCACGGACGGCGATGGTGGCGGCGACGCGGACTACGGCATGGCCGGTCCGGACGGGTCGGTCTTCCCCGGCCTGGCCGAGGCCCGCTACCGCCAACCGCCCTGGGCGCGCGACCCGTTCACGCCGGTCCCGACCACCGCCCGGCTGTCGACCACCCGGGTCGGCGAGGGCCGGTACCGGATCACCGCGGGGATCACCCGATCGCCGAACGGCCACGTCTACCGCGCGGTCGAAGTCGTCACCGGGCGCGAGGTGGTGGTCAAACAGGCCCGCGCCTACGTCGCCGAGGACGGCGCGGGCACCGACGCGCGCGGCCGGCTCCGGCACGAGCGCCGGGTGCTCGCGGCCCTGGCCGGGGTTCCCGGAGTCCCGCCACTGGTCGACTACTTCCGGCACGGCCCCGACGAGTACCTGGTCAGCGGCGCGTGCGGGCCGCGCGACCTGCGGCGGGACGTCCTCGCCGCGGGCCCGTACGACCCCCGTGCGGGTGCGGGCGGGCGCGACTGGTGGGCGCTGGCGCGCGGGCTGCTGCGGGTCCTGGACGCGGTGCACGCGCGCGGCGTCGTGGTGTGCGACCTCAAGCCCGCGAACGTGGTGCTCGACACCGGCGGCGGCTGCTCGCTGGTGGACTTCGGCGTGAGCGCCCTCGACGGCGACCGCCCGCCGGGAGCCACGGCGGGCTACGGTCTGCCCGGCGCCACCGGCACCGACCCCGCCGAGGACTACTACGCGCTGGGCACCACGCTGCACCACGCCCTCACCGGCCTCGACCCGGTGGTGATCGACCCCGATCCGGCGACCAACCGCGACCGCACCCTGGCCTGCCTGCGCGCGGCCCTCCCGGCGCCGATCCCCTCGGAAGCCGTTCCCCCGGCGACCGCGCAGCCGGCGACCGCGCATCCGGCGCTGGCCCTGGTCGCGGGCCTGCTGAGCCTGGATCCGGCGCGGCGCTCGGCCGCCGCGTCGAGCCTGCGAGGCGGGGACGCGGCTGCCCGCCCCCCGGCCCGCCCCCCGGCCCGGCCGCCGGCGGGGCCGCGCCGGGCCCCGCTGGACGCGGTGCTCGACCACACCGTGGGCACCTGCGTGCGGATGGCCCACGACCTGGTTGCCGGCGGCCCCGGCCGGGCCGGCGAGCCCCGTACGCTGCTCTCGCTCTACGACGGCGCCGCCGGCCTCGGCCTCGAACTGCTGCAGCACGCGGACCGCCCCGACGCCCGGGCCGCCGCCACCGCCCTGGCGGGCTGGACGGCCGCCCACCCGGCCCTCGACCGCCTCGACGGCTCGCTCTACCAGGGCCGGACGGGCGTCGAGCTGTTCCTCGCGCAGGCCGCCGCCGCCCTCGGGACGCCCGCGCCGCGCCATCGCCACCACGAGCCCGTCGGTGCGGACCAGATCGCCGGGGCGGCCGGGCTCGGCACCGGCCACCTGCTGCTCGCCGCCCTCGGCCGGGACGTCGACCGCCACCTCGCGGCGGCCGCCGCCTGTGCCGCGGGGCTGACCTCCCGCCCGCTCGAAGAGCCCGGGGAAGTGCCCAACCCCGGCACCGCCGCCCTCGCCGAGGGCTTCGCGCACGGTCGTGCGGGCATCGCCCACTTCCTCCTCGCCATGCCCGACGAGGCGTCCGGACCGGCGGCCCGCCGCTTCGTCGACGGACTCGCCGCCGACCCCCCGCGCATCATCGCGGCCGCCCTCCGGCCCGGGGCCACCCGCCGCTACCTCGCCTGGTGCCGGGGCCTGGCCGGCCTCGGCACGGTGCTGGTCCAAGCCGGGCACCGGTACGGCGACGACGCCCTCCTCGCGCTGGCCGCCGACGCGGCCGACGCCTGTCGCACGCTAGCCCCGCGCACCGCTCTGGTCGTCCGCTGCTGCGGCCTGGCGGGCGTCGGGGACCTCCTCGTCGACCTCGCCACGGCCACCGGCGACCCCCGCCACTGGCAGGCGGCGGAGGACCTGGCCGCCCTGCTCCTCACCCGCACTGGCGGCCTGCCCGGCCGCCCGGTGTTTCCCGGCGGCGACCCCACCGCCGAGTCCCGCGCCTGGGCCGTCGGCACACCCGGCGTGCTGACCTTCCTGCGCCGCCTGTCCCGCCACGGCGGCCCCGTGCCCGGCCTGCTGGCGCTCGGCTGAACCCGAGCGGTCGTCATCCGCGCGGTGCGGCACGGGCACCCGGCCCGGTCAGGCCTTCTTGACCACGCTCGACTTGAGCTGCATCGCGCCGAACCCCTCGATCCGGCAGTCGATGTCGTGGCCGTCGACGCCGTCCACCAGGCGGATGTTGCGGACCTTGGTGCCGGCCTTGATGCCCGAGACGCTGCCCTTGACCTTGAGGGCCTTGACGACGGTCACGGTGTCGCCGTCGCTCAGCACGTTGCCGACCGCGTCCCGGATCACCCG
Organism: Kitasatospora sp. NPDC087314; assembly: GCF_044744365.1. Lineage (NCBI taxonomy): Bacteria > Bacillati > Actinomycetota > Actinomycetes > Kitasatosporales > Streptomycetaceae > Kitasatospora > Kitasatospora sp. NPDC087314. The sequence continues at coordinate 118,703 of NZ_JBIUYE010000020.1, forward strand.
CTCGCCCGCACCGGCCGGTTCGGCGCTCCCGCCCGCCGCGGGGACCCACTCGTGGCCGCACTCCGGGCAGACCATGAGGGCGTTCATCTCATAGGTGTACTCGCTGGAGCACGACGGGCACGGGGGGAGGTTGTCGCTCATGCGCGCAGGCTGTCCTGTCGGGTCGGGGGTCGGCGGCACGCCAGCATGTATGAAGTTGAAGAATTTTTCAAATCGCTTGTTCGATGGGGCTCGACCCCGGACGGTGACGGCCCGCGCGGAGTGCGCCCGGGCCGTGGACGCGGGCGCCCGATGACTGGTATTCAGGCCACTGGCAGCCGGTTCGCGTCCCGCCGCGCCTGCGGGCTCACGGGCCCCGGGCGCGCGAGGGTCGGGCCGGGCCAGGACGGACAACCAGGAGAGCGGAGACGATGCGCAGAGTTCTGATCGTCGGTGCCGGGCAGGCCGGCCTCCAACTGGCCCTGGGGCTCCAGGCCCACGGCTACGACGTGACGGTGATGACCGATCGTGACGCGGACGCGGTCCGCGGCGGCCGGGTGCTGTCCACCCAGTGCATGTTCGACGCCGCGCTGCGGACCGAGCGCTACCTCGGCCTGGACCTCTGGGCGGAGGACGCACCCCGGATCGAGGGGGTCGGGGTCTCGGTGGCGGGGCCGGAGTCCGCGCGGGTGATCGACTGGGTCGGGCGCCTGTCCGGGTACGCGCAGTCCGTCGACCAGCGGCTGAAGATGTCGACCTGGCTGGAGACGTTCGCCGGTCGTGGCGGCCGGGTGGTGGTCCGGCCGGCGACCGTCACCGACCTCGAACACCTCTCCGGCTCGTACGACCTGGTCCTGGTCGCCACGGGCAAGGGCGACCTGGCCGCGATGTTCGAGCGCGACCACGAGCGGTCCCGGTACGACCGGCCGCAGCGCGCGCTGGCCGGCAGCTACGTGTACGGGCTCGGTCCGCGCCCCGAGCACGACTTCCCGGCCGTCCGCTGCAACGTGGTGCCCGGCGTCGGCGAACTGTTCGTCATGCCGGCGCTGACCGCGGCGGGCCCGTGCGACATCCTGTTCTGGGAGGCCGTCCCGGGCGGCCCGGCGGACGCCTTCGACGGTGTCCGTGACCCGGCCGAACACCTGCGGGTGACACTCGACCTGATGAAGGCCTTCACCCCTTGGGAGTACGACCGGACCCGCGCCGGCGTGGAGCTCACCGACGCCGGGGCCACCCTGGCCGGGCGCTTCACCCCCACGGTCCGCCGCCCGGTCGGTGAACTGCCGGGCGGAGGAGCGATGTTGGGCGTGGCGGACGTGGTGGTCGTCAACGACCCGATCACCGGGCAGGGCTCCAACAACGCCGCCAAGTGCGCGGCCGGTTACCTCGACGCGATCCTCGCCCACGGCGACAAGCCGTTCGACCGCGACTTCATGCAGGCCGCCTTCGACCGCTTCTGGCAGGTCGCGCGCCCCGCCACCGCCTGGACCAACGCGATGCTCGCGCCGCCACCCGAGCACGTGCTCCGCCTGCTCGGCGCGGCCGGTGAACTCCCGGCCGTGGCCGACCGGTTCGCCGACGCCTTCGACGACCCGGCCGACCTGGAGCAGTGGTTCCTCGACCCCGCGAAGGCGGCGGCCTACCTGGACGCGGCCACGCCACCGCACTGACCGGCGCGCATCGCCCGGGGCTCCCGCACGGACGGCGGGCCCCGGTCGGTCCGCCGAACCACCGACGGTACCGAGGGAGGGAGTGGAACCGGATGGACGCGGTGAACGCTCCACCGGGGCGCCCCGGCGCGGCCCCGTCAGCGCGAGTGGGCGGCGAGGCTGAGCAGGAGGTGGGCGGACTCGGGGTGGTGGAAGTCGGAGTGGGCGCCCGCCGGGTTGAGCCGGGTGGCCAGGCCGCCGCGGTAGACCCGGGCGGCGTCGATGTTGACGATCGGGTGGTCCAACTCGGTGTGCGGGTACGGGGAGACGGTCGGGCGCAGCCGGGTGCTGAACTGCGGGACCGGGGCGACGCCCGTGCCGGAGTGGCCGATCCCCGGGCGGCCCTCGGCGCGCAGGTGCCAGAAGCCGGTGGCGCGGTCCCACCGGGAGTGGGTGAGCACCAGCGGCCCGCGCAGCGGCGCGCCGGGGCGGCCGGGGCCGAGGAACAGCCGGGGGAAGAGGTGGGCGAAGGCGTCGCGCGGCGCGGCCATCTGGAAGATCAGCGCGCTGTCGACGGTGAACGGGCGGGTGGGGTCGCCCGGTCGGCTCCAGCCCAGCACCGGCGGCCCGGCGGGCCGGTCGGCCGCGTACTGGACGGCCTCGCAGAGGAAGCGGCCACCGAAGGAGTGGCCGACCAGGTGCAGGTACTGGCCGGCGCGGTTGGCCAGGACCCGGGGTGCGTCCGGGTGCCCGCGGTCGGCGTCCAGGTAGCCGAGCAGGTGGCCGAGGACCCGGCCGGCCTGCCCCTGGGCGCTCATGGCGTGCGCCCGTTCCCGGATCCGGCGGTAGCCGGCCGGTGACGGGAGGCTGGAGGAGGGCCAGCGCACCACCACGCACCACGGGCGGAATCCCCTGGCCAGCCCCGGGTAGGCGGTCGGCGCGTCCCGGTGCAGGGCGGCGGCCCGGGTGAGCAGGGCGGTGGCCGAGCGGTCCGCGGCGGCGGGGCTGGTCTGCCAGCCGTGGACGTAGACGAAGATGTCGGTGGCGCGGTCGGGGATGCGCAGGTGCCGGGCGAGGTGGTGGGCGACCCGCGACTCGGGCACCGGCGTCCGGGTGCCGGGGACGAGCAGCCGGCCGTGCTCGTCCAGGTCCACGGTGGCCGGCCGGACGACCGGGGCGGATTCGGCGGGGGTGCGTGCCGTCACGGGGTCAGCTCCAGGATGCTGTCGATGCCGCAGTGCAGGGAGTAGGCGAGCGCCAGCGGGTTGCGGTACTCGCGGGCGAACCACCGGACCAGCTGCTGGGCGATCTCGCCCGCCGTGAACTCCCCGGTCAGGTACAGGTCGAGGAAGGCGAAGGCGTACTCGGCGGCGAACTCCTGCGGGATCTCGATCTGCGGGCCGAGCACGCCGTTGGCGCCGAGGTCGACCAGCGCCCGGCCCAGGTGCTCCAGTTCGGCGGCCGCCGACTGCCCGGTGTGGCAGGCGTTCAGCAGCACGAACGGCCGGAACATGGCGTCCGGGGCCTCGGCGTGCCGCCGGCGGTGGCGGCGCACCAGCTCGGCGTCGATCTGGCGGTCGTCGGAGAGCCGGACGGCGAGCTGCTCGTACGGGGAGTCGTTCGCGACGAACTGGCCGTGGCACCAGAAGTACATGACGTCCTCGTCCAGTACGGCGGAGGACAGCGCCTTGAGCAGCAGCTCGGACTCGGTGCGCACGGTCAGCTGGGAGCGGTCCTCCAGCAGCTTGCGGACCTCGGGGGCCCGGCCGACGTCGGTGAGCTGGTCGTCGGTGTTGAGGCTGGTGACGGGCCTGGTCCGGGCCGGGTAGGGCGGCTGGATCGGCGGGTAGCCGGCACCGGTCTGCTCGACCTGGTGGCGGTGGCCGAGGAAGTCGGTCCACGGATCGGCGGCACCGCTGTCGACGGCGAGCATCGGCCAGGGCAGGTGGAGGTCGGAGTCGAAGCTGATCCGCAGTGAGCCGTGCTCGGTGAGCGCGCGGGTGAGGTACTCGCGGAAGACGGTCAGCTCGCGGTCCGGCCCGTCGAGCATCACCTCCAGGAAGTACCGCCCCTCCTCGGCCAGTTCGGCGACCTGCCGCTCGGCGACCCCGGCCAGCCGGGAGAAGTCGACGGCCTGGGCGAAGGGGTAGCCGCCGATCGGCTCGGGGTCGTACTGGACCAGGCGGTCGCGCCAGATGGTCCGCAGCCGGGAGGCCCGGGCGAGCAGGGCGGCCTTGGAGACTTTCAGCTCCGCGTGGTGGGGGCGGGTCCAGGGCGTGCGCTCGCCGGGCCGGTACGCGGAGATCAGCAGGTCGCCGCGATGGTGGCGGAGCGAGACGACGAGGTCCAGCGGGTCCGGCTCCTTGGCCGGCCGGGTGTCCGCCGGGTCGAGCGGGCCGCGGGGCCGGGGGAGCCGGGTGTAGTCGGCGGAGGGGTTCTGGTGGATCTCGACGAGGAGGTCCCGGGGCACGTCGATTACTCCTGCTCCTGGGCGGCTTGGGGTTCCTGGGCGGCTGGGCGCTCTTGGCCGGGGGCGTCTCGGGCGGTGTCGTGGGGGACGTCGACGACGGCGGAGAGGTCCTGGAGGACGGCGCCGTGCCCCCGGTCGTACACGGTGATCCGTACAGTGTGCGGCCCCGGGGCGGTCGGCGTCAGCGCGAACCGGGCCGGCTCCCCGGCCGGGGTGTAGTCGGCGACGGGCGGTTCGAGCACGGCGTCCGAGGCGGCGACGACCACCAGGCGCAGGTCCGGCAGCTCGGCGGGGTCGGCCGACGGGGCTTCGGATTCCAGCCGCAGCTCCAGGTGCACGGTGGCCCCCACCGCGGGTTCTTCCAGCAGGGTGAGCCGGGGCCGCCAGGCGGTCCGTGGCGCCGCAGGCGCGGCGGCGGCGCGGCGTACGGACCCGCGCGAGCGCCGCAGCAGCGGTGCCGGCTCGGACGGGGGCGGCGCCGGTTCCGCGTGGGCGGGCAGGGCCCCGGGCGGCGACGGTGGCTCGCCGCCGTCCAGCTGGGCCAGCGCCGTCCGGCACTCCACCGCGAGCGGGTGGCCGGGGTCCATCAGGGACTCCCGCCCGGCCTGGACGGCTGCCAGCAGCTCGCGGGCCGCCTCCCGGCGCCCGCTCGCAGCGAGTGCGGCGGCCAGGCCGACGGCGAGGGTGGGGAACACCGGGAGCAGACCGGGGCGTAGCGCGCCCAGGCTGATGGCGGCGTCGTCGGCCCCCCGGTGCCCGGCCAGGAGGGCCCCGGCGGGGGAGGAGCCGGCGTCCGGGAGACGGTCCGCGATGATGCCCCCGTACACCCGGGCCGCCCCGACGGCGTCGCCGGCCCGCAGGCGTGCGTGGGCGAGGCTCTGGCGGATGCTCAGGGTCAGGGAGTTGAGCGGGCCGTGGCTCGCGGCGCACTCCTCGGCGAGCTCCTCCAGCCGGACGACGGCGCGCAGCGGCCGCGCTCCGTAGGCCAGCAGCAGCGCGCGGGTCTCGCGGGCGGTCAGGGTGGCGTCGTCCGTCCCGCCGAGGGCGGTGTCGGCGGCGTCGGCGAGGGCGGCGGCCAGGCGCGCCGCGGCCTCCTGCTCCCCGTTCAGGTGCCGGGCGAAGGCGAGCACGCACCCGGCCTGGACGAGGTCTGCCACGCCGGGGCCGGTCGGCCTGGTCCAGTCCGTCGCCAGGGGCGAGAGCTCGGCGATCGCTGCGCCGTGGTCCCCGGCGAGCAGCAGGGCCCGGGCGCGGCCGTACCGCAGGGAGCGGGGCAGGAGGTGGTCGGGTCCGACGGCCTCGACGGCGGCCTCCAGAACCTCCTGGTAGCAGGCGGCGGCCTCGCTGTACCGGCCGGCTTCCAGGAGGTTGAGAGCGATGCTGTCCCAGGCGTCGAGGGTGTCCGAGTGGTCGGCACCGAGGGTCCGGGCGTAGTCGGACCGCAGGCTCAGGTAGAGCGCGGCGGCGCGGTCGTGGTCCCAGCGGTAGCGGTGGGCGTGGGCGAGGGAGGACCGGGCGGTCAGGGTTGCGGGGTGGTCCGGGCCGTGGACGCGCTCACGGTCGGCCGCCAGGGCCGCTCGGTCGGCCACCTCCTGGCGGTGTCGACCGGCGAAGCGCCTGGTGAGGGCGAGGCTGTTCCGGTCGTGGAGGGTGTCCGGGTGATCGGGGCCCTGGACACGGGCGCGGTGGGCGATCAGCTCCGTGAACTGGGCAATGGCTCGGTCGAGTTCGCCGGTCTCGCGGACGGTCCGGGCCAGCCGGGAGCGCTGGTCGAGGGTGTCGGGGTGGTCGGCTCCCTGGCTGCGGGCCCGGTCAGCGGTCAGGGCTTCCAGATCGGCTGCGGCCTGGAGGAGCATGCCCGCGGACTCGCGGTCGGCGGCGAGGTTGTCGCGAGCGTTGAGGGTGGCGGGATGGTTCGGGCCCTGGACGCGGATGCGGTCCTGCAGCACGCTTTCGCCGAGCTCGACGGCGCGCAGGCGATCACCGGCCGCCTCGTGGGTCCAGGCCAGCAGGAAGCGGGCGTTGAGGGTACTGGGATGGTCGGGACCGCAGAACCGTCGTGAGTCGGTGACCAGGGCCTGGGCCAGCCGGAGGGCGCGCCGGTGGTTGCCCGCCGCGCGGCACGAGGAGGCCTGCCACCAGCGGGTGTTGAGCGTGTCCGGGTGGTCGGGGCCCTGGACCCGCTCCTGGTCGACGGCCAGAGCGCCGTAGATCTCGGCAGCCCTGCGGTGGTCGCCGAGCTGACTGTGGGCGTTGGCGTGCCACCAGCGGGTGTTGAGCGTGTCCGGGTGGTCGGGGCCTTGGACCCGCTCCCGGTCGGCCAGCAGCGCCGGGTACAGGTCGGCAGCGGTTCGGTGGTCGCCTGCGGCGACGACGGACCGCGCGAGGCTGAGCCGGGTTTCGAGGGTGTCGCGATGGTCCGGGCCGAGGACCCGGTCGAGGTCGGTGGCCAGGGCCCGGAACAGCTCCACCGCCCGGACGTGGTCGGCAGCCTCCCGGCAGGTGCTGGCCAGGCCGGCCCGGGTGTCCAGGGTCGTGGGGTGGTCGGCGCCCAACGCGTGGACCAGATCGTCGATCAGGGCCTCGTAGAGCTCCAGGGCCTGACGGTGCTCACCGGCGTCGCGGTACGTGTTGGCCAGCGAGCGCAGGGTGGTGAGCGTGTCCGGGTGGTCGGGGCCTTGGACCCGCTCCCGGTCGGCGGCCAGCGCGACGTACCGTTCCAGCGCGTGGTGGTACTGCTCGGCCTGGCCGTACGCCCAGGCGACCATGCCGAAGGTGTCCAGGCTCGTGGGGTGGTGGGCGCCCAGGATGCGGGTGCGGTCGGTGGCCAGCTCCTCGTAGAGGGCGATTGCCCGGCTGTGGTCCTGGGCGGCAACGGTGGCCCCGGCCAGGCCGCTACGCGTGGCCAGGGTTTCAGGATGCTCGGGGCCCCGGATCCGGGCCGAGTCGGCCACCAGTGCGGTGTACAGATCCACCGCACGTCGATGCGCTCTTGCCTGTTGGTAGGCGTAGGCCTGCCACCACCGAGCGTCGAGGGTCTGCGGGTGGTCGGCTCCGTGGGAGCGGTTCCAGTCGGCTACGAGCGCGTCGTGCAGCGTCACCGCTCGTCGGTGGTCACCCGCAGCGGCGACGGCACGTGCCGACGCCCAGCGGTCGGAGAGCGTCTCCGGATGATCGGGCCCCTCGACCCGCGAACGATCGGCGACCAGGGCCGCGAGCAGATCGACGGCCCGGCGGCGATCGCCCGCCTCCCGGTGGGCAAACGCCAGCCAGTAGCGGGCGTTGAGGGTGTGGGAGTGCTCGGGGCCCTGGACCCGACCGTAGTCGGCCACGAGCGCGGTGTGGAGCTCTACGGCCAGTCGGTGATCACCTGCATGTCGGTGTGCGTTCGCGAGCCAGTGCCGCGTGTTGAGCGTGTCCGGGTGGTCGGGGCCCTGGACCCGGGTGCGGTCGGCCACCAGAGCGGAGTACAGGTCCACCGCGCGGCGATGCCGGCCCGCGTCCCCGTGTGCCGAAGCGAGCCACCAGCGGGTGTTGAGGGTGTGCGGGTGGTCCGGTCCGAGCAGGCGGACGCGGTCGGCGACCAACTCGGCGGTGAGCTCGATCGCGCGGCGGTGGTCGCCCGCCTCGCCGTGGGCGACCGCGAGGTGCAGGCGGGCGTTGAGGGTCTGTGGGTGGTCGGCGCCGAGCACCCGGGTGTGGTCGGCGACGACCCGCTCGCGCTCGGCGAGTGCGTCCCCGAGCCGCCCGGCCTGCTGGAGGGCGTAGGCGAGGCCCGTACGCTCGTCGAGCGTGTACGGGTGGTCGGGGCCGTGCGCCCTGGTGCGGTCGGTCAGCAGCTGTTCGCGCAGCTCCACCGCCCGTTCGAGGTTGCCTGCCTGGCCGTGGAGCCAGGCCTGCCAGCCACGGGTGTTGAGGGTGTCCGGGTGGTCCGGGCCCAGCACCCGCAGGCGGTCGGCGGCCAGTGCGTCGCACAGCTCCGCCGCACGGCGGTGGTCGCCGGCGTCGCCGGAGGCCCGGGCCAGGCTCAGACGTTCGTCGAAGGTCTCGAAGTGCTCGGGGCCGTGGACCCGTTCGCGGTCGGCGAGCAGCCGCTGCCGCTCGGCGAGGGCCTCGCGGGGGCGGCCGGCCAGCTGGAGGGTGCGGGCCAGGTTGGACCGTTCGTCGAGGGTGTCGGGGTGGTCCGGGCCCTGGACGCGGATCCGGTCGGCCACCAGCCGTTCGAACTCGGCCAGTTCGCGGGTGGTCCAGCCCGCGATGCGCAGCGCGTAGGCGAGGTCGCTGCGCTCCTCCAGGGTGTCGGCGTGGTCCGGCCCCTGGGCGAGGGCGCGGTCGCGCACCAGCGCCTGGTGCTGCTCCACCGCCACCGGGTACCGGCCCGCCTCGCGGTGGGCATGGGCGAGGCCGTTGCGGGCGTCGAGGGTGTGCGGGTGGTCGGGGCCCAGGACACGGGTGTAGTCGGCGACGACACCGGTGAAGTCCGCGACCGCCGCCGCCGGACGCCCGGCCGCACCGCGGGCCATGGCCAGCCGGCCGCGAGCGAACAGCGTCTGCGGGTGGTCCGGTCCGTGCACCCGGGTGTGGTCGGCGACCACCGCCTCGTACGCGGCCACCGCGGCCTCGTGGTCGCCGGCGGCGGCGTGGGCGGCGGCGAGCCAGCTGCGGCTGGTGAGGGTGTCGGGGTGGTCGGCGCCGAGCACCCGGGCCCGGTCGGATACCGCCTGCTCGTACAGGGTGATGGCCAGGCGGTGCTGACCGGCGGTGAGTTGGGCGTACGCCAGGCCGTTGCGGTGGGCCAGGATGTCCGGGTGGTCCGGGGCCAGCACCCGGGCCGCGTCGGCCAGCAGCCGCTCGAACTCGGCCACCGCCGCCTGGTGCTGCCCGGCGACCTGGAGGGCGTAGGCGAGACCCGCGCGGCTGGTGAGGGTGTCGGGGTGGTCGGCGCCGAGGACCCTCTCCCGGTCGGCCACCACCGACTGGAACTCCTCGACGGCGCGCGCGTGTTCACCGGCCTTGCGGTAGGCGTGCGCGAGCGTGTGACGCCCGGCGAGGGCGTCCGGGTGCCCGGGGCCCCGGAGGCGGGCGAGGTCGGCCACCACCGCCCGGCAGAGTGCCACGGCGAGGGCCGGGTCGCCGGCCCGGGCGTGGAGCTCGGCGAGCCGGCTCCGGGTGGCCAGGGTCGCGGGGTGGTCGGCGCCCAGCAGCCGCTGCTGCCCGTCGGCCATCGCGGTGACCAGCGGGATGGCGAACACCCGCTGGGCCCGGTCGGTCAGCTCCCCGGCGGCCAGCCCGTACAGGGCGACGGTCTGCGGGGTGGGCCGCTCCGAGGGGCCGGTGGCGGCCAGCTCCCGGATGTGTGGCAGCAGCGCCCGGCGCAGCCGGGGGCCGGCCTCCGGCCAGAGCCGGGCGGTGGCCTCGGCGAGCTGCTGCTCGGCGCGCTGGCGCAGCCGGCGGGCGCCCTCGGAGCGGCGCAGCACGCCCTGCAGCAGGCGGTGCACGGTGACGGTGTCGCCGAGGGTGATCAGGTTGTAGTCGGCGAGCAGCCGGAGCGCGGAGTCGACCTCGGCCGGGCGGCGCGCGCCGAAGGGCATGAGGGCCTCGCGCGGCAGAGCTTCGGGGGCGTACCAGGCGAGGGTGCGCAGCAGCTCGACGGCGAAGGGGGCGGTGCCCTGGACGGCGCGCAGGGTGGTCTGCCAGAGCCGGGAGACAGTGGCCACCGGGTCGGCGCCGGCGCCCGAGCCGGGGCCGGTCGGGCTGCTGGTGCGCAGCAGTTCGCGGTAGGCGGCGAAGCTGGTGCCGGTCTGCTGCACGTAGGCGCCGGCCTGGGCGAGGGCCAGTGGGAGGTGGCCGAGTTCGTCGGCGAGGGCGTAGGTCTCGGCCTGGTCGGCCTGCGCCCCGGGGTGGGCGGTGCCGCAGAGCAGCCGGGCGGCCTCGGGGGCGTCGAGGACGTCGATCCGGACCGGGCGGATCCCGGGGTGCCAGCCGCCGGCGCGGCGGCTGGTGACCAGCTGGTGGCCGCAGCCGAGCAGGCGTCCGAGGTAGGGGGTGAGGTGGACCGGGTCCTCGGCGTTGTCGTAGACCAGCAGCCAGCGGTCGTGGGCGCGCAGCCAGGCGATCGCCCATTCGACCTGCTGGCCGGGCGGGGCGGTGAGCGCCCAGGCGGGGTGGAGGTGGACGGCGAGATCGGCGAAGGCCTCGGCGAGCTGCTCCTCGGACTCGGCGGTGATCCACCAGATCAGCCGGTAGTGCGCGGCCTCGGCGGCGGCGTACGCGTGGTGCAGCGCGAGGGTGGTCTTGCCGACCCCGCCGAGGCCGTGCAGCGTGGTGGCCTGGGTGACCAGGCCGCTGCCGTCGCCGTCCGACAGCGCCTCGGTGATCGCCCGTAACGCGCCGTCCCGGCCGACGAGTCGGTCGGCGGAGCGGGGCGGCAGGTTGGGCGCGGGGTCGGCCGCCTCGACGGTCAGCGCGGCCCGCGCCGCGTCGGGCGGGAGCACCGCCGCCCGCTGCTCGGCGTGCGGGTTGCCGGCGGCGGGTGAGACCGGGCGGCGCCGCTGGTCGAACGCCTCGTGGTCGGGCAGTACGCCCTCGGGTCGGACGTGCGTCGTCCTGGACATCAACACTTCGGCGTCCTCACCCCCGCGTACGGCTCTGCCCGCCCACCGTAGTCGCGGTCGCGCTCCGTGTCACCGGATTCCGTCGGTCGACCGGGCGTGGTGCGCCGCGACGTCCACGCCGGCCGGGTGTGGACGGCGATGCCGCAGCGCGTGGTCGACGACACCGGCCACGTGCTGTCCCTGGCCTACTGGCCGGGGATCGAGAGCCTGGCTCCGACGACCTGGATCACCGCGACACGCACCGGAGACGACACCACCCGCAAGCAGGGCCTGGAAGACCTGGCGGCCGGCACCTGGACCCTCGGCCGCTACCGATGGACCGGCACCGAGCTGCTGAGCCACTTCCTGGCCGGCGAGTGGTTCTCCGTGCACTGCTTCCAGGACGCCGCCACCCACGAGCCGCTGCGCTGGTACGTGAACTTCGAGAAGCCCCATCAGCGTCGCCCCGGCATCGGGATCGACACCCTGGACCTGTGCCTGGACCTGGTCGCCGCGCCCGACCTGTCGGAGCATCACTGGAAGGACCAGGACGAGTACGACCAGATGCGCCGCCTGGGCCTGATCGACGACTACCTCCATCACCAGGTCGATCGGGCTCGGGGGAGGGCGATCACCATGCTCGACGACCGCACCGGTCCGTTCGCCGGCGGCTGGCCCACCTGGGCACCGGAGGCATCCTGGCCGCTGCCGACACTGTCGACACTGCCGACACTGCCCGACGGCGCCGACGACCAGGCCACCGGACGGTGACCGCGCCAGCCCGGGTGCGGGTGTACGCGGTCCTGGTCCACGACCGCCGCCTCTGCCTGATCCGCCGCCGGCGCCCCGCAGGCGTGCAGCACTCGCTGCCCGGCGGCCTGGTCGAGGACGGCGAGGACCCGATCGATGCGCTGCGCCCGGAGCTGCCCGAGGAACTCGCCTCGACCCGGCGGTGAACCGCGCGCCGGTGGTGTGGCTGCCGGCGGCCGACACGGCCGACCTCCACCTGTACCTGGCGGAGGAGGGTGGCGATGACGCGCTGGTGGCAGGCGGACAGGTCGTCGTCGTGGAGGCTGCCCAGCCACGGATCGAACCGCAACTGCGCACACTGACGTCCCGTCACTGAGGGTTTCCTGCTGACGGCTCGGGTCCGACGTTCCTCCTTGCCCGCTCGGCAGCTTGGACGGCAGCGACCCGCCTCCGAAACCCCTTCAGCGTCGTAACGGCCATTCTCAGTCCGAGCGCGGGACCGCAGGTGAACGGGCCGGACCGTGCGACGTCGAGCGTGTGAAGGTGCGGCGGTAAGCGGTGGGGGTGGTGTCCAGTGTGCGCCGGAAGTGCAGCCGCAGGTTGGCTGCCGTGCCCAGCCCGCAGTCCCGCGCCACCTGTTCCACCGAACGCTCCGTGGTTTCCAGCATTTCCCGCGCCCTGCCGAGCCGGGCGTTGAGTACCCACTGCAACGGGGTCGTGCCCGTCTCCTCGGTGAACCGGCGCATGAAGGTGCGCTGCGAGAGGCCCGCGTGCCGGGCGAGCACGCGCAGCGTGAGCGGCTCGCCGAGCCGTTGCAGGGCCCATCCCCGGGTACCGGAGAGCGACGCCTCACCGGCCACCGCGACGGGAGCCGGCACGTACTGGGCCTGCCCACCGTCTCGGTGCGGGGCGGCGACCAGACCGCGGGCGAGTTGGTTGGCCACCTCCGCGCCCAGGTCGCGGCGCACGATGTGCAGGCACAGGTCGATGCCGCAGCACACCCCGGCCGAGGTCAGCACGTCGCCCTCGTCGACGTAGAGCACGTCGCGATCGACCGTGACGGCCGGGAAGCCCCGCTCGAACTCGTCGATGTGTCTCCAGTGGGTCGTGGCGTGCAGCCCGTCCAGCACGCCCGCCGCGGCCAGCGCGAAGGCGCCCGTGCAGATCGACACCACACGCTTGCCCCGGTCGCGGGCTTCGGCCAGTGCGACGAGCGCGGCTTCCGGCAACGGGAGGATCGGTTCGAATCCCGGCACGATCACGGTGTCGGCGGTGCGCACCTGCTCCAGGCCCCCGTCAGCGACCAGGGCGAAACCCGCGGTGGTGGTCACCTTCGTGTCCAGCGCGCACAGGGTCATCTCGTAGGGGGTTTCCGGTCGGGTGGTGAAGATCTGCGCCGGGATCGCCAGGTCGAGCGGGGTGACCCCGTCCAGCGCCAGGACCGCGACTCGATGCACTGCCATGGCAAGATTCTATCGAAGTGTGGAAATTTTGCCTCTCACCAGGTCAGGGGGGTAGCGGCCAGGCTGAAGACATGACCGGACCTACCGACGAGGCGATCGCCGACCTGATCACGCTGCCCGGCACACCGCTTGCCGACGCCGTCGTGAACCTCATTCGGCCGGTGGAAACGCCGTCCGTCTTCAACCACAGCATCCGCAGTTACCTGTTCGCCCGGCTGGTGGCCGGCCGCCTCGGCCTGGCCGCCGGCCACGACTACCACGACGACCTGTTGTTCGCCGCGTGCGCGATGCACGACCTAGGCGTGGCGTCGGACGGCCCGCACAGCCAGCGGTTCGAGGTCGAAGGCGCTGACCGGGCCGCCTCCTTCCTGACCGACCGCGGAGTCCCCGCGGCCGACGCCGACCAGGTCTGGCAGGCCATCGCCCTGCACACCTCCCCGGGCATCGCGGAACGCCGCGGCACGCTGTGCGCGCTCGTCCGCGAGGGCGTCGCCCTCGATTTCGGCGGCCCACTGGGCGCCAACCACGTCGACGCCGTCACCGACGAGCAGGCCGACGCCGTGCACGCCGCCTATCCGCGGCTGGACATGATCCGCTCACTCACCGACGCGATCGTCGCGCAGGCCGCGAAGGACCCGAAGAACGCGCCCCGGTACACGATTCCCGGCGAACTCCTCCGCGAACGCGAGACCTTCGGCCGGACCAGGCTGGAGCACACCTGCCGTTCGTCCCGCTGGGGCAACTGACTCCGCGGAACCCACGACCCCGTCACCAAGGAAAGGGAAGCACCGCAATGACCGTCCACACCGTCGAGATCCCCGAGGACAACGCAGTCTTCGGGCAAACCACCAGCGCCTTCGCAAGCTTCGGCTATTCCGCCGCGGTCCGCGCGCACGGCCTCTTGTTCATCGCCGGAACGATCGGTCGCCGCGCCGACGGAACCATCCCGGACACCATCGAGGAGCAGACCGAGATCGCCCTCCGAAAGATCGAAGAGATCCTCCGGCTGGAGAACCTCGACACGTCCGCCCTCGTCGACGTCACCAGCTACCACGTCGACATCCGGCAGCACCTTCCCGGCTTCATCGAGGCCAAACAGCGCCTCGTCGAACCCCCTTACCCGACCTGGACGATCATCGGGGTCAGCGGCCTCGCCAGCCCGGGACTCCTCGTCGAGATCCGCGCTACCGCCGCGTATCCCGACGCTGCTGCGAGGTCCGGTGTTCCCGCAGCGCGCTGAGTCAGCGGTCGCCGCCGGGCATGAGCATCAGGTGCTCATGCCCGGCGTGCCGCACAGTCCGGTGTGTGGGAAGCAGGGCTTGTTCACAAGCCGCGCAAGGCGAGTTGGAGCGTGGCGGGGCGGTCCGGCCCGGCACCCGTGGCAGCTACCGAAGGGTGCCCCCCGGCGTGCTCGGTTCCAGGGCCAGGCGGGGCGGGTGGTGGTGATACCGCCGTCGACGTAGAGGGTGCTGCCGTGGATCATGCGGGCCTCGTCGGAGGCGAGGAAGGCGACGGTGTGGGCGATGTCCTCGGGGGCGACCGGGACTCCGGCCGGAGTCGTCTCGGTCATTCGTTCGATGGCCGGGCGGGCGCTCTCGTTCCCGGGAGTCAGGGTGACACCGGGAGCGACGGCGTCGACCCGGACACCGCGTGGGCCGAACTCGGCGGCCCAGGTCCGGGTCATCTGCTCGTCGGCGGCCTTGGTGGCGGTGTAGAGAGCGGCGAACGGACTTCCCACGGCGGCCATCCACGAACCGATCGTCACGATCACCCCGGCGCCCCGGGCCACCATGCGGGCGCCATCTGGGCGACCAGCACGTGCGGTGCGCGGATGTTGACCGCGAGCATCCTGTCCAGGTCGTCGTCGGAGAGCTCCGGCGTGGACGTGGCGGGATAGACACCGGCGTTGTTCACCAGGATGTCCACCCGCCCGCCCGCGGCTGCCGTCGCCCGTGCGGCGAACTCGCGGACCACGTCGGCGTCGCCCGCCAGATCGGCAGGGACGAAGCCGGCCTTGCCGCCCGCGGCGCGAATGCCCGCCACCACCTCCTCGCCGCGCCGTGGGTCACGGCCGCTGGTGATCACATGGGCGCCACGTGCCGCGAGCACGCGAGCGATGGCGGCACCGATACCGCTGGTCGATCCGGTCACGACGGCGCTACGGCCGTGGAAGGGCAGTACGTGCTGGGAGCACTGGGGCTCGTGCGATGAGGTCATGACGCCATTGCACGGGCCGCACCGGTACGCAACCAGTGCGGGTCCTGCCCGGGCACGGCATGACCAGACAGGGACGGTGCCGGCGGCCGTACCGTGGGGCAATGAGTCACGACCGCTCCGCTTTCGGCACCTTCCTGCGAGCCCGCCGGGACCGCCTCACACCCGCCCAGGTCGGCATCGACGCGTTCCCCGGTCCCCGACGCGTGCCCGGACTGCGCCGGGAGGAGCTGGCCATGCTGGCGGGCCTGAGCACCGACCACCACAGCCGCCTGGAACAGGGCCGGCAGGCGACGGTCTCCGAGATGGAGGCCGGCAGGCGACCAGGCGATCAGCGGCTCATCGCCGCTGTGCACGACCTGCGGCGTACCGACCCGGACGTCGCCCGCTGGTGGGACGACCACACCGTGCGTGACTACGCTTCGGTACCCAAGCGCATCGCCCATCCCGAGGCCGGGCCCCTCGACTTCGACATCGAGATCGTCACCGCATCCCACGCCCCCGACCAGCACCTCATCGTGTACACCGTCGAGCCCGACTCCTCCACGGCCCGGGCACTGCCGATCCCAGCCAGCTGGGCCACCCCGGCGAACGCCCCGACCGGACCACAGGACTGAAAGCCAGGCGATCTCGGACACGGGCGGCATCGGGGCCCTCCGAGCCACCGGAAACCCATTGATCCTCCCGCCGCAAGGCCTCAAGCGGCGTCATTCCTCGGTGATATGACTCTGTGTCAGCACCGGGCGGCGTCATCGCTGAACGACAAGCGGTGTCAGATCCCACGCGGGTTCGGGACCACCGACACGCTCGTGCGGGCGTTCCGCCGCCAGCTCGGCACGACGCGACGGAGTACCGGCGCCGGCGCCGGTTCCGGACCGTCCGGGGGTGAACGGACGACGGACGCCCGCGACCTGGTGTGCACCCCGACGGGCATGCCGATCATGTGGGCATTGGCCAACCCGAAGATCGGCGAACGCGAGGTGCTGGCGGCGATGCTCGAAGTCGACGCCGACCTGGTGGCCGGGCGCGAGGGCATCTTGCTCATCACGGACAAGGGCTTCGCGTCCAAGCCGTTCGAGAAGGACCTCGCCGAGCAGGGCATCGAGCTCCTGCGGCCGTCGCTCAGGCGTGAGAAGAACCGATACGGCGAGCCGATGCTCAAGAAGGTCCGCCAGCTGATCGAGTCGGTCAACGACACCCTCAAGGGACAGCTTGACCTGGAACAACACGGCGGACGGACCTTCGAGGGCGTGGCTGTCCGGGTGACGCAGCGGGTGCTCGCGATGGCCGCTGGGATTTGGCACAACAACCTGATCGGCGCGCCGGTCACCCGCTCGCTGATCGCCTCTGACCACTGATCACTTCGGAACCACTCGCCTAGGGCCGGTCCGGCCCTGGTCAGTCCGCCAGCCCCAGCGGGTCCGGTGCGGTGTCGAGCAGTTCCGGGCCGTTGGCGCGGACGCTGTTGACGGCGGGGGAGACGGCCCGCACCCGCAGGGCGCCGTCGGCGGGGCGGCGCAGCAGGTGGTGGAGTTCGCCGGCGTCGGTGAGGTCGGGGGCGAGCCAGGCGGACAGGTCGTCGGGGGCGATGGTGAGCGGCATCCGGTCGTGGACGCGCCCGGCGCTGTCGGTGGCGTCGGTGGTGATGACGGTGGTGGTGGCGAGCCAGGCCGCCGGGTCGTCCTCGGGCCGGGTGCGGTCGCGCCAGAACTCGTAGAGGCCGGCCATCAGCATGACCGAGCCGGTGCTGAGGAAGTACGGCTGCTTGTACTTCCTCCGGTCGGCGGTGGCGGGGACCTCGCGCCACTCGAAGTAGCCGTCGGCGGGGATGACGCAGCGCCGCGTGGTGAAGGCCTTGCGGAAGGCGGGCTTGAGGTGCACCGTCTCCGAGCGGGCGTTGATCATGCGGGCCCCGCCGGAGGGGTCCTTGGACCAGGACGGCACCAGGCCCCAGCGCAGCGCGCGCACCTGCCGCGACAGTTCGCCGGTCTCCCGGTCGACGCGCTCCAGGACGGCGGGCACCGGGTCGGTGGGCGCGACGTTCCAGCTCGGGGCGACGGACTCGGCCGGATCCCAGCGGAGCTCCCCGAGCAGGGTGGCGAGGTCCTGGGGCGTGGTGGTGGAGACGAAGCGACCGCACATGCCCCCCACCCTGCCACCTCCCTCGGACAGCCGCTCAGCCCGCCGGGTGGCGGCCCGGGGTGTGGCCGAAGGTGCGGCGGAAGACGTCGATGAAGGCGCTCGCGGAGGACCAGCCGCAGCGGTGCGCGACGGCGGTGACGGGCAGGCCCTCGGCGAGCAGCACCAGCGCGTGGTGCAGCCGCAGCTGGGTGCGCCACTGGGGGAAGGTCATGCCGAGGTCGGCGCGGAACAGCCGGGAGAGCGTCCGGTCGCTGGCGCCGACCGCCCGGCCCAGCTCGGCGAGGGTGCGCGGGTCGGCCGGGTCGGCCTGCAGGAGGTCGCAGAGCGTGCGCAGCAGCGGGGTGGTGGGGGTGGGCAGGTGCAGCGGCTGAAGGGGCGAGGCGCGCAGCTGGTCGAGCAGGACGCCGCGCAGCCGGGCCCGTTCGGGGCTGTCGTCCTCGGGGGCGCGGGTGTAGGCGACGATCAGCTCGCGCAGCAGCGGCCCGACGGCGAGGACGGTCGGCTGGTCCAGGGCGAGCGGGTTCTCGGTGGCGGGCAGCCCGACCAGGTGGAGTTCCAGCTCCCCGTGGGCCTGGTGGGCGTGCACGGTGCCGGCCGGGACCCAGATGGCGCGGGTGCCGGGGGCGACCCAGGAGCCGGCGTCGGTGGTGATGGCCAGGACGCCGCGGGCCGCGTAGGCGATCTGGTGGTCGTCGTGGCGGTGGGCGTCGATCCCGGCGCCGGACGCCAGCCGTTGGGTGCGGGTCGGGGCGACGGGGTCATGGCGGATTGTCGGCATCGCCTGTCAGATTATCGGAAGCCCGACAGGTGGCGGTGCGCCGAACATGGCGGCATGCCGACCAGCACACCTGACAATCCGCCGACGAGTACACCCGGCACCCCGGACGGAACGCCTGCCGAGCCGCACCGCACACCCGACGGGCTGAGCGGAACACGCGGCAGGCCGCACGGGACTCCCGGCAGGCGGAACTCCTCGATCACCCTGCTGTCCGTCGGACACGCCTGCGTGGACGTCTACCAGGGCGCGGTGGCCGCCCTGGTCCCGTTCTTCGTCGCCGAGCGCGGCTACGGCTACGCCGCCGTCTCGGGCGTGGTGCTCGCCGCCTCGCTGCTCTCCTCGGTGGCGCAGCCGCTGTTCGGCGCGATCACCGACCGGCGGCCGCTGCCCTGGCTGCTGCCCGTGAGCACGCTGGTGGGCGGTGCGGGCATCGCGCTCAGCGGGGTGAGCGGCTCGTACCCGCTGACCCTCGCCTTCGTGGCGCTGTCCGGGGTCGGGGTGGCCGCGTACCACCCGGAGTCCGCCCGGGTGGCCCGGCTGGCCGCGCGGGACGGCCACCGGGGGATGGCCTGGTTCTCGCTGGGCGGCAACCTGGGCTTCGCGGCGGCCCCGCTACTGGTGTCCGTGGTGGTCGCGGGCGGCGGCCTGCGGCTGACCCCGCTGCTGGTGCTGCCGGCGCTCGCGGGCGCCGCACTGTGCCTGCCGGTGCTGCGCGAACTGGAGCGGCGGCGCGCCGCCGGGACCGGACCGGCACCGGTGACGGGGCCCGACGACCGGGCCTCCTTCGTCCGGCTGTCGCTGGCCGTGGTGTGCCGCTCGATCGTCTTCACCGGCCTGAGCACCTTCCTCTCGCTGTTCGCCACCCAGCGCGCCGGCGGCGGTACGGCGGCGGGCACCGCGGCGCTGGTGGTGCTGTACGCGGGCGGCGCGGTGGGCTCGGTGCTGGGCGGCGCCCTCGCGGACCGCTGGGGCCGGGTCGCGGTGGCGCGCTGGTCGTACCTGGTCGCGGCGGTGGCCGTGGCGGGCGTGCTGCTGGTGCCGGGCCCGGCGCTGTACGGGTGCGTGGCGCTGACCTCGGCGGGCCTGTACGTGCCGTTCTCGCTGCAGGTCACGCTGGGGCAGGACTACCTGCCCTCGCGCTTCGGCACCGCCAGCGGGATCACGCTGGGGCTGACCGTCAGCATCGGCGGCCTGGCGAGCCCGCTGATCGGCGGCCTCGCGGACGCGACCTCGCTGCGCACCGCCCTGCTGCCGCTGGTGCTGATGCCGGTGCTCAGCTGGCTGCTGTTCCGCACCCTGCCGGAGCCCGCCGTGCCGGTCGTGCCGGTCGTGCCGGTCGCGCCCGGGGACCGGTCGGCGGCCGCGAAGACGGGGGGTTGACGACGGACTCCCGGACCCCTGGCCCCGGCAGGTCGGTGCCGGGGCCAGGGGGCCGGGAGTCCGGTCAGCGGCTCAGGACGCGACGCTCCAGCCCTGCCCGACGGCGGCGCCGTCGGCCGAGTCCGTGGTCACGGTCGAACCCGCCGTGCCGCTCCCGGCGTTGAGCGCCAGGCCGGTGGCGACGTTGGTGACGGTGAGCGCCCCGGTGGCGCTGTTCTGGGTGACCCGCCACTCCTGCCAGGGGTTGCCGGGCGAGTAGTCCAGCAGGTAGGCGCTGTTGCCGGGGGAGGTGCCGGCGGCGAGCACGGTGTGTGCGTGGGTGGCGGTGGCGCAGTTGTCGCTGATCCGTACGGTGCCGTCCGGGTTGGTGGTGAAGGTCCACTGCTCGGAGGTGTGCGTGGGCCACCAGGTGTTGACGTCCGCGACGGCGCCCAGCGGCGCGCTGCAGGTGCCCGCGACCTCCAGGACCAGGCCGCCGCTGCCGCCGGGGCTGAGCGCGTGGTAGCGGCCGTCGTCGACCACGGCGGCCGGGACGGTGGTCGGCTGCGCGCTGAGCCGGTACAGCGCCACGCCGTGCGGGGCCACCGTGCTGCCGAGCGTGCCGGTGACGGTCGAACTCGCGCCCGTCCACAGCTCCTTGGCGGTGTAGCCGGGCCTGGTGAGCCCGAGTTCGCCCAGGTTGGTGCTGACGGCGTGGCTCGCCGCCGGGTCCTGGTTGACCAGCAGCACGGCGGTGTCGCCGTTCGCCAGCTGCCGCTTGAGGACGACCGGCGCGGTGGCGTTCGCGGGCTTGGCGCCGACCAGGGTGGCGGGTTTGGCCAGGGAGTCCTGGTCGATGCCGATGACGTCGCGGTTCTTCAGGACCGCCAGGCTCGCCGCGTCGATCCCGGTGGACCAGGTGTGCCCGTCCGCGCTGTGCTGGGACTGGGCGGCGGTGCGCAGGTCGGCGCCGGAGATCAGCGGGGCGGCGAGCATCGCGAGGACCGAGGTCTCGGTGCGGGACTCGTCGTCGGTGAACGGCTTGTGGCAGGTGCAGGTGTCGGTGGTGCCCCAGAGGCCGTAGACGTCCTGCCAGCCGGTGAACATCATGTCGAGGTCGTTCCAGCTGCCCGGGCGCACGTTGCCGGGGTACTGCAGCGCGGTCTGCAACTGCCCGTTCCAGAGCACCCCGTCGAGTTCGCTGTCGCGGTCGCCGCCGATCCGGCAGAGGTTGGCGACCTGACCGCACCAGACGCCGGTCGGCGCGTAGCCGGGGGCCTGGAACGGCGCGGTGCCGGCCGCCTGGACCACCGGGTCGGTGCGCGCCGGGTCGTCCGCGGCGAGCAGGTACGGGACGCCGGTGTGGACGGGCTGGGCGGAGACGCTGAGGGTGACCTTGGGCCGGCCCTGCGCGGCGGAGGCGGCGTCGAGGGCGTGCTGGAAGGTCTGGACCCGGGCGTAGACGGAGCGGGTGAGTTCCTTGCCCTCGCCCTGGGTGCCGTAGCCGTGCCCGTCCGGCCCGGTGATCGGCGGGCCGTACGGGCAGTCGTCGTACTTGACGAAGTCGACGCCCCAGGAGACGAAGTCGGCGGCGTCGGTGCTCTCGTGGCCGAGGCTGCCGGGGTGCATCTGGCAGGTGAGGTAGGTGTCGGTGGCGTAGAGGCCGAACTTCAGGCCCTTGCTGTGCGCGTACTGGGCGAGGTACGCGATGCCGTTGACGGTCCGTCCGTTGACGGTCTGCGAGGGGAAGTGGTCGGGGCGGGGGACGAGGTGGCCGGAGGTGGGGTCGTTGCCGGTGCCGTCGGTGCCGCCGACGGGGTTTCCGGCGGCGTCGTAGAGCTGCATCGAGCCGTACGGGGTCCGCACGATGTCGCTGCTCTGGCCGTCGCGGTGCCACAGCGACCAGCCGTCGTCGATGGTGACGGTGTCGTAGCCGGCCGCGACCAGGCCGTTGGCGGCCATGAAGTCGATGGTCTGGACGACCTGGTCCTCGGTGACCTCGGTGCCGAGGGAGTTCCAGGAGTTCCAGCCCATCGGCGGGGTGAGGGCGTTGCCGTTGCCGAGGGCGGCGGCGGGGGCGGCCGCACCGACGGTGAGGGCGCCGAGGCCGGTGGTGGCGAGGGCCAGCGCGAGCAGGGGTGCCGCGAGGCGGTGGGGGATGTGGCGCATGCGCGCTCCTGGGGAGTGGGGGATGGGTGGCGCGTCGGGCAACTCGTGGGCATGGCCGGCCGGTTGGGGGGCCGATCGGCCGTGGGGCGCGCCCGGGGTCAGCCGGTGCCGGCGTCCGGGGGTCAGTCGATGACGGCGGCGGTCGCGGTGTGTCCGGGGGCGACGGTGACGGTGGCGTAGGTGTAGGTCACGCCGTCGACGGTCGTGGTGCGGGTGGGCCGGGCCTTGCCGTCGATGGTGAGTCCGCTGTGCCGGCCGGTGAAGCGGGCCTCCCAGGTGAGCGGGGCGCGCCCGGTGTTGGTGAGGGTGCTGCCGTGGTGGCCGTCGTGCCGGACGGTGACCGATCCGGCGCCGACCGGGATGTCGGCGACCTGCAACCAGCCCATCGAGGCGGGCAGTTGGGAGGCGGTCACCAGGGTGCCGGCGGCGGCGTCGGGCTGGACGCCGAGCAGGCCCTGCACGGTCTGGCTGAGCAGGGTGAACGGGACCTCGGGGTAGTCGCCGTTGAGCATCCGGCCGCTCGCGTGGAGCTGGTCGACGCCCTGGTAGATCTGCCGCATCCACTTCCAGGCGGTGTCGCCGTCGTGGTTGGCGAAGAAGGCGTCCGGCAGGTAGGTGAGGGCTTCCAGGTTGGTCGAGCGCTGCGGGCCGGAGTCGGCGGCGTCGATCGCGGCGAGGAGGCCGTCGCGGCGCGGGCCCGGGTCGAGCAGCTGCTTGACCGGCATCAGCACGCTGGACTCGTAGCCCCAGCCGGTCACCGGCTTGCCGGTGGTGTCGTAGCCGTGCACGACCTCGCCGGGCTGCTGCGGGTCCACGCTCCAGGTGGTGTTGGCGTACGTGCGCAGCGCGGTGGCGGCCCGCTGGTAGCCGGTGGCCGCGGCGGTGTCGCCGTGCGCGGCGGCCAGGGTCGCGGCGGCGAGGTACGCCTGGTACTGGGCGCCGAGCGCGTCGCCGGCCTCGGCGTAGGTGCTGGTGGCGTTCTCGGCGTAACTGGCGGTGCCGGCGAAGATACTGCGGCTGGTGGCCTGCGGGATGGGGATGCCGCCGTTGTCGACCGGGCCGGGGTGCTGGGCGATGAAGGGGCCGAGGGTGTTGCGGACGTAGCCGCTCAGCGTGGGGTCGTCGGCGTAGTCGCGGTCGCCGGTCCACCGGTAGGCCTCGCCGGCCTTCTCCACCAGTTCGAACGGCGCGGGCAGCTCGCGGACGAAGCGGTCGGGGCTGCGGTAGTCGATGCTGCCGTACGTCCTGGCGTCGAAGTTGAGCGCCCAGACCGGGTAGAGCTTGTTGACCTCGGTGGCGGAGGAGGCGAAGCCGCGCAGCATGGTCTTGTTCTCGGCGTCCAGGCCGAGCAGGTGGGCGCCGACCAGCTGGTGGGCGAAGTCGCGGCTGTAGAAGTCGGAGCGGAACGGGTAGCCGGCCCAGTAGGTGGTGTCGTAGGTGGTGGTGCCGGTGCCACCGGGGTTGTTCTCGTCCATGTCGAGCACGCCGGTGGTGCCGGCCTGCTGCACCCAGCTGTTGGCCTTGGTCTTGGCCCAGTCGAACAGGGCGACGACCTCCGGGTCGGAGGAACTGATCCGCGGGTCCTTGGGGGCGGACGGGGCGACGGCGGTGTCGTCCACGTTGACCCAGCCGGTGGGGGAGGAGCCGATGGTGAGGGTGAGCTGGTCGCCGGCCGCGACGCGCACCCGGGGCAGGGTGTACTTCGCGTAGGTGGGCTGCTCGGGCAGGGCGGTCGAGCGGACCACGGTGCCGTTGACGCTGACCGCGAAGGTGCCGCCGGCGCCGCCGGTGGCGATCCAGGCGGACAGGTCGTAGCTGCCCGCGGTGACGGCGGTGACCTGCTGGCTGATCCGGTAGCCCGGGCCGGCGTCGAGGTAGGCGAGGCGGGTGCCGCTGTGCGGGTTGTTGGTGGCGACGCCGGTGTGCGCGGTGAAGGTCCAGCCGTCGGTGCCCTGTTCGAAGCCGGGGTCGGTGAGGGTGAGCGGTTCGCTGCGGGTGAGGGTCCAGCGGTGGGCGGGCCGGGCGTCGCAGTGCCGGCGGTCGGATGCGGTGTTCTGCTCGGTCGCTTCCGCCGTGGTGAGGCAGGCGCCGTGCGCGGCCAGGGTGTAACTCCCGCCCGGCGCTGGGGAGATGGTGAAGGTCCCGGCGGCGGGGTCGGTGTCGCAGTCGGCGGTGCCGGGTCGGCGCCCGGTGCCGTCGAGGGTCAGGCAGCGCCCGCTCGCGGCGTTGACCAGCCGGTAACCGTCGGTGGTGCGGCGCAACTGCCAGCGCTGGCTGAGCAGTCCCTGGCAGGCCGCCCCGACGACGGGCGTGCCGGCCGCCGACTGCGCGTACTGCGGGCCGAGGCAGCCGCCGTCCAGGGCGGCGCCGATGACGTAGCCGCCGCCGTCGACCAGCGGGGCCGCGCCGGCCGCCCGGGCCGGGCCCGCGCCGATCGCCTGGACGGCGAGGACGGCCAGTACCGCGAGGCCCGAGGGCAGGGCGCGGACGGGTCGGCGGTGCGGGGCGCGGCTGGGGGGCATGGCGGTTCTCCTGTCGGGCGGGTGTCCGGGGTGTGACTGGGGTTTGAACGTTCAAACCCCTAGTGCTGCGGGGGATCAAGCGTGTGACGGGTGACATGTGGTATTTCACATGCTCGTCCGAGCCCCGTCAACGGTCGGCGCGCGGTCGGCTGCTTCGGGGTGAGCGCACGGGCCCGCTGCGGCGTTCGTACCCCCGGGGGTATCATCGACCCCCGATGCCGCGCACGTCCCGCGTGAAGCCCTCCTCCAGCTCCACCGAGTCCGGGTCCAGCCGCAGGTGCACCAGGATCCCCCGGTGGAACCCCGACGGCCGGAGGATCACCGATGCCACGTTCGGCATCCGCCGGTAGGCGATGTAGTGCTTGAACACCACTGCGCCGCGCGATGGCGGGCCTCCGTCTGTGCGGAGTGGGCCAGTACCATCGGCGGCGTCCACGACGAGTCGTACCGCGTCGACGAAGTCCTCGATCCGATTGCCACAAGCGACGGCCTCGGCGAGCAATGTCCGGCGCCCCGCTGCGGTTGGCCAGTCGTGGCCCATCACCTGCTTGTTGAGGATCGCCGCTGCCTGGATCGAGCCGGAGCGGCCCAGATCGGCAACCGCAGCACGGCGTCCTTCTGCGTCACCATCTCGCGGCCGTCGGCCCGTTGCCCGCCACGGCCCGCAGCCATCCCGAGCCGTGCGCTCGAAGAGCCGGTCGCCGGAGCCGGGCGACGACGGCGGGCAGGGTCTGGCCGGCAAAAGGCCTTGAAAGTATGGGAGTTGTAGAGATATACCTACCTGCTGACTGGCGGGGCGGCCGCCGGTGGGCGGCGTGGACACGCACTGGCCCGCTCGGGGCTGGCACAACAGTGCCGCTGCCGAGTGCGTGAACGGTCAGGGTGTCGTCATTCGTCGCGACGACATGCGTGATGACCACGGTGCGGGGCATCGAACGGGTGCGGGATGTCGTGGCGAACGTCTTGCTCGGGGTGTGCCGCCGAAACGTCACGGATCGGGGGTGCTGCGTTCGGTCTCCGCCGGAGGCCGGGTGCGGTGCCCGTTGTGGTGGCGCAGGTGCTGAACGGGCAGGACCAGCCAGCAGGCCAGGAACCAGAACATGACGGCTGCGGCGATCCAGCCTGCAGCCGCCGAACCCGTCGCCACCCGCAGCAGGAGCAGCAGCGCGGAGCCGATGGTCAGCGCCAGCAGGACCAGACCGACGGCAACCAACCAGGCTGCTGCGTCGACCAGTTGGGGCTTGAGGTGGCGGCCGGCGAAGATCCGGTGGTAGGCCACCGGTGCGGTCAGCGCGCCGGTGGCGAGCGCGCCGAGGACGACCGTGGTGACGTACAGGCTCCGGTCGAAGCCGCCGAGCTGCGCGAAGCGTGGCATGAAGACCACGCTCAGCAGGAAGCCGAAGAGGATCTGGGCGCCGGTCTGGGCGACCCGCACCTCCTGGAGCAGGTCGCCCCAGCACCGGTCCGCCCGCTCCTCGGGCGACTCCCGGCGGCCGGTCCGGGGCCGGGTTGCGGTGCCGTCGAGGCTGGTGTCCGGCGTGGTCATGGTGATCGCCTCCTGCTTCCCTCGTGCGTGTAGCCGCTGCGGGGCCGGGCAAACGCGGGGCATGGACGAGGAGGAGGCGGTGAGCCCGGCCCCGCCCGGGACGGGGGTTTCCCAGGCTCGGGTCGTCCGGGCGGCCCGACATGTCGGGCGGCATGATGGTCGGGACGACGGGACGCCGCTGCGACCGGACCGGGAGTACGCGATGCCATGGCCAGTCGAGCAGTCCGGCGAGGGGGAACGGGAGCCCGGCAACCTGCGTGTCGCGGTGCGCCGGGAGGGCCCGGCGCGAGTGGTTTCCGTCGTCGGTGAACTGGACCACGGCACCGCGAACGGCCTGTGGACGGTGCGCTCCCGTCCAGCCGCCGAAGGCGGGGAGCGCATCGTCGTCGATCTCGCGGACCTGCGGTTCGGTGACTCCACCGGGCTGAACATCCTGCTGCGCGCACGCCGGGACGCCGAGGCGGCCGGACTGCGGCTGGAACTGGCCGGTCCGCGGCCGACGATGGCGCGGCTGTTCGCGATCACCGAGGCCGACAGCGTGCTGCGCATCCACCCCGACCTCGACGCCGCTCTGAAGGCCACGGACCCGTCGCCGGGCATCCGCGACGGCCGGAAGCGAGGAGTCCGGCACCTGCCCGAGGTGCGGCTCGGCCGGCGGTGCCGGATCGGGGGCGGGGATCGGGCACGGGACCAGGGAACGGACCGGGGTGCGGGAACGGGGGGATCGGTGGCGTCGCAGGGTCGGGGCCTTCGCCCGGCTTCGGCGCGGGGTTGGGGTGGGGGATCGGCTGGGTGTCCGGGTCCGGGGGAACCGGAACGGTCATCGCGATGGTCTTCACGGCGGCGTCCTCAACGGCCCAGCGCGTGTGCCAGCTCGCGCTTGTTCATCTTCGAACGGCCCTTGATGTTGCGGTGCCTGGCCTCGTTGTACAGCTGGTCGTAGGTCGGGCCCTGGGCTCCCTTGTGTGAGCGTTGCCCGCCGCGCTGACCGGAGGAGATGTCGTGGGTCGAGCTGCGGCTCGCGGTCTTCGACTCGCCGTGCCGGGCGCGTTCCTTGTTCACCGTCCGCGCGGCGATCTCCTTGGCCCGCTTCTCGCTCTCGCCGCGGTCGAGCGCGCTCTCCTTGATGTGCTCGTACTGGCGCTCCCGCTTGGGGCTGGATCCTCGGGGCATGGCGGTGTCTCCTCTCACCGCGGAGGTTGTTGCCCGAGGCGCGTACCCGGAGAAAAGGTAATAAAACAACCAAAACGTGAATTGAAAGTCGTGTGTCGGGTAGAGAACGCGTGACGCGACCACGGCACCAGTCGGCCGTATCGCCACCTTCGCCGGGTGCCACTGCGGCCCGTTCCTTGCCGACGCCGGGTAACAGGTTCGGCGGAAAGCCGCCCGCCGTGCATGAGCGCGAGCCGCTTCGCGGTGCCGGGCGTTCGCCCCGATGCCCAGGAGACGCCATCCATGACCACCACACTGGAAACCGGCCGTCCCGCCGGCCGGACGGCCGCCCCGCCGTCCGGTCTCCCGCCCGATCTGCCCCCGCGCCCGAGCGACACGCAACTGCGCGCGATGGGCAAATCCGAGGCGCGTGAACTCAGCGACGCGCTGTTCGAGCGCCTGGCCGGCCTCGCCCGCGAGACCCACGCCTACAGCTACGTGCGCGGCACCATCATCGAACTCAACATGCCGTTGGTGCGCTTCATCGCCGCCCGCTTCCGGCACCGCGCCGAGGACATGGACGACATCCTCCAGGTCGGCACGATCGGCCTGATCAAGGCCGTCGACGGCTACGACCCGCACCGCGGCGCCGAGTTCATCACCTACGCCATCCCCACCATCACCGGCGAGATCAAACGCTTCTTCCGCGACACCTCCTGGCCCGTCCGCGTCCCGCGCAGCACGCAGGAGCTGTACCTGACCGTGGTCCGCGGCTCCGACCGGCTGGAGCAGGAACTCGGCCGCCTCCCGCACCCCGAGGAGATCGCCGAGGACCTCGACCTCACCGAGGCCCAGGTCGTCGAGGGCCTGGTCGCGGGCCGCGTCTACCGCCCCGACTCGCTGGACGCGCTGCGCGACCAGGACGCCGACGAGAGCGGCAGCGCCATGCTCGACCGCCTCGGCTCCTGCGACCCCGGCATCGACCTCGCCGTCTTCCGCACCGCCGTACGCCCGCTACTCGCCCATCTCCCGAAGCGCGAGCAGACCGTGCTCAAGCTCCGCTTCTGGGACGGCTGGACCCAGTCCGAGATCGCCGAACGCATCGGTGTCTCCCAGATGCACGTCTCCCGGCTGTTGAGCGCCACGCTGTCCCTACTGCGCGAGCAGTTGGAGGACCGTGAGGCCCCCGGTTGGGCGGACGAACCCGAGGATGCGGCCGAACCCACGGTGCCGGGATGAATTCCTCCTCTCCCGGGCGTTTTCGGCCCCTCGCAGCGGATAGCCGCGCTGCGAGGGGCCGCCGGGGGGACGGAGGAGCGTCGTGCCCCCGAAGGTTTCCGATCACATCCTGGAACGGCTGCGCGTCTGGGACGTCGATTACGTCTTCGACTACCCGGGTGACGTCATCAACGGGTCCCCGCCAGCAGCACCGTCACCCCCCCCGGCGCCGACGATGTCCCGGACCACGGATTTCGGCTGGCCCCGACCGGGCGGAGACGTACCGGACGGCGTGACCCGCCTGCCGTGCCAGGAACAGAAGGAGCTGACACCATGCCACGCCAACCGTCGATCACCGACCGCGCTCCAGGGCCGGGCGTGTTCACCGCGCAGGCCAGGCCGTTGAAAGACGGGACCGTCCTCGAGTTGCATGGTGAACTCGACCTGGACTCGGCCGGCGAACTGCACACGACCCTCGACACGGTCCTGGCCGCTGCGCCCATCACCGTCATCGTCCTCGGATGCGCATGCCTGGAGTTCTGCGACTCCACCGGGCTCAACGCGATGCTCCGGGCCCAGAACCGCGCGGCAGCCAAGGGCAGCTGGATCGAGCTGGCCCGCGCCCGCCCGCTGGTGCTCCGCATGCTCGGGCTGCCGCCCGGCGCCGACCCCGTCCCGCCGGCCCAGCTCGCCCGGCACACCCACCCCGACGACGAGCCCGCGATCCGGCGCCTGCTGGACACCATCAGCCACTGGCACCGGACCGCCTCCGCCGTCTTCCGGCTGCTCCGGCCGGACGGCACCTCCCGGCACACCCGCGTGATCGCCGAGCCAGTCCTCGACGACGACGGCCGGCTCACCGCTGTCCGCGGTGCCCACCACGACGTGTCCGCCCAGCACCGGACGGAGATCGCACTCGGCGCCACCCGGGAACGCCTCGCCGACAGCGAGCAGAAGACCGCCGAAAGCGAGCAGCTAGCCCTGCGACTCCAGCAGGCCATCCTGCCCGCCGCGCCGCCCCCGCTCGGGACCACCGGTCTGCACGCCGCCGTCCGCTACCGCCCCGCCGCCCAGCGCAACCGTGTCGGCGGCGACTGGTACGACGTCCTGCCACTGCCCGACAAGCGCGTGCTGCTCGCCGTCGGGGACGTCGCCGGCCACGGTGTCGGCGCGGCCACCGGCATGGTGGCCCTGCGGCACGCGCTGCGTGGCCTCGCCGTCACCGGGGCCGGCCCCGCACAACTGCTGGAGTGGGTGAACACCGTCGCCCTGCGCGAGCCCGGCCAGGTCACCGCGACGGCCGTCTGCGCCCTGCTCGAGCCGGCGGGCGGCGGGCTGCGCTGGGCCCGGGCCGGCCACCTGCCGCCGATCCTGCTCGGCCCTGACGGCGCCGAGGTCCTGCCGCTGCCCCACGGCGTACTGCTCGGCGCCCTGGAGGAGGCCCGGTACGAGGAGCACACCGCCCACCTGCCCCCGGGCGACGTCCTGCTCCTCTACACCGACGGCCTGGTCGAGCGCCGGGACCGCCCGGTCGAGGAGTCCGTCGACCAGCTGATCCGTGCCGCCGGCGCCCCGGGCCCGGACCTGGAGCGTTACCTGGACCGCCTGTTGGAGCTCAGCCCGGCCGACACCGAGGACGACATCTGCCTGATCGCCGTCCGGGTGGAGTAGAGCCCGTGCAGCGTGAAACTCCGGCGACACGCACCAGCTGAGCGCTTCTGCGACGCGCGGCGTTAGGAGCAGGCCCGCCCGGGTAGCCGCGACCTGCGGGGGCGACCAGGACCGGAACGGAGAAGACTCCCCATGTTGCTGCTAGGACTCCTGCTGATGACGGCGTCCGGCGCATTCGCCGGGCTGCTGATCGCGGACAACCTCTCCGGCGGGCCCGACTACCAGGCGACCGTGCTGGGCATCAGCCTGGCGACGCTCGACAGCCTGGGCATCTTCCTGTCAGGGATGGCCCTGGCCCTGGTCTTCTGTCTGGGTCTTGCCCTCATGACCCGGCGGGCGCGGCGCCCCGTCCGGCCGGGCGCGCGCCGGCTGGCCTACCGCAGGGCCCGTCCGGTCCGGTCGGCCCCGCCCGTGCGATCCCTCCCGCCCGACGAGGGCGAGGCGCTCGCGCCACAGGAGGAACGTGCCGCCCAGCAGGGCGGCCGGGCCGCCGGAACACCGGCCGAACCCCCACGCGGCGGCCGGATTCGCCACCTGTTCGGCCACTGAGGGCGGCAACGCCCGCCAACTCGGCCCGGGTGGGATCCACACCGTGCCCAGGCCGATCACGATCCGCCAGTGCCAGCGGGAGCACGGCAGACGGTCCAGCCCGGCCGGTACCCGGGTCTTTTCCACCCCGACGTCCGGGCCGTGCTGCCCGATCTGATGACTTCGCCGGGCCGGCCATGACGGGCTTCCCTGCTCTCGCCACGTGCGGATCGCCCTGCGTCTGCCCGCTTTTCCCGCGACCACACCTGGCCGATCGTTACGCTCGGCGAGCGGTAACGTCCCCTTTGCCACCGGGGCACATGGTCGGCCACGCCGCTCTCGTCCCCGTCCAACCCGAGGTACGACAGGTCCAACCCGAGGTACGACAGACGGATGCCCCCTACGTGAACGCGGCCCGGCAGGAGCGGTTAGGGCGCCGCGGAGCGGGCAGGCGCGCGGGCGGGCCGGGAAGACCTCGGCCGCCAAACCCCGTGAGGAGGCCCCAGATGAGCATGGTGAAGGAGACGGTCGACGTCGACGTGCCGCTGCACACCGCGTACAACCAGTGGACCCTGTTCGAGGAGTTCCCGCGCTTCATGGAAGGCGTCGAGGCGGTGACCCAGCTGGACGACCGCCACAACCACTGGCGGACCGGCATCGGCGGTGTCACCCGGGAGTTCGACACCGAGATCGTCGACCAGCTGCCCGACGAGCGGATCGCCTGGCGGACGACGGACGGCGACGTGCGCCAGAAGGGCGTCGTGACCTTCCAACGGCTGGACGACTGGCACACCCGGGTCAATCTGGCCATCGACTTCGAGCCCGAGGGCATGGCCGAGAAGGCCGGTGACATGCTGGGCATGGTCGACCGCAGGGTCAAGGGGGACCTGCGGCGCTTCAAGGACTTCATCGAGCAGGAGGCCCGGGAGGAGGGCGGCTGGCGCGGCCGGATCACCCCTGGCTGAGTCCCGTTGCCGACCGCACGCTGTCGGCGGCCCCGGTCCGAGCGGCCGGGGCCGCCGCATGTCTGTGCCCGCCGGTAGTCCGAGCCCGGCGGGACAGCTCTCCGGGCAGGCCCGGCATCCGGCTGGGAAGCGCCCCGTCCTCCGGGATGCGACGCGGTACCCAAGGCCGCCCGGCTGTCCGACCCGGCAGAAGACGGCTCGCAAGGCGCGGTGTTTGGCCGGGGACCGCCCGGGGACACGCCCGGTCGGGTGGGGAAGCTACCGAGGAGGAGACGAGCAATGTCGAACGATGCCATCGTCCTGCTGCGGGAGGACCACAAGGAAGTCCGCCACCTGTTCCGCGAATACCGTGAGTTCGCTGACGGGGCCGGCGGGGCCGACGCGCGGCGCGAGACGGTCGAGCGGATCGTCGAGGCGCTGACCGTCCACACCTACCTGGAGGACGAACTGGTCTACCCCAGAATCCGGCAGGAGGTTCCCGGCCTCACGGAGGCCATGGACCGCGCCCGGGA
Organism: Kitasatospora sp. NPDC087314; assembly: GCF_044744365.1. Lineage (NCBI taxonomy): Bacteria > Bacillati > Actinomycetota > Actinomycetes > Kitasatosporales > Streptomycetaceae > Kitasatospora > Kitasatospora sp. NPDC087314. The sequence goes on from NZ_JBIUYE010000020.1 coordinate 150,383, forward strand.
GGAGCACCACGTCGCCGACCTGCTCTGTGAGGAGCTGAGCCGGATGAGCCCCGGCGACGAGGGCTATGACGCCAAGACCGCAGTCCTGATCGACGCGGTCGAGCGGCACATCGAGCAGGAGGAGGACTCCTGGTTCCCGATGGTCCGGGCAGCGCTCGGCCGCAAGGAGCTCCAGGAGATCGGCGAGCGGATGCAGGCCATGCGCCAGACCGCGCCGCGCCGTCCGTCCAGCGGCGGCGTGCTCCACCGCATCGCCGACGCGCTCGAAGGCTGACTGCGGCCGGCGGACAACAGCACGACAGCACGACCGCAAAAGGCGAACGGAACACATCCGTGCACCCCGACGAAGACCTGCTGGAGCAGCTCACCGCCGACCACCGGTCGGTGCTCGTCCACTTCAGCGAACCGAACGGCCTGCCCAGCGCAGACCCGCAGCGCAAGGAGCCGGCCGATCTCGTGACCGACCAGCTCGTGCGTCACACCCGCGCCGAGGAGGAACACCTCTGCCCGCTCGCCCGCGACCGGCTGGCCGACGGAGAGGCCGTGGTGGCGCGCGAACTCGCCGACCACCACGCGGGTGACGAAGGAACTGGTCTCCGGCCGTCCCCGCCATCAGCCCCCGAGCGCTCGCCCGGCCGACCACCTGCCGCCACCTGAGCGCTCGCCTGGCGAGCGCCCGCGTGACTTCCTGACCCCGGGCGAACCCCGCTGACATTGCTCCTTCCCGATGCCCACAGTGGTCGGCTGTTCGCCGTTCGGTCCGTGCGCTTGCCCGGCTCCGACAGTGTGACGGAAAGTCACCATCGGTACCACCGTCGGCCGCCGGCGCCGCCGTCGGTGAAGACGAAGCAGAGGACCCGGAGCACCAGGACGGCCAGTGCGATCCACCACAGGATGTGTATGGCGAAGCCGGCACCACCCAGGATCAAGGCCAGCAGCAGGGCGAGGACAAGCATCAGAATCGGCCCTTTCGTGCGCAGCGGAACGTCCGAACGCCGGGTGTGCCCGGCCCGGGCGGGTTCATGCATGTGGCCGGAGATTTGTCGAGGCCGTCAGCGCGTCCGCCGCACACCGCCCGCGTCTGCATCGTGCATTTCGCGTCAAAGGAAAACGCGAATCTCATTTCATGTCCCGCGTATCGGGATCGTCCTATCCTGAGGAGGTGGAAGAACAACCGGCGGCCGGGCACCAGTGGACGTTCCTGACCAATCACGCGCGGGTCCTGGTGCAGATCGCGCGCGACCCGGGCATCAGGGTGCGGGACATCGCGACACGCTGCCTGCTGACCGAGCGAGCGGTCCAGCGAATCATCGCCGACCTCGAAACCGAGGGCTATCTCAGCCACCATCGCGTCGGACGCTCAAACGTCTACCACGTCATCGACGGCAAACAACTGCGCCACCCCGCGGACAGTGGCCCGACGCTGGCCGAACTGCTGGCCGTCCTGCTCCGCTGACCGACTGCACAGGTGCCGACCGTACCTTCGGGCGCCGTGTCATTGCCGGTGGTCAGACGGCTGAACAGCCGGCGCCCCGGGGGCGTCGGGGCCGGCTCCGCTGTGCGGGCGGGCTTTCGGGGGGCTGTCGGCATTCGTGTCGAGGCCAGGGTGGGCTCGCGCGAGCACATCGAGCAGGGCTGCCACCCGCACACCGTTGTCCGCCGGATGCCTGAGCGGGGTGTCGGAGGTGACACTGTAGTGATTGCGGCGCCCGGATCGGGTGTGGGTGAGGTATCCGGCCTGCTCCAGGTCGGCGACGATGGACTGCACGGCGCGCTCGGTCAGCCGGCACACCCTTGCGACGTCCCGCAGACGGACACCGGAGTCCCGCTCGATCGCGGTCAGCACCCGGGCATGATTGGTGACGAACGTCCAACGCGTCCTCACGCTCGTCGGCTTCTCGCCATCCATACCTCCATCGTAGGAGCCTGGTTACACGTATTGCCATTGGCGAATCACCGTTCACGTATCGGTTGACGTGAGCCGCTATTCGGCAGACGCTGAAGGTGTCAGCCCACGCCCCCAGGCAGGAGAAAGAGACCATGAGCGGTAAGCCGCCCGTGGCGCGCTCCGCCACCCCGACTCCTCCACCGCCCGCGCCGATCGGCAGACAGCTGCACGCGGACCAGTGGATCGCCGACGGCCTGCTGGTCAAGCTGGTCACCGACGGCAAGCGAGCTAGCGCGACGGTATCCGGAGAGATCAACCTCGACGTCGCCGGCGGTCTCGGCGAAGCCCTCGAACGCGCGCTGCACGCCAGCCACACCGGGCTCGACCTGGACCTCTCCGCCGTCACCTTCTGCGACAGCACCGGCCTCAATCTCCTGCTCGGCCTGCGTAGCACCGCGCACCGCACCGACCGCACCCTCACGATCACCGCGGCCAGCACCCGGGTCGAGCGTCTGCTCGCGATCACCGAAACAACCAGCCTCTTCGCCCCAGAGGAAGCCGTAGGAAGCCCCTCCGAGGGCCCGCACCACGAGAACACAGATCCGTGACCACAACGTTGACGGCGTGGGTCGTCGACACCGCGACCGCAACCCGCCGGTATCGCGGTTCAAGATCCGCATGCTTGAGAGCACTGCGGCCGGGCCTATCGGCCAGACAACCCACGGCGGGTGGCAGCCCGCGCTGCTGGCATCCGTACCGGCCGAGGAAGGTATTCCCGTTCATGGTCGGCTTCCTACTCGTGCTCATCGCGGCCATCGTCCTTGGCATCATCGGTGCCGTCGTCCATGGGCTGGTGTTTCTGCTCGCCGTCGGTGTTCTTCTCCTCATCGCCGACGTGGTGTTCCTCGCCGTGCGCTCGGCCCGGCGACGCTCAGGCCGACGCTCGCTCCGCTGACGGAGGCAAGTAGTCCTCCAGCCGTGATCGCCGATCGCCTCACCGCAGGACGGACAGCGCAGGAAGGAGATGACGTCGAGGGCCGACCGGATCCCTGCACGGGACGGCACCGGCAGCCTGCGCGACGGCCTGTCGGCGTCCCCTTTTCGAGGCAGCCGCCGCGACGGCCGAAGGCGTTTGCCCTCAGTAGGGGCCGGTCTTCGGCGACGGCACCAGGTGGCGAGTGTTTGGCCTGGTTTGTCCGTGTTTTGGCTCGGAGGCCAGGGGCAAGCGCACTTCGGGGGGTTCAGTAGACGGGGTTCGTGGGCTACAAGCGGAGGACCCAATGACAACAGGAACCCTTGCCGTGATCATCGGTGCCGTCGTGGTCCTGCTGATCGTGTGCGCGCTGGTGGCGCGGTTGGTCGTACGCCGCCGCCATCTGCGGGACCGCTTCGGGCCGGAGTACGACCGGACTGCGGAGGCCAAGGACGGCCGTCTGGCGGCCGACCGTGAGCTGCACGAGCGGGAGGCACGCCACGACGCGCTGGACATCAAGCCGCTGTCGCCGGCCGCCCGGCAGCGGTACGCCCAGGACTGGGGCCGGGTGCAGGAACGGTTCGTCGACCGGCCCGACGACGCGGTCCACGAGGCGGACCGGCTCGTGACCACGCTCATGACCGAACGCGGGTACCCGACCGAGGGGTACGAGCAGCGACTCAAGGACCTCTCCGTCGAACACGGGAACGTGCTGACGCACTTCCGGTCCGCCCACGAGGTCAACGATCGCAGCAGCCGCCATCAGGCGACCACGGAGGAGCTACGGGGTGCGATGGTGCACTACCGCACGCTGTTCGAGGAGCTGCTCCACAACGGCGACCGGCCACGGGACAGCCGGGCATGAGCCGGTACCAGCGAGTTGAGCCGACGTGTCGATCCTGCCGACGGCCGCGGGTCGGCCGGAGGCCGAAACGGAAGTGAAAGAGATGCACAGCCAAGAGACGCCCGAACCGGGCGAGGGCGGTCTGTCCACGCAGGACCTGGCCGGCGCCCGCCAGGAGACCGGCGAACAGGCCCAGGACCCCTCGGCGGATTCGCCACCGACGTTCCCCGGGGAAGCCACCACCACCGAGCGAGAGCGCAGCGAGCAGGAGTCCGTGGGCGAAGACCGGGAGAAAGGTGACGCCCAGACATCCGAGCCCGCCGAAGATCCGGAAGCGGCCGAGGAGAGCGAACCCCTGCTGGGGGCGGAGCAGGAGGAGTTCCGCTCCCGGTGGCAGAAGATCCAGAGCGAGTTCGTCGACGACCCGCGCAACGCCGTACACGCGGCCGACACCCTGGTCGCCGAAGCGATGCAGGCACTTGCCACCACCTTCGCCGCACACAAGCAGGAGCTCGAAGGCCAGTGGCACCGCGGCGACGAGGTACCGACCGAGGAACTGCGCATAGCGCTCCGGCGCTACCGCTCGTTCTTCAACCGCCTGCTCAGTACCTGAGCAGCGCAGCAAAAGACCCACGCCCCGCCGGCGAGGGGGAGCGAGGTTGGCCAGGCTCTTCTTCCCCCGTCGGCCGAGACGTGGGCCAGCGCCCGGGAGCGTGCGGCGCCCAGGAGGTCGAAGAAGGCGTGGACGGTCTTCTTCGAGCGGCCCTCGGCCACGTGGAGCAGTCGGCCGCTGTCGTGGTCGACCACCACGGTCAGGTACCTCTGGCCCTTGGCGAAGGAGACCTCGTCGATGCCGATCCGGGTGACACCGGCGAGGCGGTCGTCGTCCTGCCGGTCCCGCTCGGCCTCGACCGGGGCCAGGATGGACCCGACGGTGTGCCAGTTGATCCGGGTGGAGCTGACGCTGGAGGAGCTGGCCCGTGCGGTGGGCGCCGCTGATCCCGGCACCCACTGCGACCGGGCCGCGGACTGACCGGCCGCTACCGCCGGTTCACCGTCGGCTGGCCGGGAGGGCTGCGGTCGGCGGGGCAGACCGGCCCGGAGGCAGACCGAGCGGACGAGGGGACAGCGCACTGCGCGCGGTCGCGGCCCGGACGCGCTCGGCACCGAAGCCGTCCTCGGCCTGCAGGGCGAGCTCGCGGGCGTTGATGACGTGGCGGATCGCCTGGAGGTCGATCCGGTACAGGTCGGGCGAAGGTCTGCGTGGCCTGTTCAGCGGCCCTGCTGATGGTCGGGCATCAGGGCGAGGAGGCTGTCGGGGATGGTGTCGCCGAAGGTCTCTTCGAGATGCTTGGCCGTTTCGTCGTCGGCCTGGCTCATGCGGGTGAACAGCTCCTGCTCGTAGGCGTCGAGGCCGGCTTCGAGGTGACCTGGGCGGGCGGCGAGGGCCTTGCCGAGTTCCGCGCCGTCGTACATGGCCCAGTTGGCGCCTTCGCCGTTGGGGGCCAGCAGGTGGGCGGCGTCGCCGATGAGGGTCACCCCGGGCGTGCGCTCCCATTGGTGCCCCTCGGGCAGGGCGTAGTGCGGGCGCAGGACGGGCGGGGTGTCGGTGTCGCGGATCAGAGCGGTGAGTTCGGGGGCCCAGCCCTCGAACTCGGCGGCGACGCATGCTGTGGCTGCGGCCGGGTCGGAGAAGTCGATCCGGTCGAACCATGTGAGCGGGCGGGTGAGCGAGATATAGGCGTGCAGGGTGTCGCCGCGTTCGCGGTGGGCGGTGATGGCCCGGTCCCCTGCGGGGGCGAACATCGAGCCGCTGCCGACCGCCCCTGCGGCGGCCGGGTGTCGGCTGTCGGCGTCGAACAGGTACGTCTCGACGAACGACGTCCCGGCGTACGCGGGTATCGCCTGTGACACCAGCGGGCGTATCCGCGACCACGCGCCGTCCGCACCGACGAGCACCCTGGTGATCACGCTGCTGCCGTCAGTGAAGGTCACCTCGTGCCGGCCACCACCCAGAGCGCGGGCCCCAGTGGCCTTGCACCCCCAGCGGACCGTGCCTGCGGGCAGCGCGTCGAGCAGCATCCGGCGCAGGTCCGCACGCAGCGCCTCCGGCCGGCCGCCGGTTCCGTCGTCGGCCTTCTCGAACAGGACGGTGCCGTCCTGTCCCAGTGCGCGCATCGCCTGGCGGCCCTCCAGGACGATGTCGCGGAAGGCGTCCAGCAGACCGGCCGCCTCCAGGGCGCGCTGGCCGTTGTAGTCGTGGATGTCGAGCATGCCGCCCTGTGTACGGGCCGCGGGTGAGGCTTCCGCCTCGTAGACCACGGCGGGGATGCCGTGCAGGTGCAGGACGCGGGCCAGCGTGAGTCCGCCGAGCCCGGCGCCGATGATCGTGACGGGGTGCATCGAGCCTCCGTGATGAGCGGGAGCGGCGTGGCCCGCCGACCCGATTGGTGCACTGTCCTAAAGTGGAACGATACTCCAAGATGGTCCAGGGCTCTAAGTTGGCGTGCCGCTCCAAATGTGTCATATTCGGGACATGCCAACACGAGCACGCCGCACTCGGCGGCGTAACCAGGTGCTCTCCCGGGAGCAGATCATCGCCACCGCGATCGACCTTCTCGATACCGGCGGCGAGGGGACTCTGACCGTCCGGGCGATGACCGATCGCCTGGCCACCGGGTCAGGGGCGATCTACTACCACGTCGGCAACCGGGACGAGCTGCTGGACGCGTCGACGGAAACCGTCATCACCGCCGCCCTGGCCACCCGGCCCGCCGGTGCCGCGGCGGCCCCCGCGGACGAGATCCGCGCCGTCGCCCTGGCCTTGTTCGACGCCATCGCCGAACACCACTGGCTCGCCACGCGGCTGACCCTCCAGATCATCCGCAACCCTGCCGGCCCGGTGACGGTGGGGATCTTCGAGAGGCTCGGCCAGCAGGTGGGCGCCCTGGGCGTCCCGCAGGCCCGCTGGTTCGACGCAACCTCGACGCTCGTCCACTACATCCTCGGCGCGGTCAGCCAGAACGCCCGCGTCGAAGGGGACACCTCGGGCATCGACCCCGAGGCGGACCGCGAGGAGTTCTTCGAGGCGATGTCGCAGGCGTGGCAGGACCTTGATGCCGAGTCCTACCCGTTCATGCACGCCATCGTCGGCCAGATGAGGGAGCACGACGACCGCGAGCAGTTCCTCACCGGCATCGCCGTCGTCCTCGACGGCCTCACCTACCTGCGCTGACCGGCCGCACCCGGCCGGGTCCGCCATTGATCATTCCTTGAAGGGAAATCTCCCATGCGCGACGTAGTGATCGTGGGCGGCGGCCCGGTCGGCCTGTTACTGGCCGGCGAACTGGCCCTGTCCGGTTGCTCGGTCCTGGTCCTCGAGCGCGACCAGGAACCCACCTCGCCGCTGAAGGCGCTCCCGCTCGGGATGCGCGGCCTCAACGCCGGCTCGGCCGAGACGTTCCACCGCCGCGGCCTGCTGGACGCGATGCTGGACGCCTCCGGCGCCGACGCCAAGGAGGTCGGCGCAGACCCCGACGCTGTCGAGGCACCCACTCCCCGCGACGTCTCCCACTTCGCGGGCATGGGCCTGGACGCGGGCGGCATCGACGCAGACGCTCTCCCGTTCAGGCTGCCCAGCCCGGCGATGGGAGGCTTCATGACGAGCCTGGAAGCCGTCTCCACGGTGCTGGCCCAGCGGGCCGCCACGCTCGGCGTCGAGATCATCCGGGGCGTCCGGGTCACCGCCGTGTCCCAGGACGACGACGGCGTCACCGCCACCACCGGCGGGCAGGAGTACCGGGGGCGCTGGCTAGTGGGCTGCGACGGCGGGCGCAGCACGGTGCGCGAACTCGTCGGCTTCGACTTCGTGGGCACCGACCCGCTGTTCACCGGCTACGTCGCCAAGGTCACCTTCGCCGACCCCGAACAGCTGCCCCTCGGCTTCAACCTGACGCCGACCGGCATGTATCTGCGTACGCCCTTCGAGGGGTACCTGGGCATGAACGACTTCGACGGCGGCACTTTCGACCGCTCTCAGCCGCTGACCCGCGAGCACCTCCAAGCAGTCCTGCGCCGCATCTCCGGCACCGATGTGACGCTGACCGGCGTCGAGCTGGCCTCCAGCTTCACCGACCGTGCGATGCAGGTGACCAGCTACAGGAAGGGCCGCGCCCTACTCGCCGGTGACGCCGCGCACATCCACTCACCGCTTGGCGGCCAGGGCCTCAACCTCGGCATCGGTGACGCCGTCAACCTCGGCTGGAAGCTCGCCGCGACCGTGCACGGCACGGCGCCCGAGGGCCTGCTCGACACTTACGCCGACGAGCGCCACCCCGTCGGCGCCGCCATCCTCGACTGGTCTCGCGCCCAGGTCGCCACCATGAAGCCGGGCTCCAACGCCCCCGCCCTACGCAAGCTCATCCTCGACCTGATGAGCACCCCCGACGGTGTCACCCACGTGTACCGACAAACCTCGGGACTGTTCAACCGCTACGACCTGGGCAGCGAACAGCCGCTCGTCGGCCGCAGCGCCCCCGACTTCCGCTTCACCGACGGCACCCGCCTCGGCGAACTACTGCGCCAGGGACAGGGCGTGCTCCTCGACTTCAGCCACGACCGCGCGCTCCAGACCGCGGCCAAGGGCTGGCAGGGCCGGATTCACTACGCGGCCGGACCGGTACACGACGACCTCGGACTCACCGCCCTGTTCATCCGCCCGGATGGCATCGTGGCGTGGGCGGACGATCACGCCGACTCCAACGCGTTCCAGCAGGCCGCGACCCGCTGGCTCGGCCACCCGCACAACTAGCGCTGTGACCGCATACGTTCGCCGGGTTGGTTGATCACGCGGTGAGGAGGGGGTCGGGTCTGTCCAGCGCATGCCCTTCTCGCTGCGGATGTGAACGCGTTCCCTACGTTGGGCGGCCAGGACGTCGGGGGCGTGCGGTGGTGTTGGGTCAGCGCAAGGAGGAGGGCAGCGCCGGCATCACCACGGTGGCACCGGCTGCAATCCCTTCCTCGACGGCAGCGGCCAGATCTGCGACCGCCAGAGTGGCACCCACTCCGGCGACCCTCTGCACTGCCTCGTCCGGACCGCAGAACAGAAGGAAGGGCCCAGCACTCGCCAGGCGCAAACTGCCGAAGTCGAAGCGGCCGGCCGCCTGGCCGGTCAGCCGCTCGTAGAAAGGGATGGCCGCTTCCAGGTCGTCGACGCGCGGTCGTGCGATCACCGAGTCGATCGTCATCGGCATGCTGGAGCACCTCGTCCGTCAGGGTCAGGGTCTGTGTTCAACACCGGCGCGCCTATCGCACTCATCGTTCGAGCCCGGTGTGGCCGGCGCCGGACGGTGCCAGCCACACCGAGTCCACGAACGGTCAGCCATCGCCACGGTTCTGCCAGGTGGCGCGCTGGCGCAGTGAGATCCGGTTGCCGTCCGGATCAGGCGGCCCCCGTCGCGGTGGGCGAGCAGGGTCACGGACTCCTTCGACAACCGCTTCCACTACGGACTCTCACGACTGCTGCCCCCGGTCCGCAGTTCCCGCGCCGCCTGCGCCATGTCCAGGGCGTCGTGGAAGCGACCCCGGTCGGCGGATCCAGGCTTCGAGATCATCTCGAGGTGGGTTTGACAGCTTCTCACGCGGCTGTGACACGGCGGGGACGAATTCCCAAGGAGTTCCTCATGACGTGCACGTAGGGTCGCGCACGTCATGGCGGAGAAGCGGGAGGCGACGGGTATGCGGAAACTGGGGCACGGGACGCGGCTGATCGGGGTGAGCGTGATCGCCGGGATCGTGGCGGCGGGAATAGCCCTGCCCGCGGTGGCCGCCGCCGGGCTCGGCGCCCAGTCGGCGGCCGACGACTTCCAGAGCCTGCCCGACGACTTCAAGACGCCGCCGCTGTCGCAGGCCTCGACGATCCTCGACGCGCAGGGCGGCACGATCGCCACGGTGTACGACCGCGACCGGACCGTGGTCCCGGCGGACCAGATCTCCCCGCTGATGAAGACCGCACTCGTGGACGTCGAGGACAACCGCTTCTACGAACACGGCGCGATCGACCTCAAGGGCGTGCTGCGCGCCCTGGACAAGAACGCCACCTCGGGCGGCACCGCGCAGGGCGCGTCCACCCTGACGCAGCAGTACGTGAAGAACGTCTTCGTCGACGAGGCGGGCGACGACCCGAAGAAGGTGGCGGAGGCGCAGCGGCAGACGGTCGGCCGCAAGATCCAGGAGCTGAAGTACGCGATCAAGGTCGAGGAGACCCTGAGCAAGGACCAGATCCTCACCAACTACCTGAACATCACCTTCTTCGGCGAGAAGGCCTACGGCATCGAGTCGGCCGCGCGGCGCTACTTCGGCGTGCACGCCAAGGACCTCACCCTGCCGCAGGCCGCGATGCTGGCCGGCCTGGTGCAGTCGCCCACCGGCTACGACCCGACGGTCAACCCGACCGCGGCGAAGGACCGGCGCGACACCGTGCTGCGCAAGATGGCCGAGTACGGGCACATCACCAAGGAGCAGGCCCAGCAGGCCATCGCGACCCCGCTGGGACTGAACGTCCAGGCGCCGCAGCAGGGCTGCATCCTGGCCAAGCAGGGGGAGGGCTTCTTCTGCGACTACGTGCGCCAGGTGGTGCTCACCGATCCGGCCTTCGGCAAGTCCGCGGCCGAACGGCAGGCGGTGTGGAAGCGCGGCGGCCTGCAGATCCACACCACGCTCGACCCCAAGACCCAGGCGTCGCTCTACGCCTCCGTCACCGGCCACGTGAACGCCGGCGACCAGGCCGCGACCGCGATGAGCATCGTCGAGCCGGGCACCGGCAGGATCCTCGCGATGGGTCAGAGCCGCCCGTACGGCGTCGACGACAAGCAGCATCAGACCCAGATCAACTACAACGTCGGCAAGGCCATGGGCGGCGGGCTCGGCTTCCCGACCGGCTCGACGTTCAAGCCGATCGTCGCCGCGGCGGCCCTGGAGAGCGGGATCTCGCCGGGCCAGAGCTACACCACCGACTACGGCATCCCGTGGCCGGCGATGACGGACTGCTCGGGCGGCCGGTTCCCCTCCTCCGGGCAGGTGCACAACGACAGCCAGAGCCTCACCGGCCAGTTCGACATGAAGACGGCCATGGCACAGTCGGTCAACACCTACTTCGCGAAGCTGGAGGCCGACGCCGGGCTGTGCCACGTCGCCCAGATGACCAACAAGCTCGGCATCACCGAGCAGGCGGGCGGCGAGAAGCTCCAGGTCGTCCCGTCGATGACGCTCGGCAGCAACGACCTGACCCCGCTGGAGATGGCGGGCGTCTACGCGGCCTTCGCCGCCCACGGCACCTATTGCGCGCCGACCGCCGTCGCCTCGGTGACCGGCCCCGACGGCAGGCAACTGGCGGTGCCGCAGGCGAACTGCTCCGCCGTGATGTCACCCACCACCGCCGACACCGTCACCGCGATGCTCAAGGGCGTCGTCGAGGACGGCACCGGCCAGACCGCCGGCCTCACCAGCCGCGACAGCGCCGGCAAGACCGGTACCACCGACGCGAGCCGCCAGGTCTGGTTCGTCGGCTACACCCCCGAGATGGCCGGCGCCACCGTCGTCAGTGACACCGACAACCCCAAGCCCCTGGACGGCCAGCGCATCGGCGGCACGGTCGTGGGCCAGGCCTTCGGCGGCACCCTGGCCGGCCCGATCTGGCGCGACGCCATGGACGGCGCCCTCGCCGGCACCCCGGCCGGCACCTTCACCCCGGTACAACTCCCCTGACGGGACGGTTCGCTCGGCCCACCGGGCCCGGGGCCACGCCGCTGGAATCCGGTGTGGCCCCGGCGCCGCAGCGCCGTCATCGGCAAGCGAAGGTGGACGCACCGCACCGCGCCGCACCGCCAGGCTGGGCGTGATCCCGCCCGGCCCGAGATCCACTGCCGGAGCCCGCCTTCACCCCGGTTTCAGTGCGGTGTCACGCCCACCCCCAGCCCTACTTTGAACGCGTTCAACTCTGTGCGCTACGCTCGGAGCCGGACATGAGGACATAGGGGGGAACTCATGAGGATCGTCATACCCGGCGGGTCCGGGGCCCTTGGCACGCTGCTCGACCGCATCCTGACCGCCGCCGGCCACCAGGTCGTCGTCCTCACCCGTCGGCCCCGGCGCCCGCGCGAGATCGGCTGGGACGGCCGGACCCTCGGCCGCTGGGCGGCGGAGCTGGACGGCGCCGACGCGGTCGTCAACCTCGCCGGGCGCAGCGTCAACTGCCGCTACACCGACGAGAACCGGCGTGCCATGTGGGACTCCCGGATCGACTCCACCCGGATCCTCGGCGAGGCCGTCGCCACCGCCCGGCGCCCGCCCGCCGTCTGGCTGCAGATGAGCACCGCCACCGTCTACGCCCACCGCCACGACGCACCCAACGACGAGCGCGACGGCCTGCTCGGCGGCGGCGAGCCCGACGCCCCGGCCTCCTGGCGCTACAGCGTCGACCTCGCCCGCGCCTGGGAGGAGGCCCAGGCGCAGGCCGACACCCCGGACACCCGCAAGGTCGCGCTGCGCACCGCGATCGTGCTCGGCCCCGAACGCGGTGGTGCCTTCGACGCCCTGTCCTGGCTGGCCCGGCTCGGCGTCGGCGGCCCGATCGCGGGCGGCGGGCAGTACGTGTCCTGGATCCACGCCCGCGACTTCGTCCGCGCCGTCGAGTTCCTGATCGCCCACGACGGCCTGACCGGCCCGGTCAACCTCGCGGCCCCGGACCCGCTGCCCCAGCGAGACTTCATGCGCGCCCTGCGCGCCGCCTGGGGCATGCCGCTCGCCCTGCCCGCGACCCGCTGGATGGCCGAAGTCGGCGCCTTCACCCTCCGCTCCGAGACCGAACTGCTCCTCAAGAGCCGCCGCGTCACCCCGACCCGCCTGCTCGACGCGGGTTTCACCTTCGACCACCCCCACTGGCCGCAGGCCGCCCGCACCCTGGTCCGCAGCATGCGGGGGCGGTGAGTGCCGGTCTTCACACCCCGAGCATCGTGAATCGTAGAAGATGCGAGCCGCCCTCACCATGAACGACCTCGACATCAGCAGCGAGGAAGTGCGCATCACCCTCGGCCCCCACGGACCGGTCCCGGTTCCAGAACCCTTTGGACACGTGCTCCGCGAGCACGCCACGAACCGGGGCCCACGCAATATCACGGCCGACCAGAGCAGCCCGTGGATCTTCACCGGCAACCGTCCAGGGCAGCACATCCACCCGACCTACCTGATGAACCAGCTGGCCGGCAACGGCATCCACCTGCTCGGCACCCGGCTCGCCGCAATGCGCGCGGGTCGGCGCACCGCACCGTAATCCTGCGGCCGGGCTGACACGCACGATCCGGCCTCCCCCGCGCGGGGGAGGCCGATGATCCGTGGGACGGATGTGATCAGCGCGGGTGACGCGGAGTCTTGGAGCGTCGGCAATCCGGAGATACGGGGGTCACAGTGGCTGTTCCTGCGAACTTGGAGGTAGGTGGCGTTCCTAAGCCGCCGACCGTAAGCCCGGGGCGGGTGTTGTGGTGGCGGCGGTGGCCTGTGTGGGCGCCCATGGTCGCTGCGGTGTGGGGCGTGTTGTACGCCGCTGTCGAGGTCACCTGGGCGGTGACGGGCACCACCGTGCAATGGAAGGAGCACTCCGCGTACGCGCCGGGGGTCCAGCTCTTCCTGGCGGCCCTCGCGCTCCTGGCCGGCGGTGCCTGCCTGGCCAGCACCCGAACTCTCGCCGAGCTCGGCCGGGTTGCGGTGACGACGGCGCTGATCGTGGCGCTCCCGGTGTTCGTCGTGGGAATGGCCGGGCTGCCGATCTATTTCGTGACGATTGCGACGCTCTCGGGGGTCGAGAGCGCCACCGGGCTGGCCCAGGTGCTGCTGAACACGGCCGGTGCCGCCGTCCTGCTCCTTGTCGGTTTGTCGTACCGCCGACGGCTGCGCGGAGACTGCCCGCGATGCGGGCGGCCGCACGCCGGCGCAGCCGACGGCCCGTTTGCCCACCCGGCCGCCTCCCGAGCCCCGAGGCGGACCCGCGTCGCGGTGTACCTGCTCATGGGCGGACTTCTGCCGTGGGCGGGAGCCAAGACCATCTGGACGCTGGGCGGCAACGCGCTCGGCGTCGCGGGTGATGACTGGCAGAGGACGACGAGCGTCGGCGCGTCGGGGCCGTCGAAGGCGGCCGCGGCGGCGGGGATCGACGTGACCGTGCTGGCCGCGATGGTCGGGGTCTTCCTGCTGCTGGGGTTGCTGTACGCGTGGGGGCAGGTGTTCCCCCGCTGGACGCTGTTCCTGTCCGGACGACGGGTCCCGCGCCTGCTGCCGTTGATCCCGGCCTGGCTGACCGGCATCCCGCTGACGATGTACGGGGCCGTCCTCACCGTCATGGCCCCGCTCATGGCCGTCGGCGTGCTGCCCAGGAGCAAGCCGTCCCCGCCGTTCACCACCAGCTCGGGGATCACCTGGATGGTCGAGTTCGGCGGCCTGGCGTTCGCCGGTCTGGGCATCGGCCTCGTTGTGGCCGCCCGCTCCTATGCCGCCCGCACCCGCCCCGTCTGTGCCAGCGCCACGGACAGGACTCCTGTTTGAGCGGCAGTTCCCGTGATCGATACGGCAACAGCTTCTCGGACTACCCAAACTAGGGGCTCGGACACAGCCTTTGAGGACCCCGAGGGCCACCGGCGGGTGTCACAGGGCCGTCACAGGTGCTGGCCGGTGCTTGCCCGGGCGGCGGGCGGGTGGGGATCGTGGGAGCGCGCACCGGAAGGGGGAGCGGGATGACCACGGTACGGCTGGCGTTCATGCGGCGGCGGGGGGACGCCGTCGGCCTCGGCTGCGTGCTGGCCCTGGTGACCGTGATCGCACTCGGCGAGACCGGCGCCGTCGGCACCGGGGGGTGCCTGCTGGTCGCCGCCGCGATCGTCGCGGCTGCGGCCCTCGGCGGACCGCGCAGCTGTTGGCTCCAGGCGGACGACACCGGCCTCACCCTGGTACGGCTGTTGGTCCGGCGCGGCTACGGCTGGCCGGAGATCCGGGGCCTGGCCATGGAGTTCGACGAGGAGGCCGAGACCGGTGCGCACCGGCTCACCCTGCGGCTACGCCTGGCCGAGCCGCGCGGGCGGCACTGGGGGCCGTTCCTGGGCCGACTCCCGGTCACCGGGGACGCCCGGCCGCGCGGCACCGAACCCCGTGCCCTCGCCGAGCTGTTCGCCCTGTTCGGGCGGCGGGGCCTGCCCGTCGACCGGCCCGAGTTCGCCGACGCCGTCCTCGCCGCCCACGGCCTGCCACCGCTCCCGGACCAGCCCGCCCCGCGGGTGCCGGCCGGCCCCGTCCCCGCGCCCGGGCAGGCCTACGCCGACGCCCCGGGCATCGAGGACGAGCGCCGGCACCTCGACGCGCAGCGCCGGATCGCCACGGCCCCGCCCCGGCTGCGCCGCGAGTTCCTGCTGCGCCGGGCCGCGATGTGCGACCGGGTCGCGCTCCGGGGCGGCGACGCCGATCCGGAGCAGGTGGCCGGGGCCGTCCTGACGGCCCACCAGCTCGCGGAGCACGACCGGGTCACGGCCGACGACGACCCGCGCGGGTACGTCCGCCAGCAGTACCGGGCCTGGTGCGGCGTCACGGCGTAGGCGGTCCCGGGCCCAGGAGGCGGTCCAGCACCCGGCCGAAGACCAGCCGTCCGGCGCGGGCCACGACCGGGTCGAAGAACCCCGGCAGGCCCGCGATCCGGATCTCCTCCGTCCAGCTCACCTCGGTCCCGACGGCCGCGCCGTCCGGGGCGCGCACCCGGAGTTCGGCCCAGCCGAGGACCGGCCGGCCCCGCTTCTCCAGGCGGCACAGCCCGTCGCGCCCGGCCGCCGGGGCGGTCAGCTCGACGAGCTCCATCGGGTCGTCGAACCGGAACGGCCCGATGGCGGTCCGGGCCAGGATGACGTCCCCCGCCCGCCGGCCGGTGCCCCGGGCCACCGAGACCCGGGTGAACGGCACCCGCTCGCCGTGCCGGGGCCAGGCGGTCAGCCGCTCCCAGCAGACGGCCGGGAGCAGCGGCGAACGGCGGGTCAGGACGAAGCGGGCCATGCCTCAGCTTAGGGCGGGTCCGCCAGCAGGGGGGCCAGGGCGAAGAGGTCGGAGGGCCCGGCCTGCTCGGGGAGCAGCACGACCACGGGCGGGCGGGCCGGCGGGCCGAGCCGGGCGACCTCGTAGGCGGTGACGCCGCTGCCGGGTGCGGCGACCAGCGCGACCGGGGCCAGGGACTCCAGCAGCGGGGCGAGCACCGGGCGGTAGGCGCCCGGCGACGGCGGGCCGGAGGCCGGGCGGAGCACGCCGAGGGCCTGCGGGCCGGGCCAGCCGCGCGCGGTGCCGGGGTAGCGGGTGTGCGGGGCGTCGGGCGGGGGCAGCAGCAGGACCCAGCCCGCGCCCGGGCGGGCGGCCCGGCGCAGTACCTCCAGCCGGACGGCCGGGCCCCGCTCCGCCGGGTCCGGGCCCGTCGGGTGGTCGGCGGGCCCGCCGGGGCGGGGCGCCGGGTGCCCGGCCAGGGTGGAGCGCAGCACCTCGGAGGTGCTGAGGCCGTTCGGCAGGTCGGGGAAGGTGCGCAGCAGGCGGGCGCTCTGGCTGAGGAGCTCGACGGCGTCCTGGTCGGCCAGCAGGGCGCGGTCGTGGGTGGTGGTGAGGACCAGCCCGCCGGTGGCGTCGTAGTGGGCCGCCAGCGTGATCGGGTACGAGGTGAAGGTGCCGGCCGGGACGGGGTTCCCCACGTGGATGCCGTGCGCGGCCAGGTCGGTCTCCAGCCGCAGGTGGTGCGGCGCGGTCGGCTGGTGCTCCAGGACGACCAGGCTGTGCGGGCGCTGCCCGCGCGGGGTGGCGCTCCAGCGGTGCGTCTGCCCGGGGGAGACCCACTCGTACGCGGCGAGGTCGAGCACCTCGTCGCGCAGCGCCGCGAGCAGCTGGGGCACCGTCGTGCTCGGGTGCACCCGGACGGAGATCGGCAGCGGGTTGCGCAGCGCCCCGGGCAGTCGGTCGATGCCGTCCAACGGTATGCCCCGGCCGGAGACCGTGACCGCGAAGCCGACCCGCACCGCCCGGGCCGGCCGGCGCTGCTCGGGCGCCTGCGCGGCGCGGTACAGCAGCAGCGCCCAGGCGGCCTGCAGCGCGCTGCTCTCGCCCGCCCCCCAGGCTGCCGCCCAGCCGCGCAGCCGGACCGCCTCGTACGGGGTGAGCCGGCGCCGGGCGCGTCCGCTGCCGCGCCGGGCGGGGTCGGGGGCGAGTGGCAGGACGGCGCGGGCGGCGGTCCGGGTGGCCCAGAACTCCCGTGCGGCGTCGCTGTCCTGGGCGGCGAGCCAGCGGGCGTGGTCGCGGACGTCGGGGCGGCGCTCGCCACCGGGCAGAACGCCGCCGGTCAGGTAGGCGCGGTAGAAGGCCTGCAGGAGCAGGCGCACGCTCCAGCCGTCCAGCATCGCGTGGTGGTAGGTGAGCAGCACCCGGGTGGCGGGCCCGTCGTCCTCGTCCTGGGGGCCGGAGTCGAGCAGGGTGGCGCGTAGCAGGGCGGGTCGGCGCAGGTCGAAGCCGCGCAGCCGGTCGGCCTCCAGCAGGTCGTCCCAGCCGACCGCGCCGTGCGGGTGGCGGGTCACCTCGGGGACGGCCCGTTCGTGCAGCACCATCCAGGGGTCGCCGCCGTCGCCGCCGTCGCCGCCGTCGCCGGCGGTGTCGTCCCAGTCGAAGGCGGCGCGCAGCACCGTCTCGTGGTCGAACACCGACTGCCAGGCGGCGGTGAACCGCTCGGTGTCCAGCGGCCCGTGCCAGTTCCAGGACAGCTGCTCGACGTGCCGCCCGCCGTGGTCGGCGCGCCCGAGCACCTGGCGCAGCATCTCCCGTTGCAGCGCGCTGGTGGGCACCGTCACGGGCTCCGGCGGGTGTGCCAGTGCCTCCCGCAGCCGCTCCAGCAGCTCGGCGGCGCGCGCGGTGGGACCGGCGGCGAGCCCGACGAACAGGCGTCGGAGGCCGTCCCGGCGGTCCTCGACCAGGACGGCCCGCAGCCGCGCTCCGGCGGTCAGGGCGCGTCCGAGTTCGGCCAGCACCCGGTCGAGCCCGTCGGGGCCGTCCACCGCCCGCTCCCAGAGCGGCTCCGACCCGCCCGGTGTCCCGCCCGGTGTCCCGCCTGGCATCCCGGCGTCGGTCTCGTCGGGCGGCAGGACGGCGCGCAGCGCGGCGCGCAGCACCTCGGCCTCGTACCCGCCGTGGAGTTCGACCAGCAGGAACTCCGGGAGCCGGCCGCCCCCGCGCGGCGGCGACGGCCGCGGCCGGCGGGTCGCGGTGCGGGCCAGCGCGGCGCTGACCGCCCCGGCGTCGAGCCGTCTCGGCGGGCGGGCGGCGGGTAGGCAGGGCTCGGGCGACGTGGCGCCGGCCACCAGCAGGGTGACGGGTGCGCTGGAGAAGTGACGGTTCGTCATCGCTGATCAGCGGGCACCGGAGCCCGGTTCCTTCCCGTGGGCCGGCCAGGGTTGCGCCGGGGTTACTGGGTGGCGAGGCCGCCGCAGACGTTCAGTGCCTGCGCGGTGATGCTGGCGGCGGTCGGGGAGGTGAGGTAGCCGGCCAGCGAGGCGACCTCCTCAGGGGTGGTGTAGCGGCCGAGCGGGATGTGCGTCTGGAAGTGCTGGTGGATGGTCTCGGGGGTGGTGTTGTAGGCGGTGGCGTACTCGTGGTGGATCCGGGTGGTGTGCGGGGTGTGCACGTAGCCCGGGCAGATGGCGTTGACGGTGGTTCCGGTCGGGGCCAGTTCCTTGGCCAGCGCCCGGGTGAAGCCGATCACGGCGTGCTTGCTCGCGGTGTACGGGGCGCCGAAGGTGACGGCCTGCTTCCCGGCGGTGGACGCGATGTTGATGATCCGCGGGTGCGCGGTGCCGGTGATCCTGCCGTGCTTGAGGGTCTCCCGGGTGACCAGGAAGACGGCGTTCAGGTTGGTGTCGATGACGTCGTACCAGAGGTCGTCCGTGGTGGTGGCGGTCGGCCCGCCGCCGGTGCGGCCGGCGTTGTTGACCAGCACGGTGATCGGGCCGTGCTCGGCCACCACGTGCCGGATCAGCGCGCTGACCTGGGTGGGGTCGCGCACGTCGCAGGTGGTGCCGTCGGCCTGGTGGCCCTCCTCGCGCAGGGTGGCCAGGGCCTGGGTGATGTCGTGGCCGGTGCGTGCGCAGATGAAGATCCGGTGGCCGCGGCTGCCGAGCTCGCGGGCGATGGCGAGGCCGATCCCGCGGGTTCCGCCGGTGATCAGGGCCAGGGGTTTCTCGGGTGCGGTGGTCATGACGGGTCCTGGGGGTGAGGGCGGGGCGGGAGCTCAGGCCGGGTACAGGTTGTAGGTGGTCGGGTGCGCCGTGGTCGGGGTGTTGAGCGTGGGGTCGAGGGTGAGGATCGCGTGGTGCAGGTGCTGCAGGTGTGGGGAGGGCTGGATGCCGAGCTCGGTGGTGAGGCGGTGGCGCAGGTGGTGGTAGGTGGTCAGGGCGGTGGTCTGCCGGCCGGCCCGGTAGAGCGCGACCATGGCCTGGGCGTGCAGGCCCTCGTGGTGCGGGTGCTGGTGGGTGAGGTGGGTGAGTTCGGGGATGAGCTCGTTGTGCCGGCCGAGCCGCAGATCGGTGTCGATCCGGCGTTCCAGGGTGATCAGCCGGCTCTCCTCCAGGCGCATGATCTCGATGGCGAGGATCGGTCCGGGCCGCACGTCGACCAGCGCGGGGCCGTGCCAGAGCGCGAGGGCCTGCCGGAAGTGGGTGGCGGCCTGGTGGTCGTGGCCGTGGTTGAAGGCGTGCTGCCCCTGGGTGGTGAGCAGGCTGTAGGTGTGGACGTCGAGGTTGTCCGGGTGCGTGGTGAGCTGGTAGCCGCCGTGACGGGTGGTCAGGATGTCCTTGGCGGTGATGTGCGGGGTCGGCCCGAGGCCCTGGGTGATCCGGCGGCGCAGTTGCAGGATGTACGTCTGCATGGTGGTGAGCGCCTGTCTGGGCGGGTCGTCGCCCCAGATCTCCTCGATCAGGGTGGCGGTGGGCAGGATGCGGTTCGGGTAGAGCGCGAGCAGGGCCAGGATCTGGCGCTGCTTGGCGGCGGTGGGGACGACGGAGATGCCGTTGAGGTCGGCGGTGAGGGGGCCGAGGACCTTGAGGTGCATGGCGGTTCTCCTCTCGTGCGCGTGACGTCTGCTCGGGTGGGCGGCGTTCGGCCGCTTGTTCGGGTCAGGGGGATGGTGGGGCGGACGCGTCGCACCCTAGTTGCGTCAACGGGTGGGGGTCGGATTCCTCAAGTGCCCGTCGAGCGCGGTTCCGGGCGCTCTGGTGGGGGCTTCCGGGCAGGCTGGTGCGGCGGGGCGCCGTCGCGGACCGCGGATGCCCCGCCGGGCGGCTGGGCTACTTCCTCAGGTCGCCCGTGAAGCCGCCGACGATCAGGTGCAGGCTGCCGTCGGCGTTGCGGGTGTACACCTGGTCGTGCGGGTCGGCGGTGCAGCCGCTGAGGGTGCTCATGGGCGCCGTCCGCAGGACCACGCGGTCGGCGGTGGCCGAGACCAGGTCGGCGACGGAGTCGCAGTACCGGCTGCCGGGCCCGGTGTTGTTGTGGATCTGGGCGATCGGGTCGTTCGGGCGGCCCTGGGTGATGGTGATCTTGAAATCGGCCTTGAGAGAGACCTGCGGACTGCCGAGCTGGCCCTGCCAGGTGCCGAGGAAGCCGTCCGGGACCGAGCCGGCCGGGGTGGGCGCCGGGGTGGCCGCCCCACCCGCCGGGGCCGCCGTGCCACCACCTGCCGTGCCACCGCTCGGCGGGGCCGCCGTGGTGCCCGGGCTGGTGGCCGCCGCCCCGGCGCCGCCGGAGTCGTCCGGACGCGTCGCCAGGAACACCGCCGTCCCCGCCACCGCGGCCGCCAGGACGGCGGCGACGGCCAGCGAGACCCGCCCGGCGCCCCGGCGGGCGGGCCGTGACGGCGGCCGGGGCGGGTAGGGCAGCGCGGGGGTGGCGCCGAAGCCGGGCGGCGGCGGTCCGGGGACCGCGGTGCCCGGGGCCGGCGCCGGTATCGCCGCCGGGGCGGTGTGCGGGCCCGCCGTGGCCGTCCAGGGCTCCGCCGGGCCGAACGCCCCCGGCGGAGCGGGCGGTTGGGTCGCCGCCTCGCCGTCCAGGTCGAGCAGTTCGACCGCGAGCCCGGCCAGCGCGGCGGCGATCGCGGGCGGTAGCCAGTCCCGCTGCTCCAGCCGCTCCGCCGCCGCCCGGTCGCTCGCCGCCAGCCGGTCGCGCAGCTGCGCCGGGGTCGGCCGGCGGGCCGGATCCTTGGCCAGGCAGTCCGCCACGATGGCCCGCAACTCCTGGTCCGTCAGGTGGAGTTCGGGTTGCTCGTGCAGCACCCGGTAGAGCATCACCGGCGCGCTCACGCCCGAGCCGAAGGGCGCGGTGCCGGTGGCCGCGTAGGCGAGCACCGCACCGAGCGAGAAGACGTCCGAGGCGGCTCCGGCCGTCCGACCCTCGGCCTGCTCGGGGGAGAGGTAGCCCGGCGAGCCGACCACGAAGCCGGAGCGGGTGAGCACGGTCGCCGCGTCCAGCGCCCGGGTGATCCCGAAGTCGATCAGCCGGGGCCCGTCCAGCGCCAGCAGCACGTTCGACGGCTTGACGTCCCGGTGCACCAGCCCGCGGCCGTGCACCGCCGCCAGCGCCTCCGCGAGCCCCACCCCGAGCGAGCGCACCGCCGGGCCGGGCAGTGGCCCGAACTCCCGTACCGCCGTGCCCAGCGAGGGCCCCGCGACGTAGCCGGTGGCCACCCACGGCTGGGCGCCCTCGGTGTCCGCGTCCAGCACCGGCGCCGTCCAGCGCCCGCCGACCTGCCGGGCCGCCGCCACCTCGTTGCGGAACCGCACCCGGAACTCCGGGTCCGCCGCGTACTGGGCGTGCACCATCTTCACGGCCACCGTGCGCCCGCCCGCGGTCCGCCCCAGGTAGACCCGACCCATCCCGCCCGCGCCGAGTCTGCGCAGCAGGCGGTACGCGCCCACCTGCCGTGGGTCCCCGTCCCCCAACGCCTCCACGCCGTCTCTCCCCTCGCCGCGCCCCGCCCCTGCCGTTCCCGGTACTTCACGCCAGACGGTACCGCCGGGCGGGCCGGTTCCGGTTCCGGGTACGGATCTTCGGACGGGCCGCCGGGCACCGGGCACCTCGACCGGACGGTTCCCGACGCCGTGACAGGCGGGGCGCCCGGCGCGGACGGGGCCGGGGAACGTACGATCGGCGAATGTCTGACATGACGGAAACCACGCCGGGTTGGCTCGCTCCCGAGGAACTCGAGACCACGCGGGCCAGGATGCCGATCCTGTACGTGGAGGCGGTGCCGGTGCGCGTCGACGACGCCGGCGAGGTCACCGAGATCGGCCTCCTGCTGCGCATCGGGCCGGACGGGACGGTCAGCCGCACCCTGGTGTCCGGCCGGGTGCTGCACCACGAGCGGATCCGCGACGCCCTGCTGCGGCACCTGGAGAAGGACCTCGGTCCGGTGGCGCTGCCCCGGATCCCCGCCTCGCTGCAGCCGTTCACGGTCGCCGAGTACTTCCCGACCCTGGGCATCACGGAGTTCCACGACCCGAGGCAGCACGCGGTCTCCCTGGCCTACGTCGTGCCGGTGGCCGGCGACTGCCGGCCGCGCCAGGACGCGCTCGACCTGGTCTGGTTCAGCCCGGAGGAGGCCGCCTCGCCGCTGGTGCAGCAGGACATGCCCGGCGGCCAGGGCGTGCTGCTCAAGCGGGCCCTGGCGCACGTCGGCTGCCTGGCCTGAGACCCGGTCGGCCCGCACCTGGCGAGGTGCGGGCCGACCGGGCTCCGGAGGCCGGTCGGCTTCGGGCGCGCGTCCCCGCCGATCGGTGTCGGCTCGGCGATGACGGCCCACTCGATCGGGTGACGGTCGGACCCGCCGGGAAGGCCGGGCGACGCCAAGCGGACTGTCGGACGTCCCGATAGAATCCGGCCGCTGTGGGTGCGCAGGACCGGACGCGGGCCCGGGCGCCGGGAGATCCCGTGCGGGCGCGTGAAACCGCCGGCGCAGGCGCGGCCGGACGGCGGGTGCGTGGCATCACCCGGGTGGGCGCCCGGACCCGCCGGGGCACCGACGTCCCGCAGGCCCCGAACCGCGCGCCGGGCGGCCGTCCCGAGCCCTCGCGGGTTGCCGCGCGCGGGTTGCCGCGCGCGGGTGTCTGCCCAAGCATGGGTGAACGTGATCGGCGGTCGCGCGCAGCGGGGCCGCCCTACCGAGCGGAGCCGGACGTGGCCCCTTACCTCGAAACCGATCAGGACGCCCTGGTGGCGAGCGCACTCGCCGGATTCGCCCGGGCCCACCCATCGCTCGTCGTCCACGACCCCGACCTCGGCTTCGTCCGGGCCCGTGACCGGGCGCCCGGGCGCCGGGTCGGACTGCTTTCCGGCGGAGGCTCGGGGCACGAGCCGATGCACGTCGGCTTCGTCGGCCGGGGCATGCTGGACGCCGCCTGCCCGGGCCGGATCTTCGCCTCGCCGCACAACCGGCAGATCTTCGAGGCCTCGCGCGCGGTCGCCGGCGAGGACGGCGTCCTGCACATCGTGAAGAACTACACCGGCGACCGGATCAACTTCGGCATCGCGGCCGAACGGCTGCACCGCCAGGGCATACCGTGCGCCAGAGTCCTGGTGGACGACGACCTCGCCTCCGAGTCCGAGTCCGTCGCCGCCGGCCGGCGCGGGACGGCGGCCACCGTCCTGGTGCAGAAGATCCTCGGGGCGGCCGCCGACCGAGGGCTCGGCCTGACGGAACTCGCGTCGCTGGGAAGCGCGTTGGCCGGACGGTGCCGCAGCATCGCGGTGGCCGGCGCCGCGCACACCTCCCCGGCCACCGGTCGGCCGGCCTTCGAGGTGCTGGAGCACCTGGTCGAGTTCGGTGTCGGCATCCACGGTGAACGGGCCGAACTCTCCCTGGAGCGCGAGCCGCTGGGCGTCCTGGTGGGCCGGATGGCGCTGCGCCTGCTGGAGTCGCTGCGGCCGGCGCGGGCCCCCCTCGTCGCGCTGGTGAACGGCCTGGGGGCGACGACCAGCCTGGAGCTGTACGCGGTCCTGAACGAACTGGCCGCCGTCCTGGACACGGGCGGACGCCGCCTGGCGCGCGCCCTGGTGGGTGACTACGTCACCGCGCTCGACATGCGGGGGTTCTCGATCACCCTGCTCGCCGCCGACGAGCAGACGCTCGCGCTGCTCGACGCCCCCGCGTACACGGCGGCTTGGCCGGCCGCGGAGTCGGCGCCGGCCCCCGGTCACCAGGAGGTCAGGAGATGACGGGCACAAAGGCATTCGACGGTGTCTTCACGGCCGGCTGGATGCGGCGGTTCGCCGAGGCCGTCGCCGCCACCGAGGAGGAGCTCACCCGGTTCGACCAGGCCGCGGGGGACGGCGACTTCGGCGTCAACCTGCTCACCGGCGTCCGGTGCGCGCTGGCCGCGCTGGACCGGCTGCCGCCGGGGCGGCAGGCCGCAGCCGTACCGCTGGGCGCGGCGGCGGGCGCGTTCCTGGACGAGGTCGGCGGGACGAGCGGGCCGCTCTTCGGGCTGGTGCTCCAGGAACTGGCGGCGGCCGCCGGCACCGGCCCGCTGACCGGCCCGGCCCTGGCCCGAGGGGTGACGGCGGCGCTGGAGGCCGTCCAACGGGTGGGGGAGGCACGGCCGGGTGACAAGACACTCGTCGATGCCCTGCACCCGGCCGCGCTGGCCCTGCGCGGTTGCGCTCCCGGGGCCCGACCGGACGACTGCCTCGCGATGGCCGCCGCCGCGGCGGCCGGAGGCGTCCGCCGGACCAGGGCGCTGCGGGCCCGCCGCGGCCGGGCCAGCTACCTCGGGGAACGGGCGTCGGGGGTCCCCGACCCGGGTGCCGTGGGCATCGCGCTGCTCTTCGCCTCGGCCGGCGGGGTGCCGCGGACGCTGGACGTCGTACTGCTCGACGACACCGCGCCCACCGACGCCCCGGCCGGCGGACCCGATCCGCTGTGGGGCCCCGAGCCGGCCCCCGCGGGCCCGTGACCGCCGGGCCGTTGACCGCCGGGCCCGGCCGCACGGTGCCCGGCTTCGGCCCGGGTGGTGCTCAGCCGGTGAGGGCGAGAGCGCTCCGGCGCCGGGCCCAGTCGAGCAGCCCCGGCTCGTCCAGGGTGGCGACCCACAGGTCGACCGCCTCCCGCGCCTCGGCCGACGGGTGCGGCCCGACTCCGACGACCCGCAGCCCCGCCCGGACGGCCGAGCGGATGCCGCAGTAGGTGTCCTCCACGGCGAGGCAGTCGGTGGGCTCGGCGCCGCAGAGCCGGGCGGCGGTCAGGTAGACGTCCGGCTCCGGCTTGGGCGCCAGCCCGTCCGCCGGGACCACGATGTGCTCGAAGTGCCGGAGCAGCCCGGCGCCGTCGAGCCCGGCCTCGATCACGTCGCGGGGGCAGTTGCTGGCGACCGCCAGCGGGAGGAACCCGCTGAGCCGGCCGACCAGTTCGGCCGCGCCCGGCATGGGGATCGGGTCGGCGTCGACCAGCGCCCGGAAGCTGACCAGCAGTCGGTCGGTCATCTCCGGCGCCAGCGCGGGATCGCCGGCGGTCTCGGCCATCAGCCGCCCGCAGTCCGAGTAGTGCAACCCGGCCGCGCGCGCGGTGAAGTCCGGTCCGGCCGCGATGCCGAAGTCCCGCAGCACCTCCGCACGGGCTCCGTGCCAGTGCGACTCGGTGTCCATGAGCGTGCCGTCGCAGTCGAAGACGACGGCTGCAGGGGTCCAGTCGTTGATGCTCTCCACGGTCATGCCTACGCCCTTCAGGTGGGATTGGCTTGTGGGATTCACCGAGCGCGCGTCCGGACGGGAGGCGACCACGGCGCGGGGGCGGGGTCGGCCGCGACCCGCCCGGGGCCGGAGTCGGGAGCGCGGCAGAACGACGCGCCTCGGCATCCGGGCCGGAGAAAACGACCCGGAACATAACGATCGCTACGTTACGATCGATATGTTTCGCAGTCAAACTTGATGGCGCGATATTTGTCAGGTCTTTACTTCAGTAGCCGAGAACCCCTGCTGCGGTGATATGACCACACTGGCGAATATGAAAAACGCACAAATGCTCGTACTCGGTGATTTCAACGACCGCGAGGGGGGCGAACTCGGTGAACCGCAGCGCTCTCATCCGGTACGCGACCGGGCGGGACAGCCGCCCTGCGCTGCGCAGCACCGCGGCCTGCCGGGCCGCCTCCAGCAGCACCATGCCGGGCAGGTGGTCGGACGGGTGGTCAAAGAAGAAGGGGTGCCCGGGATCGCCCGGACAGACCAGGACCGTGCCTTCCGCGCGGGCCACCACGACGTCGGAGGGCAGCGCGACCCCGACCTCCTCCGGCGACGGCGGGTCGGGCGGCGGGCCGGCGTCGCCGGGCGTCCGGGCGGTGCCGGCGCCGCGCAGGGTCGGGTAGGCGAGCCGGTCCACGAAGCGCGTCCCGCCCTCGATCCGGGCGAAGCGCGCGCCCCTCGCATAGCAGTCCACCCGCAGCCGCATCCCCGTGGGCCGGCGGCTTTCGGCCGAGGTCCGAAGGCCGTGCACCTCGGCCCGGCAGAGCACCGTCGCCGGGCCGTCGCCCCTCGGCTCGGCCGCCGGATCGACCCGGCAGGACACGTCGGTGATCAGCAGGTGGGTGTCCCGGGGTACGCCGTAGTGACACAGCGGCAGGTAGATGCCCAGCTGGCGCGCGGTCTCGACGGCGATCAGCGGGTCGTGCCGCTCGCCGCGTCCGCGCGGGAAGGTGGGATGGGAGCGGGGCCACTGGGCCGCCGCCTCGAAGCGGCCGCCGCCCCGGGCGCGGACGTCGGTCAGCAGCACCTCCGCCACGGCGGAGCGGTGCACCAGTTCGCGCGGAACCGTGCGGGACCAGCTGAGCGGTCGGGCGGGATGCCGGGCCGCCGGGGAAGCAGGGAAATCCAGCATCTTCATATATACAGAAAATATCAATCCAGCTGGGTTCGCATGTCGTCAGTTGGCGTTCCCGCCCGGGATCACTACAGTGCGTGCAAAACCGGGTGATCTTGAAAAGGCAGAGGCGCGTGCAGAATCGAGCTGAGACGACTCGCAGGTCTGTCCTCGAATCAGCTGCTCGGATGTTCGACGAACGCGGATACGCGGGCACGAGCATCAGTGACATCAGCGCGGCCTCGGGACGGACGAGCGGCGCCATCTACTTCCACTACACCAGCAAGGAGAACCTGGCCCGCACCGTCATCGAGGCGCACTTCGCCTCGTGGCCGGAGCTCGTCGCGCGCCACACCGGCACCCCGGCGCCCGCGCTGGAGCAACTCGTCCGGCTGAGCTTCGCGGTGGCGCGGGCCTTCCGCGACGACGTCGTGGTCAGGGCCGGCGCCCGGCTCTGGTCCGAGCGCGCGGCCATCGACGCCGACCTGCCGGTGCCCTTCGTGGGATGGATCGACACCGTCCGCTCCCTGCTCGAACGCGCGGGCGCCGAGGGCGAACTCGCCGCCCGCGTCGACCCGGCGACCGCGGCCCACGGCGTGATCTGCGCCTTCTTCGGGCTGCACACCGTCTCCGACGCGATCGACGGACGGCTCAGCATCGAGGACCGGCTGGCGGACCTGTGGCACCTGCTGCTGCCGGGTCTGCAGAAGCACCCCGACCCCGCCGCCCTCCTCGCCGTGGTGCGGCCCGGGCGGGCCTGCCGCACCAACAGGCCGGGCAGCGCGGGGGATTGACACGGGGGATTGACACGGGGGATTGACGCGGGGGATCGCTGCCGGGATCGACGCGGAATCGACCCCCGCGGACTCCCGGGAGGGGGCCGATCCGCCCTAGCATGGGCAGGCATCGCGCCTCCACGTCCGGGGCCGGCGGCACGACGGCGCCACGCCCCGGGCGGGGGACGGCCGCCGGCACCGTCGACAGCACGGTGGGAAGGGGGCGTCAGGAGTATGGCACCGGTTCAGTGGGCGAGCGGGCCGAGCGGGCAGGGGTGGGTCCAGGTCCTGGAGTTCCTGCTCGCCTTCCTGCTCTCCGGTCTGATCGGAGTCGAGCGGCAGCTCCGCCACAAGGCCGCCGGGCTGCGGACCTACACGACCGTCGGCGCCGGCGCGGCACTGTTCACCCTGGTGAGCAAGTACGGCTTCACCGACGTCGTGCACACGGGCACGGTCGAGCTGGACCCCTCGCGGATGGCCGCGCAGATCGTGTCGGGGCTCGGCTTCATCGGCGCCGGTGTGATCTTCGTGCACCGGGGCTGGGTCCAGGGGCTGACGACGGCGGCCACGATCTGGCTCACGGCGGCCGTGGGCGCCGCCGCGGCCGCGGGCCTGCCGCTGCTCGCGGCGCTGACCGTCGCGGCGTACTTCGTCGTGTCCTACGCGATAAGGCCGTTGCTGAACCGGCTGCCCGCGCTGCGCCGGGCCGCGGTCTCGTACCGGATCGTCTACCGCCCCGGCCAGGGGGTGCTGCGGGAGGTGCTGGACCAGTGCACCCGGGCGGGCTTCGCGGTCCTCGAACTGCGCACGCTGTCCGACGTGGCCGGGGAACTCTCCGGCGAGGCCGCCGAGAAGCCCGTCGAGGTCACCCTGTCCGTGCAGGGACAGGGTGACGCCGGCGGGCTCACCGCGCAGATCGCCTCGGTGGCCGGAGTGCTCACCTGCATCCGCGGCCGGTCCGACGAGGAGTGACGCCGCGGGGCGGACCGGCCCTACGGCCGACAGCGGTACGACGGGGCCGGGTGCCGGGACGCTCCACCGGCAGGAGCACGGGCCGCCGTACCTCTGCCGGTGGTTGACGGCTGACGGCCGGACGTCAGCGCGTGCCGACGGCGGGCAGACGCTCCATGATCCGTTCCATGCCGCTGGTCCAGTTGGCCTCCAGGGCGGCGACCGCCTGCTCCATGTCGCCGTCGAGCAGGCACTGGGCGATCCGCTCGTGCTCCTCGGCGGCGCGTTCGAGGATCGCGTGGTCGCCGACGACCACCCGCTCGTAGCGGTGCAGGGTCAGCTTGAGCGAGTCGATCAGCTCGCGCAGCCGGGCGTTGGCGCAGCCGGAGAGCAACAGCGCGTGCCAGGCGTCGTCGTAGCGCTCTATGGTGCCGTGCGGAGCCTGCGGCGCGGAGAAGGCGCGGGCTTGCGCCAGCAGCCGGGGCGCGATGGCGGACAGGTGCTCCCGGTCGGAGGTCCGCAGCGCCAGGGACTCCAGGGCGATCAGGATGGCCGTGAGGTCGAGGAACTCCTGCCTGCCGGTGGGCGCGAAGCGGAAGCCCTTGCCGCGCTCGCTGGTGATGATGCCTTCGCGCTCCAGGCTGATCAGGGCCTCGCGCAACGGGGTGCGGCTGACGCCCAGTTCCTCCGCGAGGTGGACCTCGTTGATCGACTCGCCGGGGGTGAACCGGCCGTGGCCCAGCCGCTCCAGGAGTTCGTCCTTCACCTGTTCGCGCAGCGGACGCCGCTCGATCGCCATCGGGCTTCCCTTCTTCCTCGGTCCGTAGCGTACCGGCCGGGTGTTGGTCAGGCGGTCCCGGCGCCGTCCACGGCGATGATCGCGCCGCTGACGAACGTGGCGGCGTCACTGGCGAGGAAGGCGACGGTCTGGGCGACGTCCCGAGGCTGGCCGATGCGGCCGAGCGGTCGGTCGGCGGCATCCGCGTAGAAGGCGTCGGGGCTCTCGCCGAGTTGGCGGGCCTCCTCGGCGAGCATACCGGTGTCGGTGTCGCCCGGGCACACGCAGTTGACGCGGATGTTGTCGGGCCCGTGGTCGATGGCCATGGCCCGGGTCATGTTGACGACGGCGCCCTTGGACGCGCAGTAGGAGACGGCCCGGCCGCCGCCCCGGATGCCCCAGCCGGAGCCGGTGTTGACGATGCTGCCGCCGCCGTTCGCGGCCATCAGCGGCACGACCAGGCCGCTGAGCAGCATGATGGAGCGGACGTTGACGGCCATCACCAGGTCCCAGTCGTCGTCGCCGATGTCGCAGACGGTGGACCGGCGGATGATCCCGGCGTTGTTGAACAGCACGTCGACGCCGCCGTGCAGGTCGACGGCGGTGCGCACGACCCGCTCGCAGTCCGCTCGTCGGGAGACGTCGCAGCGTACGAAGGCGCCGCCGGTCTGCTTGGCGGCCTGCTCGCCGCGGTCGGTGTCGAGGTCGGCGAGGACGACGGCCGCGCCGAGTTCGGCCAGCAGGGCGACGGTGGCCCGGCCGATGCCGGAGGCGGCGCCGGTGACGATGGCGCGCTTGCCGTGGAGGTCGATCACTGGGGGGCTCCTCTTCGGGGCAGGGGGTGCGGCAGGGGTGGGGGTGGGTCAGCCGGTGAGGCGGTAGACGGCGCTGGAGCGGCGGCCGGTGATCACCCGGACGTGCCCGGACAGGGCATGGTCCAGCGCGGGATCGCCGGTGTCCAGCAGGAGCGGACGGCCGGCGAGGGCGGCGAGCTTCGCCTCGGTGGCGAGGACGAGCAGCCGTTCGGGGCCCGCGGTGCGCAGCAGTTCGGGGGTGATCTGCTGGTTCCCGCGGCCGAGCAGGAAACCCTGGCCGCCGATCGGCGACAGCGCGATCCACGGGGCGGCGGGCAGCGCCAGCAACTGGTCCGCCCGCGCGTCGCGGACCACGATCCGGGCGGCGCCGCCGGGTTCGAGGCGCAGCACGTCGACGCCGCCCGGGCAGGCGTCGGCCGCGCCGAGGGCGGCGGCGACGGCCTGGGTGGTGCCGCCGGGACCGAGGGCGAGCAGCCCGCCGGGGCCGACCCGTTCGGCGACCTCGGCGGCGATGCCGCCCAGCGCCTCGGGGTCGGTGGCGGAGCTGCCGGTCTTGCGCTGCTGGACCCGGGAGGGCAGGACCGGGACGGTCAGCCACCCGTGGAGGCGGGCGGAGATCCGGCCGTCCCGCAGCGCCGCCTCGTCGCGGTCCATGACCTCGGCGGACACCAGCCGGACGCCCTCGCCGCCGGCCCAGGCGGCGGCCACCTCGGCGGCGGCACGGGGATGGACGGCGAAGACGGCGGAGTGCATCTTGACCCCGGCCGGGATGCCGAGGACGGGCGGGCCGGGCTCCGGCCCCAGAGCGTCGAGGACGTCGCGGGCCGTGCCGTCGCCGCCGCAGAACAGGAGCAGGTCCGTGCCGGCCGCGACGAGGGCGCGGACGGCTGCGCGGGTGTCCGCGGCCGTGGTGTCCGGGCCGGCGGGCCGGTGGACCACCGTCGCGTGCAGGCCGGCCGCCCGCGCCGCGTCCGCGCCCATCGGCCCGGCTGCGGCGAGAAGAGTCAACGACGGTGCCAGTGCGATCAACTGACGTAGGGTCACTTCCGCCCGCAGGATCGCGTCGGGCCGGGCGCCGAGGGTGCGGGCCCGCCGCTGGACCTCGGCGCCGTCGCTGCCCTTGAGGCCGACCCGGCCGCCGAGGCCGGCGACCGGGTTGACCACGAGCCCGATCCGGATCCCGGTCGTCACGGCCGCTCGCCGAGGACCTTGCGGCGGTAGGAGCGCCAGCTGACGGACCACACCTTCGGATCGTCCAGCGGCTCGTGCCGGATGCGGTGCACGGTGGAGTTGTGCGGGGCCGTGCGGACGGTCTCCGGCTCCTCGTAGGCCTCGCGGGCGACCTCGGCGAGGATCGCGGCGTACTCGTCCAGGTCGGCGCGGGAGTAGGACTCGGTCGGCTCCAGCGTCATCGGCTCGGGGACGACGTAGGGGTGGTGGCTGGTCCAGTAGTGGGTGCCGAAGTCGGCGGCGCGGTAGCCGAGGTCCTCGCTGTGCAGGCCGGTGTCCTCGGCGAGTTGGCGCCAGCTGTAGCGGACCTGTTCGACGCGCGGCCGCCCCTCGGCGTAGGGGACGCAGACGCCGCGGATCCGTTGGACCCGGTGCATCAGGTAGTTGTTGTTGAGCACCGCGATCTCGGCCGCTTCGCGCAGCCCCTCGGCGCCCAGGGACATGATCCAGGCGTAGGCGCGGACCAGGTTCGGGACGACGCCCAGGTACGGGCGGATCTTGCCGATGGACTCCGGCCGGTCGTGGTCGAGGACGTACCGCTCGCCGTCGAACTCGACGGTGGGGCGCGGCAGGTAGGGCGCGAGCTCGGCGGTGACGCCGCAGGCGCCGGCGGCCGGGCCGCCACAGGCGTGCGGGGTGGAGAAGGTCTTGTGCAGGTTGAAGTGGCACAGGTCGAAGCCGGCCTCGCGGGCCCGGGTGATGCCGAGCACGCCGTTGGCGTTGGCCTGGTCGTAGGCGCACAGACCGCCGGCCGCGTGGACGATGCGGACGAACTCGGCGATCCGGGGGTTGTAGATCCCGGTGTCCTCGGGGTTGGTGATGAGCAGCGCGGCGGTGCGGGGGCCGACGGCGGCGCGCAGCGCCTCGATGTCGGGGTAGCCGTCCGCGTCCGGGTGGAGCGTGATCACCTTGAACCCGGCGGTCTTGGCGCAGGCGGCGTTGGAGGGGTGCGAGAAGGCGGTGGTGATGACCTCGTCGCGCTGCTCCAGTTCGCCGCGGGCGGCGAAGTGGGCGCGGATGACGGAGACGTTGGTCCAGATCGCGGCGGATCCGGCGCCGGGCTGCAGCGAGACCCGGTCCATGCCGGACACCTCTTTGAGCAACTGCTCCAGCCGGTGGACGAGTTCGAGCACGCCCTGGACGGTCGTGGCGTCCTGGGCCGGGTGCAGGGCGGCGATCCGCGGGTCGCGGACGAAGGAGTCGTTGACCTTGGGGCTGTACTTCATGGTGCAGGTGCCCTGGCCGACGTCGATGTTGAGGTCGGCGCCGAGGTTCTCCTGGGAGAGCCGCAGGTAGTGGCGGAGCACCTGCTGCTGGCCGAGTTCGGGCAGCGCGGGCGGGGCGCCGCGGCGCAGTGCGGCGGGCAGGCGGTCGGCGGGGCTGCCGACGGCGGCGGTCACGGCGGGTTCGGGCGTCGGGGGCAGGATTCCGCGCTCGCCGGGCGCGCCCAGTTCGAAGATCAGCTTCTCGTCCCAGCGGGCCTGGTGGAAGCGGCGCAGGGCGGGCTTCGGGGCGATCCGCGGGTCGGTCGTCCCGGCCCGGTCGGTGGTCCCGGCCCGGTCGGTGGTCCCGTGTTCGTCGGCGATCGGCTGACGGCCGGCGATCGGGTGATGGTCCGTCACTTGGCGATCTCCTCAAGGGCGGCGGCGAGGCGGTCGATGTCGGCCTGGGTGTGGAGCTCGGTGACGCAGTAGCGACCCTCGCGCTCCCCGGCCGGGGTGCCGGCGTGGAAGCCGCGGTCGAGCAGGGCGGCGGCGATCTCGGCGGCGGTGCGCTCGCCGGTGTAGCGGAGGGTGAAGTCGGCGAAGTGCACGGCCTCGGGGTCGCCCGCCTCCACGCCGGGGACCTCGGCGAGGCGCCGGCGGGCGTAGGCGGTGTGGGCGAGGATCGTCTCGCCGATCTCGCGCATGCCGTGCGGCCCCATCAGCGCGAGGTAGACCCCGGCGGCGATGCCGTGCAGGGCGGCGGCGGTGCCGACCCACTCCTTGCCCTCCTCGCGCAGCGCGAAGGAGGTGCGCTCGTAGGCGACGTCGCCGAAGCCGTACTCGCCCGGCACCTCGGTGGGGACGAGGCCGAAGAGGCGGCTCGGGTACTCGGCGACCAGGCGTTCGTCGTCCTGGCTGGCGATGAAGCCCGCGTTGCCGCCGCCGAAGCTGGGGTGGATGCCGAGCGGCTGGAGGTCGCCGCAGGTGAGGTCGGCGCCGAAGGAGGCGGGCGGGGCGAGCACGCCCAGGCTCAGCGGGTTGGCGCCGACGACGGCCAGCGCGCCCACCCGGTGGGCGAGTTCGACGTACTGCGGCAGCTCGGGGTCGACACGGCCGCGGTGGTCGGTCAGCTCGGCGAAGACGGCGGCGGTGTCGCCGGTGGCGAGGGCGGCGCGGACGGCCTCGGGCTCGGCGGGGACCGGCACGAGGTCGTGGATCCCGTGCACGTAGTCGCGGATCCGGGAGAGCTTGTCGGGGTCGAGCTCGCCGACGAGGACCAGCCGGCGCCGCCCGGTCGCCCGGCCGGCCATCCGCAGCGCGGTCGCGGCGGCCTGGAAGCCGTCGTAGGTGGGCACGTTGACGACCTCGACCGCCAGCAGCTCGGCCATCAGGGACTGGTACTCCCACAGCGCCTGGAAGCGGCCGTGGTCCTCGTACGGCTCGCCGGCGTAGGCGGTGAGGAACTCGCTGCGGTTGACGACCTCGTCGACCACGGCGGGCACGTGGTGGCGGTAGCACCCGGCGCCGAGGAAGCTGCGGCCGGGCGGGACGGCGGCGTTGCGGGAGAGCAACTCCTCCATGTGGGCGACCAGTCGGGCCTCGGAGCCGAGCGGCTCGGGCAGCCGCAGCGGGCGGTCCAGCCGCAGCGCGGCGGGGATGTCGGCGTAGAACTCCTCGACGGTCCGCGCGCCGATCGCCGCCAGCATCGCCGTCTTGACGTCGGGGGCGGAGTTGGGGATGTACGGGTGGGTTCGGGGAACGCGTGCGGTCATCCTGGCACCTTCCGCGATTTCGGTCACAAGCCTTGACGGCACTGTGTGTGCTGAGTTCTGTATACAGCATTCGGCATTCACTCTTCAGGAGGCAAGATGTCGGGAGGAAAGATCTCAACCGGCAGTCGTCACAGACACGTTGACGGCCCCGGGGGTGGACGGTACGGGCCCGGCTCGGGCCCCTCCCGCCGCCGTGTCCTCGGCGCCGGGCTGGCCGGCGGCGCGCTGCTGCTGACCGGGGCGGCGGGGTGCGCCACCGGCGGCGCCGGGACCCCGGACGCCAAGCGGCTGGACGCCGGCTCCGGCGGCAAACTCGCCGGGAAGATCACCATCTGGTCCTGGGATGTGGCCGCCAAGGCCATGCAGCGGCTCGGCAAGGCCTTCGAACAGGCCCACCCCGGCACCACCATCGACGTCGTCGACATCGGCTACGACAACGCCTACGACAAGATCACCGTCGGACTCGGTGCCGGCAGCGGGCTGCCGGACGTGCTGACCGTCGAGGGCCACCGACTGCCCACCTACATCGGCAACTTCCCCAACGCGCTGGTCGACCTGACCGGCCGGGCCGCCGGCCTCGCCCCGGACTTCGCGCAGGCGGCCTGGCGCACCGTCACCAACGCGGCCGGCCGGGTCTTCGCACTGCCCTGGGACAGCGGCCCCTGCGCCCTGTTCTACCGCCGCGACTATTTCCAGCAGGCCGGCGTCGATCCGGCCGGCCTCGCCACCTGGGACGACTACCTCGCCGCCGGGACCACCCTCAAGGCCCGCACCGGCAAGAAGCTGCTCATCATGGACGCCAAGCAGGACAGCACGTTCTCCCTGCTGCTCCAACAGCAGGGCCAGGGCTGGTTCGTGGACGGCAGGGTCGCCGTCGCCTCACCCGCCGCCGAGCAGGCGCTCACCCTGATGAAACAGCTGGTCGACCGGGGCCTCGTCGACTTCGAGGACGGCTGGGACGGCCTGGTCTCCGGCACCCACGACGGCAAGGTCGCCACCACCCCCACCGCCGCCTGGTGGGACGGCACCCTCACCAGCGAGATGGCCGACCTGAAGGGCGAGTTCGGCGTCGTGCCGCTGCCCGCGTTCACCCCCGGCGGCTGTCGCACTTCGAACAACGGCGGCTCCACCCTCTCCGTCACCGCACAGAGCAAGAACCCGGAACTGGCCTGGGCGTTCATCTCCGCCCTGCTCGCCGACAAGGCCAACCAGGCCTCGATGATGGAGCGCGAGGGACTCTTCCCCGCCTACCTCCCGGCCCTGGACCACCCGTACTTCCAGCAGCCCGACGCCTACTACGCGAACCAGCCGGCCATGCGGCTGTTCGCCGACCTCGCCCGGTCCATCCCCACCGTCGAGATCACCGCCGACGACGCCAAGGCCGGCGACATCGTCAACACCGCCGTCAACCAGGTGCTGCACGGCGGAGCCGACCCCGGCACCGTGCTGCGCTCCGCCGCCCGCCAGATCGCCACCGCGACCAGTCGCCAGCCGGCCCCGTAGGGACACGCACCATGACCAGTCTCCAGGCCCCCACCCCCGAGGTGGCCGCCGTACCCGCGCGGACCGCGCGCACCCGGCGACGACGGCTGCCGCGCTCCGCGGCCTGGCTCTTCGCCGGGCCCACGGCCGTGCTCTTCATCCTCTTCTTCGCCTATCCGCTCGGCGCCAGCCTCTACCAGAGCTTCACCGCCCGCCGCGACGGCGTCACCGTCTGGGTCGGGCTGGACCAGTACCGGCGGATGCTGGACGACCCGGCCTTCCTGCACTCCCTGGTCAACACCGCGATGATCCTGGCCGTCCAGGTGCCCGTGATGATCGGGCTGGCGCTGGTGCTGGCCGTCCTGCTGAACCAGTCCTGGCTGCGGTTCCGGGCCGGCTGGCGGGCGGTCTTCTTCCTGCCCGCGGTCACCACGCTGGTCGCCTACGCCGTCGTCTTCCAGGTCCTGCTGCGCACCGACGGCGGCCTGGCCAACCAGCTCCTGCACGCGCTCGGCGCCGGCCCGGTCGACTGGCTGAACTCGCCCACCTGGGCCCGGATCTCCCTGATCGGCTCGGTCACCTGGCGCTGGACCGGCTACAACGCCGTCATCCTGCTCGCCGGCCTGCACGCCATCGGCCGGGACCAGTACGAGGCCGCCGCCCTCGACGGCGCGGGCACGCTGCGCACCTACACCGGCGTGATCCTGCCGCAGCTGCGGCCGGTGGTGCTGTTCTGCGTCATCACCTCCACCATCGGCACGCTCCAACTCTTCGACGAGAACTACGTGCTGACGCGCGGCGGACCCGGCGACGCGACCCTCACCCCCGTGGTCTACCTGTACAAGGTCGGCTTCCAGCAGCTCGACTTCGGCTACGCGGCCGCTATCGCCTGGGTCGTGGTGCTGGTCATCGCCGCGGTCTCCCTCCTCCAGTTCCGGCTCTACGGAAGGGAACGCCGCCGGTGAGCCCCACTTCCGCCCCCACCCCTGCCGCCGCCCGTCCCCGTACCCGGCCGCTGCCCGCCCGGCTCGGCCGCGGCGCCGTCCTGCTCGCGCTCGCCCTCGGAGCCGTCGTCAGCCTGGTGCCCTTCGTCTGGATGCTGATCGCGAGCACCCACAGCAGCTCCGAGCTCTTCCACTCCCCGCCGCCGTTCCTGCCCGGCGGGGACCTGCTGCGCAACCTGGCCCACCTGCAGCAGAGCATCGGCTTCGGCCGGGTGCTGCTCAACAGCCTGGGCATCGCCGTCGTCTACACCGCGCTGAGCTCGCTGCTGTCGGCGATGTGCGGCTACGGGCTGGCCAAGTACCGCTTCCGGGGCCGTGGGCTGCTGCTCGGGCTGGTGCTGGCGACCATGATGATTCCGCTGCAGGTGCTGCTCGTCCCGCTGTTCCAGATGATGGCCAGCGTCGGCTGGATCGACAGCTACCAGGCGGTCATCCTGCCCTTCCTGGCCAACTCCTTCGGCATCCTGCTGATGCGCCAGGGCTTCCTGGACTTCCCCGACGAACTGCTGGAGTCCGCGCGCATCGACGGCTCCGGCGAACTGCGCACCTTCTACCAGGTGGTCCTGCCCTGCGTGCGGCCGCAGCTGGGCGCGCTGGTGATCTTCACCTTCATGGGGCAGTGGAACAGCTTCATCTGGCCGCTGCTGATGCTCAACACCGAGGACAAGTACACCGTGCCGGTCGCGCTCAACACGCTGACCGGGCTCACCCACGTCGACTACTCCGGCCTCATGCTCGGCTCCCTGCTGGCCACCCTCCCGCTGGTGTTGCTCTTCCTGCTCTTCCAGCGGCAGTTCGTGGCCGGCCTGCTCGGCGGAGCGCTGAAAGGATGACCGCCCGCATGAACGCACTCACCCGTGTGCCCGGCCTCCTCCACGGCGGGGACTGGAACCCCGAGCAGTGGCCCGAGGAGGTGTGGGCGGAGGACGTGAAGCTGATGGCCGAGGCCGGGGTCAACCTGGTCACCGTCGGCGTCTTCTCCTGGGCCCGCCTCCAACCGGACGCCGACGTCTGGGACTTCGGCTGGCTGGACCGCCTGCTCGACCTCGTCCACGGCCACGGCATCGCCGTCGACCTGGCCACCGCCACCGCCTCGCCGCCGGCATGGCTGGTGCGGGCCCACCCGGAGCTGCTGCCCGTGACCGCCGACGGCGTCCGGCTGGAGTTCGGCTCGCGTCAGCACTACTGCCCCTCCTCCGCCGTCTACCGGGCCGCCGCCGCCCGGCTCACCCGGGCCCTGGCCGAGCGCTACCGCGACCACCCGGCGCTGGCCCTGTGGCACATCCACAACGAGTACGGCGACCACGTCCAGGAGTGCTTCTGCCCCGCCTCCGCCACCGACTTCCGGCGCTGGCTGCGCGAGCGCCACGGCACCGTCGAGGAGCTCAACCGGTCCTGGGGGACGGCCTTCTGGTCCCAGCGGTACGGGTCGCTCGACGAGATCGAGCCGCCGCGCACCGCGCCCGGACCGGTCAATCCGACCCAGCTGCTGGACTGGCGCCGGTTCTGCTCGGACGCGCTGCTGGCCCTCCACCGCACCGAGAAGGCCGTCCTCGACGAGGTCTCGCCCGGCGTGCCGGTCACCACCAACTTCATGTCGATGCTCAAGTCGCTGGACTACTGGGAGTGGAGCCGCCACGAGGACCTCGTCTCCGACGACGCCTACCCCGACCCGGCGGACCCCCGCGCGCACGTCACCGCGGCCATGAACTACGACCTGATGCGCTCGCTCAAGGGCGGCAAACCGTGGCTGCTGATGGAGCAGGCCCCCTCGGCCGTCAGCTGGCGTCCCGTCAACCTGCCGAAGCGGCCCGGCCTGTACCGGCTCTGGTCACTCCAGGCGCTGGCCCGGGGCGCGGACGGGATACTGCACTTCCAGTGGCGGGCCTCGGTGGCCGGGGCCGAGAAGTTCCACAGCGCGATGCTGCCGCACCGCGGCACGGCCTCGCGCGGCTGGCGCGAGACCGTCCGGTTCGGCGCCGACCTGCGCCGGCTGGGGGAGCTCGCGGGCAGCCGGATGCGCGGGCAGGCGGCCGTCCTGCTCGACTGGGACAGCTGGTGGGCGCTGGAACTGGACGACCACCCCTCCGCGCGGATGCGCTGGCTCGACCTGCTCCGGCCGTGGTACGCGGCGCTCCACGACCGCGGCGTGACCGTGGACTTCGTCCCGCCCACCGGAGAGTTCGACGGCTACCGGCTGCTGCTCGCCCCCAACCTGTACCTGCTCGACACCGCCACCGCCGACCGGCTCACCGCCTTCGTCACGGCGGGCGGCCACCTGGTCTGCGGCCCGTTCAGCGGCATCAGCGACCGGCACGACCACATCCACCCCGGCGGCCACCCGGGGCCGTTGCGGCCGCTGTTCGGCGTCGTCGTCGACGAGCACTGGCCGATCCCCGACGGGGCGGCGACCGCCGTCCGGCTCGACCAGGGCGGGGCGGAGCTCCGGGCGGAGCACTGGAGCGAGTGGATCGACACCGAGGGCGCCGAGACCGTCGCCCGCTACGCCTCCGGAGAACTGGCCGGCCTCCCGGCCGTCACCCGGCACCGGCACGGCACCGGCAGCGCCTGGTACCTCGGCTGCCACCTCGGCGCGGACGTCGGCCGGGTGCTCGACCTGCCGCTCGCCGAGGCCGGGGTGGCCGCCGAGGTGGCGGACCTGCCGGCGGGCGTGGAGGCCACCCGCCGCCGCGCCGAGGACGGCACCGGCTACCTGTTCCTGCTCAACCACGGCTCCGCCGCGTGCCGGGTGACGCTGGGCGAACCCGGCACCGACCTGCTCACCGGCACCGACGTCGCCGAGGGCGTCACCCTCGCACCGCTGGGCGCCGCCGTCCTCCGGGTCCGGCCGGTGTCCCGCACGTCCGCCTCCCCGTCCCCCTCCACCCCTGCCGAGGAGCGCGCATGAAGCCACTGACCCGCCGCCACGTCCTGGCCACCACGGTCGCCGCCGGCACCGCCCTCGCCGCGACCGGCGTCGCGCCGGCGGCCGTCGCCGACGAGCGCCCCACCTCCCCGGCCGACGACGGCACCGCAGGCCCGGCGGACAACGGCACCGCGGCCCTGCTCGACCGCTACGCCGACGTCCTCGACCTGCACGGCACACCCGCGCAGGCCTACCCCGGCGACGCCGGGGGCAACAATCCGATCAACGTCTTCGCCGACCTGGGTGCCTGGCACGCCTACGCCCTGCCGCGCCCGCAGGAGCCGCTCGGCGGCTTCACCGGCCCGCTCCACGTGGCCCAGGAGTACCCGTGGTGGCTCAGCGACGGCCTCAGCCGGATCCACCTGAGCGAGCAGGGCCGGGCGCTGGACCTCGCCGGCGGCGCAGCCCCCCGGCTCATCTCGCTGCCCGGCCTGCTGCGGCAGTCCTACGAGCTCGGCGGCGGACTGGAGCTCACCCTGGAACTGCGCTTCGCGGGCAACCGCACCGCCCTGGTCCGGGCGCGGTTGGCCAACGACGGCGCGGGCGAGCGGACCCTGCGGGTCGCCTGGACCGGGACGCTGCTGCGCCCGGCCGACGCCCCGCAGCGCGACGCACCCCACCTGGTCGCCGCCGAGCGCGGCGTCGCCGTCCGTTTCGCGCGCGTGCGGCGGACGTGGGACTACCTGACCGACGGCACCGAGCGCTTCGAGGTCCGCCACGCCGCGCCGGTCCGCACCACCGTCAGCGGCGACAGCCACCGCACCGAACTGGCCGACGCCGTACGGCTGGCACCGGGCGCGGCCCGCACCCTGGCCTGGACCGAGAGCTACACGTTCACCGACGCCGAGTACGCCCGCGCCGCCGTCGAGGCGGACGCCGCGCTGCGCGCCCCGGACCGGGTCGCGGCGGCGGGCGCCGCCCGGTGGGCCGGGTACGTCGCCCGGGCGACCGAGGGCGTCCCGGCCGCGCGCCGCCGGGACGCCGTCAAGTGCGTACAGACCCTCGTCACCAACTGGCGCAGCCCGGCCGGGCGGATCCGGCACGACGCGATCACGCCCTCGCTCTCGTACAAGTGGTTCAGCGGGGTCTGGGCCTGGGACACCTGGAAGCAGGCCGCCGGCACCGCCGTCTTCGCCCCCGGCCTCGCCGCCGACCAGATCCGGGCGATGTTCGACCACCAGATCCGACCCGACTCCGCCGACCGCCCGCAGGACGCCGGGATGATCCCGGACTGCGTCTTCTACAACGACCCGAGCACCGGTGGCGGCAACTGGAACGAGCGCAACTCCAAGCCCCCGCTGGCCGCCTGGGCGGTCTGGGAGGTCTACCGGCACGGCGGCGACCGCGCGTTCCTGCGCGAGATGCTGCCCAGGCTGACCGCCTACCAGGAGTGGTGGTACCGCAACCGGGACCACGAGGGCGAGGGCCTGTGCGAGTACGGCGCCACGGTCGACCCGGGCAACGCCGCCCCGGAGGACTGCGTCCTGGCGGCGGCCTGGGAGTCCGGCATGGACAACGCGCCGCGCTTCGACACCGCGCTCGGTACCACGGTCGTCGCCAACCACGGCACGCAGGGGGCCCTGCTGGGCTGGTCCCTGACCCAGCGGTCCGTCGACCTGAACGCCTACCTGGCCGCCGACCACCGCTCCCTGGCCGCCATCGCCGCCGAACTGGGCGACCGTGCGACCGCCCAGCGGCTGCGCGGCCGGGCCGACGCGATCGACCGGGCCGTGCGCGACACCATGTTCGACCCGGCCACGGGCTGGTTCCACGACACGGACCTGGCCACCGGGGCACGGCTCACCGCCCGCGGGCGCGGCATCGAGGGGGCGATCCCGCTCTGGTCCGGCACCGCCACCCCCGCCCAGGCCCGGGCGGTGCGCAGGCTGCTGCTCGACCCGGCGGAGTTCGGCACCGCGATGCCGTTCCCGACGGTGGCCCGCAGTTCCGCGTACTTCGATCCGGCCGGGTACTGGCGCGGCCTGGCCTGGCTCGACCAGACCTACTTCGCCATCGAGGGCCTGCGCCGGTACGGCTGGAACCAGGACGCCCGGCAGGCGACGGACCGGCTGCTGGCGACGGCCGCCGGCCTCGGCGGTGACGGGCCGCTGCGGGAGAACTACGACCCGCTGACGGGGGAGGGGCGGAACTCCACCAACTTCAGCTGGTCCGCCGCCCTGCTCCTGCTGCTCCTGCGCAGCTGACCGGCGCTTCGGGGCACCCGCCCGGCCCTGGCATGATCGGGGCATGAACGAACGACTCATCGCAGCCTGTGACGGAGCGGCCAAGGGCAACCCCGGGCCGGCGGCCTGGGCCTACGTGGTCGCGGACGCCGCCGGGGTGCCGCAGCGCTGGCAGGCCGGTCCGCTCGGGCACAGCACCAACAACGTGGGCGAGCTGACGGCGTTGGAGCAGCTGCTGGTCGCGACGGACCCCGCCGTACCGCTGGAGGTCCGTCTCGACAGCACGTACACCCGCGACGCGGTGACGAAGTGGCTGGTCGGCTGGAAGCGCAACGGCTGGAAGACCGCCGCCGGCAAGCCGGTGGCCAACCAGGCGCTGATCCAGCACATCGACGCGCTCCTGGAGGGGCGGGACGTCACCTTCGTGTATGTTCCCGCCCACCAGGTGAACGGCGACCCGCTGAACGCCATCGCCGACAAGGCCGCCAGCGACGCCGCCCGCCGCCAGGAGGCCGCGGGCGGGACGGGCGCGGACCT
This sequence comes from Kitasatospora sp. NPDC087314, assembly GCF_044744365.1. Lineage (NCBI taxonomy): Bacteria > Bacillati > Actinomycetota > Actinomycetes > Kitasatosporales > Streptomycetaceae > Kitasatospora > Kitasatospora sp. NPDC087314. The sequence continues at coordinate 192,692 of NZ_JBIUYE010000020.1, forward strand.
CCCCGAGCCGGAACCGGCCCGGACCTCCCCCTCGCGCGGCGCCCGCGCCGCCTCCTCGGCCGGGTCGAAGCCGAAGCGGGCTTCCTCGGGCGGCTCGCGGACCCTGTCCGCCCGATTCGCCGGCACCTGCCCGTGCACCCGCCCGTACGCCAAGGGCGACACGATCACCAAGGTGGGCGGCAGCTGGGGACACCCGGAGTGCGCCGGCGCCCACGCCTGAGCCTCGGGTACGTGTGCGGTCGGGCTGCCGGCCGCGACGGCCGTCGCTGTGGCGGTGACCGTCGCGGCCCGGCCCCGTCCGCACCGGCCCGCCGGATGTCGGGGCCGGGCACCCGCTGCCGGAGCCCGGCGACGCCCGAATCCGGAGGCCGAGTGCCCCGAGGCCGAGTGCCCGACGGCCCGCTACCTCTCGGCCGGCTCGACGGCGCTCAGCGGGGTGGCCAGCGACTCCAGGCTGCGCCCCTCCGCCCGGACGCCGATCGCGGCCTCCACCAGCCCCGCGGCCGTCATCAGCGCCGCCCCGATGCAGAACGCCAGCGTGGTCCGCGAGACCTTCCCGCTGCTCACCAGCCCGTTGAAGAGCAGCGGCCCGCTGATGCCGCCGACCGCCGTGCCGACGGCGTAGAAGAAGGCGATGGACATCGCCCTGGTCTCCAGCGGGAAGATCTCGCTGACCGTCAGGTACGCCGCGCTGGCCCCGGCGGAGGCCAGGAAGAGCACGGCCGTCCAACAGGCCGTCATGCCGGCGGCGGAGAGGGCGCCACGCTGGAAGAGCGCGGCGGTGCCGAACAGGAGCAGCCCGGAGCCGATGTACGTGCCGGCGATCATCGGCACCCGCCCGACCGAGTCGAAGAGGTGGCCGAGCAGCAGCGGGCCGAGGAAGTTGCCGACCGCGATCACCGCGAAGTAGTAGCCGGTGTCGCCCTCCGGCACGTCGAAGTACGTGGTGAGGATGACGGCGTAGCCGAAGGTCACCGAGTTGTAGAGGAACGCCTGGCCGATGAACAGCGCGAGGCCGAGCACCGTGCGGCGCGGGTAGCGGCGGACGACGGTGCGGGCGAGGGTGACGAAGCCGAGCGGGCCGCGCTCCCGGATCCTGATCGGCTTCCCGGTGACCGGCGGCAGCGGTCGGCCGGTCTCCCGCTCCACGATCTCCTCGGCCTCGGCCACCACCTTCTCGGCCTCCTCGGCCCGCCCGTGGGTGAACAGCCAGCGCGGACTCTCCGGGACGTGCCGGCGGACCAGCAGGATCGCCAGCCCCAGCACCACGCCCATCCCGAAGGCGAGCCGCCAGCCCACGTCCGTCGCGAAGAGCGAGGTGTCGAGCAGCGCGATGGACGCGAAGGCGCCGATCGCGGCGCCGACCCAGAAGCTGCCGTTGATGATCAGGTCGATCCGCCCGCGCACCCGGGCCGGGATCAGCTCGTCGATCGCCGAGTTGATCGCCGCGTACTCGCCGCCGATGCCGAAGCCGGTGAAGAAGCGGCAGAGGAAGAAGAACCAGGCCGTCCAGGAGAGCGAGGTGATGGCGGTCGCCGCCAGGTACACGGCGAGCGTCAGCATGAACAGTTTCTTGCGCCCGAGCCGGTCGGTCAGCCAGCCGAAGAACAGGGCTCCGCTGCAGGCGCCCGCCACGTAGGTCGCGGCGGCGACGGTGGTCACCTGGGCCGTCGTGATGCTGATGCCGCTGCCGGGCTGGGCGAGCCGGGCCGCCATGTTGCCGACGATGGTGACCTCCAGGCCGTCCAGGATCCAGACGGTGCCCAGGCCGATGACGATCCGCCAGTGCCAGCGGGACCACGGCAACCGGTCCAGCCTGGCCGGCACGTCGGTCTCGACGACCAGGGATCCACCGGCGGGATCGGCCGGTGTCCGGGGTGCGGACGGCTTCGCGTGATCGGCCACGACGGGCCTCCTTCGCTCCTCGAAACGGAAGGCCCCGCGTCTGCCCGCTTCGCCCGCGACCACACCGGGGCACGCTCGTCACGCTCGGTGAGTGGTGACGCCCTCTCCGTCATTCTGCCTGGGGGGCGGAGGGGACGCGGGGACGATGCGGTCCTCTCGTGTCGCCGGGGTGCCGGGAGGCCGGTGCCCGTCGTGGGGCGGGGGGTCGAGGGGCCGCCCGGGGCGGCGCTCCTCCCCTCGGGCGACGGGCGACGAAACCTGCGCGCCGGGGTTGTCCGATCCCCGGATTCGAAGGCGATCGATGCGCATGTGAATGGCAAAGCGCTGGTCATGTGTCTGCGCCAGGGCGGGGAGGGCTGGAGGAGCACCGTGGCAGACGAGCTGGAGAAGCGCGGTGCGCCCCTCCGTGGTGCCTGAGCCGCAGCCGGGCCGGGCGACGTGGGCGGGCCGGGCGGTGTGGGCGGCCCCGGCGGCGGTCAACATCGTCCTGGGGTTCGTCGCCTCCGTTCCGCTGATGGTGACGCTCCTGTTCTTCCTCAACTACCCGCTGGTCCGGCTCGGGCTCGGACGGCGCGAGCCCACCGAGAACGACGGCCCGATGGTGTGGGTGGTGGCCCTCGCCGTCCTCTGGACGGTCTTCGGGCTGCTGTGGTGGCTGGTCAACCTCGGCCTCGGCCGGCTCACCAGCCTGCGCGGGCGCCGTTACTGGGGGGTGAGCGCCGCGCTGCTCCCGGTGCCGACGCTCGCCCTCTCCCCGTTGCCCAACGGCGCCTGGACCGTCCTGAGTTGGCTGGTCTGACCCGGCTGCTCCCCTCCTCGGACGAGAGGCCGGGTGGCGCGCTCCCGGGCGCAGCCGTGGCGGCTGCGCCCGGCGGGCCGGGGCCAGGGAGCGGGCCTACTGCTCGACGTACTTGCGCAACACCTGCTGGTAGTCCGCGAACTCGGGCTCGGTGTGCAGCTTGGAGACGTCCTTCTTCAGGTAGACCATGCCCGGGCAGCTGGGCTTCGCACTGCCGAGCAGGTGCTCGGTGCCGACCTTCTTGCCGGTCCTGGCCTCGTACACGCTCACCTCGTACGTGCCCCGGTAGAGCTTGAGGGAGTCCGAGGTGAACTTGCAGTCGGTCAGGAACTCGGCCTCGCCGGGCGAGTCCAGACAGGCGATCAGCTGGACGCGGTACGGGTCCAGGTGCGACCCGCTCCAGTAGTCCGGCGAGCCGCCGGCCGGGGCGGCGGGGTGCGAGGAGCCGGACTCGCTGACGGTGAACATCGCGACCGGGTGCGGGCCGGCGCCGGTGTGCTCGGCGGTCTTCGGGAAGTACTTGCGGGCCATGGTGCCCGCGCAGCCCGCGTCCAGGTCGGAGATCCGGCCGAGTGCCTTGTCGCTCGCCTTCGGCTCGAACATCACCCAGTAGACGCCGTACCCGAGGGACCCGACCATCGCCAGCGCGACCACCCGCAGCGCGATCGTCCGTCCCTTGCGCCGACCGGCCGTCAACTGCGGTGCGGTGTCCGAGGAGGCGCGCTTTCTGGTCACGACGGCGTAGCCGAGGAAGATGATCGGCGACGCCGCGACGACGGCGAACAGGACGCCGATCGGGGCGTTGCCGCCGTTGAACGCGATCAGCGAGAACACCACGGAGATCGCGGCGAGCAGGACTATCAGCTGGGCCATGATTCGCCTTTCCACAGGTCTGGAGCAGCCGTGAGACTACCGGTGCCGAACCCGGGTGCGCGGGCCTACTTGCCGCGTCGAGCCGCCGTGGGGGTGCTCGGGCCTGTCCGGCGGATCTTGCCGGGCCCGCGACGCCGGGCATCCCGTCTGGACGCACGCCCGAATCGCCCAAGTACGTCCAGTACGAGGACGATCCGGGCGCACGCCCAGACGGGCGCCCAACGCCGCGGGTTGATCCGGCAAGATCCGCCGGACAGGCCCTAGGCCGCCGCCGTCGAGCCGTCCCGGCGGGATGCCGGACTGGATTCCGCCGGGATTTCCATGCCGCCTCCCCTGCTCCCTTTCCGGCCCCTTTCACGGTGATTTCCCGGGGAGGTCGAGGAGGGGTCGAGGCGCGGTGGAAAGGTCTTTCCGGCGGGGGTGGGCTGTGTTGTGGTGGGTGGTGGTCGAACCCTGGCCGCGGCCTCGCGGGCGGCCTTGCGCGGGCGGACAGCCGCTGGTGGGCGGTGTAGACGCTCGCGCATGGACGTGAGTGCGGTGGCTATGGTTCGCCGACTCGGGGTGGATTTGAATGGTGCCATGACGACGAACCGAACGGGCTCGCCGATCGGACGGAGCCCCCGGATCGCGTCGGACCGGCTGGACGCCCTCGGCGTCTTCGGCGGGTCGGTCCCGTCGGTTTTCCCCGTTTCTTCGAATGAGGTGGTTGGGATGACGCGTAAGGGTGTTGTGGATCTTCCGGTCGATGCCGGTGTGGTGCTCGTGGTGGGTGGCACGGGTAAGACGGGTCGGCGGGTGGCGGAGCGGTTGTCGGT
>NZ_JBIUYE010000021.1:0-145164 GCF_044744365.1 Kitasatospora sp. NPDC087314
GATGGTACTGCAGGGGGGACCCTGTGGGAGAGTAGGACGCCGCCGAACAATCATTCCAAAAAGACCCCCTCCCGTCCGGGAGGGGGTCTTTTTGCGTTACCCTCTGCCGACACACGAACCAGAGCTTGTCGGAGAGGCGCGATCCGTTGCAGAACCTGACCCTTACCTGGCAGTCCGCCGGGGGCGCCGCGGTCGCTCTCTACGGTGGCGCGTACGCCGCCTCCAGGGTCCGGAGGACGTCGCTGTCGGCACTGCTGCGGGAGGCCGGCACACTGCTGGCACTGTTCGCGCTCTGGCAGCTGGTGGGACACCTCTCGGTGATGAGCGCGGACCACGCGCTGGACCGGGCGAGCTGGATCCATCGCACCGAGTCGGAGATCGGACTGCCGGACGAGGCGTCCTGGCAGGCGGCGATCACGCCCTACCCGGTGCTGGTGAGGCTGGCGAACTACTACTACGCGGTGATGCACTTCGCGGTGATGCTGGCCGTGTTGCTCTGGGTGTTCCTACGGCACCGGGAGCGGTACGCGTGGGTGCGCAACACGGTGGTGATCACCACGGCGGTCTGCCTGCTGGTGCAGTTCATCCCGGTGGCGCCGCCCCGGATGCTGCCGCAGAACGGGTTCGTCGACGTGGCCGCGGAGTACGGACAGTCGGTGTACGGCGGCGCGGTGGGCGGGGTGGTGGTGGCCGACCAGCTGTCGGCGATGCCGTCGGTGCACGTCGCGTGGTGCGTGCTGGCGGCGGTCGCGGTGGTCAGGCTGTCGTCGAGCCGGCTGCGGTGGGCGATGGTGCTGCACCCGGTGCTGACCGTCGCGGTGGTCGTGGTGACCGCGAACCACTTCTGGTCGGACGGCATCGTGGCCGTCGTGATCCTGCTCCTCGCGTATGCCGTGCAGGCGGTGGTGGCACGCCGCCGGGGCCGGGCCTCCGTCGACACGGAGGTCCGACCCCGGCGCACTGCGACGGATCAGCCGCAGCAGGGGAATCCGGTGGAACAGGCGAATCGGCCGCAGCAGGTCACTTGACCGGGAGGGCGATCCGCCCCCAGGAGCCGTTGCTGAGCGCCGAGGTGGCCCAGTACCAGGCGGCGAGCCCGGAGACGGCCGCGACCCAGCCGGCGAACTTGGCGAGGCCGCTGTAGCCGCCGAAGGCGGCGATGGCGGACAGCAGCAGGGAGAGCGTCAGCAGACCGTAGACGGCGCGGCTGAACAGTCCCGCGCCCCAGCTGGCGGCGGTGAGGGTGAGGGCGAGCAGGGCCCACAGCAGCAGGAACAGGCCGGTCGCGTTCTTGCCCGCTCCGCCGGCCACCGACCAGGTCGCCCAGAAGGCGCCGAGGCTGGTGAAGGCGGTGCCGGTGAAACCCTCGCCGCCGCGGAGCTGCCAGAGGCCCGCGATGAAGAGGGTGACGCCGCCGACCAGATGGGCGAGGTGTGCCGCGTCCCCGACCCCGGTGCCGCTGAAGACGCCGGTGGAGAGCAGGCCGTAGGCGAGCAGTGTGAGGCCGAGTGCGAGGTAGCCGAGGTTACCCGCGTCGGCTCCGGTGGAGCGGGCGTTCGTTGCCCCGGTAGCTTCGTTGCTCACCGGAGGCTCCTTTCACTCTGGGCGCGCGCAGGGCGCAGTGAACGCAGTGGTGTGGTCCGATGAGGTGGATGCGCGCGACCGCGCCGAGGGCGCACGGCTGGAGCGTGCGCGGGCTGCGGTCAGAAGTGATGGGCCAGCGGGAGAGCCGCTGGTCGCGTCCCCGCCGAGGGATTCCCCGGTGAGATCGGTGTACCCGGCCCCACTCGCTTGTACCCTTGTGAATCGCACAATTTGTGACGCCGTCAGCTGTGGACCGCTCAGGGTTGGTCACGGCACGGGCCGTGGCCGATCAGGAACGACCCGGTCCGGTCCGCTCAGGCGTTGCGCTGGGTCGGCACTCGCAGGGTCAGGATGGCCATGTCGTCGGACGGCGGTTCCGGGGCGAAGCGCTCGACGGCCCGCTGCACCCGCAGCGCGACCGCGCCGGCGGTCAGGCCGGTGCAGCCGGTGAGCACCTCGGCGAGGCCGTCGTCGCCCAGCATCCGGCGGCCCTCGCGGCGTTCGGTGACGCCGTCGGTGACGCACAGCAGCACCTCGCCGGGGGAGAGCACCAGGCGCTCGGCGGTGAGGTCGAGGTCGTCCATGACCCCGAGCAGCGGTTGCGGGGTGGCGGCGCGGTCGACCTGGCCGTCGGTGCGCAGCCGCAGCGGCAGCGGGTGGCCGGCGCAGACCAGGGACAGCTCGGTGCTGCCGTCCGGGCGGGGCGTCAGTTCGCCGTAGAGCAGGGTGAGGAAGCGGCTGCGCGAACCCTCGTCCAGGATGGCCGCGTTGAGGCGGCTGAGCACCTGTGGCGCGTCCAGGCCCTCGCGGGCGAGCAGGCGCAGCGAGTGCCGGGCGAGGCCGGTGACCGAGGCGGCCTCGGGGCCGGTGCCGCAGACGTCGCCGATGGCGAAGCCGTAGGTGCCCTCGCGGATGGTGAACAGGTCGTAGAAGTCCCCGCCGACCTCGTTGCCCTCACCGGCGGCCTGGTAGTAGACGTCCACCTCGACGCCCGGGATCTCGGGCAGGTCCGGCGGCAGCAGGCTGCGCTGCAGGGCCTGGCTGGTGGCGGTGCGCTCGGAGTAGAGGCGGGAGTTGTCGAGGGCGAGGGCGGCCCGGCGGGAGAGGTCCTCGGCGAGTTCGAGGATCTCCTGGCGGAACCGGACACCGGCCGGGACGCCGAGCGCCAGCAGGCCGATGACCCGGTTGCGGGCGGTCAGCGGCAGGACGACGGTCTCGCCGAGCAGGCCGGCGAGTTCGGGGCTGTCGGTGAGGCCGCCGGCGGCGGCGGTCTCGGTGGGCGCCGACCAGAAGCGGACGCCGTGGGTCGGACCGGCCTCGGGGGCGGGGGTCTTGTCGAGCAGGTCGCGCAGCGGGTCGATCCGGTCCTCGTCCTCGTGCAGGACGAAGGCGAGGCCGGCCGAGGCGCCGTGGTCGCCCTGGGTGTACACGGCGCACCAGGAGGCGAGGGTGGGGACGGCCATCTGGGCCATCAGGGCGAGGGTCTGCTCGTGTTCGAGGGTGCCGGCGAGCAGGTCGGAGGCCTCGACGAGGAAGGACAGCGAGCCCCGGCGCAGCCGTTCGAGCTCGGTCAGCCGGGTGCTCTCGATCGCGAGGGCGACCCGGTCGGCGGCGAACTGCAGGCGCAGCGCGTCCTCGTTGTCGTAGCGGCCGGGGGCGGCGGTGGCGATGCCGAGCGAGCCGATCAGCCGGCCCTCGACCTTGAGCGGCACGGTGACCAGGGAGCGCATGCCGCTGCCGGTGAGCAGGGGCAGGCCGGTCGGTCGGGCGGCGAGGTCCTCGTGCACGGAGGGCAGCCGGGCGGAGTCGTAGCGGTTGCCGGTATCGACCGGGAAGCGGGTGTGCCGGCGGTGTCCGGAGGTGAGGCCGGTGGCGGCGCGGACCTCGAACTCGGTCTCGTCGTCGGTGGTGAGCAGCAGGTACGCGGCGTCGGCGTCGAGCAGGTCGCGGGCGCGCTCGACGGTGCGCTGGAGCAGGGTGTCGAGGTCGTCGGTGGCGACCGGGCCGGCCAGCAGGTCGAGCCGGGGGCCGACCGGGTCGGTGCGGTCGCCCGGCAGGGCCCGGGCGGGGGAGCGGAGCACCGCGCGGTCGGGTTCGAGGACGAGCAGGCAGAGGGTGGAGGGGACGCCCTCGGTGTCGCGGACGCGGACCTGGACGCCGTACACCTCGACCTCGTGGCCGTCCGCGCGCCGGACGCCGTAGCCGCCCTCCCAGCGGGCCAGCCGCAGGGTGTCGGCCAGTGCGAGGCCGCGGCCGGCCGACGGCGGCCAGACGGCGAGGTCGGCCCAGGGGCGGCCGAGGACGGTGGCGGCGGGGCGCTGGAAGAGCGCCTCGGCGTCCGGGTTCCAGGCCAGGACGTGGCCGTCCTCGTCGAGCTGGACGACGGCGACGTGGACCGGGCCGGGGCTGCTGGGCAGGTCGCTGCCGGGGGTCGCGGGGACGGCGTAGCGGGTGCCGGCCACGGGGGCGGGCAGCGCGAGCCGGAACCAGACGGTCTTGCGGCCGGCCGCGTACTCGACGCCCCAGCGTTCGGCGAGGGCGGAGCACATCAGCAGGCCGCGGCCACCTTCGCCGTCGGGGTCGGCGTAGCGGTCGGAGGCGGTGACGGGGCCGTCGCCGAGGGAGGGGAGGCCGCGCTCCGGGTGGTGGTCGGTGACCTCGATCCGGACGGTGCCCTCCTCACGCAGGCAGCACACCTCGGCGGCGGTGCCGGCGTGCACGACGGCGTTGGTGACCAGTTCGCTGACCAGGACGACGGCGTCGTCGACGACCTCGGGCAGCCCCCAGCCGAGCAGCGCGTCCCGGACGAAGCCCCGGGCGGCGGCTGCGGACCGGCCGTCGGGGTCGAAGGTGGCGGCTGCGCGCGCGGTGACCACGTTGCCACTTCTCCTCTGCTGCTCTTGCCCTGGCTGTCCCGGGGGTGCGGCGCCGACTCCCGGTGCGCGCCGTCGGGTGGCGGCGGCGCTGGGTCGGGTCGTGGCCCGGTGCAGCGCTCCACCCTACTTTCCGCTTGGTTCCCCGTGGGGGCGGGGCGTCGAAACAGGCACCAGAGGGTGATTCTGCCCACCTGTTTCGGACGGCCGGCTACCAACCGAGCGCAACCGGCCGTACACCCGGCGCCAGTGCTGCCAGACTGGGGGGTCCGCGACGGCCGGTCGGAGCAGTACGGTCGGTGCGGGTGCCGGTGTGCCGTGTGGGCGGCCGGTACGCAGCCCGACCGGGCCGGTGTCCCGGTGCGTGCCGTACCGGCACGGACGGTCACCGGACAGTTCACGATGTGGGAGGGGCCCGTTGAGTTCGGCCACCAAGGACGCAACCGGTACGACGCCGCCCGTTCCGCGCGGTGGGCGGTCCGGGACCGCGCCGCGGAACGCGGCCGGCCGACGAACGAGCCACAGCCGGGAGGCGGAGCCGGCCGAGCTGCGGAAGCTGCTGTCCGCGCTGACCGCGATGCGCGACGGCAACTTCCGCCGCCGGCTGACGGTTCCGGGCGACGGGCCGCTGGCGGAGATCGCCGCGGTGTTCAACGAGGTCGCCGAGCGCAACCAGCACCTCACCGGTGAACTGGCCCGGGTGCGGCGGGCGGTGGGCCGCGAGGGCCGGTTGAACGAGCGGCTGGAGACCGGCGCGGGCGAGGGCGCCTGGATGGCGGCCGTCGACAACTGCAACGCGCTGATCGACGATCTGGCCCGCCCGATGGCCGAGGTGGGCCGGGTGCTGACCTCGATCGCCGAGGGCGACCTGGACCAGAAGATGGAACTGCGCTCGCTGCACAGCAACGGGGTGAGCCACCCGCTGCGCGGCGAGTACCTGAAGATCGGCCGGACCGTCAACGGACTGGTGGACCAGCTCTCGGAGTTCACCGACGAGGTGACCCGGGTGGCCCGCGAGGTGGGCACCGAGGGCAAGTTGGGCGGTCAGGCCAAGGTCCGCAGCGTGTCGGGCAGTTGGAAGGACCTGGCGGACTCGGTCAACACCATGGCCGGCCGGCTGACCGCGCAGGTGCGCAACATCGCCCAGGTGACCACGGCGGTGGCCAAGGGCGACCTGTCCCGCAAGGTCACCGTCGAGGTGGCCGGCGAGATGCTGGAGCTGAAGAACACCGTCAACACGATGGTGGACCAGCTGAACGGGTTCGCCGCGCAGGTCACCGGCGTGGCCCGGGACGTGGGCACCGAGGGCCGTCTCGGCGGTCAGGCGCAGGTGCCGGGCGTGGCCGGGGTCTGGCGGGACCTGACCGACTCGGTGAACTTCATGGCCGACAACCTGACCGGCCAGGTCCGCAACATCGCCCAGGTGACCACGGCGGTGGCGCGCGGGGACCTCTCGCAGAAGATCGAGGTGGACGCGCGCGGCGAGATGCTGGAGCTGAAGAACACCATCAACACGATGGTCGACCAGCTCTCCGGCTTCGCCGAGCAGGTGACCAGGGTGGCCCGCCAGGTGGGTACCGAGGGGCGGCTCGGCGGTCAGGCCCAGGTGCCGGGCGCGGCCGGGGTCTGGCGTGATCTGACCGACAACGTCAACTTCATGGCGAACAACCTCACCGATCAGGTGCGCAACATCGCGCAGGTGACGACCGCGGTCGCCAAGGGTGACCTGTCGCAGAAGATCCAGGTGGACGCGCGCGGGGAGATCCTGGAGCTGAAGAACACCATCAACACGATGGTGGACCAGCTGGGCGCCTTCGCCGACGAGGTGACCAGGGTGGCCCGGGACGTCGGCACCGAGGGCATCCTCGGCGGCCAGGCGAGCGTGCCCGGGGTGTCCGGGACGTGGAAGGACCTGACCAACAGCGTCAACCTGATGGCCAACAACCTGACCAGTCAGGTCCGCAACATCGCCGAGGTGACCACCGCGGTGGCGCGCGGCGACGTGTCGAAGAAGATCACCGTCGACGCCCGGGGCGAGATCCTGGAGCTGGTGACGACCGTCAACACCATGGTCGACCAGCTGTCGGCGTTCGCCGACGAGGTCACCCGGGTGGCCCGCGAGGTGGGCACCGAGGGGATCCTGGGGGGCCAGGCGCGGGTGCGCGGCGTGTCGGGGATCTGGAAGGACCTGACCGACAACGTCAACTTCATGGCGTCCAACCTGACCGGACAGGTGCGTAACATCGCCGAGGTCGCCACCGCGGTGGCCCGCGGCGACCTGTCCAAGAAGATCACCATCGAGGCGCAGGGCGAGGTCGCGGCGCTCGCCGGGACCCTGAACACCATGGTCGATCAGCTCTCCTCCTTCGCGGTGGAGGTGACCAGGGTGGCCCGCGAGGTGGGCACCGACGGCACCCTGGGCGGCCAGGCGAGCGTGCCGGGCGTGGCCGGGATCTGGAAGGACCTGACCGACAACGTCAACCTGATGGCCAACAACCTCACCGGACAGGTGCGCAACATCGCGCTGGTGATCACGGCGGTGGCCCGCGGCGACCTGTCACAGAAGATCGACGTCGACGCGCGCGGCGAGATCCTCCAGCTCAAGACCAGCATCAACACCATGGTCGACCAGCTGTCGGCGTTCGCCGACGAGGTCACCCGGGTCGCCCGCGAGGTGGGCACCGACGGGCGGCTCGGCGGCCAGGCCCGGGTGCCCGGTGTGGACGGCACCTGGCAGGACCTGACCGAGTCGGTGAACGAGCTGGCCAACAACCTGACCCGGCAGGTGCGCGCGATCGCCCAGGTCGCCACCGCGGTGACCAGGGGCGACCTGAGCCTGCGGATCGACGTGGACGCCGCTGGGGAGCTCGACGAGCTCAAGGACAACATCAACCAGATGATCGCCAACCTGCGCGAGACCACCCGCACCAACCAGGAGCAGGACTGGCTCAAGACCAACCTGGCCCGGATCTCCGGCCTGCTCCAGGGCCGCCGGGACCTGGAGGCCGTCGCCTCGCTGATCATGACCGAGCTGACCCCGGTGGTCTCCGCCCAGCACGGCGCCTTCTTCCTCGCCCAGCCGGCCGGCCGCACCGCCGAGCTGATCACCGAGGACGACGACGAGAACGACACCGTGCTGCGGCTGATCGGCAGCTACGGCTACCAGCGGCGCGCGATGCCGACCACCTTCCGGCCCGGCGAGTCGCTGATCGGCCAGGCCGCGGTGGAGAAGCGGGCGATCATCCTCAAGGAGGCGCCGCCCGGGTACCTCAAGATCGCCTCCGGTCTCGGAGAGGCCTCGCCGGCCCACATCGTGGTGCTGCCGGTGCTGTTCGAGGGCCGGCTGCTGGGCGTGATCGAGCTGGCCACCTTCAGCTCCTTCACCACCGTCGCGCTGGACTTCCTCAACCAGATCGCCGACCTGATCGGCGTCACCGTCAACACCATCAGCGTCAACACCAAGACCGAGGGCCTGCTGCTGGAGTCCCAGCGGCTCACCGCCGAACTCTCGATGCGATCCGCCGAGTTGGAGGCGCGCCAGGAGGAACTGGAGCGAACCAACGAGGAGTTGCAGGAGAAGGCCGAGCAACTCGCCCAGCAGAACCGCGACATCGAGATCAAGAACAGCGAGATCGAGGAGGCTCGCCAGGTCCTGGAGGAGCGCGCCGAGCAGCTCGCCCTGGCCTCCCGGTACAAGAGCGAGTTCCTCGCCAACATGTCGCACGAGCTGCGCACCCCGCTCAACTCGCTGCTGATCCTGGCCAAGCTGCTCTCCGACAACAACGAGGGCAACCTCTCGCCCAAGCAGGTCGAGTTCGCCGACACCATCCACGGGGCCGGCTCCGACCTGCTCCAGCTGATCAACGACATCCTCGACCTCTCCAAGGTCGAGGCCGGCAAGATGGACGTCCGCCCGGCCCGGATCGCCCTGGTCCAGCTGGTCGACTACGTCGAGGCCACCTTCCAGCCCGTCGCGCTGGACAAGAACCTGGACTTCGCCGTCCGGGTCTCGCCCGCCCTGCCGGTCACCCTGCACACCGACGAGCAGCGGCTCCAGCAGGTGCTGCGCAACCTGATCTCCAACGCGGTCAAGTTCACCGACGCCGGTGCGGTCGACTTCTCGATCTCCCCGGCCGGCGCGGAGGTCCCGCAGCACGTGCGCGAGCGGTTGCTGGAGTCCGGCTCGATCAAGGGCCCGGACGAGGAGCTGATCGCCTTCGCGGTCTCCGACACCGGTATCGGCATCCCCGGCAACAAGCTCAGGGAGATCTTCGAGGCGTTCAAGCAGGCCGACGGCACCACCAGCCGCAAGTACGGCGGCACCGGCCTCGGCCTGTCGATCAGCCGCGAGATCGCCCGGCTGCTCGGCGGCGAGATCCACGCCGAGAGCGAGCTGGGCAAGGGCTCCACGTTCACGCTCTACCTGCCGCTGCGCACCGAGGCCCCGGGCGCGGCTCCGGCCGACCGCGCGGCCGGGTCGAACGCCCAGGCGCTGCGCGCCTCCGTCGGCGTGACCCCGGTCGGGGTGCCCGTGCCGGTCGGCGAGAACCCGGCCGACCACTGGGCCCAGGAGGTCCGCGAGCTGGCCGAGGAGCGCCGCCGGGGGGCGGTGGAGCGCCGCCGCACCGCGGCCCTGGACGTGGCCTCCGCCGGGGCCCGCCCGGTGGAGCCCGCACCGCCCCGTCCCGCCCGCCGTGACGTGCGCTTCGACGGCCAGCAGGTGCTGATCGTGGACGACGACGTCCGCAACGTGTTCGCCCTCACCAGCGTGCTGGAGCAGCACGGCCTGACCGTCCTGTACGCCGAGAACGGCCGCGAGGGCATCGAGATGCTGGAGCAGCACGAGAACGTGGCGCTGGTCCTGATGGACATCATGATGCCGGAGATGGACGGCTACGCGACCACCGAGGCGATCCGCCGGATGCCCCAGTTCGCCGGCCTGCCGATCATCGCGCTGACCGCCAAGGCGATGAAGGGCGACCGGGAGAAGTCCCTGGAGGCGGGTGCCACCGACCACATCACCAAGCCGGTGGAGACCGACCACCTGCTGACGGTGATGCGCGAGTGGCTGCGGGCGGACCGCGCGTAGCCGCCCGGGAGGGCGTGAACTCCGGGGCGGGCCCCGGAGTTCGCGCCCTCCGGTGAGCCGGTTTGCTGGCGGTCGGGCCCGGGAACCGGGTAGGGTCACCGATCGTTGCGAACAGTGACCGGATGGCGACACGCTGCTGAGCGTGCGCCGGAGCGCTGGCCGCGCGCCGCTCCGGATCGGGTCACGACGGAGCGATGTGCCGGGCGAGGGGGTGCGGCTAGCATGACCGGGGTAGCGGTGGGCAGTACGCGAGTGCCATCACCGGGCGGCAGTCAGGCGACAGGAGGGCGAGCCCTGATGCAGAAGGCGAAGATCCTCCTGGTCGACGACCGGCCGGAGAACCTGCTGGCGTTGGAGGCGATCCTCTCCGCGCTGGACCAGACGCTGGTGCGCGCCGCCTCCGGCGAGGAGGCGCTCAAGGCGCTGCTCACCGACGACTTCGCGGTGATCCTGCTGGACGTCCAGATGCCCGGGATGGACGGCTTCGAGACCGCCGCCCACATCAAGCGGCGCGAGCGCACCCGGGACATCCCGATCATCTTCCTGACGGCGATCAACCACGGTCCGCACCACACCTTCCGCGGCTACGCGGCCGGGGCCGTGGACTACATCTCCAAGCCCTTCGACCCGTGGGTGCTGCGCGCCAAGGTCTCGGTCTTCGTCGACCTGTACGTGAAGAACTGCCAGCTGAAGGAGCAGGCCGCGCTGCTGCGGCTGCAACTGGAGGCGGGCGGCGGCGAGCCGGCCCTCGGTGGGGCGCTGCTGGGCGAGCTGTCCGCGCGGCTGGCGGCGGTCGAGGAGCAGGCGGAGGCGCTCGGCAAGCAGCTGGACGGCGTCGAGGACGCCGGGGTGGCCGCCACCGCGGCGCACCTGGAGCGCAAGCTGGCGGGCCTGCGCCGGGCCCTGGACGCGCTCCGCCCGGGCACCGCGTAACCGGTCGGTTCGGTTCACTCCTTCGGGTGGTTTCCGGGGGTAGCCGGGTGAAGCCCGGTCAGCGTGACGGTGTGTCTGCGACACGGCCCGGTGCCCCGGCTCGGGCGCATGTCCACTGGTGGTCCGCCCCGGTAGGCTGCTGACCCATGGCCACTCGTACGCCCGGAAGCGCGGCACGCAACCCGAGTCCGGGACCGTCCAAGAAGGCCGCGGCGAAGGCCCCGGGCAAGCCGCCCGCGAAGAAGACGGCGGTCAAGAAGGCGGCCCCGGCGAAGAAGGCGGCGGCCAAACCGGCTCCGCCGCCCCCGCCGCCGCCCAAACCGATACTCTTCCGCGCCGTCAGGGCCGTCTGGCTCGGCCTGGCGAACAGCCTCGCCGCGATCTTCCGGGGCTTCGGCGACGGGGCCAAGAACCTCCATCCCGCCCACCGCAAGGACGGGGTGGGCCTGCTGCTGTTCGCGCTCGCGCTGGTGACCGCGGCCGGCACCTGGTTCAGCCCGCAGGGCTGGCTCGGTCAGGCGGCCATCGCCGTGGTGTCCGGCCTGTTCGGGCGGCTCGACGTGCTGGTGCCGTTCCTGCTGGCCGGGATAGCGATCCGGCTCTGGCGCCACCCGGAGCTGCCGGAGGCCAACGGCCGGATCGTGATCGGGCTGAGCGCGCTGCTGGTCGGCGTCCTCGGCCTGGTGCACATCGGCTGCGGCGCGCCCATGATGGGCAGCGGCGCCTCCCGGATAAGGGCGGCCGGCGGAATCATCGGCTGGGCCGCGTCCACCCCGATGATGGCCGCCGCCGGGCCGGCACTGGCCGTGCCGCTGCTCCTGCTGCTGGCCTTCTTCGGGCTGCTGGTGGTCACCGCCACCCCGGTCAACCGAATCCCCGAGCGGCTGCGCTCGGCCGGCGTACGACTCGGCGTGGTGGAGCCCGGGCCGGAGGACGAGCTGCGCGAGGGGCGTACGCCGGAGCGGGAGCTGTCCACCGAGCCGCCGGAGGACGCCGACCCGTCCGCGCTGCCGTTCACCGTGGACACCGACGGCGAGGACCCGCGCGACGAGGTGAGTGCCCGTCGGCGCCGCCGCCGGCGCAAGCCGGACCCCGCCGTCGGGCCGGACCAGGACGAGCCGGAGGCCGTCCGGGTGTCCCTGGACAAGGAGCCGCCGGACCCGTACGCCACCCGCAACCTCGCCGCCGGAGCCGCCGCCGACCTGGACGGGGCGCTGGTCTACGGCGTGCCCGCTTCCTCGGCGGTGGCGGACATGATGCACCAGGTGCAGGACCGCACCGCCCCGCCGGAGGAGGCCGCCGTCCCGGCCGCCCGCAGCGGAGGCCCGGAGGCGCCCGAGGAGCACGGCCCGGCGCCGGTGCGGATGGAGCAGCTCCAGCTCGTCGGCGACACCACCTACACGCTGCCCCCGCTCGACCTGCTGGAGCGCGGCGGCCCGGCCAAGGCCCGCAGCGCCCTCAACGACGAGGTGGTGGCCCAGCTCACCGGCACCTTCTCCGAGTTCAAGGTGGACGCCAGGGTCACCGGCTTCACCCGGGGGCCGACGGTCACCCGCTACGAGGTCGAGCTCGGCCCGGCCGTCAAGGTGGAGCGGATCACCGCGCTCGCCAAGAACATCGCGTACGCGGTGGCCAGCCCGGACGTGCGGATCATCAGCCCGATCCCGGGCAAGTCCGCGGTCGGCATCGAGATCCCCAACCGGGACCGCGAGATGGTCAACCTGGGCGACCTGCTGCGCTCGCGCACGGCCGCCGAGGACACCCACCCGATGGTCGTCGGCATGGGCAAGGACGTCGAGGGCCACACCGTGATGGCCAACCTCGCCAAGATGCCGCACATCCTGGTGGCCGGCGCCACCGGCGCGGGCAAGTCGTCCTGCATCAACTGCCTGATCACCTCGGTGCTCGCCCGGTCCACCCCGGACGAGGTGCGGATGGTGCTGGTCGACCCCAAGCGGGTCGAGCTGACCGCGTACGAGGGCATCCCGCACCTGATCACGCCGATCATCACCAACCCCAAGAAGGCCGCCGAGGCCCTCCAGTGGGTGGTGCGCGAGATGGACCTGCGCTACGACGACCTCGCGGCGTTCGGCTTCCGGCACGTGGACGACTTCAACGCGGCGGTGCGGGCCGGCAAGGTCACCCCGCCGCTCGGCAGCGAGCGCGAGCTGAAGCCGTACCCGTACCTGCTGGTGATCGTCGACGAGCTGGCCGACCTGATGATGGTCGCACCGCGCGACGTCGAGGACTCGGTGGTCCGGATCACCCAGCTGGCCCGCGCGGCCGGCATCCACCTGGTGCTGGCCACCCAGCGGCCCTCGGTGGACGTGGTCACCGGTCTGATCAAGGCCAACGTGCCGTCCCGGCTGGCCTTCGCGACCTCCGCGATGGCCGACTCCCGGGTCATCCTGGACCAGCCCGGTGCGGAGAAGCTGATCGGCAAGGGCGACGCGCTCTTCCTGCCGATGGGGGCCAGCAAGCCGATCCGCATGCAGGGCGCGTTCGTCACCGAGGCGGAGATCGCCGCGGTGGTGCAGCACTGCAAGGACCAGCTGGCCGCCGCCTACCGGGACGACGTGATGGTCGGAGGCGGGCCCAAGAAGGAGATCGACGAGGAGATCGGCGACGACCTGGACCTGCTGATCCAGGCGGCCGAGCTGGTGGTCTCCACCCAGTTCGGGTCGACCTCGATGCTCCAGCGCAAGCTCCGGGTCGGCTTCGCCAAGGCAGGGCGGCTGATGGACCTGATGGAGTCGCGCGGGATCGTCGGTCCCAGCGAGGGCTCCAAGGCCCGCGACGTCCTGGTGAAGCCGGATGAGCTGGACGGGGTGCTCGTCACCCTGCGAGGGTGACCGGCCGGGCCTCCGGCGGGTCCGTGTCCCGAACGAGGTGTCACCCGTTCGGTGGAGGGTAGGCGCGATGTCGGGAACCGAACGTCCGTACGCCGCGTCACAGGCCGGAAAGCGAACCCCGGGTTCCCCGTGCGGATCCGCCGACGAACAGTCAGCGGATTGCCGGGCCCCGGTCGGGGCGGGCGCGCGCATTCGGGCCTGTTCCGCTTGAGAAACGACCCGCCCGCGCCCCTAGACTGTTCCCCAGCAGGTGGCCATCCGCTCGAAAGGCGTGCCCCGTGACCATCGGCAAGTCCCGCGACCGCGAGAACGCCCCGTCGTCCGCCGAGACGTCCGACGAGGCGGTGCAGGCGGCCGATACCCCGAGCATCGGCCGGGTGCTGTCCACCGCCCGGATCGAGGCCGGGCTCACCGTGGACCAGGTGAGTACGGCGACCCGCGTCCGGGTGCCGATCGTCCATGCCGTCGAGGAGGACGACTTCGACCGCTGCGGCGGCGACTTCTACGCCCGCGGACACATCCGCGCGATCGCCCGCGCGGTCGGCGTGGACGGCGAGGCGCTGATCACCCGGTACGACGCCGCGCACGGTGGTTCGCCCGCCTCCAAGCGGCCGACCCAGCTGATCGACAGCGGCCCGATCAAGGTGCCCGGCCGGGGCCGGCCGAACTGGGCGGCGGCCATGGTCGCCGCGATCGTCGCGGTGGTCGCCCTGATCGGCTTCAACCTGGTCAGCGGCAAGGGCGACCACACCGGCACCGGCTCCGCCAGCGCGCCGCTGCCCAGCGGCTCCGGCACCGGCTCGGTCGCCCCCGCGCCCTCGCCCGCCGTGCAGCCGCCGGCGCCCGCGCCGAGCGCCGCCGCGATCGCGGCCGTCCCGGCCGACAAGGTCACCGTGAAGCTGGTCGCCGAGGGCACCAGCTGGGTATCCGCGGTGGACGGCGGCGGCAAGTCGCTGTTCCAGAACAACATCAGCGGCGGCCAGGACCAGACCTTCACCGACCCCAAGCAGATCAAACTGGTGATCGGCAACGGCGGGGCCGTGCACGCGTACGTCAACGGCAAGGACCTCGGCCTCCTGGGCAAGGACGGCCAGGTGGTGCACGTCACGTACACCCCCGGCGACCCGCAGGCGGGCTGACCACAGGGCCTCCCGAGGCCCTGGAGGCCGGGGCGGCGGCCTGGCGAAGGTCCGGTAATCCGAGGCGGGTGGCCTCCGGGGCGAACGGCACCGGAGGCCGCGCGTTAATCTTGGGCCTATGCCTGAACGCCGTACTGTCGCCCTTGTCACGCTCGGATGCGCCCGCAACGAGGTGGACTCCGAGGAACTCGCCGGGCGACTGGAAGCCGACGGCTGGTCGCTCGTCGACGACGCCGCCGAAGCGGACGTCGCCGTCGTCAACACCTGCGGCTTCGTCGAGGCCGCCAAGAAGGACTCCGTGGACGCCCTGCTGGAGGCCAACGACCTCAAGGGGCACGGCCGCACCCAGGCCGTCGTCGCGGTCGGCTGCATGGCCGAGCGGTACGGCAAGGAACTCGCCGACGCGCTGCCCGAGGCCGACGGCGTGCTCGGCTTCGACGACTACGCCGACATCTCCGACCGCCTGCAGACCATCCTCTCCGGCGGCCACCACGCCCCGCACCTGCCGCGCGACCGCCGCAAGCTGCTGCCGATCAGCCCGGCCGAGCGGCAGTCCGCCGCCGAGGCCGTCGCGCTGCCCGGCCACGGCGCCGCCGAGACCCCGGCCGAGCCGATCACCGACCTGCCCGAGGGCCTCGCCCCGGCCTCCGGCCCGCGCACCCTGCGCAAGCGGCTCGACGACAACCCGGTCGCCTCGGTCAAGCTCGCGTCCGGCTGCGACCGGCGGTGCTCCTTCTGCGCCATCCCGGCCTTCCGCGGCTCCTTCATCTCCCGCCGTCCCTCCGACGTGCTGCACGAGGCCCAGTGGCTGGCCGGGCAGGGCGTGCGCGAGGTCGTCCTGGTGAGCGAGAACAACACCTCGTACGGCAAGGACCTCGGCGACATCCGGCTGCTGGAGACGCTGCTCGGCGAGATCTCCGCGATCGAGGGCGTCGAGCGGGTCCGGGTCTCCTACCTCCAGCCCGCCGAGATGCGCCCCGGACTGATCGACGCGATGACCGGGACCGCGGACGTGGTGCCCTACTTCGACCTGTCCTTCCAGCACTCGGCGCCCGCGGTACTGCGCCGGATGCGCCGCTTCGGCTCCACCGACCAGTTCCTGGAGCTGCTGAAGACCATCCGGGACAAGGCCCCGCAGGCCGGCGCCCGGTCCAACTTCATCGTCGGCTTCCCCGGTGAGACCGAGGAGGACTTCGCCGAGCTGGAACGCTTCGTCACGCACGCCGGGCTGGACGCGATCGGCGTCTTCGGCTACTCCGACGAGGACGGCACCGAGGCCGCGACCTACGACGGCAAGCTGCCCGAGGACGTGATCGCCGACCGGCTGAGCCGGCTGAGCCGACTGGCCGAGGAGATGACCGCCCAGCGGGCCGAGCAGCGCGTCGGCACCGAGGTCGAGGTGCTGATCGAGTCGATCGAGGACGGCGTGGTCGAGGGCCGGGCGGCCCACCAGGCCCCGGAGACCGACGGCCTGACCACCCTCACCGGCGTCGAGAACCCCGAGATCGGCCAGTTCCACCGGGCCAAGGTGGTCGCCAGCGAGGGCGTCGACCTGATCGCCGAGGCGCTGGAGCAGGTCCGGGTCCGTCAGGCCCCGGGAGCCGGGGAATGACCAAGGGGCCAGGTGCCCCGGCCGCGGCCCACCCGGGCAGACCGGCGGCCGCGGTGCCGCCGGTACCGGCCGTCTGGAACATCGCCAACATGCTCACGATGCTCCGGCTGCTGCTGGTGCCGGTCTTCGTGACGCTGCTGTTCGCCGACGGCGGGCACGACCCCAAGTGGCGCTCGGTCGCCTGGGCCTCGTTCGCCATCGCGATGATCACCGATCTGTTCGACGGCGAGCTGGCCCGCCGCAAGGGTCTGGTCACCGACTTCGGGAAGATCGCCGACCCGATCGCCGACAAGGCGATCATGGGCTCGGCGCTGATCGGCCTCTCGCTGCTCGGCGACCTGCCCTGGTGGGTCACCGCGGTGATCCTGGCCCGCGAACTCGGCATCACCCTGATGCGCTTCTGGGTGATCCGCTACGGGGTCATCCCGGCCAGCCGCGGCGGCAAGATCAAGACGCTGACCCAGGGCATCGCGGTCGGCATGTACGTCCTGGAGCTGACCGGCTGGCTGGCCACCGCGCGGGCCGTGCTGATGGCCCTGGCGGTGCTGCTGACCGTCGGCACCGCGCTGGACTACGTCGGACAGGCGCTGCGACTGCGCCGTGAGGGACTGGCCGCGGAGCGCGCGGACCGGTGAGCGACGGGGGAGACCGGGTGACGGACTACGACCTGGCGGTGCGCACGCACGAGGCGCTGCGCGCCCGGGGCGGCACGCTGGCCGTCGCCGAGTCGCTGACCGGCGGGCTGCTCGCGGCCGCGCTGGTGGACGTCCCCGGGGCGTCCGCGACCTTCCGCGGCTCGGTCACCGCCTACGCCACCGAGCTGAAGGCCTCGGTGCTCGGCGTGGACGAGGGGCTGCTGGCGGTGTACGGGCCGGTCCACCCGCTGGTGGCCGGGCAGATGGCCGAGGGCGTGCGCCGACTGCTGGGGGCCACGTACGGGCTCGCGACGACCGGGGTGGCCGGGCCGGACCCGCAGGACGGACAGCCGGTGGGCACCGTACACCTGGCGGTCGCCGGTCCGGAGGGAACTCTGGTCAGTTCGCCCCGGCTGTCGGGCGGGCGTGCCAGAATCCGTCACGGGGCGGTGACCGCCGCTCTGGAGCTGCTCGTCGGGCGGCTCCCGGCCGGTACGCCCACGACCTGAACCCCGGGGGCCCCGCACCCGGGTGGCTCGTACCCCGTTGGAAGCACCGCGGAGGCGCGGTGGAGCCCCGGCCGCGGAGATCTCCACCGAACCGAGATCTGCCGATCTGGTACGCGGGTATGGCACAGCTGGAGGATCGTGTTACATCCAACGGCTTGGTTGGGCAGAAACCAGGTGGCGAACGAGTTGCGTGACGGTGGCCGGGCGGCCCGCGACGGGTACCACGAGGGGCCCGCGGACCCGGGAACGACACCGGAACGAGGAGGGGGACAGCCTTGCAGCCCAGAGTGAACACGACCAGGGTCCCCGCACGCGAAGCGGGCAAGGCGGTACGGTGGGGTCGTGACATCTCGATCCGCAGTCCGAGGAGGGAGGCACCGATGATCCTGCTCCGTCGCCTACTGGGCGATGTACTGCGTCGGCAGCGCCAGCGCCAGGGCCGCACACTCCGCGAGGTGTCGGCGGCCGCCAGGGTTTCGCTCGGTTACCTCTCCGAGGTCGAGCGGGGACAGAAGGAGGCCTCCTCGGAGCTGCTCTCCGCCATCTGCGACGCGCTGGACGTCCGGATGTCCGAGGTCATGCGCGAGGTCAGCGACGAACTCTCGCTCGCCGAACTTGCGGCGATGGCCACCCTCTCCGAAGGTGATCTGCTGAGGCCGGTACTCGAACCGGTTCCGCTGCCCGCCCCCGGCACCGACCGGGCGAACATGTCGCCCAAGGCCGCCGCGATGGACGTGGTCGCCGCCTGAACCCGGCCTCGACTCCCGGGCTCCTGGTGCCCGGGGCGAGCGAAGGAGGGCGGTCGTGCGAAGAGCCGCGACGGTGTGCACGGAGGCCCGAATACGGCTGCGGCGTTTGGAACCGTGGTCGGCCCGCCGGGTCCTGCTGGTCCTGTCGGCGGGGCTGTTCTGGTGGCTCCTGGTGGTCCGCGGACAGTTCGCGGACGGTGCGGTGCTGGGACTGCTCGTGGCCGGCGGCTGGGGGCTCGGCCTGATCCCGGTCCACGCCGACCGGAACGCGACCGGGCCGCAGCGGCGCCCGCACCCCGAGGCCGTGGTCCCGGTGGAGGCGCAGCCGCCGGTGGGTTGAGCCACCCGAACGGGTGATACGAGCGAACGAACGAAGGCCGTGGGGCGACAGCCGCCCCACGGCCTTCGGCGCTGTCCGGCGGAGTGCCCTCCGGTCGTGCCTCAGGGGCGCAGGCGCAGGCCGCGCGGAGTGGCGTGGAAGCCGGCCGCCTCCAGGGCGGCGCCCAGCTCCGAGCCGAGGGCCGGCTCGCCGTTGGCCCGCTCGACCGTGACGCTGCCGAGCCCGCCCGCGCGGACCGCGCCCGCCAGCGCGCCCGCCGCCAGCGCCCGGGTGGCCTCGTCCTCCGGCCAGGCCAGCAGCGACTTGCCGCCCCGCTCGACGTACAGCGCCAACTCGCCGTCCACCAGCACCACCAGGGCGCCCGCCTTGCGACCCGGGCGGTGCGCCCTGGCCTCCTTGGCGCCGGGGGCCGCCGGCGGCTCCGGCCACGGCAGTGCGGCGCCGTAGGCGTTGGCCGGATCGGCGGCGGCCAGCACCAGCACCTGCGGCGGCTCGGCGGCCGGGGCGGCCGACCACTCGGCGGCCCGGGCCCGCTCCAGCCGGCCGTTGACCGAGCGCAGCCGGTCCGCCGCGCCCTCCATGGCGAACTGGGCGCCGCCCAGGCCCTCGACGAAGTACCCCCGGCGGGCCCGGCCGCGTTCCTCCATCGCGGCGAGCACCCGGTACACCCCGGCGAAGCCGCCCGGCACCCGTTCGGCCGCCACCGCGCCCCGGGTGAGCAGGCCGTGCCGGTCCAGCAGGTTCTGCGCCCGGGTGGTGGCCTGGACCGTCGGGTCGGCGGTGAAGGCGGGCAGCAGCGACCAGCGCCCGGCCACCGTCGGCGGGCCGCTGCGCAGGGCGCCGCCGACCCGGCCGAAGGCGCGGCCGGCGCCGCCGTAGCGGCCGCGCGGGGTGGCCCGGGGCGCGCGGTGGGCGGTGGCGCCCGCCGTTCGGCCGGACCCGAGCAGGGCGCGCAGCGGGGCGAGGGTGTCGTTGGTGACGTACCCGGCCCAGGCGAGGTCCCAGAGTGCCTCGACGATCTCCGGCTCCGGGGTCTCCTCCGGCAGCTGTTGGACCAGTTGGCGGAAGAACAGGCCGTAGCCGCCGGCCAGCGCCGCCATCAGCGCGCTGTGCACGGGGGTGAGCGCGGGCGGGACGGGCTCGGGGCGCAGCAGGTGGGCGCTCTCGGCCAGGTGCAGGCTGAGCCAGCCGTCCTTGCCGGGCAGCGCGCCGGCTCCGCACCAGCCGATCTCGCCGGCTGCCATCAGCTCGTCCAGCAGGCCGGGGGAGTAGTCGGCGAGCCGGGCCGGGAGGATCAGCTTCTCCAGGGCGGAGGCGGGCAGGGCGGTGCCCTGGAGCTGCTCGACCACGCGGAGCAGGCCGTCCGGGCCGCGCAGCCGGTGGCCGGCCAGGTGCTGCCACTGCGGGAGGAAGGCGGCCAGGGCACGCGGCGGGACGGGTTCGACCTCGTGGCGCAGGGCGGCCAGCGAGCGGCGTCGCAGTCGGCGCAGGACCTCGGCGTCGCACCACTCGGCGGTGGCGGTGTGGCTCTCGACCGGCCTGAACTGGCCCTGGACCAGGCGGCCGGCGGCGGTGAGGCGGTGCAGGGTGCCGGTGACGACGGCGGTGCCGAGGCCGAACCGGGTGGCGGCCTCGGCGGCGGTGAACGGGCCGTGGGTGCGGGCGTAACGGGCGAGCAGGTCGCCCAGCGGGTCCTTGACCGGTTCGGTGAAGGCCTCGGGGACACCGACCGGCAGCGGGGTGCCGAGCGCGTCGCGCAGCCGTCCGGCGTCCTCGACGGCGGCCCAGCGCGGTTCGCCGGCGATCCGGACCTGGATCACCCGGCGGGTGGCCTCCAACTCCAGTGCCCAGAGCGGCTCGGCGGCGCGGGTGGCCAGCTCGGCCTCGGTGAGCGGGCCGAGCAGGCGCAGCGCATCGGCGACGCCCTCGGCGTCCTTGATCCGGCGCTCGGGGGTGAGGCGCTGGAGCTCGGCCTCCAACGCGGCGAGCACCTGCGGGTCGAGCAGTTCGCTCAGCTCGGCCTGGCCGAGGAGTTCGGAGAGCAGCCGGGAGTCCAGGGAGAGGGCGGCGGCGCGGCGTTCGGCGAGCGGGGAGTCGCCCTCGTAGAGGAACTGGGCGACGTAGCCGAACAGGAGGGACCGGGCGAAGGGCGAGGGCTCGGGGGTGGTGACCTCGACCAGGCGGACGGCGCGGGATTCGAGGTCGCCCATCAGCTCGACCAGGCCGGGCACGTCGAAGACGTCCTGCAGGCACTCTCGAACGGCCTCCAGGACGATCGGGAACGAGCCGTACTCGGAGGCTACTTCGAGCAGTTGGGCGGCGCGCTGGCGCTGCTGCCAGAGCGGGGTGCGGCGGCCGGGGCTGCGGCGTGGGAGCAGCAGGGCGCGGCCGGCGCACTCGCGGAAGCGGGAGGCGAACAGGGCGGAGCCGCCGACCTGGTCGGTGACCAGCTGCTCGATCTCGGCGGGGTCGAACAGGGCGGCGTCGGCGCCGACCGGGGCCTCGTCCGAACCCGCCTGCGGGGAAAGACCGGTGGGGCTTGCGAAGTCGAAGTCGGGGGCCAGCAGGTCGGCGTCGGGCAGGCGGAGCACGATGCCGTCGTCGGCGTGCATGACCTGGGGGTCGAGGCCGTGCTTCTCGCGCAGCCGGGCGCCGAGGGCGAGTGCCCAGGGGGCGTGCACCTGGGCGCCGAAGGGGGAGTGGATGACGATCCGCCAGTCGCCGAGCTCGTCCCGGAAGCGCTCGACCACGATGGTGCGGTCGTCCGGGAGGTGGCCGCAGGCGGCGCGCTGCTGGGCGAGGTAGTCGAGCAGGTTGGCGGCGGCCCAGTCGTCCAGGCCGGCCTGCCGGAGCCGGGAGGTGGCGTCCTCGGGTGCCAGGGCGCCCAGCTCGCGGGTGAACGCGCCGAGGGCGCGGCCGAGTTCGAGCGGGCGGCCGAGGGTGTCGCCCTTCCAGAACGGGAGCCGGCCGGGGACGCCGGGGGCGGGGGTGACGAGCACCTTGTCGTGGGTGATCTCCTCGATCCGCCAGGAGGAGGTGCCGAGGGTGAACACGTCGCCGACGCGGGACTCGTAGACCATCTCCTCGTCGAGTTCTCCGACCCGGCCGCCGCCCTTCTTCCCCGTCTTCGGATCGGACCCGGTCGCGCCGGCGATGAAGACGCCGAACAGGCCGCGGTCGGGGATGGTGCCGCCGGAGGTGACGGCGAGCCGCTGGGCGCCGGGGCGGCCGGTCACGGTGCCGGCCACCCGGTCCCAGACCACCCGGGGGCGCAGCTCGGCGAAGGCGTCCGAGGGGTAGCGGCCGGCCAGCATGTCGAGCACGGCCTCGAAGGCGGACTGCGGGAGGCTGGCGAAGGGCGCGGCGCGGCGGACCACGGTGAGCAGTTCGTCCACCGGCCAGCTGTCCAGCGCCGTCATCGCGACCAGCTGCTGGGCGAGCACGTCCAGCGGGTTGCGCGGCACGCGCAGCGCCTCGATCCGGCCGGCCCGCATCCGCTCGGTGACCACGGCGGACTGCACCAGGTCGCCGCGGTACTTGGGGAAGAAGACGCCGGTGGAGACGGCGCCGACCTGGTGGCCGGCCCGGCCGACCCGCTGCAGGCCGGAGGCGACCGAGGGCGGGGACTCGACCTGGACGACCAGTTCGACGGCGCCCATGTCGATGCCCAGCTCCAGGCTGGAGGTGGCGACCACGGCGGGCAGCCGGCCGGCCTTCAACTCCTCCTCGACCAGCGCCCGCTGCTCCTTGGAGACGGAGCCGTGGTGGGCCCGGGCGAGCACCGGGGGGACGCCCCTGGCCGCACCGGAGCCGCCCATCAGCTGGGCCGGGGCGTGCGCCTCGGGCGCGGCGGTGCCGGTGGCGCGCTCGTGGGCGATCTCGTTCAGCCGGTTGCACAGGCGCTCGGCGAGGCGGCGGGAGTTGGCGAAGACGATGGTCGAGCGGTGCGCCTGGACCAGGTCGACGATCCGCTCCTCGACGTGCGGCCAGATGGAGGCCTGCCGCTGCGGGTCGTTGTCGGCGGAGCCGCCGGTGGCCGGGGCAGCGGGCAGGTCGTCCAGGTCGGGGACGGGGACGACCACCGACAGGTCGAACTCCTTGGCGGCGGAGGGCTGGACGACGACGGCGCCGCGCTGCGGGCTGAGGTAGCGGGCCACCTCCTCGACCGGGCGAACGGTCGCGGACAGGCCGATCCGGCGGGCCGGGTGCTCCAGCAGTTCGTCCAGGCGCTCCAGGCTCAGCGCGAGGTGGGCGCCGCGCTTGGTGCCGGCGACCGCGTGCACCTCGTCCAGGATCACCGTGTCGACGCCGCGCAGGGCCTCCCGGGAGGCGGAGGTGAGCAACAGGAACAGCGACTCGGGGGTGGTGATCAGGATGTCCGGCGGGTGGGTGGCGAAGCGGCGGCGGTCGGCGGCCGGGGTGTCGCCGGAGCGGATGGCGACCTGGACCTCGGGCTCGGGCAGGCCGAGGCGGACGGCGGCCTGGCGCAGGCCGGTCAGCGGGGCGCGCAGGTTGCGCTCGACGTCCACCGCGAGGGCCTTGAGCGGCGAGACGTAGAGGACCCGGCAGCGGCGCTTGGGGTCGGCCGGGGGCGGGGTGCTGCTCAGCCGGTCGAGGGCGGAGAGGAAGGCGGCGAGCGTCTTGCCGGAGCCGGTGGGGGCGACCACGAGGACGTCGGTGTCCTGCCGGATGGCGTGCCAGGCCTGGGACTGGGCGGTGGTGGGGGCGGAGAAGGCGCCGGTGAACCAGGCCCGGGTGGTCGGGGCGAATCCGGCCAGGGGGTCTCCGGTGGGCGGGGTCGGGTACTGGGGCGCCATGCCCCCCATGGTGCCGGGTGGCACCGACAACCGGGGGCCGGGGGAGCGGTGGTGGCACGGGTGTAGTTGAAGGAGCACAAAGGGCTATCCGCTCATATGGTGATGATTCAGACCCGTGATCCATTCGTGACCCATCGGACCGACGAGCGGAGGCCGTGCGATGGCGCAGGTGAACCCGTCCGGCGGTCCCGCCTGCCCCGCCCGTCGGCGCCGCACCGGCGGGCCAGTCCGGGCGCTGCTCGCGATGCTGCTCACCGCGCTCGTGGCCGGCGGCGCCGTCCCGTACGTGGCCGGATCGAGCCGGTCCTACCTCAGCTACCTGGTCCTGGCCGAGCAGGAGGACACCGCCGGTGCCGCCCGGGCCGGCGCCGAGAGCCGGGCGGCGGGCGGGCAGGTGGTCCAGGAGTACCCGCAGATCGGGGCCGTCCTGGCGTACGCCACCGGCGGCTTCGCGGACAAGCTGCGGGCCCGGCCCGGGATCGCCGCCGTCGGCGCCACCCGGACCGTGCCGGTGGTCGGCCCGCCCCGGCTGCTGGACGGCGCCGGGGACTTCTCCGCCGGCACCGACCGGGCCGGCCGCAGCAGCGCCGACCGGATGGACGGCGGCACCGTCACCGTGCCCGATCCGGCCGAGGGCGACCCGTGGAACCTCGCCATGCTCGGCGCCGCCGGTGCCCGGGCCGACGACGCCTCCGCCGCGCGGCCCGGGCCCGCGGCCGGCGCCGCGCCGACCGCCGACGCGCTGCGCAAGGTGCTGGTCGCGGTGCTCGACTCCGGCGTCGACGACACCCACCCGGACCTGCGGGCCGCCGTCGACCCGAAGGCTTCCGCCTCCTGCGCCGACGGTCGGCCCGATGCCCGCTCCGGCGCCTGGCGGCCCGACCCCGGCGTCGGCGAGAGCGGTCACGGCACCCACGTCGCCGGGATCGTCGGCGCCGCCCGGGACGGCCACGGCGTCACCGGGGTCGCGCCCGGCGTGCGGATCGCCGCCGTCCGGCTGCTCGGGCCGCTCGGCCAGTACTTCGCCGAGAACATCGTCTGCGGCATGCTCTGGGCCGCCGACCACGGTGCCAAGGCGATCAACAACAGCTACTTCGCCGACCCGTGGAAGTACAACTGCCCGGAGGACCCGGACCAGGCCGCGCTGATCGCCGCCGTCGGTCGGGCGTCCGGCTACGCCCAGCGCAAGGGCGCCGTGGTGGTCGCCTCGGCCGGCAACGACGGGCAGGACCTCGGGGCCGCCCGGTCCGACGAGCGCAGTCCCAACGACCGGGTCTCCGGGCCGGCCCGCTCCCGCTACCTGGGCGCCGAGTGCATCCGGCTGCCCGGCGAACTGCCCGGCGTGGTCACGGTCACCGCCGTCAACCGGGACGGCCACCCGTCCGGCTACTCGAACTTCGGGCGCGGCCGGGTCTCGCTGGCCGCCCCCGGCGGAGACCCGGACGGCGGCGCGCAGGGCGCGATCGTCTCCGACTGGCCCGGCGGGCAGTACGCGGCGCTGGCCGGCACCTCGATGGCGGCGGCGCACGTCACCGGCGCGGTCGCGGTGGCCGCCGCGCTGCACCCGGACTACGGCTCCGGCCCGCTCGCCGCCCTGCTCGCCGGTACCGCGGCCGCCGCCTGCCCGCCCGGGCCGTACGCCTGCGGGGACCGGCAGTACTTCGGTGCGGGGCTGCTCGCGCTGCCGCACTGAGGCGGGTGGGGGAGCGGGTGCGGAAAACCGGGTGCGGAGGCCGG
This sequence comes from Kitasatospora sp. NPDC087314, assembly GCF_044744365.1. Classification (NCBI taxonomy): domain Bacteria; kingdom Bacillati; phylum Actinomycetota; class Actinomycetes; order Kitasatosporales; family Streptomycetaceae; genus Kitasatospora; species Kitasatospora sp. NPDC087314. The sequence goes on from NZ_JBIUYE010000021.1 coordinate 24,870, forward strand.
TCCGACGGGTGAGGATCGGGGCGTGACCACCTTCCTCACCACCGAGCGGCTGCTCCTGCGCCGCTTCACCGCGGCGGACGCCGACCACCTTGTCGAGCTGGACGGCGACCCCGAGGTGATGCGCTACCTCACCGGCGGGCGGCCGACCGCGCGGGAGACGGTCGAGGGCGAGCTGCTGCCGCGCTACCTCGCGCACTACCGGCAGTACGGCGACCTCGGCTGGTGGGCGGCCGAGGAGCGGGCCGGCGGGGCGTTCCTGGGCTGGTTCGAGTTCCGGCCGACCACGGACGGCGAGCGTTCCGAGGTCGAGCTGGGGTACCGGCTGCGCCGGGCCGCCTGGGGGCTCGGGTACGCGACCGAGGGCGCGCGGGCGCTGGTCCGCCGCGGCTTCACCGAGCTGGGCGTGCGGCGGGTGGTGGCGTACACGATGACGGTGAACGCGGGCTCGCGGCGGGTGATGGAGAAGACCGGGCTGTCCTACGTCCGCACCTTCCACGAGGACTACCCGGAGGCGATCCCCGGCAGCGAGCACGGCGAGGTCGAGTACGCGCTGACGGCCGGGCAGTGGCAGGCCGCGGGCGGCGCGGGGCGGTCCGGGATACTGGAGCCATGAGGCTGACCGAGTTCTGGCGACGGATGCACGCGCACTTCGGGGAGGCGTACGCGGAGTCCTTCGCCGCCGACCACGTGATGAGCGAACTCGGCGGGCGGACGGTGCGGCAGGCGCTGGAGGCCGGCTGGGAGGCCAAGGACGTCTGGCGGGTGGTCTGCGAGACCCAGGGCGTCTCCGGCGTGCTGCGCTGATTCCTGATCCCCGATCTCTCTGGGCCGAACGAGGTGCCCGGTGCTCGGGCGGGCCCGGGCCATGGGTGAGACTGTCCGAGTGACCAGCAGCACAGAAGCACAGAATTCGGACAGGTCGGCGCGGGTTGCCGACGAGGCCGCGGGCGCGCCGCCCGAACCGCGGCTGCCGGAGGGTGAGGGGCCGGGCAGCAGGCTCTGGGGCAGCGGGATGCCGCGCTGGCTGCCCCGGGCGATGGTGTTGGCCCTGGTGCTGGTCGGGCTCTTCCAGCTCGCCGACTGGGCCTTCCACCAGCTGATCGACCTCTTCGTGATGCTGCTGGTGGCCTTCTTCCTCTCGCTGGCGCTGGAGCCGGCCGTCGACCGGATGGCGGCGCGCGGGGTGCGCCGGGGGGTCGGCACCTTCCTGGTGTTCGTCGCGGTGGGGATCGCGGTGATCGGGTTCCTCGCGGCGCTCGGCACGCTGCTGGTCGATCAGGTGGCGAAGATCGCCGGGGACCTGCCGCACCTGGTCGACAATCTGATGAACTGGGTCAATCGGACCTTCCATCAGGACCTGTCGCTGGGTGAGCTGCAGAAGAAGCTGCTCAAGGACTCCGGTGCGATCGAGAACTACGCCCAGCAGGCCGCCGACAACGTCTGGGGCGTTTCCTCCACCGTGATCGGCGGGCTCTTCCAGGCCTTCACGGTCGGGCTGTTCACCTTCTACTTCACCGCCGAGGGCCCGCGGGTGCGCCGGACGGTCTGCTCGCTGCTGCCGCCCGCCAAGCAGGGCGAGGTGCTGCGGGCCTGGGAGATCGCGCTCGCCAAGACCGGCGGCTACCTGTACTCCCGGGCACTGCTCGCGGTGGCCTCGGCGGCCGGGCACTGGGTGATGTTCGCGCTGCTCGACCTGCCGTACTCGGCCGCGCTGGCGGTCTGGGTCGGCGTCATGTCGCAGTTCGTGCCGACCATCGGGACGTACCTGGCCGGCGCGCTGCCGGTGCTGGTGGCGCTCACCGTGCAGCCGGTGGACGCGCTCTGGGTGCTGGTCTTCGTGGTGGTCTACCAGCAGGTCGAGAACTACCTGCTGCACCCGAGGATCACCGCGAAGACGGTGGACGTGCACCCGGCGGTCGCGTTCGGGGCGGTGATCGCGGGCGCGGCGCTGCTCGGCGCGGTCGGCGCGCTGATCGCCATCCCGGCGGCGGCCACCCTGCAGGGCTTCGTCGGGACGTACGTGCGGCGGTACGAGGTGGCCACCGACCCGCGGATCGACCGGGGCGAGCAGCGGCGGGCCCGGCGGGAGCTGCGCCGGGAGGCGGCGCGGCGGCTGCGGCGGATGGTCGGCGGCGACGGGAAGTGACCCCGCCACCGTTCGGACGTGCGAGGCTTGAATCGAACAGATGTTCTTTGTACTCTCCGGCGAGGAGTTTTCCACAGGCGGAGCCGGGTCGGGCTCGTTTGTCAGTGGGACGCGCTAGCGTCGAGGACGATGAAGCGCACAGCACAGAACCCGAGGGTGGAAGCCATGGCAGGTACGGACCGCGAGAAGGCTCTTGAGACCGCGCTCGCCCAGATCGAGCGGCAGTTCGGCAAGGGCTCGGTGATGCGCCTGGGCGAGAAGGCCAACGAGCCGATCGACGTGATCCCCACCGGGTCCACCGCCCTGGACGTGGCGCTCGGGGTCGGCGGCATTCCGCGTGGCCGCGTGGTCGAGATCTACGGGCCGGAGTCCTCCGGCAAGACCACGCTGACCCTGCACCTGGCGGCCAACGCCCAGCGGGCCGGCGGTACGGTCGCCTTCGTCGACGCGGAGCACGCGCTCGACCCGGAGTACGCCAAGAAGCTCGGGGTGGACACCGACGCCCTGCTGGTCAGCCAGCCGGACACCGGTGAGCAGGCCCTGGAGATCACCGACATGCTGATCCGCTCCGGCGCGATCGACCTGGTGATCATCGACTCGGTCGCGGCGCTCGTCCCGCGCGCCGAGATCGAGGGCGAGATGGGCGATTCGCACGTCGGTCTGCAGGCCCGGCTGATGAGCCAGGCGCTGCGCAAGATCGCCGGTGCGCTGAACCAGTCGAACACCACCGCCGTCTTCATCAACCAGCTGCGCGAGAAGATCGGTGTGATGTTCGGCTCGCCGGAGACCACGACCGGTGGCCGGGCGCTGAAGTTCTACGCCTCGGTCCGGCTGGACATCCGCCGGATCGAGACCCTGAAGGACGGCACCGAGGCGGTCGGCAACCGCACCCGCGTCAAGGTGGTCAAGAACAAGGTCGCCGCGCCGTTCAAGCAGGCCGAGTTCGACATCCTCTACGGCGTCGGCATCAGCCGCGAGGGCGGCCTGATCGACATGGGCGTCGAGCACGGCTTCATCCGCAAGTCGGGCGCCTGGTACACCTACGAGGGCGACCAGCTCGGCCAGGGCAAGGAGAACGCCCGCAACTTCCTGCGGGACAACCCGCAGCTCGCCGACGAGATCGAGCGGAAGATCAAGGGCAAGCTCGGCATCGGCCCGAAGACCGACGAGCCGGCTGAGGGCGAGGCGGCGCCCGCCGCCGCCGACGGCGCCGCGAAGCCGATCACCGCGACCGCCGCCAAGACGGCCGCGGCGAAGAAGACGGCGGCGGCTGCCAAGGCCTGAGCCGTTGACGCAGCACGACGCAGTGGGTGGCCCGGCCGGCCCCGAGGACGACGACCACGGCCCGCCGGACTGGTTCGCCGCGGTGGCGGAGGAGCCGGAGCCGTCGGCCGCGAGGGCGCCCCGAGCGCGGTCGCAGTCCCGGAAGGAGCGGCGGCGGGAGCGGTCCTCCGCCGGATCGTGGGCATCCGGTTCGGAGCCGGAGTTCGACCGGGCGCCGGCCCGGGCGGTGCGCGGCGCGGCGCCCGGGCCGGCTCCGGCGGAGCCGACGGTCGATGAGCTCGGGCTGGTCTCCGCCTCGGAGCTGCCCGCAGGCCGCCGCCGGCGCCGCTCGGCGCTGGCGGCCGAGGAGTTCGACGCGACCGCAGCGGCGGTCGACGGTTCGGGCGGGGCCGAGGCGGCCGGTCACGGGGGTGTGGCCGCCCCGGCCCCGCACACCGGCGCCGGCGCGCGACGGGGCCGGCGCGCGGCAGGACGCTCCGGGGGGCGCTTCGCCGAACACACGTCGGGCGAGGCGGGCGAGGAGCAGGACGCCGGAGCCCGTACCTCGCGGAAGCGGGCCGGGGCCGAGGAGTCCGTCGATCCCGAAACCCGCGCCCGCGACATCTGCCTGCGGCTGCTCACCGGCGCCGCCAAGAGCCGCAAACAGCTCGCCGACGCCCTGCACAAGCGGGAGATCCCGGACGACGTCGCCGACGAGGTGCTCACTCGGCTCGAAGAGGTCGGGCTGATCGACGACGCGGCCTTCGCCGCGGCCTGGGTGGAGTCCCGGCACGCCGTCCGGGGCCTGTCCCGGCGGGCGCTGACCCAGGAACTGCGCACCAAGGGGGTGGCCGCCGACCTGGTCGAGCAGGCCGTCGCCCAGCTCGACCACGACGACGAGACCGCGGCCGCCCGGGCGCTGGTCGACCGCAAGCTGCGGGCCACCCGAGGGCTGGACCGGCAGGTCCGGACGCGGCGGCTGGTCGGCATGCTGGCCCGCCGGGGCTACTCCGAGGGGCTGGCGTTCCGGGTGGTGCGCAGCGCGTTGGAGGAGGAAGAGGCGGGCGAACTGTCAGGAACCGAGAGGGACTAGTGGCAGTTTCGTACGCTTCTTGGTCCAGTCCAGGTCGAGCCTTGACCGTTTCGTGACCCACACCTAGCCTCGCACTCAGTGCGGGGGCGCTTCCGGACGGCGGTCCACGCCGGGCGGCGGGCAGCGGTGACGGGGAGTGGGCGGCATGAGGATCTCGGCGGGCACCGAATCGGACGCCTCCCTGCTACCGCTCGCCGGATCGGCCGGCGCCGCCCTGCTGGTCCTCGCGGTACTGGCCGGGCTGCTGGTCAGGCGGCTCCGGGCCGCCCAGCGCAGCGCCGCCGCCGAGGCCGAGCGCGTCCGGGGCCGGGCCGAGCAGCAGACCTCCCGGCAGCGGGCCGAACTCGCCCGGCGCGAGGAACAGTTGACCGAGGAGCTGCGCCGGATCCGGGCCCGGGAGGACGAACTCGCCGTCCGCTCCGCGGAGCTGGAGCGCACCCGGGGCGAGGCCGAGGCGCTGGTGACCCGCCGGGCGGCGGTGCTGGAGCGGGCCGCCGGACTCTCCGCCGAGCAGGCCCGGGCCGAACTCCTGCGCGAGGCCGAGGCCTCGGCCCGGCGGGAGGCCGCCGTCACCGTCCGGGAGATCGAGCGCGAGGCCACGGAGGAGGGGGAGCGCCGGGCCCGGGGCATCCTCGCCGGGGCGATCCAGCGGTTGGCGGCGGTGCAGACCGCCGAGACGGCGGTCACCGTGTTCCGGCTGCCGAGCGAGGACATGAAGGGCCGGATCATCGGCCGCGAGGGCCGCAACATCCGTGCCTTCGAGGCGGTCACCGGCGTCAACCTGATCATCGACGACACTCCCGCGTCGGTGCAGCTCTCCTGCTTCGACCCGGTCCGCCGGGAGACCGCCCGGCTCACCCTGGCCCAGCTGGTCGAGGACGGCCGGATCCACCCGACCCGGATCGAGCACCTCCACGAGCGCAGCCGCGAGGAGGTCGAGCAGTGCTGCGTACGGGCCGGCGAGGACGCCCTGCTGGACGCCCGGGTCGGCGGGATGCACCCCGAACTCGTCCGCACCCTGGGCAGCCTTCGCTACCGGGTCTCGTACGGGCAGAACGTGCTCGGGCACCTGCTGGAGTCCGCGCACCTGGCCGGGATGATGGCCGCCGAACTCGGGGTGGACCCTGAGCAGGTCCGGCGGGCCGCGCTGCTGCACGACATCGGCAAGGCGCTCACCCACGAGGTCGAGGGCAGCCACGCGGCGGTCGGCGCGGACTTCGCCCGTCGGCACGGGGAGCCACCGGAGGTGGTGCACGCGATCGCCGCGCACCACGGCGAGGTGGAGCCGCGCAGCGTGGCGGCCGTGCTCACGCAGGCCGCGGACGCCTGCTCGGGCGGGCGGCCCGGGGCCCGCAAGGAGTCGCTGGAGGTGTACGTGCGGCGGCTGGCCCGGCTGGAGGAGATCGCCCGTGCGCACGAGGGCGTGGCCGAGGTGTACGCGATGCAGGCCGGGCGCGAGGTGCGGGTGATGGTGCGGCCGGAGGAGGTGGACGACCTGGGGGCGCAGTCGATCGCCCGGGAGGTCGCCCGGCAGGTCGCCGAGGAGCTGACCTACCCGGGCCAGATCCGGGTGACGGTGGTCCGGGAGAGCCGGGCGATCGCGGTGGCCGGCTGAGTGAGCGTCACGCGCTGGGCGAGTCCACCTGTTCCGGCGCAGGCGCAGGCGCGGCCGCGGGTTCGGGCTCCGGTTCGGGTCCGCCGGCGAGCGGGGCTGGCCCGCCCCGTGCCCGGTCGGCGAGCGCGAGCAGGTCCTCGGCGGCCGCGCCCTGGGTGACGCCGACCAGGTGCCCGTCCGGCCGGATCAGCAGCACGGTGTGCGGCCCGGCCTCCGGGTACTCCTCGGTGACCAGCACCTCGGCCGGCACCGGCAGCGCGGCGGCGACCTCGGCGAGCCGCGGCATCAGCCCGGCGCCCAGCCAGTGCTCGGCGGACCAGACGGCGGTGCCGGGGGCGACCAGCAGCAGCAGGAAGGTGGCACCGAGCCGGGCGTGCAGGTGGTCCGGGGTGCCGTCGGCGGCGAGCACCGGCAGGTCCGGGACGAGCACGCCGGGGGCGGTGGCGGGCAGCAGTTCGCTGAGCGAGGTGGCGCTGCGGGCGCCGCGCTGGACCGGCACCCGGCCGGGGACGCCCGAGGGCGCCGCCGGGTAGGCGGGCGCGCCGCCGAAGCGGCCGGTGCCGAGCTGGCCGTCGGCGAGCAGCGGCGCGTGCTTGCGGAAGCCCCCGACCAGCAGCGAGCGCCGGGTCTGCTGCCAGCCGCGCAGCGGGCGCAGCAGCGGCATGGCCTGGTCGACGGCGCGCAGCCGGGCGCCGACCGCGCCGCGCCGCTCGGCCTCGTAGCCGTCCAGCAGGGAGCCGCCGGGCTGCGGGCCGCCGGAGTGGAGGTGCCAGGCGAGGGCGAGCCGCCAGGCGAGATTGTCGGCGTCGCGCAGCCCGTCGGCGAGGTTCTGCATGCCGAGGGCGCCGTGCAGGTGGGCGGCGTCGCCGGCGAGGAAGCAGCGGCCGCTGCGGAACCGGGCGGCCAGGCGCTGCTGGGCGGTGTGGTCGGCGGCGGCGAGCAGTTCGAAGCGGGGGAGTTCGCCGCACCAGCCGGTGAGGGCGGTGGTGACCCGGGTGAGCAGGGTGTCGCCGGTGACGATGCCGGGCCAGGTGGCGTGCGGGTCGACCGGTTCGGTGGGGGCGGGCCGCCCGGGGGGCAGCCGCCAGTCGAGCCGCCAGACGCCGTCCGGCAGCGGGCGGGCGGAGGCCTCGCGGTCGCCGCGCCACGGGGGCTCGCGGTGCAGCCGGGCCTCGTGGAACGGCAGGTCGACCCGGACGGTGGCGATGGCGTTGCGGTCGACGGCGGGGCGGCCGGGGAAGCGGATCTTCAGGAGCTTGCGGACGGCGGACCTGGCGCCGTCGCAGCCGACCAGGTGGCTGCCGCGCCACCAGGTGCTGGAACCGTCCTGGGTGCCGTGGGTGCGGACGCTGACGCCGTCGCGGTCCTGTTCGAGCTCGCAGACCCGGCTCAGCGGGACCAGCTTGACCAGCGGGGTGCCGGTCAGGGCGTCCCGCAGGCCGCGCTGGAGGCGGTGCTGGGGGAGGTGGAAGGTGGGGGAGTCGGTGAGGTCGATCCGCAGCATCTCCTGGCGGCGGCGCCAGACGGTGAAGGAGTCCCACAGGGCGGCGTCCGAGACGGCCCGCGGGTAGCCGATCCGGGTGAGGAAGGAGGCGGTGTCGGCGCCGAGGACGACGCTGCGCGGGCCCTCGGGACAGAGCCCGGAGCCCTCGTCCAGGACGATGGTCGGCACCTCGTGCCGGGCCAGGGCGAGGGCCAGGGCCAGACCGACCGGTCCGGCCCCGACCACGATCACCGGGTCCATGCCGTGACCTCCGGGCACGAACCGGCCGATGGGCCGGCGTCAGTTACCGCTGCCGCATATGCCGCGTGGATGCTCCCGGGAGGTGTCACGAAGAGCAATGCAACAGTTCACCTGGGTGTGCGTCAAGCAGCAGATGAAGTGCGCCGGTTCGCGCCGCGACGGCCGCGTGCTTCGATCCACCGGGCGAGCGCGGTGAGGAGCAGGCACATGGCGACGTAGATCGGACCGATCACGAGGACCACGGGGATGTAGGGGAAGCCCGCGGCGTTGATCGGCTGACTGGCGATCGCCTTACCGACGAACAGCAGCTCGTGGTAGGTGATGACGAAGCCGAGCGAGGTGTCCTTCAGGGTGACGACCAGCTGGCCGATCATCGAGGGCAGCATCGAGCGGACCGCCTGCGGCACCAGGATGCCGGCCATCACCTGGGTCTTGCGCATGCCGAGCGCGTAGGCCGCCTCGCCCTGGCCGCGCGGGACGGCGTTGACGCCGCTGCGGATGATCTCGGCCTGCACCGAGCCGTTGTAGAGGGTGAGCCCGAGCACCAGCGCCCACATCGGCTCCTTGGCGAAGAACGCGTAGTAGAGCGCGACGATCAGGATCAGCAGCGGCATCGCCCGGAAGAACTGGACGAAGCCGACGCACGCCCAGCGGATCGGCCTGTGGTCCGAGAGCTGCCCGGCGGCGAGCAGGGCCCCGAGCGTGAGCGAGAACAGCGCCGCCAGCCCGAAGGCCTCCAGGGTGGAGACCAGGCCGTCCAGGATCCGCTGCTGGACGGTGTTGTACTGGAACACGTCCCACAGCTGCGGGTCGAACTGGCCGTTGTCGGAGAGCGCGGCGAAGACGTACCAGAGCAGTCCGGCGACACCGATCAGCGCCAGCACCCCGAACAGCCGGTACCGGGCGCGGGCCCGCGGGCCGGGGGCGTCGTAGAGGACGCTGGCCGTGGAGGTGCGGGTGAAGAGGCTGCTCATCGGGCCACCGCCAGTCGGGATTCCAGGACGCGGAACAGCGTGGCGACCGCGGCGCTGATCACCAGGTAGGCGCAGGCCACCCAGAAGAAGATCGCGAAGATCGCGTAGCCGCGCTCGGAGAAGGTCTGCTGCACGCTGTACAGCTCGCCGACGCTGAACGCGCCGGCGATCGCCGAGTTCCTCGGCAGCGCGATGAACACGCTGCTCAGCGGGGCCAGGACGGTCCGGGCGGCCTGCGGCAGGACGACCAGGGTGAGGGTCTGACCGAAGGTCATGCCGAGGCTGCGGGCCGCCTCGGCCTGGCCGAGCGGCACGGTGTTGATGCCCGAGCGGATCACCTCGCAGACGAACGAGGCGGTGTAGCCGCCGAGCGCCAGCACCCCGAAGACGAGGTGGCTGAAGTGCACGCCGAGCGGCGGCAGGCCGAACTCGACGGCGAAGAACAGCAGGGTCAGCGGGGTGTTGCGGAAGAGCGTCACCCAGGCGGTGCCGAAGGCACGCAGGACCGGCACCGGGGAGACCCGGAAGGCCGCCAGCAGGGTGCCCAGCAGCAGGGCGAGCAGGGCGCTGAGCGCGCTCAGCTCGATCGTCTGCAGGAAGCCGTCGCGGAACAACGAGAAGTTGTCGTCCTCGAACAGGAACCCCATCCGGCGGCCCTCCTCTCAGGGGTCGGGGACTCGGGAGTGGTCGGGAGCGGTCGGCCGGGAGCCGGCCGACCACGGGTGGATCAGTAGCGGTCGAGGGCCGGCGGGGTCGGCGCGGCGGAGCCGGACAGGCCCAGCGTCGCGTCGTAGGCCTTCTTCCAGTCGCCGTTGTCCTCGTGGGCCTTGAGGGCGTCGCTGATGGCGCCGCGCAGGGCCGCGTCGTCCTTGTTGAGGCCGACGCCGTAGTTCTCCTTGGTGAACGGCTTGCCGACGACCTTGAGCTTGCCGGCGAACTTGGAGGCGTAGCCCTTGAGGATCGCGTCATCGGTGGTGACCGCGTCGACCTCGCCGGCCATCAGCTTCTCGACGCAGGCCGAGTAGGTGTCGAACTGGGTGACCTTGGCGTTGTACTGCTGGATGTTCTTGATCGAGGTCGAGCCGGTGGCGGTGCAGACGTTCTTGCCGGTGACGCTCTCCGGGCCGGTGATCGAGGTGTTGTCGTTCTTCACCAGGAAGTCCTGGCCGGCGATGTAGTACGGGCCGGCGAAGGAGACCGACTTCTTGCGCTCGTCGTTGATGCTGTAGGTGCCGACGTAGAAGTCGATCTGGCCCTTGGCGATGGCCGGCTCGCGCTGCGAGGAGACCAGGGTCTGCCACTTGATCTGCTGCGGGGTGAAGCCGAGGTCGGCGGCGATCATCTTGGCGATCTCGATGTCGAAGCCGCTGCGGTCGCCGCTGGCGACGTCCTCGAAGCCCAGGAACGGCTGGTCGGCCTTGGCGCCGATGATCAGCTGGCCGCGCTTCTTGGCCTCGGCGAGGACCGCGGAGTCGATCTTGACGTCGGTCTTGACCGTGTAGGTCGGCAGCGCCGGGGCGTTGCTGCCGCTCGCGGCGGCGCCGGCGGCACCGGGGGAGCCGTCCTTGCCGCAGGCGGCGGTGGCGGTGAGCGCGACGGCACAGAGCGCGACGGCGAGGGTGCGACGAGTCCTCATGAGGGTGTTCTCCTGGGAGCTGGGCCACGGCGTCAACCGGGCTCTGGCGTCTGGAAGGTGCGTGCACGGGCGGGGCCGCCCGGCGCCCTTGCCGGCGGCGGCCCCGGGTCGTCCCGGAGCGTCAGTGGTGGAGGATCTTCGAGAGGAAGTCCTTGGCGCGGTCGGAGCGCGGCGCGGTGAAGAAGGCGTCCGGGGTGTTCTGCTCGACGATCCGGCCGTCGGCCATGAACAGCACGCGGTTGGCGGCGGAGCGCGCGAAGCCCATCTCGTGGGTGACCACGACCATCGTCATGCCGTCGGCGGCCAGCTGGCGCATGACCTCCAGCACCTCGTTGACCATCTCCGGGTCGAGGGCCGAGGTGGGCTCGTCGAAGAGCATCACCTTGGGCTTCATCGCCAGCGCCCGGGCGATCGCCACGCGCTGCTGCTGGCCGCCGGAGAGCTGGGCGGGGTACTTGTCCGCCTGCGCCCCGACACCGACCCGTTCCAGCAGCTCGCGGGCGGTCTTCTCGGCTTCCGGCCGGGCGACCTTGCGCACCTTGACCTGGCCGATGACCACGTTCTCCAGCACGGTCTTGTGCGCGAACAGGTTGAAGCTCTGGAACACCATGCCGACCTCGGCGCGCAGCCGGGCCAGCTCCCTGCCCTCGGCGGGCAGCGGGCGGCCGTCGAGGGTGATCGCGCCGGAGTCGATCGCCTCCAGCCGGTTGATCGTCCGGCAGAGCGTCGACTTGCCCGAGCCGGACGGCCCGATCAGGACCACGACCTCGCCCTGGACGATCTCCAGGTCGATGTCCTGCAGGACGTGCAACGCTCCGTAGTGCTTGTTCACGCCGCTCAGCACGACCAGGGGGGCGGCTGCAGGGGTGGAGTCCTCGACCGGATTCTCGGCCATCGCGCCTGCTCCCTCGTGTCGGCCCGTGAAAGTCTGAACTCCCTTGGGCGGCAATGGTGGTACGAAATCCGGGAGCCGCGACCGGCGGAGCCGCAGCCCCCGGTGGGCCGACCATAGGAGCGATGACGACGTGCCGTCAGCCGATCTGAGCGGAACTTGAGGATCACGAAACGGCCACACGCTGCTCGCGGACTGTTCGCCCGGTCGCCAACGGGGCATGTGACAGCGGGCGCTCGCGCCGGTGCACCCCGTCCCGGGGGAGCCCGCTGGGCGGCCGAGCCTGGCGTCCGGCCGCCCGCTGGCCCATACTGCGCAGGACCGGGACCCGACCGGGTGGGCCCCGGTGATCAGGTGGGGGAAGGAGGAGAACAGGATGCGACTGCTGCTCGTCGAGGACGACGAACGCGTGGCCGCCGCGCTGGTCGCGGTGCTGGGCCGGCACGGCTTCCAGGTCCGGCACGCCCGCAGCGGGCACGAGGCGCTGGACGCCCTGGTGCCGGACGGCAACGACCCGTACCGGGTGGTGCTGCTCGACCTCGGGCTGCCGGACCGCGACGGCTTCGAGGTGTGCAGCCGGATCAGGGCCGGCAGCGGCGTCCCGGTGATCATGGTCACCGCCCGCGCCGACATCCGCTCCCGGATCCACGGCCTCAACCTGGGCGCCGACGACTACGTCACCAAGCCCTACGACATGGGCGAGCTGCTCGCCCGCATCCACGCGGTAGCCCGCCGCGGCCTCGCCCCGGCCTCGGTGGCGGTGCCCGCGCCCGACGCCGTCCCGCAGCAGCGCGGCCCGCTGGAGTCCCGCGGCATCCGAATAGACCGGGAGCGCCGCCGGGTCAGCGTGGACGGCCGGGACGTGCCGCTCACCCGCAAGGAGTTCGACCTGCTCGCCCTGCTCGCGCAGAGCCCCGGGGTGGTCTACCGGCGCGAGCAGATCTTCAGCGAGGTCTGGCGCAGCGGCTGGGAGGGCAACGGGCGCACCCTGGAGGTGCACATCGGCTCGCTGCGCAACAAGCTCGCGCTGCCCGGGCTGGTCGAGGCCGTCCGCGGCGTCGGCTACCGCCTGATCCCCGAGTCCCCGGCGTCCGCCGCGGGCCCGGCCCCGTCCGCCCCCGCGGAGCACTGACCGCTCGTGCGTACCCGTCTGCTCGGGATCCTGATCGCCCTCATGCTCTGCGTCCTGGCCGCCCTCGGGCTGCCGCTCGCGGCGGCGGTCGCGGCGGCCGAGCAGAGCAGGGTGGTCGTCGACCGGCTCGACGACGCCGCCCGCTTCGCCCAGGACCTTCCCACCTCCGGCCCCTCGGTGGTGGAGTCCGCGCTCAAGGGCGACCCGGAGCCCGCCCCCGGCGACGCCAGCCGTCGGCACGCGATCGACGCCGAGGTCCGCCGCTACCACGACCTGTACGGCGTGCGGCTGGGCATCTTCCAGCGCGACGGCCTGCCGATCGCCGCCGCACCCGCCGACTGGCGGGTGCCCTCCGGCGGCTGGGGCGCGCAGGCCTTCCAGGAGGCGCTGGACGGGCGGCGCAGCCACAACCCGCCGCAGGTCTGGCCGTGGACCGGCGACCGCACCCTCACCGTGGCCACCCCGGTGGTGCGCGACGGCGACGTGGTCGCGGTGGTGCTCAGCGAGTCCCCGACCGGGGCGCTGCGCACCCGGATGCTGCACAGCTGGCTGGTGATCGGCGCGGGCGAGGCCGCCGCGATGATCGTCGCGGTGCTGCTGGCCGTCCGGCTCACCGAGTGGGTGCTGCGCCCGGTCCGCACCCTCGACCGGGCCACCCACGACATCGCCACCGGCCGGATGGCCGCCCGGGTCGCGCCCGGCGGCGGGCCGCCCGAGCTGCAGCGGCTGGCCCGCTCGTTCAACGAGATGGCCGACCACGTGGTGCTCGCCATGGACCAGCAGAAGGCCTTCGTCGCGGACGCCTCGCACCAGCTGCGCAACCCGCTGGCGGCCCTGCTGCTGCGGGTCGAGGTGCTCGGCCTGGAGCTGCCCGAGGGGCACGAGGAGGAGCTCGGCGGCGTCCGGGAGGAGGGCGCCCGGCTGGCCCGGGTGCTGGACGACCTGCTCGGCCTGGCCACCGCCGAGCACGCCCGCCCCGAACCCGAGCAGACCGACCTCGCCGCGCTCACCCTGGCCCGGGTGGACGCCTGGCGGCCGGTGGCCGAGCAGCGCGGGATCGAGCTGTGCTGGGAGGGCCCGGCGCTCGCCCTCGGCATGGCCGACCCGATCGGCTTCGGCTCCGCCCTGGACGCCGTGGTGGACAACGCGCTCAAGTTCGGCCCGGCCGGCAGCCGGGTGCGGCTGAAGGTCTCGGTGCGCCGGGACGAGGTCGCGGTGACCGTCACGGACGCCGGGCCCGGCCTGGCCGAGGACGAGCTGCCCCGCGCCGGGGACCGGTTCTGGCGCAGCCCGCGGCACCAGAACGTGGACGGCTCCGGGCTGGGCCTGTCGATCGCCCGCACCCTGCTGGCGGCCGGCGGCGGCTCGCTCGGCTTCGCCCCGGTCAAGCCGACCGGGCTCGCGGTGACGCTGGCGGTGCCGCGGTAGCGCCCTGCGGCGTCACCGGGCGGTGGTGGCCCCTACGGCTTCACCGAGCGGTAGTAGCGCGCCGCGCCCTCGTGCAGCGGGAGCGGGTCGGTGTAGACGGCGGTGCGCAGGTCGACCAGCTGGGCGGCGTGCACCTGGGAGCCGATCTGGTCGCGGCTGTCGATCACCGCCCGGGTCATGCCCTCGACCAGGCCCGGGTCCACGTCGTCCCGGGTGATCAGCAGGTTGGGCACGGCCACGGTGGCGACGGCGTCCTTGGGGTCGGCGTTCGGGTAGGTGCCCTTGGGCATGGTGGCCGCCCGGTAGGCGTCGGTGCCGCCGCCCTCCATCTTGTGGAGGGCCCCGGCCAGGTCCCCCAGCGGCACGATCCGGATCCGCACGTGGTCGGACAGGTCGGTGAGGGCGCTGGTCGGCAGGCCGCCGGACCAGAAGAAGGCGTCGAGCTTCTTCTCGCGCAGCTGGTCCGCGGCGTCGCCGACGCCCGCCGACACCGGGACGATGTCGTGGTCCGGGTCCAGGCCGGCCGCGGCCAGCAGCCGCCTGGTCACCAGGTTCACCCCGGACTGCGGCAGGCCCACGCCGACCCGTAGCCCCCTGAGGTCGGCCGTGCTGTGCACCGGGGAGGAGGCCGGGACGATCAGCTGGAGGTAGTCGTCGTACAGCCGCGCGATCGCCCGCAGCCGGTCCTTGCCGGGTCCCTGGTAGTCGGCGACGGCGTCGGCGGTGGCGATCGCGAAGTCGTCCTGGCCGCTGGTCACCCGGGCCAGGTTGTCGACCGAGCCCTCGGTGTTGTCCAGGGCCAGCCGTACCCCCGGCATCGCCTTGGCGACGTGGCCCTCCAGCAACTGGCCGTACCGGTCGTAGACGCCGCGCTGCACGCCGGTCGCGAAGCGCGTCTCGCCGCGCGGGTACCCGGGCGAGCGGCCCGCCGACAGCCACCAGCCGCCCAGCCCCGCGACCAGCAGCACCAGGACCAGGACCGCCCGCCACAACGGGCTGCGGGCCGCGGTGCGGACGGCGGCGCCGAGACGGGACGGGGTGGTGGGGGCCATGCAGGGATACTGCCAGGCCGCCCGGCGGAACGGGAGGGGTCGGCGGGAGGAACGGGCCGGGGCCCGGGGGTGAGCGCCCGCGCAACGGCGGGGGAAAAGCGCTTCGCGGCTGCCCGTACCCTGGTCTGGTGAGCGGTGAGAGCGGATTGAAGAGCTACAAGGTCGTCACGTACGGCTGCCAGATGAACGTCCACGACTCCGAGCGGCTGTCCGGCCTGCTGGAGGACGCGGGCTACGTCAAGGCCGGGCAGGACGGCGACCCGGACCTGGTCGTGTTCAACACCTGCGCGGTGCGGGAGAACGCCGACAACAAGCTGTACGGCAACCTCGGGCAGCTGGCGCCGGTCAAGACCCGCCACAAGGGCATGCAGATCGCCGTCGGCGGCTGCCTCGCGCAGAAGGACCGCGACACCATCGTCCGCAAGGCCCCCTGGGTCGACGTGGTGTTCGGCACCCACAACATCGGCCACCTGCCGGCGCTGCTGGAGCGGGCCGCGGTCGAGCGCAAGGCCCAGGTCGAGATCCTGGAGTCGCTGGAGACCTTCCCCTCCACGCTGCCGACCCGCCGCGAGTCCGCGTACGCCGCCTGGGTCGCCATCTCGGTCGGCTGCAACAACACCTGCACCTTCTGCATCGTCCCGGCGCTGCGCGGCAAGGAGGAGGACCGCCGCCCCGGCGACGTCCTCGCCGAGATCGAGGCGCTGGTGGACGAGGGCGTCATCGAGGTGACCCTGCTCGGCCAGAACGTCAACGCCTACGGCTCCGACCTGGGCGACCGCGAGGCCTTCTCCAAGCTGCTGCGCGCCGCCGGCCAGATCGAGGGCCTGGAGCGGATCCGCTTCACCTCGCCGCACCCGCGGGACTTCACCGACGACGTGATCGCCGCGATGGCCGAGACGCCGAACGTGATGCACCAGCTGCACATGCCGCTGCAGTCCGGCTCGGACACCGTCCTCAAGGCGATGCGCCGCTCCTACCGCCAGGAGCGCTTCCTCGGGATCATCGGCAAGGTCCGCGCGGCGATGCCGGACGCGGCCATCTCCACCGACATCATCGTGGGCTTCCCCGGCGAGACCGAGGAGGACTTCGAGCAGACGATGCACGTCGTCCGCGAGGCCCGCTTCACCAACGCCTTCACCTTCCAGTACTCCAAGCGCCCCGGCACCCCGGCCGCCGAGATGGCGGACCAGGTGCCGAAGGCCGTCGTGCAGGCCCGCTACGACCGGCTGATCGCCCTCCAGGAGGAGATCTCCTGGGAGGAGAACAAGAAGCAGGTCGGCCGGACCCTGGAGATCCTGGTCGCCGAGGGCGAGGGCAAGAAGGACGACAGGACCGACCGGCTCTCCGGCCGCGCCCCCGACAACCGGCTGGTCCACTTCACCAGGCCGGCCGAGCCGGTGCGCCCGGGCGACATGGTGACCGTGGGGATCACCTACGCCGCCCCGCACCACCTGCTCGCCGAGGGCCCGACGCTCGCGGTGCGCCGCACCCGGGCCGGCGACGCCTGGGAGAAGCGCCAGGCCAAGCCCGCGGCCAAGCCGGCCGGGGTGATGCTCGGCCTGCCGACCATCGGTGCCCCGGCCGCGCTGCCGCTCGTCGCCCCGGCGGGCGGCTGTTGCGGCGACTGACGGCCCGCTTCGAACGGCGGCCCGGCGGGATCTTCGAGTCCCGCCGGGCCGCCGTCGTTCGCGGTTAGAGTGATCCACATGCTGGTAGCCGCCGCCGTGTGCCCCTGTCCGCCGCTGCTCGTACCCGAGGTCGCCGCCGGGGCGGCCGCCGAGCTGGACGCGCTGCGGGCCGCCTGCGACGAGGCGCTGGCGGCGCTGGTCGCGGCCGACCCGCACCTGGTCGTGGTGGTCGGCGCCGGTCCGGCGGCCGAGGTGTGGACCGAGGGAGGGGCGGGCTCCTTCCAGCGCTACGGCGTGCCGCTGGTCGCCAAGCTGCCCGGCGGCCGGATCGAGGGGCCGGAGTTGGCGCCCTCGCTGACGGTCGGCGCCTGGCTGCTGGAGCGCGCCGGGGTGACCCTGCCGACGCACGCCTGCGCGGTGCCCGCCGACGCGCCCGCCGACCGGATGCTCGGGCTCGGCCAGGGCCTGGCCCAGCTGGCCGACCGGGTCGCCCTGCTGGTGGTGGGCGACGGCAGCGCCTGCCGCTCGGTGAAGGCGCCCGGCTACCTGGACGAGCGCGCCGAGGGCTTCGACGCCGTGCTGGCCGCCGCCCTGGGCTCCGCCGACCTGCCCGCCCTCGCCGCCCTGGACCCCGCCCTGGCCGCCGAGCTCAAGGCCGAGGGCCGGGCGCCCTGGCAGGTACTGGCCGGCGCCGCGGAGGGCGCCGGCCTCACCGCGCGGCTCGCCTACCAGGACGCCCCGTACGGGGTCGGGTACCTGGTGGCCTCCTGGAGCTGAGCACCGCGGGGGACGTCAGGACTGCGGCCCCTGGCCGTTGCCGCCGGCCGGCCCGTGGTCGCCCGGCTTCGGCTTGTGGGCGAAGTCGTCCACCGCGCCCTTCGCCTTGCTGGCACCGTGCTCGATCTTGTCGCTGTACTTGCCCTTGGTCGCCTTGTCGATCGCGCCACCGGCCTTGTCCACCACGTGCTCGATCTGCTCGCTGTGCTTGCCCGCGAGCTCACTGGCCTTGTCCTTGAGCTCCCCGGCCTTGCCCTTGAGGTTGTCCATCAGACCCATGGCGATCTCACCCTTTCTTCCCTGTCTCCTGCACAACGCTCGTCGCCGCCGAACCGTTCGCAAACCGGCTCCAACTGCGGAAATGTCCGGAAACAGTCATATCGTCGCGCAGTCGGGGCCGGCGGGCAGCCCGGTCTCCGGTGCGGCGGCGGTTTTGCGAGACTGGAGCGGTGAGCAGCTCCCGCACCGTCCAGCCCCGCGTCGTCTCGATCGTCGGCGCGACCGCCGCCGGCAAGTCCGATCTGGCCGTCGCCCTCGCCCGCAGCCTCGGCGGCGAGGTGATCAACACCGACTCGATGCAGCTGTACCGGGGCATGGACATCGGCACCGCCAAGCTCACCACGGCCGAACGCGGGGGAGTGCCGCACCACCTGCTGGACGTCTGGGACGTCACCGAGGCCGCCAGCGTCGCCGAGTACCAGCGGCTGGCCCGGGCCGAGATCGACCGGCTGCTCGCCGCCGGGCGCACGCCCGTCCTGGTCGGCGGCTCCGGGCTGTACGTCCGGGCGGCGATCGACGAGATGGAGTTCCCCGGTACCGACCCGGCGGTCCGGGCCCGGCTGGAGGCCGAACTGGAGCAGGACGGCCCGTACGCGCTGCACCGGCGGCTGGCCGAGCTGGACCCGGCGGCCGCCGAGGCGATCCTGACCGGCAACGGGCGGCGGATCGTCCGGGCGCTGGAGGTCATCGAGATCACCGGGCAGCCGTTCACCGCCAACCTGCCGAGCAACACCGCCGTCTACGACGCGGTGCAGATCGGCGTCGCGGTGCCGCGCCCCGAGCTGGACGAGCGGATCACGCTGCGGGTCGACCGGATGTGGCAGGCCGGACTGCTGGACGAGGTGCGCGCGCTGGAGCGGACCGGGCTGCGGGAGGGGCGGACGGCCTCCCGGGCGCTCGGCTACCAGCAGGTGCTGGACCACTTCGCCGGCGAGTGCACCGAGGACGAGGCGCGGGCCGAGACCGTCCGGGCCACCAAGCGCTTCGCCCGCCGCCAGGAGTCCTGGTTCCGTCGCGACGGCAGGATCCACTGGCTGTCCCGCCCGGTCGGCACCGACCCCGTCGAGCTGCTGGAACGCTCCCTCGAACTGATCGACCGTCAGGAGGTTCCGGCCGGGTAGACGGGTTCCGGCCAATCCGGCGGTGCACCTGCGCGCGCAGGTGGCCGTGCAGGACGAACCGGCGGTCACGGGCCGATCACGTGATGGCCACGGATCACCCGTCGACGCCGGTCAGGCCCGGAACGCCCGTCTGGACATGCCATCATCGAAGCCGTAGGGGTCGGCCGCGCGGGCCGACCGTGCCCGACCGCGAGTCCGCTCGTGTCGAACTGTCAGGGGAGGCCGCGTGTCGACGGGTACCGGCCCCGAATCGGGTCAGAGCGGGAGTGTCACCGCACCGGCCGACGAGTCGACGAGGGGCGACCTGCCCGTGCTGACCGACCTGGACGCGCCCACCTCGTACGCGGTCGCGCTGCCCGCCCTGGACACCCGCACCCCGGCGGGCGCGGTGCACGAGCGGGAGATCCGACCGCTGCGCCGGCTCCGCTGGTGGCAGACCCTGCCGATCGCCCTGCTGGGCACCCTCGGCTCGCTGATGTTCGCCTTCCCGCTCGCCTTCGGCTCGGCCGGGGCGCGCTCCACCATGGTCGGCATGCTCGGGCTGCTGTTCACCGCCGCCTCGGTCGGCTGGGGCGCGATGGCCGCGCGGCACGCCGGGTACAAGTGGCCGGGCCTGCCGCGCCGCGGCTCCGGGCAGCGGGCCGGCTGGAAGGCGATCGTGGCCTACACCCTGATCGCGCTGGCGGCCTGCGTGCTGGCCGTCTGGCGGGTCGCCTACCTGCGCTGATC
Organism: Kitasatospora sp. NPDC087314; assembly: GCF_044744365.1. Taxonomy (NCBI): domain Bacteria; kingdom Bacillati; phylum Actinomycetota; class Actinomycetes; order Kitasatosporales; family Streptomycetaceae; genus Kitasatospora; species Kitasatospora sp. NPDC087314. The sequence continues at coordinate 44,379 of NZ_JBIUYE010000021.1, forward strand.
CGCCCATCGGACCGGCCCGGTGGCGGGCGCACCGGTTCAGTACCATCGGGAGGGTGAGCGCATCCTCCCCGCAGCCGGTCGGCGTTCCCTTCTTCAAGGGGCACGGCACCCAGAACGACTTCGTCATCGTCCCGGACCCGGACGGCGAGCTGGCGATCGGCCCCGCGGCCGTTGCCGCGCTGTGCGACCGGCGGGCGGGGATCGGCGGGGACGGGCTGCTGCGCGTGGTGCGCTCCGCCGCCGACCCGGCCGCCGCGGACCAGGCCGACCGGGCCGAGTGGTTCATGGACTACCGCAACTCCGACGGCAGCATCGCCGAGATGTGCGGCAACGGCGTGCGGGTCTTCGCCCGCTACCTGGTCGAGGCCGGCCTGGCCGAGCCCGGCGAGCTGGCGATCGCCACCCGCGCCGGGGTGCGGACGGTGCGGGTCGCCGAGGACGCCGCGGACGGCACGCCCGGCGAGGTCACCGTCGACATGGGCCGGGCCCGGCTGCCCGGGCCGGACGGCGTCGAGGTCGCGGTCGGCGCGCGGCGCTGGCCCGCGCTGAACGTCAACATGGGCAACCCGCACGCGGTGGCCTTCGTGGCGAGCCTGGACGACGCCGGGGACCTGTACTCCGCGCCGCTCACCACCCCCGAAGGGGCCTACCCGGAGGGCGTGAACGTCGAGTTCGTGGTGGACCGCGGGCCGCGGCACGTCGCCATGCGGGTGTACGAGCGCGGCTCCGGCGAGACCCGCTCCTGCGGCACCGGCACCTGCGCCGTCGCGGTGGCCGCCATCCGCCGGGACGGCGTCGACCCGGCGGTCACCGGCGAGCCGGCCACCTACACCGTGGACGTGCCGGGCGGCCGACTGGTCATCACCGAGCACCCGGACGGCCGGATCGAGAAGACCGGCCCGGCGGTGATCGTGGCCGCCGGCGAGATCGACGCCCGTTGGTGGGCCGAGCTGACGGGCTGACGGCCCGGTTTGCCCATTTCGTACGGCGGCGAATCCGCCCGTTCGGGTGACGCCTGTCGCGGACGGGAAGCAAGGCAACGCGGAACGTGCTCTGCTCGGTAGCATGGACCACCGGGAAGGCGCCCCTCGGCGGGGTGGCGGCCGGTGATCGCTGCCGGAGGTGCGCCGATGACCATCGAAGCCGGGCAGCCCCTGACGGGGCAGCCGACGTCCGCACGGCAAGCCGGGGCCAGGCGGCCCCTGGGGGAACTCGGCCGGGCCGCGCTCGGCCGGGCCGGGCGGGCCGCCCTGCTGGCCACCGGCCGGCCGCCCGTCCCGGACGCCCTCGAACCGCTGGTCCGGGTCCACCGCGAACACCATCCGCAGGCCGACCTCGGCCTGCTCGCCCGGGCGTACCGGCTCGCCGAGGCCAGCCACCGCGGCCAGAAGCGCAAGAGCGGCGAGCCGTACATCACCCATCCGCTGGCCGTCACCATGATCCTGGCCCAACTCGGCGCCGGGACCACCACCTTGGTCGCCTCACTGCTCCACGACACCGTCGAGGACACCGAGTTGACGCTGGATCAGGTCGGCGCCGGGTTCGGGCCCGAAGTCGCCTATCTGGTCGACGGGGTGACGAAGTTGGAGAAGGTCGACTTCGGCGCCGCCGCCGAGGCCGAGACCTTCCGCAAGATGCTGGTCGCCACCGGGGACGACGTCCGGGTGATGGTGATCAAGCTCGCCGACCGGCTGCACAACATGCGCACCATCCGGCACATGAAGCCGGCCAGCCAGGTGCGGATCGCCAAGGTCACCCGGGACGTGCTGATCCCGCTGGCCGAACGGCTCGGCATCCAGGTCCTCAAGGCGGAGCTGGAGGACATCGTCTTCGCCACCCTGCACCCCGAGGAGTACGCCCGCACCCGGGCCCTGATGTCCGGCCACGAGAGCCGGCCGGACGCCCTGCTGGAACCCTTCGCCCGGCTGCTGGCCCGCCAGCTGGCCGAGACCGGGGTGGCCGCCGAGGTCACCGTCCGGCCCCGGCACTGCGTCTCGCTGCACCGGGTGCTGCTCAAGCGGGCCGCCGCGCCCGGGCGGGACGGGCAGCCGCAGGGGCCGCAGCCGGCCGACTTCGGGCGGCTGCTGGTGGTGGTCGAGGAGAACGCCGACTGCTACGCCGTGCTCGGCGAACTGCACACCTGCTGGACGCCGCTGCCCGGCGAGTTCAAGGACTTCGTCGCCGCTCCCAAGTTCAACCTGTACCAGTCGCTGCACACCGCCGTGGCGTTGACCGGCGGCACGGTCGTCGAGGTGCTGGTGCGCACCCGGCGGATGCACGAGGTCGCCGAGACCGGGGTGGTCGCGCTCGGCGACCCGGAGCCGGCCGGCGCCGTCCAGGACGCCGACGAGCTCGACCGCACCGACCCGGCCCGGCCGGGCTGGCTCAGCCGGCTGCTGGAGTGGCAGCAGGAGACCCCGGACCCGGACGCCTTCTGGTCCGCGCTCACCGCCGACCTGGCCGGCGACCGCGAGATCACCGTCGTGACGGAGTGCGGCGAAACGCTTCAGCTGAGGGCCGGCGCCACCTGCGTGGACGCCGCCTACCTGCTCGGCGAGGAGACCGGCCACCGCTGCATCGGCGCCCGGGTCAACGGCCGGCTCACCGCGCTCTCCACCGTCCTGCAGGACGGCGACCGGCTCGCCGTGCTCACCGAGACGCTGCCCACCGGGAGCGTGCACACCGAGGACGGGCCGCGCGCCGCCGAACCCTCCGGCCCCTCGCCCGAGTGGCTCGCGCACGCCCGGACCCCGGCCGCCCGGCTGGCCATCGAACGCTGGCTCGCCGACCATCCGGCGCGGCTGCCGGTGGTGCGCACCGGCCCCTCCAGCGGCCAGCCCGCCCCGCCCGCGCACCGGGCCGCCGAGCGCCGGTCGGCCCCGGTCGCGGTGGCCGGCCGGCCCGGGGCGCCCGTGCGGCTGGCCCGCTGCTGCACGCCCGTCCCGCCGGACGAGGTGGTCGGCTACCCGATCCGCGGCGGCGCCGTCGCCGTGCACCGCACCGGCTGTCCGGCCGGGGAGCGGATGCGCGCGGCCGGGCGCGCGGAGCTGGACGTCCGCTGGCAGCCGGAGGGCGCCCCGGCGGACGGCCACCGGGCGACCCTGCGGGCCGAGGCGCTCAACCGGCCCCGGCTGCTCGCCGACCTCACGGCGGCCATCTCCGCCGAGGGAGTCGGCATCGTCTCGGCCGAGGTCGAGCCGCCGCAGGAGCTGCGGGTCCGGCACACCTACACCGTCGAACTGCCCGAGCCGGCCGCGCTGCCCACGCTGATGCGGGCGATGCTCAGGGTCTCCGGGGTGTACGACGTGAGCCGGCCGCAGGCCCCCGAGGGCGGCGGTGCCCGGGAACCCGGGGGAAATGGGGATGACCGGCCGGCGCCGGGCGTGCGACCATCATGGGGAATTCACGGCCGGTCCACGGCGTTCTCAGGGCACAGGAGCCCCGGTGGCGCCCAAGGACCTGAGGGGTAGCTCACCTCGCCCGGACGGTAACCGGGGCGGCAGCTGGGCAGACTCCGGGTAGGACCGTACGTGCGGTCCCCACCGGCCACCCGCACCAGCGACCAAAGGACAGAATGACCTCCACGTCCGACACCCGCGACCACGCCGACGCCCCGCGCCGCCTCGACGGTCTGCGGGCGGAAGCCCTCATGGACGAGGATCTCGCGGCCATCGACGAGGACCTCGGCCACCACTACGACGGCGACCAGTACGACCGCAGCGAGCGTGCCGCCCTGCGCCGGGTCGCCGGCCTCTCCACCGAACTCGAGGACGTCACCGAGGTCGAGTACCGCCAGCTCCGCCTGGAGCGCGTGGTGCTCGTCGGCGTCTGGACCGACGGCACGCTGGAGGAGGCGGAGAACTCGATGGCCGAGCTCGCCGCGCTCGCCGAGACGGCCGGCTCCGAGGTGCTGGACGGTGTGATCCAGCGCCGCGACAAGCCCGACGCCGCCACCTACATCGGCTCCGGCAAGGCGAAGGAGCTGCGCGACATCGTCGCCGCGACCGGCGCCGACACCGTGGTCTGCGACGGTGAGCTCACCCCCGGCCAGCTGATCCAGCTGGAGGACGTGGTCAAGGTCAAGGTCGTCGACCGGACGGCCCTGATCCTGGACATCTTCGCCCAGCACGCCAAGTCCCGGGAGGGCAAGGCGCAGGTCTCGCTCGCCCAGATGCAGTACATGCTGCCCCGGCTGCGCGGCTGGGGTCAGTCGCTGTCCCGGCAGATGGGTGGTGGCGGCTCCGGCTCGTCCGGCGGCGGCATGGCCACCCGTGGTCCCGGTGAGACCAAGATCGAGACCGACCGGCGCCGGATCCGCGAGAAGATGGCGAAGCTCCGCAAGGAGATCGTCGAGATGAAGAAGGGCCGCGACACCAAGCGCCAGGAGCGCAAGCGCCACCAGGTGCCGTCGGTGGCCATCGCCGGGTACACCAACGCCGGCAAGTCCTCCCTGCTCAACCGGCTCACCGGTGCCGGCGTGCTGGTGGAGAACGCCCTGTTCGCCACCCTGGACCCGACCGTGCGCCGGGCCCAGACCCCGAGCGGGCGGGTCTACACCCTGGCCGACACCGTCGGCTTCGTCCGGCACCTGCCGCACCACCTGGTCGAGGCGTTCCGCTCGACCATGGAGGAGGTCGCCGACGCGGACCTCATCCTGCACGTGGTCGACGGCTCGCACCCCGAGCCGGAGACGCAGCTGGCCGCCGTCCGCGAGGTCATCGTCTCGGTCGACGCGCAGAACGTGCCGGAGATCGTGGTGATCAACAAGGCGGACGCCGCCGATCCGCACGTGCTGCAGCGCCTGCTGCGCCGCGAGCCGCACGCCATCGTGGTGTCGGCCCGCAGCGGCGCGGGCATCGAGGAGCTGTTGAAGCTCATCGACGACGAGCTGCCGCGCCCGGCGGTCGAGGTGCGGGCCCTGGTGCCCTACACCCAGGGCGGGCTGGTCTCCCGGGTGCACGCCGAGGGCGAGCTGCTCGCCACCGAGCACACCGGCGAGGGCACGCTGGTGCACGCCAAGGTGTCGGCCGAGCTGGCCGCCGAGCTGGAGCGCTACGCGGTGGCGCTGCAGGGCTGAGGCGCCGAGCCGACGAGGGGCCCCCGGACGCGAGTCCGGGGGCCCCTCGCGGGTGCGGCTGTGGGTCTTCGCGGGCCGGGGCTACTTCACGTTCTTGGCGAAGTAGTCGAAGGCCTGCTTCGCCTGGTCCTGCAGCGAGGGGCCGGCCAGGTGCGCGGACGGGTTGCGGTTGCCGATCGCGGTGACGCTGATCAGGTTGGGCTTGCCGTCCTTGGTGATGAACCAGCCGCCGCCGCTGGAGCCGCCGGTCATGCTGCAGCCGAGCACGTACATCGGCGGGCGGGTCCGGTCGAAGGAGATCCTGGCCGGCGGGACCGGGGAGTCGCAGCGGTCGAGCTCCAGGCCGTCGAACGGCCGCTCGGCCGGGTATCCGTAGGAGGCGGCCGAGGTGATCTGGTCGCGCGGGGCGTTGAACCAGACCGGCACCGATCCACCCACCGCCTCCTCCAGCGAGGTGCCGGAGTCGCCCTCGCCGCGCACCCGGATGATCCCGTAGTCGTACTGGTGGTGGGCGCCGACGCCGCTCTCCTTGAGCCAGGTCGGCGACACCAGCGCACGCACCGCCGTCCACCGGCCGTACGGGGCGGCCTGCTGCTCGGTGAACGGCCGGCCGCGGACCGCCTGGCCGTCCCGGTTGAAGCCGGGTACGAAGACGATGTTCTTCAGCCAGTTGCCGCCCTTGCCGTCGTGCAGGCAGTGCGCGGCGGTGTAGACGAGGTTGCTGCGGCCCGGGTTGACCGGGTCGGATACCACCGTGCCGGAACAGGCCGCGTCGCCCTGGGGCGTGGTGACGAAGAGTCGGCCGACCACGGCGCCGGCCGGGCCGTACGGGTGCGGCTGCGGGGTGGCCGCGACGGCGGCCGGCGGGGTGGCCGGCCGGTCGTCGCCCGGCGCGGCGGTGAGCGGGTACTCCGGGGTGGGCCGGCCCTTGGCGGCCGCCATCCGGGCGGTCGACCAGAAGCCCGGGGCCACCTCGTTGGCGAAGCCGCTGTCGGCGACGAACCGGCCCCAGTCCTCCAGCTTCCAGCCCGCCAGGTCGCCCAGGCTGGTGGGGGCCGACCTGGGGAGGGTCGGCGGCGGGGCGGCCGCGGCGGCGCCGGAGTCGTCCGGCCCGCAGGCGGTCGCGGCGAGGGCGAGCACGACGAGCACCGCGGCGCCGACCGGTGCGGGTCGGCGCCGCGGTGCGCGGCCGGTGTGCTTCGGCATGGTGCATCGTCCCCCGGGGGCGGCCTCCGCCGCCCGTACGGCTAGGGCTTTGTCTGACAGGTCTCAGGGCTACGGCTTCTTGGAGATCCAGTCCAGCGCCTGCTTGGCGACCTCCTCCAGGTACGGGCCGCTCAGCGAGGTGTGGTCCTGGGTGCCGATGGAGGTGTTGCTGACCAGGGCGGTCTTCCCGTCCGGCATGGTGGCGAACCAGCCGCCGCCGCTGGCGCCCTGGGTCATGGTGCAGCCGATGGTGAGCATCGACGGGCGCTTCGGGTCGAACGACAGCCGGGTCGGCCTGCCGCCCTCGCACTTGTACAACTCCTGGCCGTCGAACGGCTTGGAGAGCGGGTAGCCGACCGCCGCGACGGACACCTTGTCGCGCGGCGCGTCGAACCAGACCGGGACGGCCGAACCGACCGTCTCCTCCAGCGACTTGCCGGTGTCGTTCTGGTTGTGCACCCGCATGACGGCGAAGTCGTACTGGTTCGCGGCGTCACCGCTGCCGCCGCCCTCGACCATCCACTGCGGCGAGGTGGTGACCAGGTCGGCCCACCAGGTGCCCAGCGGGGCCAGTTCGGACAGCGGGGCCTTCTTGCCACCGCTGGAGGCACCCGAGTTGTTGTAGGCGGGCACGAAGACCAGGTCCTTGTAGAAGTCGCCGCCCTTGCCCGAGTGCACGCAGTGGCCCGCCGTCCAGACCAGGTTGCTCTTGCCCGGGTGCTGCGGGTCGGTGATCACCGTCGCGGAGCAGTTGCCCCGGCCGCCCTGGGCACTGAAGAACACCTTCCCGGACGGCTGCTTGGTGTACGGGCGGGGCACCGGCACCGCCTTGACCGCCGGCGGATCGGGGTCGGTCACGCCGTCGTCGGTGGCCGGTTTGGCGGTGGGCGGGGCCGGCTCGGCGGGCTTGGAATCGCCCATCTTGTCCGGGTTCCAGAAGTCCTTCACCACGGGGTTGTTGAAGACGTGCTTGGACGCCCAGGAGTCCCAGTCCTCGAACTTCCACTTCTTCAGGTCGTCCCAGCTCTTCGGCAGGCCCTCCAGCAGGCTGGTCGGGATGCCCGACGGGAGGGTGATCCCGCCGATCACGCCGCCGCTGCCCGCGGCGGTGCTGGTCGGGTTCGCGGAGGCGGGCGGCGGCGCGGCGGTGCCGCCACCGCCCGCCGGGCCGTCCGGCCCGCAGGCGCTCGCCGCGAGCAGCGTCCCCGTGACGAGGGCGACGGCCATGGCTGACCGGTGGATCGATGGCATCTGTGCGCTTCCCCCTGGGCTCGATCGGGTTGTCGTGCGGCGGCTCGCCGCTGTGGAGTCTTCCACCGGTCACCAGGACGGCGACGGCCGCCCCCCGGGTTCCGGCCCTGACCGGAGGTCACCGATCCGTGACGTGGCCGCAGTCGGCTCGTCGGCCCAGCAGGACGGTCCGCCCCGGTGGAGGACAATCCCCGATCTTCACCTGGACGAGTGAGCCGACCTTGTGATCACCCGTCGGGGATAGGTAACCCTTACCTGACGCGATGGTGCGAGCGCCCGCCGAATCCCCTCCACCACCCGTGCGCGTCCGCACCCCCACGCGCCCCAAGGAGCAGCCTTGAGCACCGCCCTCACCGGAGCCCCGCCCGACCCGCTGCTGCACGCGGACCGGTCGGCCGAGCCCGACCCGCTGCTGCACCCGGACCCCGCCGTCGCCGCCGAACAGGCCGCGCTGGAAGCCCTGCTGCGCTGCTGGACGCGCGAGACCGGCGCCCGTCCCGGCCCCGACGGCCGGCTGCGGATCGCCGTCCTCGGCGGCGCCGCCCGGCTCTCCGCCCCCGTCCGCTACTGGTCGCCCGCCGGCTGGCACCGGTTCGGCCCCGCCGTCCTCTCGGCCGGCGAGGGCACCGCCGACGCCCCCGTGGACGCCGTCACCACGGCCGCGCTGCTCGCCGCCGCGGCCGCCGACCGCCCCGACCCCGGGCAGGTCGCCGACCTCGCCGCCCGGGTCGCCGACTCGGTCGTCCGCACCGCCGACATCCTCGCCCACCGCCGCACCGCCGCCCCCTCCGGCGGCCCGGAGCGCTCGCACTTCCTCGCCGCCGAGCAGTCCCTGCTGCTCGGCCACCCGCTGCACCCCACCCCGAAGAGCCGCGACGGCCTCGGCCCGGCCCAGAGCGCCGCCTACTCGCCCGAACTGCACGGCTCCTTCCAACTCCACTGGTACGCGGTGCACCGTGACCTGCTCGCCGCCGGCTCCGCCCTCACCGAGAGCGCCGACCGGATCACCGCCGGCCTGCTCGGCGGCCACGCGGCCCTGCCGCCCGGCACCGCCGCCCTGCCCCTGCACCCCTGGCAGGCCCGCGAACTCGCCCACCGCCCGGCCGTCGCCGCCCTGCTCGCCGACGGGCTGCTGCACGACCTCGGCCCGGCCGGCGAACCCTGGCACCCCACCTCCTCGGTGCGCACCGTCTACCGGCCCGGCACCCCGTGGATGCTCAAGCTCTCGCTCGGCCTGCGGATCACCAACTCCCGCCGGGAGAACCTGCGCAAGGAACTCCACCGCGGCCTGGAGGTGCACCGGTTGCTGGAGAGCGGCCTGGCCGCCGAGTGGCGGGCCGCCCACCCCGGCTTCGACATCGTGCGCGACCCGGCCTGGATCGGCGTCGACCACCCCGGCCTCGGCGACCCGGGGGGCCTGGACACCGTGCTGCGCGCCCAGCCCTTCGCCCCCGCCGACCGCGCGCTGTGCGTCGCCGGGTTCGTCGCCGAACAGCCGCTCGGCACCGGCGACGCCGTCCCGTCCCGGCTCGGCGACACCCTGCGGGCGCTCGCCGCGCGCTGCGGCCGCCCGCTCCGGACCGTCGCCGCCGAATGGTTCCTGCGCTACCTGGACGCCGTCGTGCTGCCCGTCCTGTGGCTGGACGGCCGGGCCGGCATCGCCCTGGAGGCCCACCAGCAGAACAGCCTCGTCCTGCTCGACGCCGACGGCTGGCCCAGCGGTGGCCGCTACCGCGACAACCAGGGCTACTACTACCGGGAGGGCGCCGCCGACCGGCTCACCGCGCGGCTGCCCGGGCTCGGCGCGCACAGCGACACCTTCCTGCCGGACGAGGTGATCGACCACCACTTCGCGTACTACCTCGGCATCAACCACGTCCTCGGCCTGGTCGGCGCCTTCGGCAGCCAGGGGCTCGCCGACGAGGCCGTCCTGCTGGCCGGGCTGCGCCGGTTCCTGGCCGGCCCGCGGGCCGCCGCCACCGGCTCGGCGCTGCCCGCGCTGCTGCTCGACGCGCCCACCCTGCCCTGCAAGGCCAACCTGCTCACCCGGATCAACGGCCTGGACGAACTGGTCGGCCCGGTCGCCACCCAGTCCGTCTACGTGGACATCCCCAACCCGCTGGCGGGCGCATGAGCATGCTCGACGACCTGCCGGGGTGGGGCGCGATCCCCACCCCGGTCGGCGAGTTCCGGCTCCGCCCGGTCCGGCTGCCCGCCGACCTGGACCTGCTCGCCGGGTGGATGAACGACCCCGAGATCGCCGCGTTCTGGGAGCTCGCCGGTCCGCCCGACGTCACCGAACGGCACCTCCGGGCCCAACTGGACGGCGACGGCCGCAGCGTGCCCTGCCTCGGCCTGCTCGACGGGGCCCCGATGAGCTACTGGGAGGTCTACCGCGCCGACCTCGACCCGCTCGCCCGGCACTACCCGGCCCGCCCGCACGACACCGGCGTCCACCTGCTGCTCGGCCCCGCCGAGAGCCGCGGCCGGGGCCTCGGTGCCGTCCTGCTGGCCGCCCTCGCCGAGCGGATCCTGCGGCGACGCCCGTGCTGCGAGCGGGTCGTCGCCGAACCGGACGTCCGCAACCGGCGCTCCGTCCGGGCCTTCGAACGGGCCGGATTCCGGTCGGACGCCGAACTCGACCTGCCCGACAAGCGCGCCGCCCTGATGATCCGCGCCCGGCTCCCCCTCCCCGCCTAGGACACCCTCGTGGACACCCCCGCACCCCAGCCGCCGTACGACCTGCTCGGCGTCGGCATCGGCCCCTTCAACCTCTCGCTCGCCGCGCTCGCCGACCCCGTCCCCGGCCTGCGCACGCTCTTCTGCGACCAGCGTCCGGAGTTCCGCTGGCACCCCGGCATGCTGGTGGACGGGGCCCGGATGCAGGTGCCGTTCCTGGCCGACCTGGTCTCCCTCGTCGACCCGACCAACCCGTGGTCCTTCCTCAACTACCTGCGCGAGCAGGACCGGCTCTTCCCGTTCTACTTCGCCGAGCGCTTCCACCTGCCCCGCCGCGAGTACGACCACTACTGCCGCTGGGCCGCCGAACGGCTCGACAGCTGCCGCTTCGGCACCGAGGTCACCGCCCTGCACTGGGTCGCCGGCCCGGGAGGGGGCGGCCTGTTCCGGGCCGAGCTGACCGACACCGCGACCGGGCGCCGGACCGAGGTGCACGCCCGCAACCTCGCCCTCGGCGTCGGCACCCGGCCCGTCCTGCCCGAGGCCTTCACCGCCCTCGACGGCCACCCGCACGCCTTCCACTCCGCCGACTACCTGGACCGCCGCGACGACCTCGCCGGCGCCCGCGACATCACCGTGATCGGCAGCGGGCAGTCCGGTGCCGAGGTCTTCCTCGACCTGCTCCGGCGCCACGAGGGCGACGGCGTCCGGCTGCGCTGGCTCACCCGGACCAGGGCGCTCGCACCCATGGAGTACTCCAAGCTCGGCCTGGAGCACTTCACCCCCGACTACACCCGCTACTTCCACAGCCTGCCCGAACCCGTCCGGGACGCCCTGGTCAGCGCCCAGTGGCAGCTGCACAAGGCCGCCAGCGCCGAGACCCTCGCCGAGATCCACGACCACCTCTACGAGCGCACCATCGGCGCCCCGATCGACACCGCCCCGGTCGAGATCACCCCCGGCACCGCCGTCACCGAGGCCCGTCCCGGCCCCTGCGGCGGCCTCGAACTGCGCTGCCGGCACGCCGACTCCGGCTCCGAACGCCTCCTGCGCACCGACGCCGTGGTGCTCGCCACCGGCTACCGGGCCGCCCGCCCGGCCGCGCTCGAACCGCTGGCCCGGCTGATCGACTGGGACCGGGACGGGCGCTACCGGGTCGACCTCGACCACCGGGTCGCCACCCGGCCCGAACTCACCGGCGGCCTCTACGTCCAGAACGCCGAACTGCACACCCACGGCGTCGGCACCCCCGACCTGGGCCTCGGCGCCCACCGGGCCGCCGTGATCCTCAACGCCGTCACCGGCCGGACCGTCCAGCGGCTACCCACCCGCACCGCCTGGACCGGCTTCGCGCCGCCCGGGGCCGTCCCCGTCGTCGGGCGCACGCCCGCCGCCGAGCGTCCCCCCACGGAGCACGCCCCCACCGAGAGCACCCCCGTCGTCCCCCGCCCCCAGGAGCTGACCCGTGCCGCAACCGCCGGCCGCTGAACCGCCGTTGTACCTGCCCCCGCACCTGACCGCCGGGCACTGGCGGCGGGCCGGCCGAGCCCTGCTGGCCAAGATGCTCGGCGAGTTCGCCTACGAGGAACTGCTCACCCCCGTCCGCGGTGCCGCCGACGGCGAGTACCTGCTCTGGCTGCCCGAGGCCGAATACCGCTTCACCGCCCGCCGCGGCGCCTACGGAAGCTGGCAGGTCGACCCGGCGTCGGTCCGCTGCTCCGACCCGGACGGCCTCGACCCGCTGCGCTTCCTCCCGCACGCCCGGCACGCCCTCGGACTGCGCGGCGAGACCACCGGCCACCTGATCCGCGAACTCACCGCCACCCTGACCGCCGACGCGCACCAGCTCGCCACCGCGCTCACCGCCGCCGAACTCGCCGACCTCGACCACCCCGCCCTGGAGGGCCGCCAGAACGGCCACCCCTGGATCGTCCCCAACAAGGGCCGGATCGGCTTCTCCGCCGCCGACGCCGCCCGCTGGACCCCGGAGGCCCGCACCCCGCGCCCGCTGCCCTGGATCGCCGTCCACCGCCGGCTCGCCGAGTACCGCGGCGTACCCGGCCTGGAGCGGCCCGAGCAGCTGTACGCCCGCGAACTCGACGACCCGGACGCGCTGCGCGCCGCCCTCGGCCCGGCCGCCGACGACTACCTGCTGCTGCCCGTCCACCCCTGGCAGTGGGACGAGACGGTCGTCCCGCTGTTCGCGCCCTGGATCGCCTCCGGCGAGATCGTCCCGCTGCCCTCCGACGGCGACCCACGGCTGCCCCAGCAGTCCATCCGCTCCTTCTTCAACACCGCCCACCCCGAGCGCTGCACCGTCAAACTGCCGCTGTCCATCCTCAACACCCTGGTCTGGCGCGGCCTGCCCACCGAACGCACCCTCGCCGCGCCCGCCGTCACCGCCTGGATCCACGGCCTGCGCGACGCCGACCCGTACCTGCGCGAGGAGTGTCGGGTGATCCTGCTCGGCGAGATCGCCTCCGTCACCGTCGACCACCCGCTCTACCGCGAGCTGCCCGAGGCGCCGTACCAGTACAAGGAACTCCTCGGCGCGATCTGGCGCGAACCGCTCGGCCCCTTCCTGACCGGCGGCGAACGCGCCCGCACGCTGGCCGCCCTGCTGCAGACCGGCTCCGACGGCCGGGCCCTCGCCGCCGAACTGATCGCCCGCTCCGGCCTCACCGCCGCCGCGTGGACCGGCCGGCTGTTCGGCGCCATGCTGCCGCCGCTGCTGCACTTCCTCTACCGGTACGGGCTGGTCTTCTCCCCGCACGGCGAGAACGCCATCGTCGTCTTCGACGAGCACGACGTCCCCGCCCGGCTCGCGGTCAAGGACTTCGTCGACGACGTCAACCTCAGCGACCAGGACCTGCCCGAACTGCGCGGCCTGCCCGCCGAGGTCGACGACGTGCTGCTGCGGGACGGCCCGCAGGAGCTCTGCCAGTTCATCCACTCCGGGCTGTTCATCGGCGTCTTCCGCTTCCTCGCCCCGCTGCTGGAGGCGCAGACCGGGCTGCCCGAGGCCGAGTTCTGGGCCCTGCTGCGCGCCGAGGTCCGCCGTTACCAGGACCGCTTCCCCGGGCTGCGCGAGCGCTTCGAGCTGTTCGACCTGTTCCGGCCCCGGATCGACCGGCTCTGCCTCAACCGCAACCGGCTGCTGCTCGACGGCTACCAGGACCGCCCGCACCGCCCGCACGCCGCCCGGTACGGGACCGTCCCGAACGCCCTGGTGACCCTGGAGGCGGATCTTCCCGGGCGACGGAGCCGGATTGTCACCCCTGCCCCGTAGGCTGGGAGGGTCATGACGAACGACTCCGAATCCCAGCTCCCCGGCGCGACCGAGCTCCCAGGCGAGGATGGCGACGCCGCCGTCGACGTCGAGGAAGCCACCGCCGTCCCGCGCTCGCGCATTCCCGACCTGCTGCACGCCGCGGTGGCGGCCGTCGGCGGCGTCGAGCGGCCCGGCCAGGTCCGGATGGCCGAGGCCGTCGCCGACGCCGTCGACAACGCCGAGCACCTGCTCGTCCAGGCCGGCACCGGCACCGGAAAGTCCCTCGCCTACCTGGTGCCGGCGGTCGCCCACGGGGACCGCGTGGTGGTCGCCACCGCCACTCTGGCGCTGCAACGCCAGCTGGTCGAACGGGACTTGCCGCGCACCGTCGAGGCGCTGCACCCGGTGCTCCGCCGCCGCCCGCTGTTCGCGATGCTCAAGGGCCGCTCCAACTACCTGTGCCTGCACCGGGCCAACGAGGGCACCCCGAGCGACGAGGGCGAGGGCCTGTTCGACGCGGCCGAGGCGCTCGGCGGGCCCGCCAGCAAGCTCGGGCAGGACGTGCTGCGGCTGCGCGAGTGGGCCGAGGAGACCGACACCGGGGACCGGGACGACCTCAGCCCCGGCGTCTCCGACAAGGCCTGGGCCCAGCTGGCGGTCACCTCCAAGGAGTGCCTGGGCGCCACCCGCTGCGCGTACGGGCAGGAGTGCTTCGCGGAGAAGGCCCGGGAGCGGGCCAAGCTGGCGGACGTCGTGGTCACCAACCACGCGATGCTCGCGATCGACGCGATCGAGGGCGCGCCGGTGCTGCCCGAGCACGGGCTGCTGATCGTCGACGAGGCGCACGAACTGGTCAACCGGGTCACCGGCGCGGCCACCGCCGAGCTGACCGTCGGCGCGGTCAACCGGGCGGTCAAGCGCGCCGCCCGGCTCGCCAACGAGAAGGCCGTGGACGCCCTGCAGGCCGCCGCCGAGAACTACCACGGCCTGATGGAGACCGCCCAGCCCGGCCGGGTCGAGGAGCTGCCCGAGTATCTGGCGTACGCGGTCACCGCGATCCGGGACGCCGCGCGCCAGGTGATCAGCTCCCTCGGCGAGACCCGCGACAAGGGCCTCAGCGACGAGGACGCCGTCCGCAAGCAGGCGATGGCCTCCGCCGAGTCGCTGCACGAGACCGCCGAGCGGCTGCTGGAGGACTCCGAGTACGACGTGGTCTGGATCGAGCGCAGCGACCGCTTCGGGATGGGTACGGCCTCGCTGCGGGTCGCCCCGCTCAGCGTCTCCGGGCTGCTGCGCGAGGGCCTGTACAAGGAGCGCTCGGTGGTGCTCACCTCGGCCACCCTCAAGCTCGGCGGGGACTTCAACGGCGTCGCCGCCTCGGTCGGCCTGCCCTCGGAGGCCCGGCTGCCGGACGAGCGCACCCCCGGGGACAACCCGGAACCGGGCTTCGGCGAGGACGCGGTGCCGCACTGGCGGGGGATCGACGTCGGCTCGCCGTTCAAGTACCCCAAGCAGGGCATCCTGTACGTCGCCCGGCACCTCGCCGATCCCGGACGCGATCCGGAACGGCCCGACATGCTGGACGAGTTGGCCGAGCTGATCGGCGCGGCCGGCGGGCGCACGCTGGGCCTGTTCTCCTCGATGCGTGGCGCCCAGACCGCCGCCGAGGCGCTGCGGGAGCGGCTGGACAACCGGATCCTGCTCCAGGGGGAGGACACCCTGGGCGAGTTGATCCGCGAGTTCGCCTCGGACGCGTCCACCTGCCTGTTCGGCACGCTCTCGCTCTGGCAGGGCGTGGACGTGCCCGGCTCGGCCTGCCAGCTGGTCGTGATGGACCGCATCCCGTTCCCCCGACCGGACGACCCGCTGATGAGTGCCCGCCAGAAGGACGTCGAACAGCGCGGCGGGAACGGCTTCATGGCCGTCGCGGCGACGCACGCGGCGCTGCTGATGGCGCAGGGCGCGGGCCGGCTGGTGCGCGCGGCGGACGACCGGGGCGTGGTCGCGGTGCTGGACCCGCGGGTGGAGACCAAGCGGTACGGGAGCTTCTTCCGGTCCTCGATGCCGGAGTTCTGGTACACCACGGACCGCAACCAGGTGCGCCGCTCGCTGGCGGCGATCGACGCCTCGGCGCCGCCGGTCAGGCCGGTGGTGAAGCGGGGCTGAGCGGCGGGACTCGTCGGACGCGCCCTGGACGCCGGAGGGGCTCCCCGCAGCGGTGCGGTGGAGCCCCTTCTCCCGGTTCGTGCGCGCGGAGGCGTCAGAGGCGGCGCAGGACCGCGACGACCTTGCCCAGGATGGTCGCGTTGTCGCCGTTGATCGGCTCGTACGCGGGGTTGTGCGGCATCAGCCAGATCCGGCCGTCCTCGCGCTTGAGCCGCTTGACCGTCGCCTCGCCGTCGATCATCGCGGCCACGATGTCGCCGTTCTCGGCGACCGGCTGGCGGCGCACGGTGACCCAGTCGCCGTCGCAGATGGCCGCCTCGATCATCGAGTCGCCGCGCACGGTGAGCGCGAACAGCTCGCCCTCGCCGACCAGCTGGCGGGGCAGCGGGAAGACGTCCTCGACCGTCTGCTCGGCGAGGATCGGCCCGCCGGCCGCGATCCGGCCGACCAGCGGCACGTACGAGGTGGACGGCCGGCCGGCCGTCTCGGCGGTGTTCGGACGGGCCACCTCGACGCCGCGGACCTCGTAGGCGCGCGGGCGGTGCGGGTCGCGGCGCAGGAAGCCCTTGCGCTCCAGGGCCATCAGCTGGTGGGCGACCGAAGAGGTGCTGGACAGGCCGACGGCCTGGCCGATCTCGCGCATGGACGGCGGGTAGCCCCGGCGCTGGACGGAGTCCCGGATGACCTCGATCACCCGGCGCTGGCGCTCGGTGAGCCCGGCCTCGTCGGTGCGGATTCCGGGGGGGCGGCCGGGCATCGCGCGAGTGGGCGCCGGGTGGGCGTCGTCGAGCGCGGGGGAGTGTTCGATCGGCTGGTCCGGAACGCGGCTCGTGCTGGAAAGGGCCTGGCCGGAGAGTCGGTGGTCTTCGCTACGGTCCATGCTGATGTCCACGCTCTGCTGATTCGTGGTGCGCTGCCCCACCTTGAACTGGGAGTGTTCCTGCACCGGGATGGTGTTGCTTTCGATGGTGTTCACGGCGGCCCCTCTCGACGGCTGTCCTCTCCCCTTTTCCAGCCCAACGCCCCTCCTATCGAAAGGTTGCGCCAAACACACGTTCGAGTGAATTATTCGGGAGTTGGCTGACTCGATCAAGGCTTTGTTGTACATCGAGTAAATGTTCGACCTGATGTCGACCTCGGCAGTCTAATCGGCGCCGACACGCCAGGGGTGTCGCTTCCCCCGGAGGCCTACATCTAGTGGTTACAGTCCTCTCCGTGCCCAGTACTAGTGGTTACGGCGCATGATCAGCTTGCCGAGGCCGGGGTCGCATCGCATAGACTCAACCGGTCCGCACGTCCTGCCAGGGAGGGATCTCCAGGTGCACTGCCCCTTCTGCCGGCACTCCGACAGCCGCGTTGTCGACAGCCGGACCAACGAGGACGGCAGTTCCATCCGCCGCCGCCGGCAGTGCCCGGACTGCGGCCGCCGCTTCACCACCGTGGAGACGGCCGCGCTGATGGTCGTCAAGCGCAGCGGGGTCACCGAACCGTTCTCCCGGCAGAAGGTCATCTCCGGCGTCCGGAAGGCCTGTCAGGGCCGCCCGGTCACCGAGGACGCCCTCGCCCAGCTCGGCCAGCGGGTCGAGGAGTGCGTGCGCGCCACCGGCAACGCCGAGCTGACCACCCACGACGTCGGGCTGGCCATACTCGGCCCGCTCAAGGAACTCGACGTGGTCGCCTACCTGCGCTTCGCCAGCGTGTACCAGGCGTACGACGGACTGGAGGACTTCGAGGCCGCCATCGCGGAACTCCGCGCCCAGCGGCCCGACCCCGAGGCGGACGGCACCTGCGTGCCCGTCGCCGCCGCCGCGCCCTAGGAGGCGTCGGCAACCCGGCCCCGTTCCGAAGGGGCCTGCTGCACCGCATCGGCCCCGCGGGGCCCCGCGCGCCCGGAAACGGGGCGCAGAACACTACAAACCGTGCGTGAGCGGGCGATGTCTCCGCCTGCCCGCACACCGGAAGAACGAGCCAGCGGTGCCCGGACTTTTCAGGGCACTTCGGGCGTTTGCCCAGGAGGAGGAGAAGTGACAGACACCACGAGCGGTTCCGCACGAGGGTCGAAGTCCGACAAGGCCGCTGCCAAGGGCGCCGGCAAGGCACCCAAGGGTGGTCTGCGGATCGGGCGCATCTACACCACTCCTGGCGTGCACCCGTACGACGAGGTCCGCTGGGAGCGGCGTGACGTCGTCATGACCAACTGGCGTGACGGGTCGATCAACTTCGAGCAGCGCGGCGTCGAGTTCCCCGACTTCTGGTCGGTCAACGCCGTCAACATCGTCACGTCCAAGTACTTCCGCGGCGCCGTCGGCACCCCGCAGCGCGAGTGGAGCCTCAAGCAGATCATCGACCGCGTGGTGCTCACCTACCGCGCCGCCGGCGAGAAGCACGGCTACTTCGCCACCAAGGACGACGCCGAGGTCTTCGAGCACGAGCTGACCCACGCCCTCCTCCACCAGGTGTTCAGCTTCAACTCGCCGGTCTGGTTCAACGTCGGCACCAAGCAGCCCCAGCAGGTCAGCGCCTGCTTCATCCTGGCCGTCGACGACTCCATGGAGTCGATCCTCGACTGGTACAAGGAAGAGGGCATGATCTTCAAGGGCGGCTCCGGCGCCGGCCTCAACCTCTCCCGGATCCGCTCCTCGAAGGAGCTGCTGTCCTCCGGCGGCAACGCCTCCGGCCCGGTCTCCTTCATGCGCGGCGCCGACGCCTCCGCCGGCACCATCAAGTCCGGCGGCGCCACCCGCCGCGCGGCGAAGATGGTCGTGCTCGACGTCGACCACCCGGACGTCGAGGCCTTCATCGAGACCAAGGTGAAGGAGGAGGAGAAGATCCGCGCCCTGCGCGACGCCGGCTTCGACATGGACCTCGGCGGCGACGACATCACCTCCGTCCAGTACCAGAACGCCAACAACTCGGTCCGCGTCTCCGACGAATTCATGACCGCCGTCGAGAACGGCACCGAATTCGGCCTGCGCGCCCGGATGACCGGCGAGGTCATCGAGACCGTCGACGCCAAGAAGCTGTTCCGCAAGATGGCCGAGGCCGCCTGGGCCTGCGCCGACCCCGGGATCCAGTACGACTCCACGATCAACCACTGGCACACCTGCCCGGAGTCCGGCCGCATCAACGCGTCCAACCCCTGCTCCGAGTACATGCACCTGGACAACTCCAGCTGCAACCTCGCCTCGCTGAACCTGATGAAGTTCCTGCGCGACGACGACTCGTTCGACGCCGGGACCTTCGCCAAGGTCGTCGAGCTGGTCATCACCGCGATGGACATCTCCATCTGCTTCGCGGACTTCCCCACCGAGAAGATCGGCGAGACCACCCGCGCGTTCCGCCAGCTCGGCATCGGCTACGCCAACCTCGGCGCCCTGCTGATGGCCACCGGCCACGCCTACGACAGCGAGGGCGGCCGCGCCCTGGCCGGCGCCATCACCTCGCTGATGACCGGCACCGCCTACCGCCGCGGCGCCGAACTCGCCGGCGTCGTCGGCCCGTACGACGGCTACGCCCGCAACGCCGCCCCGCACCAGCGGGTCATGAAGCAGCACGCGGACGCCTCGGTCGCCGCCGTCTCGCTCGACGAGCTGGACGCCCCGGTCTGGGCCGCGGCCAACGACACCTGGCAGGACGTCCTGCGCATCGGCGCGCAGAACGGTTTCCGCAACGCCCAGGCCTCGGTGCTCGCCCCCACCGGCACCATCGGCCTGATGATGGACTGCGACACCACCGGCGTCGAGCCCGACCTCGCCCTGGTCAAGTTCAAGAAGCTCGTCGGTGGCGGCTCGATGCAGATCGTCAACGGCACCGTCCCGCGCGCCCTCAAGCGCCTCGGCTACCAGGACGAGCAGATCGAGGCGATCGTCGCCCACATCGCCGAGCACGGCAACGTGGTGGACGCCCCGGGCCTCAAGGCCGAGCACTACGAGGTGTTCGACTGCGCGATGGGCGAGCGCTCCATCTCGCCGATGGGCCACGTGCGGATGATGTCCGCGATCCAGCCGTGGATCTCCGGCGCCATCTCCAAGACCGTCAACATGCCGGCCTCCGCGACCGTCGAGGATGTCGAGGAGATCTACTTCGAGGCGTGGAAGATGGGCGTCAAGGCGCTCGCCATCTACCGCGAAAACTCGAAGGTCGGCCAGCCGCTCTCGGCGAAGAAGAAGGACTCCGAGACCAAGGCCGAGGAGGCCCCGGCCGCCGCGGTCGAGAAGGTCGTCGAGTACCGCCCGGTCCGCAAGCGCCTGCCCAAGGGCCGCCCGGGCATCACCACCTCCTTCACGGTCGGTGGCGCCGAGGGCTACATGACCGCCAACTCCTACCCGGACGACGGCCTCGGCGAGGTCTTCCTCAAGATGTCCAAGCAGGGCTCGACCCTCGCGGGCATGATGGACGCCTTCTCCATCGCCGTCTCGGTCGGCCTGCAGTACGGCGTGCCGCTGGAGACCTACGTCTCGAAGTTCACCAACATGCGCTTCGAGCCGGCCGGTCTGACCGACGACCCGGACGTGCGGATGGCGCAGTCGATCGTCGACTACATCTTCCGCCGCCTGGCGCTGGACTTCCTGCCGTTCGAGACCCGCTCGGCGCTCGGCATCCACTCCGTCGAGGAGCGCCAGCGTCACCTGGAGACGGGCTCCTACGAGCCGCTGGAGGCCGAGGAGCTCGACACCGAGTCGCTCGCCCAGTCCGCCCCGGTGGTCGCCGCGCCGGCTCCCGCCGCTGCAGCGCCCAAGGCCGCTCCCAAGGCGAGCCCGGCGCAGGCGCACAACTCCACGGAGCTGATCGAGATCCAGCTCGGCCTCAACGCCGACGCCCCGCTCTGCTTCTCCTGCGGCACCAAGATGCGCCGCGCCGGCAGCTGCTACCTCTGCGAGGGCTGCGGCTCCACCAGCGGCTGCAGCTGACCGCCGGTACTGACCCCACGCGGGTGAGCCACCGCTGAGGCGGGGCGAGGACTTCAGGTCCTCGCCCCGCCTCTTCTCGTTTCCTCCTCCCGTTGCCTGGGGGGCGGTCGATGTCACGGATGGGGGCGGTGGGTGGTCGGTAGGGGGTGACGGGGTTCGAGTGGAGGAGTGGTGTGGTGGCGGGGACGGTGCTGGTGACCGGGGCGACGGGGACGTTGGGGCGGGAGGTGGTGCGGCTGCTGGTCGCGCGGGGGGTGGCGGTGCGGGCGTTGAGCCGGCGGGCGCGAAGCGGGGGTGACGGGGTCGAGTGGGTGGTCGGGGACCTGGTGACCGGGGCGGGGATCGCCGGGGCGGTGGCCGGGGTCGAGGTGGTGGTGGACTGCGCGACCACGGTGGGGCGCAAGGACGTGGCCGCGGTCCGGACGCTGGCGGCGGAGGCCGGGAGGGCGGGGGTACGGCACCTGCTGTACGTCTCGATCGTGGGGATCGACCGGGTGCCGATCCCGTACTACCGGGCGAAGCTCGCCTGTGAGCGGGTGGTGCGGGAGTCGGGTCCGGGGTGGACGGTGCTGCGGGCGACGCAGTTCCACGAGCTGCTGCTGAGGGTCTTCGACGGGTCGGCGAGGCTGCCGGTGTTCCCGGTGCCGGGCGGGGTGCGGATCCAGCCGGTGGACGTGCGGGAGGTGGCGGCGCGGGTGGTGGAGCTGGTGGGGGAGAAGCCGGTCGGGTACGCGCCGGAGGTGGGCGGGCCTCGGGTGTGGTCGTACCGGGAGCTGGCCGAGGCGTACCTGCGGGCGGCGGGTCGGCGGCGGGTGCTGCTGCCGGTACGGGTGCCGGGGACGGTGGGCCGGGCGCTGCGGGCTGGCGGGAACCTCACGCCGGAGCGGGCGGTGGGCCGGGGGACCTTCGAAGAGGCGTTGGTGGAGCGGTTCGGCAGCCGCTGATGTCAACCAGGGGAGACATCAGCGGCGTGAACCGTCGGCCTCGACGGTGCGTCGGCCATGTCGCCAATCGGTGTGCGTGAGGTGAATGAAGGAGACTGGCCGTCAACTCGCCGCTTGAGGCCGATGTCTGAATCGATATGATCGGTCGAAAGCGTGAACCGATCGGCCGCCCGGAGACGTTACGCAACGTCGCCGGGCGGTCTCGTATGCGCCCGACCAGCTGTCGGCGTCTTCCCGCCGCCGGCCGCCGCCCGCCGACGTTGCCGAGGATCGCACCGATGAGAGAAGCCACCAGCCCCGACGGTCGGCCGCGCCGGCGGCCCGCGCCGCGCACCGCCGCCCTGACCGCGGTGGCCGTCCTGCTGGCGGCGGTCGCCGCCCCGGTGGGGATCGCCCGGGCGCTGGGTGCGCGCCAGCCGCTCACCGCCCTCGCGGTGGGCGCGGTCGCGGTGCTCTGGCTCATCGCGGTCGGCCTCGCGGCGGCCGGCGCCGAGCGCTCCCGCCGACTGGCCGAGGACCTGGACGCGCAGCACGAGGAGACGAGGGCCGCACTGGTCGTCGCCGGCGCCGCCCGGCAGGCCGAGACGGCCGCCGGGGACCGCGCCGGCGACGCGTACGCCGAGCGGGACGCCGCCCGGGCGGAGCAGGCCAGGGCGGAGGCGGACATCACGGCCGCGCACGCCGAACTGGCCCGGCTGCGGGCCGAGATCGAGACCGAGCGCGCCGGGTTCGAGGCCGAGCGGGCCCGGGCCGAGGCCGAACGCGCCGAACTGGACCGGCTCACCGAGGGCGTGCTGCCCGAGGTGGTGAAGAAGCTGCGGGGCGGCGCGGCCGTGGACAGCGCGCTGGCCGCCCACCGTGCGCACCCCCAGCGGGCGCTGCTGCGCGCCGTGGCCGAGGAGGTCGGCCGGGGCGAACGGCTGCGCGCCGCCGCGCTCGCGGTCTGCGCCACCGCCGCCGGGCGGGTGCAGGCACTGGCCACGAGCATGCACGCCGAGCTGCGCGAGATGCAGCACCGGCACGACGAGGAGGTCCTCGGTGACCTGCTGCGGCTGGACCACTCGACTGCCCAGGCGGGCCGGATGGCCGACGGCATCGCGGTGCTCACCGGGGCCCGCTCGGGCCGGCGCTGGGCCAAGCCGATCGCGGTGGAGTCGGTGCTGCGCGGTGCGCTCGGCCGGATCGGCGCCTACCAGCGGGTGCGGCTGCACAACGCCAGCACGGCCGCCGTCGCCGGGTTCGCCGCCGAGGGCGTGATGCACGCACTGGCCGAACTGCTGGACAACGCCACCAACTTCTCCGCCCCGCCGGCCGAGGTGCACGTCTACGTCGAGGAGGTGCCGGCCGGGCTGGTGATCACCGTCGAGGACAGCGGGCTGGGACTGAGTGACAGTTGGCTGCGCCGGGCCGAACGGGCCGTCTCCGCCGAGCCGTTGGACCTCACCATGCTGTCCGCCGGCACCCGGCTCGGGCTCGCGGTGGTCGGCGTGCTGGCGCGCAAGCACGGGCTGCAGATCTCCTTCCGGCCGTCGGCGCGCGGCGGTACGGGGGTGGTGATGCTGATCCCGCAGCAGCTGGTCACGCATCCCGCTCCGGCGTCCGAGCCGGCGCCCGTCCCGGCTCAGGCGCCCGTCGCGGAGTCGGTGCGCCCGGCGCTCATCCCCGCGCGCCCGGCCCCCGCACCCCTGCCGCCGGCACCGACCGCTGCGGGCGTTCGCGCGCCCGCCGTCGCCGTGCCCGCCGTTCCGGCGCCCCCCACAGCCGCCGCCCAGGCCACCCCGGTACCCGCTGTCGCCGGGCCAGCCCGGATTACCGAGAGCGGGCTGCCGCAGCGCCGCCGCGGCCAGACGCTGGCCGCCACCACGCCGACGGCAGCAGCCGCGAAGCCCGTACGCGCCGATGCGGTGGGCGCCGCCGCCCGGTTCGGCGCCTTCCGCAAGGCGGCCCTGTCGGCACCGGGCGACCAGCCCGCCGCGGTGGCGCCGACGACCACGGACACCGACACCGACACCGACCCCACGCCCGACGATTCCCCCGTCACCGAGAAGGACTCCCGATGAGCAGCGCCACCGACCGCGACCTCGACTGGCTGTTGGAAAACCTGCTGGCCGCAACCCCCGGCACCCGGCACGCCCTGGTTCTCTCCGCCGACGGCCTCAAGCTCTGCCACACCGCCGGGCTGAGTGCCGACCAGGCCGACCAACTGGCCGCGATCGCCTCCGGTCTGCAGAGCCTGGCGCACGGCGCCTCGATCGAGTTCGGCGACGGCAGCGGCGGCGTCCGGCAGTCGATGACCGAGTTCCACGGCGGCATCCTGTGCATCGTGGCGGCCGGCGAGGGCGCGCACCTGGCGGTGGTCACGGACGAGGAGGCGGACGTCGGCGTGGTCGGCCACAACATGCACGGCCTGATCGAGCAGATCGGCGTCCACCTCAGCGCGCCGGCCCGCGGCGACGCCGCGCCGCAGGAGGCGGAGTCGACCACACCGCAAGGGAGCACCCTGGCATGAGCGAGCGGACAGTCGGGGCGGGCGCATGAGCGGCCGGCCGGTGCTGCCGGGCCGCGACGACGACCCGGACCGCCTCTACACCATCACCCGGGGCCGCAGCCGTTCCCCGGAGAACGCCTTCGACCTGGTCACCCTGATCGTCGCCGAGCGGCGGCCGGTGCCGGGGATGCAGTCGGAGCACGCACGGATCCTGCGGATGTGCGAGGCCCCGACCGCCGTCGTGGAGGTGGCCGCGGAGCTGGCGCTGCCGATCTCGGTGGTGAAGATCCTGCTCGGCGACCTGCTGGAGTCCGGGGCGGTCACCGCCCGCCACCCCCGGTTCGCGCCGACGAAGGCCCGGCTGCCCGATCTCGACACGCTGAAGCAGGTGCTGCATGGCCTTCAACAGCTCTGACCCGGCCTCCGGAGGCCCTATCTCCGGTCCCGGCGTCGTGCCCGCCACCGGGCGCACCCCGCTGCGGGCGACGGCCGACAACGCGCTGAAGGTCGTCGTGGTCGGCGGCTTCGGGGTGGGCAAGACGACGCTGGTCGGCTCGGTCAGCGAGATCCGTCCGCTGAACACCGAGGAGGTCATGACCAAGGCGGGGGAGGGGGTCGATCCGGCCGGTGCCTGGGGCAAGCGCTCCACCACGGTGGCCTTCGACTTCGGCCGGATCACCCTGTCGGCGAGCCAGGTGCTGTACCTGTTCGGCGCGCCCGGGCAGGAACGGTTCTGGTTCCTCTGGGACCGCCTGTTCAGCGGTGCGCTCGGCGCGGTCGTCCTGGTGGACACCCGCCGGTTGGAGGACTCCTGGTACGCGATCGACCGGCTGGAGCACCACGGCACCCCGTTCATCGTGGCCCGCAACAACTTCGGCGAGCCGACCCACACGCTGGCGCAGATCCGCGAGGCCCTGGACCTGCCCGCCGAGGTGCCGCTGGTGGACTGCGACGCCCGGGACCGGGAGTCCGGCAAGCGGGTGCTGATCGAGCTGGTCCGCCACCTGACCGCCCTGGCCGAGGCCGCTGCCACCCCGTCGGCCGGAGCCGCCGTCACCGCGGAGGCCGGAGCGGCCGTCACCGCCGAGGCCGAAGCCCCCGCCCCCGCCGAGGCCGAAGCCCCCGTCACCCCGGAGTACGAGGAGAGCACCCCGTGACCGAGCCCGCCGCCACCCCGCCCCCGGGCTGCCCGGCGCACGCCGGGGCCACCCCGCTGTACGGGCCGCGCTTCCAGACCGACCCGGCCCAGCTCTACCGCGAGCTGCGCGCCGCGCACGGCCCGGTCGCCCCGGTCGAACTGGCCGGCGGCGTCCCCGCTTGGCTGGTCATCGGCTACCGCGAGCTCCAGTTGGTGACCGGCCAGCCGCAGCTGTTCGGCCGCGACTCCAGCCGCTGGCACGCCTGGGCGACGCTGCCCGCCGACTGGCCGCTCAAGCCGATGATGGCGCCGGTGCCGTCCATCCTGTACGCGGAGGGCGAGGAGCACGTCCGCCGCTCCCGGGCGGTCACCGACGCGCTGTCCGACGTCGACCCGTACGAGCTGCGCAAGCACGCGGAGGAGATCGCCGACCTGCTGATCGACGAGTTCGCCGGCCGCGGGGAGGCCGACCTGGTCGCCGAGTACGCGCACCGGTTGCCGCTCCTGGTGCTGTGCCGGGTGTTCGGCCTGGACGAGGAGCAGGCGCCGGAGCTGATCGCGGCGTTGCTCACCATGCTGGACGGCGGCCCGGACGCGCCGGCCGGCGCCGAGCGGTTGCTGGAGCTGATGCTCGCGTTGGTGCGGGAGAAGTCCGAGCACCCGGGTGGCGACGTCGCCTCGCGGATGCTGGCGCACCCGGCCGGGCTGACGCAGGACGAGGTGATGCGCGACCTGCGGGTGCTGCTGATCGCCGGTCACCAGCCGTCCTCCTACTGGATCTCCAACGCGCTGCGGCTGATGCTCACCGACGAGCGCTTCGCCGCCTCGCTGGCGGGCGGCCGCCGCAGCATCAGCCAGGCGCTCAACGAGGCGCTCTGGGAGGACACCCCGACGCAGATCTTCGCCGGTCGCTGGGCGACCAGGGACACCCGGCTCGGCGGTCAGCGGATCGCGGCGGGCGACCTCGTCCTGCTGGGGATCGCCGGGGCGAACGCGGACCCGTCGGTGCGCCGGCCGGACGGCCGCCCGGCCGAGGGCAACCGGGCGCACATGAGCTACTCCTACGGCGAGCACGGCTGCCCGTTCCCGGCCCAGGAGGCCGCCGAGGTGATCGCCACCACGGCGATCGAGGTGCTGCTGGACCGGCTGCCGGACCTGCGGCTGGCGGTGGCCGAGCACGCGCTGGTGTGGCGGCCGTCGGCCTGGGTGCGCGGGCTGGTGGCGCTGCCCGTCTCGTTCACCCCGGGCCACCCGGTCTGATCGACACCCCTGTCCTGCCCGGGCGTCCTGCCCGAGCGCCCTGCCCGAGCGAAGGTCCGAGTTCAAGAACCGAGTTCAGGACCGAGTTCAAAGATCGAGTTCAAAGATCGAGTTCAAGGAGAACCGCCGCCGATGACCGCTGCCCCGGCCCCGATCGCCCTCGATCCGCTGGCCCGCGACAGTGCCGCCGAGGGCGCCCTGCTGCGGGCCGCCGGCCCGGTGGTGCCGGTCGAACTGCCCGGCGGTGTCGCCGCCTGGGCGGTGACCCGGCACGCCGAGGCCCGCGACCTGCTGACCGACGTCCGGCTGGTGAAGGACGCCGCGCACTGGGCGGCCTACCAGCGCGGCGAGGTCCCGAAGACCTGGCCGCTGATCGGTCTGGCGGTGCCCGGCCCGAGCATGGTGACCACGGACGGCGCCGAGCACCGGCGGCTGCGGGCGCTGGTGGCGCAGGCCTTCACCCCGCGCCGGGTGGAGCTGATGCGCCCCCGGGTCGAGCAGATCACCCACGCGCTGCTGGATGCCCTGGCGGCGGGGGAGCCGGTGGTGGACCTGAAGTCGGCCTTCGCCTTCCCGCTGCCGATGACGGTGATCTGCTCGCTGCTGGGCGTGCCGGAGTCCGACCACGGCGTGCTGCGGGACCTGTACGAGCGGTTCTTCGGCATCATGCCCGACCCGGCGGGCATCCAGGCGACCGTCGCCGGGCTGAACGCCTTCGTCAACGACCTGGTGGCGCAGCGCCGTTCGGCGCCGGGCGACGACCTGGCGAGCGCGCTGCTGGCGGCGGACACCGAGGGCGGGGCGCTGACCGACGCGGAGGCGGCGGCCACCCTGCGGGTGATCATCGCGGCCGGCCACGAGACCACGGTGAACCTGATCGGCAACGCCGTACGGGCACTGCTGGCGCACCCGGACCAGTTGGCGCTGGTGCGCTCGGGGCAGGTGTCCTGGGACGCGGTGGTCGAGGAGTCGCTCCGCTGGACGCCGCCGACCAGCAACTTCCTGTTCCGCTTCGCGGCGGCGGACGTCGCGGTCGGCGACGCGGTCATCCCGGCGGGCGAGCCGGTGCTGATCTCGTACAACGCGATCGGCCGGGACCCGGCGCAGCACGGGCTGACGGCGGAGCTGTTCGACGTCACCCGGGACCCGACCCGCCACCTGTCCTTCGGTCACGGCCCGCACGTCTGCCCGGGCTCGCCGCTGGCGCGGTTGGAGGCGGGGGTCGCGCTGCCGGCGCTGTTCGCGCGGTTCCCGGGGCTGTCGCCGGCGGTGCCGGACGAGGAACTGCGGCCGAGCCCGTCGCTGGTGGTGAACAGCCTGCTGGAGCTGCCGGTCCGGCTGTACTGACGGATCGCCGCGGTACGGCCCCGTCCGGGTTTCCGGATGCTGTTGGTGAATCCAGGGGCCTGACTACTTCGCCCCGTCGAGTCGTTGCTCGGCGGGGCGAAGTCGTGCGAAGTGGCTTGTGCGGGTGCGCGCCCGGGGAGTTTCGGTGAGGTGGGCGTCGATGCGGGCGAGGTTGATCGCGGCGCCGGTGAGCTGGTGCTGCAGGTTGGTCTTCGCGAGGCCTTGGTAGCGGGACCTGCGCAGGCCGCAGCGTTGGATGCCTTGGGAGATGGTTCCCTCGACCCCTGCGCGGATCTTGTAGCGCTTCTTCCAGTCGTCGGTCTGCTGGAGGGCGCGGGCCTGGCCGATGGCCTGGTGCTCGTCGCGGTGGCGGAAGGTGAGCTCGCGGTGTACCGCCTTCGGCGAGCTGACGCAGTTTCGCAGGGGTGGGCAGGGCCGGCAGCCGGTGGCCGAGAACGCCACCCGGATCACGGGAGTGCCGGGGTGGGACATCGCCTGGCGCCATTGGTCGGTGGTGCGGCCGCCCGGGCAGGCGACGCGCTGGTTGTCCCAGTCGATGGTGAAGGCGTTCTGGGTGAAGGCCCCGTCCTCGGCCGCGGCCTGGGCGGTGGTGTCGGCTCTGATCGGGCCGTGCAACTCGACGCCGTGCTCGCGCCGGGCAGCCACGATCCCGAGGGCGTACTTGAAGTCGATCCTCACCCGCACCGCCTCCGCGACCTGCCGGTCAGTCAGTCCCTCCACGAACTGCAGCACCAGCACCAACGCCAGTCGGCCCGGGGACCAGGCCGGTTTGCCCCGCGTCGGGAACAGGTCGGCGAAGAGCTCATCCGTGAACAACACCCCCAGCTCGTCCCGGACCCGGATCGCCAGGCTCCCCTTCGGGAACGCCGCCCGGGCCACCCGCACCGTCTCCAGCGGGATCCCGCCCTGCTCCCTCGGTCGCATCGACACCACACACCCCCACCACAACGACGAACTCCGGCCTCCGAGAGCAAGTCTCGAAGTCCGGAGTCACTCACCGCAGGCGATCGCTCACAATTCACCAACAGCATCCGGGTTTCCGGGCGGGGCCGCCGGGTTGCCGCGGGGGGCTCCGGGGTCACGGTCGGGACACCGGCGGACGAAGGTCGACGTGGACCTTGGCGGCGGCTGGCGGCTGCGTTAACGTCGTCGGATCGGTTCGTCCGTCGCCCACCCGTGATCTCTGCACGCCCATCTCCGGTACAGCGCAATGTCGTTCAGCCCACAGCCGGCAGCACGCCCTGGCCAGGAGGACCGCATTGACCCTCAACCCGACCGCGTCGTCCAGGAGTTCCGGCCGCCGCCTGGTCGCCGTACCGGCCCTGCTGGCGGCGCTGGCCCTGACCGCGGCCTGTTCCAACAGCTCCGGCGGATCGGGGGGCGGTGGTGGCGCAGCGGCCCCGTCGCTGTCCGGTGACTGCGCCAAGTACCAGCCGTACGCCGGGCATTCGGGCACCACGGTGACGGTGTTCGCCTCGATCCTCAGCCCGGAATCGGACAACCTGGAGAAGTCCTGGGCCGAGTTCGCCAAGTGCACCGGCATCAAGATCGGTTACGAGGGGTCGAACGACTTCGAGTCCCAGCTGCCGGTCCGGGTGGCCGGCGGCAACGCCCCGGACTTCGCGATCATCCCGCAGCCCGGGCTGCTGGCCCAGATGGTGAAGAGCGGCAAGGTGGTGAAGCCGCCCGCCCAGACGGTCGCCAACCAGGAGAAGTGGAGCCCGATCTGGAAGACCTACGGCTCCGTCAACGGCACCTTCTACGCGGCGCCGATGAGCGCCAACATGAAGTCGCTGGTCTGGTACTCGCCGAAGGCCTTCAAGACGGCCGGCTACGAGGTCCCGAAGACCTGGGCGGACCTGACGGCTCTCAGCGATCGGATCGCCAAGGCCGGCGGCGCCAAGCCCTGGTGCGGCGGCATCGCCTCGGGCACGGCCACCGGCTGGCCGGCCACCGACTGGCTGGAGGAGGTGGTGCTGGGCACGTACGGCGGTGACGTGTACGACCAGTGGGTCGGCCACCAGGTGAAGTTCTCGGACGAGAAGATCACCACGGCGATGAAGACCGTGGCCGGCTGGATGCAGAACCCGGCCTGGGTCAACGGGGGCTACGGCGACGTCAAGTCGATCGCCACCACCACCTTCCAGGACGCGGGCGCGCCGGTCCTCACCGGCAAGTGCGCCATGCTCCAGCAGGCGTCCTTCTACGAGGCGCAGTGGCCCAAGGGCACCAAGGTCGGCCCGGACGGCGACGTGTTCGCCTTCCACCTGCCCGCGGTGAACCCGGCGATCCCCAACCCGGTCGAGGGCGGCGGCGAGTTCCTGGCCGCCTTCTCCGGCCGGCCCGAGGTGCAGGCGGTGCAGAACTACCTGTCCAGCGCGGACTGGGCGAGCAGCCGGGTGAGGACCGCGACCGGCTGGGTCTCGGCCAACCAGGGCGTGGACAAGAGCCTGTACACCGACCCGATCGACCGGCTGTCGGCGGACGCGCTGACCGACCCGACGGCGACCTTCCGCTTCGACGGCTCCGACCTGATGCCGGCGGCCGTCGGCGCCGGGCAGGAGTGGAAGTCGCTGACCGCCTGGTTCGCCGAAGGGCAGTCGATCCAGAAGACCGCCGCCGACATCGACGCCGCCTGGCCGCAGTAGCCGCCAGGCCCGGGTCGGCGCCGGGCCCGAGCCGGCATCAGGCCTGAGTACGCGCCGGGCCCGAGCAGGCGCCACCCGGCGTCTCCAGGACCACCTGTCGAGGGCGGTGCGGGGCCACCCACCCGCACCGCCCGCCCCCTTCCCACGAGAGCAGGAGGGACGCACAGCCATGTCCGTACCCGGAACCCCGTCCCCGGCCACCGCGCTCGCCACCGGCGCGTGGGGCGATGCGGCGGTCAAGTTCGGCAACAGCCTCGGCGCCGTCGCGGGCTTCCTCGGCATCCTCCTGCTGGTCTTCTTCGCCGCCGGCCGGGCCAGGGGCCGGCTCTCCCGCCCGCTGGCGGTGGCGGTGTTCCTCGGCCCGGCCGCGGTGCTGCTGCTGGTGGGCCTGGTCGTGCCGCTGATCCGGACGGTCTACCTGAGCCTGCAGAACGACGACGGCAGCCGGTTCGTCGGCGGCGAGAACTTCGGCTGGGCGTTCACCACCGACTCGGTGCAGAAGGTGCTGGTCAACACGCTGCTCTGGCTGGTGGTCGCGCCGCTGGTGGCGACCGGCCTGGGCCTGCTGCTGGCGCTGCTGGTGGACCGGATGCGCGGCCAGGCGGTGTACAAGTCACTGATCTTCATGCCGATGGCGATCTCGCTGGTCGGCGCCTCGATCATCTTCAAGTTCGTCTACGAGTCGCGCGGGCCGGGGCAGCAGCAGATCGGCCTGCTCAGCCAACTGGCCATCGCGGTGGGCTGGGACGACCCCCCGAACTGGATGCTCTCGCAGCCACTGAACACCTTCCTGCTGATGGCGGTGATGGTGTGGGTGCAGACGGGCTTCGCGATGGTGGTGCTGTCGGCGGCGATCAAGGCGATCCCGGACGAGGTCACCGAGGCGGCCCGGCTGGACGGGGCGCAGGGGGTGCGGCTGTTCTGGTACGTCACGGTGCCGATGATCCGCACCACGGTGGTGGTGGTGCTGACCACCATCATGATCATCACCCTGAAGGCCTTCGACATCGTCCGCACCATGACCGGCGGCAACTTCGGCACCCAGGTGCTGGCCAACGAGATGTACTCGCAGTCCTTCGTGCAGTTCAACACCGGTCGGGGCAGCGCCCTCGCGGTGATCCTCTTCCTCGCGGTGCTGCCGCTGGTGGCCTACAACATCGTTCAGCTGCGGAAGGAGCGGAGGGTCCGATGAGCGCTCGACACGGCAAGCCGACCCGCGCGATGAGCGCGCCGCACGCCAATCCGGTCCGGAAGGCCTTCAGCCGCCCGCTGGCCTCGGTCTTCGTCATCGCGGTGACCGTCCTGTGGACGATCCCGACGCTGGGTCTGCTGGTGACCTCGCTGCGCCCCAAACAGGACGTCACCTCGAACGGCTGGTGGAACGCCCTCCTCCACCCGGACCTCGGCCTGGGCAACTACCACACGGTGCTGTTCGAGGGCGGCTCGGGCGTCTCCACCGGGCTGATGCCGTTCCTGGTGAACTCGCTGGCGATCAGCGTCCCGGCCACCCTGTTCCCGCTGGTGCTGGCGGCGATGGCGGCGTACGGGCTGGCCTGGGTGCGGTTCCGGGGCAGTGACACGGTGTTCTTCGCGGTGTTCGCGCTCCAGGTGGTGCCGATCCAGATGGCGCTGATCCCGCTGCTGCGGCTGTTCTCCGGCGGCGCGCACCTGGGCTCGCTGACGCTGATCCCGGCGGTGGACCTGAAGGGCAGCTACGCGCCGGTCTGGCTGGCGCACACGATGTTCGCGCTGCCGCTGGCGGTGTTCCTGCTGCACAACTTCATCGCCCAGTTGCCGCGCGACCTGATGGAGGCGGCGGTGGTGGACGGCGCCTCGCACTTCAAGATCTTCCGTTCGATCGTGCTGCCGCTGTGCACCCCGGCGCTGGCCTCGTTCGCGATCTTCCAGTTCCTGTGGGTCTGGAACGACCTGCTGGTCGCGCTGACCTTCGCGGGCGGCACGCCGGAGGTGGCGCCGATGACGGTCCGGCTGGCGCAGCTGTCCGGATCCTTCGGCGGGCGGTGGGAGCTGCTGACGGCCGGGGCGTTCCTGTCGATCATCGTCCCGCTGATCGTCTTCTTCAGTCTGCAGCGGTACTTCGTCCGGGGGCTGCTGGCCGGGTCGGTGAAGGGGTAGCGAGGGGCGGGGGGCGAGGAGCGAGGGTGAGGGGGGTGAGGGGCCGGCGGTTGGGGCACAGTGGCTGGCCAGGGGTTTCTGAACTTGTTCAGAACTGATTTTTGAACCTGTTCAGAATGGTCTACAGTCGGCTGCAGTCGCGGCGCCGAGCGCGCCCGCCGGCGGACCGCCCCGAGGGCGGCTTCCGCGTGCCCACCGACCACTGAGGGGGACCCGTGTCCGGTCCGTCCACGCCCGCCCCGGCCGACCTGCCACCCGGACCCGGGCCGGCGCCAGGGCATGCGCCCGCGTCCGGACCCGTGCCCGGTCCGTCCTGGGGCGCCGGCCTGCCCGTGCCGCCGTCCACCTCGTGGCTGCGCCCCAGCGAGCCCGAGCGCAAGGCGCCCGCCACGCCCCGGACCCTCCTCCTGGCCCTGCTCACCGGCCTGCTGACGGCCTGGCTGCTGTTCGACGGCCTGGGTGTCAACCTGCTGATCTGCGCCGGGGTCACCGCCGTCGCGGCCGGCCTCGCCGCCCGGTCGGCGGGCCGCCGGATCCGGCCCTGGACGGCGGTGTGGAGCCTGCTGGCCGTCGCCCTGCTCGCCGTCCCGGCGTTCTGGGAGGCGGGCTGGCCGGTGACGCTGTCCGTCGTGTGCGCCCTGGGCCTGGCCTCGCTCGCGCTGCACGGCGGCCGCCGCTGGGCGGGCGTCCTGCTCGCCCTGCCCGCCATCGTCTGGCAGCTGCCGCCCGGCGTGCTCTGGGCGGTGGACGGGCTGCGCAGCCGGAGCCTGCCCGGCCGGGGCCGGATCGTCCCGGTGCTCAAGGCGCTCGCGGTCGCCGCCGTCCTGCTGACCGTCTTCGGCCTGCTGTTCGCCGGTGCGGACGCCGCCATGGCCGACCTGCTGAGCGGCCTCAGCCCCAGCCTCGACCTCGACGAGCTCCCGCTGCGCTCGGTGCTGTTCGCCCTCGGGGTGCTCACCGCCGTGGGCTTCGCCCACATCGCGGCCGGGCCGCGCCGCTGGGACCGTACGGTCGTCCGGCCGGGCCGGGCCCGCCGCCGGCAGGAGTGGGCGCTGCCGCTGGTGGCGCTCAACCTGATGTTCGGCACCTTCGCGGTGATCCAGGGCCTGGTGGTGCTCGGCGGCGCCGACGCCGTCCTGCGCACCACCGGGATGAGCCGCTCCGAGTACGCCCGGCAGGGCTTCTGGCAGCTGAGCGTGATCACCGCGCTCACCCTGGTCGTGGTGGCGGTCGCCAAGCGCTGGGCCCCGCGCAGCACGCCGGCCGACCGCCGGGTGGCGCGGATCCTGCTCGGCGCGCTCTGCCTGCTCGCCCTGGTCGTGGTCGCCTCGGCACTCGGCCGGATGTGGTTCTACGTCGACGCCTCCGGGCTGACCCGGCTGCGGCTCTGGGTGCTGGTGGTCGAGGGCTGGCTCGGCGTGGTCCTCCTGTTGCTGATCACCGCCGGGCTGACCCGCTCGGCCGGCTGGCTGCCGCGCGTCGTCGTCCTCAGCGGCATGCTCACGGTCGCGGTGTACGGGCTGATGGGCCCGGACGCGATCATCGCCGAGCAGAACGTCGCCCGCTTCGAGCGGACCGCCCAGATCGACCTGCGCAACGTCCGCGACCTCTCGCCGGACGCCGTCTCCGCGCTGGACCGGCTCCCCGGCGTCGAGCGGACCTGTGCGCTGCAGCTGATCCACGACGGGCTGGAGCACCACCCGAGGCCCTGGTACGCCACCAGCGCCTCCGCCGCCCGGGCCCGGGAGATCCTGGCGCAGCGGCCGCCGGCGGACCACTGGGCGAACGGGCGCACCTCCTGCGAGCAGGCCGGGCTGACGTACGAGCACCTCCGGCCGTGACAGCGGGTCGGTCGTGGCGGCGGCCGGTCGTGACGGCGGCCGGTCTGACGGAGACCGGTCCTGACACGGGTCGGGAAACGGCCGGGCCGGCCGGGAGCGTGCTGCTCCCGGCCGGCCCGGTGTGGTGCGGTGTGGTGCGTCTCGGTGGAGCTCAGTGCATCGCGACGCCGGAGGCGCCGCTCGGCAGGTCGCTGGCCTTGGCCTTGACCACGAAGACCGCGACCACCAGCGCGACCGCGGCGAGCACGGCGCCCACGATGAAGCCGTGCGAGATGCCCTGGGTGAGGACCGAGTTGGCGGCGTCGGTGCCCTTCGGGAACTCGTGGTGCTGCTGGAGGTAGGCCAGCTGGTCCGGAGTGGCCGACTGCAGGAACTTCGGCTGCTGGATCTTGCCCTCGGCGGTGGCGTAGTGGGCGAAGACCGTGGTCAGGATCGACAGGCCGAGCGAACCACCGATCTGCTGCATCGAGTTGAGCAGGCCGGACGCGGCGCCGGTCTCCTGGCCGGGGACGCCCGCGACCGCGAGCAGCATCACCGGGACGAAGATCAGGCCCATGCCGAAGCCGAAGATGACCGTGGGGCCGAGCACCCCGTCCAGGTAGCCGCTGTCCTTGCTCATCTGGGTCAGCCAGGTGAGGCCGACGGTGACGAGCAGCGCGCCGCCCGCCATGAACGGCTTCGGGCCGTACTTGGCCTGGAGGGTGGAGGCGATTTGCGCGGCGACGATGATCGACACGCTGATCGGGAGGAAGGCCACACCGGCCTTCAACGGGCTGTAGCCCAGCGGGCCCTGCACGAAGAGGGTGATGTAGAAGAAGATGCCGAACATGGCGGCGGCCAGGCAGAGCATCATCACCAGGCCGCCGGTGCGGTTGCGGTTGGCGAGCAGGTGCAGCGGGGTGATCGGCTGGTCGGTGCGGTTCTCGATCACGACGAACGCGGCGAGCAGCAGCACGCCGGCCGCGAAGGAGCCGAGCGTGATGCTGTCCGACCAGCCGTCGGAGGCGGCCCGGATGAACCCGTAGACCAGGCCGACCAGGCCCAGTGTCGAGGTGAGTGCGCCGGGCAGGTCGAAGCGGCCCGCGTGGCGCTCGGACTCGGCGATGTAGCGCGGCGCGGCGAGCGCGATCAGCGCCGCGATCGGCACGTTGACGAAGAAGACCCAGCGCCAGTCGAGGTATTCGGTGAGCAGACCGCCGGCCAGCAGACCGATCGCGGCACCGGACCCGGCCACCGCCGAGAACACGCCGAACGCCCGGTTGCGTTCCGGCCCTTCCTCGAAGTTGGTGGCGATCAGGGCGAACGCCGTCGGTGAACAGATCGCGCCGCCGATGCCCTGGAGCGCGCGGGCGGCCAGCAGCATGCCGCCGTCCTGGGCGAAGCCGCCCAGCAGGGAGGCGAAGCCGAACAGCAGGGTGCCGAAGATGAACACCCGGCGGCGGCCGAGGATGTCGCCCGCGCGCCCGCCGAGCAGCAGCAGCCCGCCGAAGGTCAGCGTGTAGGCGTTGATGACCCACGACAGGTTGGTGGTCGAGAAGTTCAGCGCGTCCCTGATCTGCGGCAACGCGATGTTCACGATGGTGGCGTCGAGCACCACCATCAGCTGCGTGGCCGCGATGACGGTCAGGGTGATGCCCTTGCCCCGGCCTTGGCTGCTTTGCGGTGGTGAGTTCTTGCTGAGCGTGTCGGAGATAGCCACGATTGTGCCCCCTGCTGGCTATGTGCCTGGCTGTGTGCCGTGTGCTTCGTACGCTGCGGACCGACTGGTCCGGCGTGGGCCCGCAGGCTGGCGCGGGCCTAGGAAGGAACGGGATCGTTCACTAATGTGGACGATATCCTGGCCTTGATTGTGAACGCAAGCGTTCCCTAAGGATGGTGGCG
The DNA here is from genome assembly GCF_044744365.1 of Kitasatospora sp. NPDC087314. Lineage (NCBI taxonomy): Bacteria > Bacillati > Actinomycetota > Actinomycetes > Kitasatosporales > Streptomycetaceae > Kitasatospora > Kitasatospora sp. NPDC087314. The sequence continues at coordinate 80,643 of NZ_JBIUYE010000021.1, forward strand.
ATGGATCGGTTGGTGCGGCGCCTGACGGCGGACCGGGCGGCCGGTCGGGCGGGCGCCCGACCGCCAGAGGCGGCGGACGCGCCCCCGTCGCCCTCGGGGGCGGCGCCGGGTCCGGCGGCTCACTGCCCGATGCGGGTCGCCAGGGAGGCCCTCGCGCGGCCGGTGCGGCGGCGGGGGAAGGAGTTGGAGAACGCGATCTTCGAGGCCACGCTCGACCAGCTCACCTCCGGCGGGTACGCGCGGCTGACGATGGAAGGTGTCGCCGGCGCGGCACGGACCGGGAAGGCCGCGCTCTACCGGCGCTGGGCGTCCAAGGACGAACTGGTCATCGACGCCCTGGACTCCACTCTCCCACGCCCCTACGACACCTCCGACCTGGGGTCCGCCCAGCTCGAATTGCGCCAGCTCATCGAGGTGTTCGCGGACGCGATGAACTCCCCGACGGGCGCCGCCATCCAGGCGCTGATGGGCGAGATCGACCATGAACGGGCCGAGGTCTTCAAGGACTTCATCGTCCAGCGGGTGATCGAGCCGACCAAGGAGACCATCCTGGCGATCCTGCGCCGTGGCGCCGAACGCGGCGACGTCCGGCCCGGCGCGGCCACCGCGCTCGTCGCGGATGTCGTCCCGGCGATGCTGCTCTACCAGGTGAAGATCTGCGGCCGGCAGAACATGGGGCCGGACTTCGGGGCCCGGCTGGTGGACGAGGTGCTGCACCCGCTGATCCGCGCCTGAGCGCGGCGCGGGCGGCCCCCGGCGGGTGCGGGCGGGTTCTGTGCGGGTGCGGGTGGGTTCGGGCGGCTGCGGAGAGGTGCCCGGTGGCCGGACGGCGGGGCTTAGGCTGGAGGCTGCCCAGCTGAACGGAATCCGCGATGCCCATCGTCCCGCCGACGCACTCCGTCGAGCGCTCGCTCCGCCGGGCCGGCGCCAAGATCGTCGTCGGCCTGGACGAGGTCGGGCGTGGTGCCTGGGCCGGCCCGGTCACCGTGGGCGCGGCCGTCACCGGCCTGCGCAAGGCCCCGGAGGGGCTGACCGACTCCAAGCTGCTCACCGAGTTGCGCCGCCGCGCGCTCGCCCCGCTCCTCGCCGACTGGGTCACCGCGTACGCGCTCGGCCACGCCTCGCCGCAGGAGTGCGACGAGCTCGGCATGACGGCGGCGCTGCGACTGGCCGCCGTCCGGGCCCTGGAGGCGCTGCCGGTCGAGCCCGACGCGGTGATCCTGGACGGCAAGCACGACTACCTGGGCGGCCCCTGGCGGGTGCGCACGGTGATCAAGGGTGACCAGTCCTGCATCTGTGTCTCCGCCGCCTCGGTGCTCGCCAAGGTCCACCGTGACGGGCTGATGGCCGAACTCGGCGAGGAGCGGCCGGAGTACGGCTTCGCGGACAACGCCGGCTACCCGTCCCCGGTGCACCGCGCCGCGCTGGAGGAGTTCGGCCCTACCGAGCACCACCGGCTCTCCTGGGCGTACCTGGACGGGCTGCCGAAGTGGCGGCACCTGAAGCGCGTTCGGGACGTCGCGGGCGCGGCCGAAGACTCCGCCGACGAACAGTTGACGCTCGGTTTCTGACGGTCCGTCTGGAATTGCCTGGGTGGGGGAGGTGGGTGTCCGGTGCTCAAGGGGTGGGGCGCCCGTGCGCGTTCGACCGGCATTTGATAGATATCCGGGTATGCCTGTCTTCCCCGAGGAGCCGGAGATTCACGAGAGCCTCCCGGGCCCCGGCGTTCCCTTCCCCCGCGAGTCGGACGCACAAGCCCTCCGCGCGCCTGCCAGCAGCGGCGCGACTTCCACCGTACCCACCACCGTCGCCGCCGCTCCGGTGCCCGGCCCCCGCCCGGCACCTCCGCGCCCGGCACCCCCGCGCGCCGACCGTCCCGGTCCGCCGCGGCAGATCCCCAGGTCCGGCCCGGCGCCGCGCCGTCCGGCCGCCGCCGCACCGCAGGTCGAGACCGAGCGCGTCGCCGTCCCCGCCGCGCAGGCGCTGGAGCGCGCCGACGACCTGGTCGACCGGCTGCTCGACGCCGGCCGCAACCCGGGCGACATCCTGGTGCTGACGGTCGGCGAGGCCCACCCCTGGCAGCAGCACGAGCTCTCCTTCGGCGAGGAGCGCTACTGGGCGCAACTCGCCGAGGGCGGGGACGTGTTCTACGCGGACGTCGCGCTGACCCGGCCGGTGCGCCGAGAGGTGGTCGTCCTGGTGCTCAACGGCGGGCCGGCCGCCCGGGCCGCCGAGGCCCACACCAAGGCGCTCGGCCACGCGACCGCGCTGCTCGTGGTCTGCGGAGACCCGGCCCAGCTGCCGCCGGCCCGGCTCACACCCGGCCGGGCGTAACCGCGCCCGGCCGACCGGCCGGCGCCTGACCACGGCTGAGCCACCCCGGGCCCGGCGCCGCACGACGCCGGGCCCGGGGTCGGTCGTACTCCGGTGACGGCGAGGGCTTTCGGCTCCCGGGACACGGGTCGTCGGGGTCAGCGGGTGCCGGTGCGCCGGGCCGGCTGGACAGCAGCGACCCGCGCCGGGGGGCACGGGTGCTCGGGCGGGCGGGAGTGCTGGGCCCGCTCGGCTGCCTGGTGCCGGGCACGCTGGCCGCGCGAGGCGTCCAGCGCCGAGCGCGGCGGCAGTTCCGTCACGGTGTGCACCGGCCCGTCCGCCCACGACCCCGCGTGCGGGTTGCGTCCGCTCCGGCCGTCCCCGAGGATCTGCCAGCCCGCCGGGGTGAGCCCGATGTAGGAGCCGCAGCGCAGCCCGTGCAGGCCGGCCGCGTCCCGCAGCGCCCACATCCAGGCGCCGTCCTGCTCCGTCCAGCCGGGTGCGCCCTCGCGGCAGCGCAGCAGCACGGCCGTCCGGGTCGGTCGGGCCAGCCGCAGGTCGTGCGGAGTGATCTGGCGCAGATGCGTGAGCAGGGCGTTGCGGTGGTGCCAGCCGTCGGTGTCGTGCGGCCAGGGCGTGAACGAGGCCGAGGCGGCCAGGTGGTGCAGCGCGTCGAGGACGGCGACCACGACCGTGCCCGGTTGGGGCAGGTGGCGCTGGTGCAGTTCCAGGACGAACTCGCGCGGGTCGCGCAGCAACGGGATCCCCGAGGCGATCCAGGTCTCCAGGTCCAGCAGCCGTCTGGGCGCCGAACTCCGGGCGAGGGGATGCTGACCTCGGCCGATACCGTTGATCACGATCCTCCTTCCTGACCCACGGGCACGCGGGTACGCGGGTACGCCGAAGGCCGGGTCCAGCGGACAAGGTTTCGGGTACGCGCCAATTCTCGTGGCATAGGGGGTGGAGCGGCAACGATGAAATGATGAACGCCACCCGAAACCCCATGTTCCGCCGGATATGTTCCACCGCTCTCCGAGCGGCGCTCGGGCGGCCTCGGACCTTGATCCAGGCCGCGTGCAGGCTTCGGTGAACCGTCATCGGCACGGTGACCACTCCTTTCCCCGGTGGGGTGTCCCGCGAGTTCGTGGTGGGGCCGTCTTCTCCCTTCGTTAGGCCATTCGAGTGAGTGTCGGGGCGGCGGTCGGCGGCCGCCCGCTCACCCCTGCACAGCCAGCACCAAGGGCAACACCGCGCTCGCTCCGGCGCGGCGCAGCAACCTGGCGGCCACGGTGACCGTCCAGCCCGAATCGACGAGGTCGTCCACCAGCAGCACCGGCCCGCCGGCTTCGGCCACCGCCTGTGCCACCTCCGGCGGCAGCGTCAGCGCCCCGGCCAGCGAGTGCAGTCGCTGGGCGCTGTTGCTGCGCGCGCCGTGCGGCGGCTGACCGCCGGCGTACTCGATCCGGCCGAGCAGCGGCAGCCGCCCGATCTCGCCGATCCGCGCACCGAGGCTGCCGACCAGCTGGGGGCGGGTCGAGGAGGTCATGGTCACCACGCCGACCGGCCGGTCCAGCCGGGTGCCGTCCGCCGTCCCGGGCCCGGCCCACCCGCCCGGGCCGCGCGCCCAGTCGGCGAGCACCGCGACCAGGGCGTCCACCGCCTCCCCGGGCACCGGCACGTCCGGGGCCTGGTCGGCGAGCAGGGCGCGCAGCCGGTTGCCCCAGCCGATGTCGGACAGCCGGCCGAGTGCCCGCCCGTTCTCGGCCTGCTCGCCCGCCGGGATCCGTCCCTTGAGCGGCACGCCGAGGGCGTCCATCCCGGTGGGCCAGAGCCGGCGCGGCTCGAAGCTGACGCCCGGGCGTCCGAGGGCGGCCCGGGCCGCGTCCAGCACCTCGGCGGAGACCTCGGGGGTGTGCAGCGGCCCCGCGCAGTTGTCGCACCGGCCGCACGGCCGGGCCTGGTCGTCGTCCAGCTGGCGGCGCAGGAACTCCATCCGGCAGCCGGTGGCCGCAGCGTACTCGCGCATCGCCCGCTGCTCGGCCTCGCGGGAGGCCGCGACCTTGGCGTACCGGGCGGTGTCGTACGCCCAGCTCTGCCCGGTGGCCGTCCAGCCGCCCTTGACCCGGCGGACGGCGCCGTCCACGTCGAGCACCTTGAGCATGGTCTCCAGCCGGGTGCGGCGCAGGTCCACCCGGGGCTCCAGCGCGGCGGTGGACAACGGGCGGCCGGCCTCGGCCAGCGCGTCGATGGTGCGGCGCACCTGCTCCTCCGGCGGGAAGGCCAGCGAGGCGAAGTAGCGCCAGATCGCCTCGTCCTCGCGCCCGGGCAGCAGCAGCACCTCGGCCCGGTCGACGCCGCGCCCGGCCCGGCCGACCTGCTGGTAGTAGGCGATCGGCGAGCTGGGCGAGCCGAGGTGCACGACGAAGCCGAGGTCGGGCTTGTCGAAGCCCATGCCCAGCGCGGAGGTGGCGACCAGCGCCTTGACCCGGTTGGCCAGCAGGTCGGCCTCGGCGGTGCGGCGCTCGGCGTCCTCCGTCCGGCCGGAGTAGGAGGCCACCGGGAAGCCCCGCTCGCGCAGGAAGGCCGTCACCTCCTCGGCGGCGGCCACCGTCAGGGTGTAGACGATGCCGGAGCCCGGGAGCCGGTCGAGGTGGTCGGCCAGCCAGGCCAGTCGGTGCGCCGGGTCGGGCAGGGCCAGCACGCCCAGGGTGAGGCTCTCCCGGTCGAGCGGCCCGCGCAGCACCAGGGCGCGCTCGTCGGTGCTGCCGGTGCCGAGCTGCTCGGCGACGTCCGCGGTGACCCGGGCGTTGGCGGTGGCGGTGGTGGCCAGCACCGGGACGCCGGGCGGCAGCTCGGCGAGCATCGTGCGCAGCCGGCGGTAGTCGGGGCGGAAGTCGTGGCCCCAGTCCGAGATGCAGTGGGCCTCGTCGACCACCAGCAGGCCGGTGGAGGCGGCGAGCTTGGGCAGCACCTGGTCGCGGAAGTCGGGGTTGTTCAGCCGCTCCGGGCTGACCAGCAGGACGTCGACCTTCCCGGCGGAGACCTCGGCCTGGACCTCGTCCCACTCGTCGGTGTTGGCCGAGTTGATCGTCCGGGCGTGGATGCCGGCCCGGGCGGCCGACTCGACCTGGTTGCGCATCAGGGCGAGCAGCGGGGAGACGATCACCGTCGGCCCGGCGCCCCGGGCCCGGAGCAGGGCGGTGGCGATGAAGTAGACCGCGGACTTCCCCCAGCCGGTGCGCTGCACGACCAGGGCGCGGCGGTGGTCGACCACGAGGGCCTCGATGGCCGTCCACTGGTCCTCGCGCAGGGCGGCGCCGGGCCCGGCGAGCTCGCGCAGGACGGCTTCGGCCCGCGCCCGGACCTCGGCGCGGTCGGCGGTGGCGGTGGTGTGGTTCTCGGGCTGCTGCATGGCGTCCATGTAACCCCGAGCCGCCGACAAGGGGCGAATGCCGGGGCTGCGGGAGAGGTGGAGACCGGATGTATTTCATCAGCTCTTCCGCTGGACGGCCGTCAACTTTCACTCGGAGGAGTGGGCGCGGCGTGCTCCGAATGAGGGAGGTGGAAAACGAGGGCGGGGTTATCCACAGGAAAAGAGAAAAATCTGGCACGGCTTTCGGATTGAGCCACGCTTCCGGTCATGAACGCCATGAACAACGAACACGTCATCCTGTCCCTCGGCCCGGCCTCCGGCCACCGGCCGGTCACCATGCGCGGTCCGGCCGACATGGCCGAGCTGCTGCCCTACCTCCTGGGGTTCTACCCCGACGACAGCATCGTCGCGGTCGGCCTCCAGGGTCCCGACCTGCACCAGGGCGGAGTGATCCGGGCGGACGTCCCGGAGTCGCCCGCGCAGTGGCCGGCCGCGGCGGACGAGACGGCCGCCCTGCTGGTCGCCCTCTCCGAGCGGCACGGCGAGCGGCCGGTCCAGGTGCTCCTCTACCTCTGCCAGGATCCGACCACGGCGCACGCCCCTCCGGTGGTGGACGGCCTGCGGCCGCTCGCGGACGACCTCCGGGCGGCCTTCGGGCGCAGGGGGGTGGCCGTCAAGGAGTCGCTCTGCGTCTCGGACGGCCGCTGGTGGTCCTTCCTCTGCCGCCGTGCCGGGTGCTGCGATCCGGCGGGCAATCCGATCCGCCGGGCCCCCGGCCCGGGCCCGGCGGCGGCCGCCGCGGCCTTCGCGGGCCTAGCGCCGCGCGGCAGCCGGAAGGCGATCATCGGCGGGCTGGCCCCGATCGGCCCGCCGGGGGCGGACGCCCAGCGTGCGGCGCTCGCCCGGGCCGAGGCGGCCGAGGCCGCTGAGCGCGCCGGGTCCGCCGGGGGCTCCGCCGTCGCCCGGGAGCGGGGCGCCGAACTGCTCGACCAGGCCTTCGCCGAGTTCGCGGCCGGAGCCCGGGAGCTGGACGAGGATCGGGCGGCCCGGGTGCTGGTCGCCCTGCGGGACCGCCACACCCGGGATCGCGGTGTCGAGTACACCCGGCCCGCCGAGCTCGCGCCCGCCGAACGGCTCTGGCGCTTCCTCGCCCGGCGCGCGGTGCCGCCCTACGAGGGCTGCGCGGTGGCCCCGCTCACCCTGCTCGTCTGGGCCTCCTGGGTGGCGGGGGACACGGCGACGGCCCGCGTCGTGCTCGGCCACGTCCTCCGGCTCGCCCCGTCCTATCTGCTGGCCGAGCTGCTGTACGAGTCGTTGAACGACGGCATGGCGCCCGACGCGCTGCTCGCGGCGGTCGAGGCGCAGCGGCGGAGGCGCGAAGAGGACGGGCCCGTACCGGCGCCCGCCGACGCACCGGGGCCGGAGGCCGCCGCGGGCCCGGGCGGCGGGCAGGGCGGCCACGGTGGGCGGCCCGGCCCGGCGGGGGCCGCGCGCCGCCACCGGAGCGGCCGCCGGAAGGCCTCGAAGGCCGCACAGGCCGCAGCGGCCGAGCGCGGCCCCGTCGGTCCTGTCGGCCCCGCCGAAGCGGCGCCGGGGCCGGGCGATCCGGGGCCGGCAGCCGTGCTGCCGGCGCCCGGGTGGGTTCCGGCGTCCCGGGAGCGGTCGGCCCGCGGACTGCGGCTCGGTCGGGCGGCGGCGTGCCGGTCGACCGCCGCACCGTCGGCCGCCGGGCGGCACCGCTGCCGGGGCGTCCGTCGGGCGGCGAGGGGAGCCCGCCATGCGCGCTGACCTCGCGGGGCGCCCGTCGGGGGCGGTCCGGAGCCTCGCCGCAGTGCCCGGCCGGGCTCCGCTACGCCTCGCCGTGCGCCATCTTGATCAGGCGGTCGAGCACCGTGCCGCCGCTCGCCCGCAGGCCGTCGTGCTCCCACTCGTTGGTGATCCAGGTCCGCACGCCGCGCACCGCGCGGGCGGTCTCCAGCGAATCGGCGGTCTCCACGTACATGTCGTCGTGGTAGACCGCCGCCACGACGGGCACCGTGTTGGCCGCCAGCCGCGCCGGGTCGTACAGGTCCGGCCAGTCGGTGCGGGCGGCCAGCAGGTCCGCGGTCTCCTTCAGCGGGCGCAGCGCCGGGTCGGTGTCGAACATCCAGGGGTAGATCATCTCTCCGGTGAACAGCACCGGCGAGTCGGAGTCCAGCGCGGCCCGGGCGTCGAACTGCGGGAACTCCTTGCGGACCCGCTCAGCCGACCAGGCGGTGCCGCCCTGGTCCACCGAACGCTGGCCGTAGATCGACTCGTGCAGCACGGCGTACAGCGGGCCCTCCGCGAAGGAGAGCCTGGCCTGGACACCGGCCAGGAAGGTGTCGGACAGCTCGGGGCCGGCCGCGCCGTCCACCCAGGCCTCCTCCAGCAGGTAGTGCAGGGTGCCGGAGCCGCTGCCGCCGCCGAGCATCAGCCCGAGGGCCTGGAACGCCTCGACGGTCAGCAGCCCGCCGTCGGGCAGGGTGGCCGGGGCGGCGGCGAGGTGCGCGGCGATCCGTCGTACCGCCTCGACGTCCTGCGGGAACCTGGCGTAGTGGTCCTCGTTCTTGCGGGCGACCCGCGGGTAGGCGGCGCGGTAGACGTCGTCCGCCGAACTGCCGAGGCCGGCCAGACCGCCGGTGACGAAGGCCTCGGTCAGGCCCTCGGGAGCGATGGAGAGGTAGGTGAGGATGCAGAAGCCGCCGAAGCTCTGGCCGAGCACGCTCCAGCGCCGGTCCGCGCCGAGCAGCTGGTGGCGGATCAGCTCGGCGTCCCGCACGATCGAGTCCGCGCGGAAGTGCGCCAGGTAGTCGGCCTGTTCCTGGGCGCCGCCGCGCCGGGCGAGAGTCTGCCGGGTCGCGGGCGTGGACCGGCCGGTGCCGCGCTGGTCGAGCAGGAGCACCCGGTAGTCATCGAGGGCGCGCTCCAGCCAGGCGTCCCGGCCGAGCGGGCGGGCGGCCTTGCCGCCGGGCCCGCCCTGGAGGAAGAGCAGCCACGGCAGGTCGGCCTGCTCGCGGCCGGCGGCCACCACCTCCCGGGCGTACACCTCGATCCGCTCGCCCTGCGGGGTGGCGTGGTCGAGGGGGAGTTGGAAGACGTGGTCGGTCGTGACAATCCCGGGCAGCCGGCTGACGGTGGACATGCAACTCCTCGGTCTCTGCTGGTCACAGCGGTCACGTCGCGGCTCACGGGGTCACCGGGTGCGGGCACCGCGACCCCCGCACCGTATCCTGGCCGCGGTCGGGCGCCGGTTCGACGGCCACCGTCCACTCGATCAGGCATACGGGGGGCGGGTCGGGGTGGTCCTCGCGGCAGACCCCGGACCTGGAGCGCAGCGGCCGCCGCCCGGCGGCGAGCCTGCGGCGCCGCCCTGGTGACGGCCAGACTGTGACGGCCCGAGGGTCGCGGCACGACCGCCCGGCCCGCCGGGTGCGACGGACCGTACCCGGCGTCGGGCGTGACCTGGAGGTGGTTCGCGGCGTTCACCCTGGGGGCCCTGCACCCGGCCGACGGCCGTCCGGCAGCCCGGTTCCGGTCGGCCGCGCGCCGAGCGGGGCGGCCACCTCGTCACGGTGCCGGAGCGGGCGGCCGTCGCCCGCACCACCGGGCCGGCCGCCATCACGGGCTCGAACGGTCCGGCGGGCGCGGGCCACGGGCCGGGCATCACCGGTAGGCCGGCGCACCGGACCTGGTGATGTACCGGGCACCGCGGCAGGCCCGACGCGAAGGCGCGCGGCGCGCCGGTACCGGCCCGGTACCGCGCACCGCATGGCACGGCCCGGCACCGGGTACGGCCAGACACGGCACACCTGCCGACGGGACACCCCGCCGGCCCGGCACCATCAGCACGCGATCGAGCATGCTCGCGGCCCACCGGCCTGACCGGCCACCGGACCGCCGAGGGGAGGAGAGTCCGGTGACCGCCACGAAGCCACCACAGGCCATGCCGGCCGAGAGCGTGGTCGGCGCGCCGAGACCGGTCGGCCGTCCCGACCAGGTCCAGGCGGGCGGACCGGCGGGGACGCCCGCCGTCCACCACGCGGTGCTCTGCGTCAACGCCCCCGCGATGGCCGCCTCCGGACCGGACGGACAGCTGCGCGGCCACGGCCTGCACGGCTTCTACCGCAATGGAGTCCGGGTGCTCGCCCGGATGGAGCTGCGCCTGGGCGGCATGGAACCGCTGCCGCTCCAGGGCACCCTGACCAGCACCGCCCGGGCCCGGTTCCTCGGCGCCGTCCGGCTCCCCGGCGACCTCGATCCGGATCCGGCGCTCACCGTCGAGCGGCTGCGGCACGCGGACGGCGTGGAGACCGTCACCGTGCGCAACACCGGCAGCCGGCCCGCCCGCCTCCCGATGGAGATCGCCCTCGGCACCGATCTCGGCCCGGTCGCCGAGATCGCTGCCGGGCACCGCCCGCCCGACCTGCCCGGCCAGGTGCAGTCCGCCGGGCTGCGCTGGGCCGGCCCGGCGCACAGCGCCGTGGTCAGCGCCAAGCCCTCCCCGCACGCCGTGCTGGCCGGCGCCGGGGTGCTCCGCTGGGACCTGGAGGTCCAACCCGGCGCCCGCTGGTCGGTCGAACTGCGCGCCGAACTGGAGAGCACCGCCCCCGGCCCGCGCCCACCCGGCGGGCGCGGCACCGGCGTGCCGCTGCCCTGGGCCGAACCGGAGGTCCGCAGCGACGACGCCCGGGCCGCCCTGCTGGTCACCCGTTCCCTGGACGCCCTCGGCACGCTCCTGTTCGCCGACCCGGACCGACCGACCGACCTCTACCCGGCCTCCGGCGCGCCCTGGCGCTTCGGCCTGGCCCCGGCCGACGCGCTCTGGGCCGCCCGGCTGACCCTGCCGCTCGGCACCCGGCTCGCCGCCGGCACCCTCCGGGCGCTGGCCCGCCGTCAGCAGCTCACCCCCGTCCCGGGGCGCACCGAGGGCCTGCTGCCCGGGGCCCTGCGGCACGGCGGCCCCGAGCTGCCGCCCACCTGCACCGCCACCGAGGCCACCCTGCTCTTCGTCACGGTGCTGGCCGAGGCCTGGCGCTGGGGCCTGCCCCGGGCGGAGACCGCCGACCTGCTCCCGGCTGCCGAGCGGGCCCTGGCCGCCCTCCGCGAGGGCCTGGTCGACGGCTTCGTGACCGACCTCAGCCGTCCGGCGGAGGACCGAGCCGCTCACCCGGTGGCCGCCCGCGCCGAGGTCCAGGCGCAGGCCCACCGCGCCGCCCTGCACGGCGCCGAACTGCTGGAGGCCTTCGGCCGCCCCGGCGCCGAGCAGTGGCGCGGTTGGGCCGCCGACCTGCGTGGGCGCTTCCGCGAGCGGTTCTGGATCGACGACCTCTCCGGCGGCCGCCCCGCCGCCGGGCTGGCCCCGGGCGGTCAGCCGCTGCCGGCCGTCGCCTCCTCCCTGGTGCACCTGCTCGACACCGGGCTCGCCGCCGACGGCGGCCGGCACGAGGGCCTGCTGGACCGGGAACAGACCCGGCTGCTCGCCCAGCGCCTGGTCGCGCCGGAGCTGGACAGCGGCTGGGGCCTGCGCACGCTCAGCGCCAAGTCCCCCCGCTTCAACCCGCTGGGCCACCGGGGCGGGGCGGTGCGGGTCCACGAGACCGCGCTGGCGATCGCCGGACTGGCCGAGGCCGGCCACGAGAACGAGGCCGGCACCCTGTTGGAGGGTCTGCTCGCCGCAGCCGCCCACTACGAGGGGCGGCTGCCCGAGATGTACGCGGGGGAGCAGCGCACCCCCGGCTGCCCGCCGGTGCCGCACCCGGCCGCCTGCCGCCCGGCGGCCGTTTCGGCGGCCGGCGCCGCGCACGCGGTGTTCGCCCTCGCCGGGGTTCGCCCCGACGTCCCGGGCGGCCGGGTCCTGGTCCGCCCGGCCAGCACCGCCCCGCTCGGCGAGCTGGAGCTGACCGGCCTGCGGGTGGCCGGAGAGCCCTTCTCGGTCCGGGTGAGCCGGATTGGTGTGGCGATGGTCGAGGAGGCCTCCGCGGCGCTGCACCTGGTCGCCCGCTGACGCTCCCGCCCGGCCCGTCCGCCTCCGGCGACGGCCGGGCGGGCCGGGCGAAGCATGTCCGCGGCCTGTGCTTATCGTCAGAGAGACGACTATGATCGTCGCCATGTCGCGCTACGATCCGTCGGCCTTCCCCCCGTTCGCTGTCACGGTTGACCTGGTGGTGCTGACGGTGCGCGACCACGCGCTCTGCGCCCTGCTGGTCAGACGCGGCGAGCCGCCCTTCCAGGGGTACTGGGCACTGCCCGGCGGCTTCGTCCGCCCGGACGAGGGCCTGGCCGAGGCCGCCTCCCGGGAGCTGGCCGAGGAGACCGGCCTGCGCGCTCACTCCGCCCCCGGCCACGAGGCGGTCGGCCCCGGCGCGGCCGGCGCCCACCTGGAGCAGCTCGCCACCTACGGCCACCCGCAGCGCGACCCCCGGATGCGGGTGGTCAGCGTCGCCTACCTGGTCCTCGCGCCCGACCTGCCGACCCCCCGGGCCGGCGGCGACGCCAGCAGCGCCCGCTGGGCCCCGGTCGGCGAACTGCTCGGCCAGAGCCCGGTCGACGGCGTCCCGCTCGCCTTCGACCACGGGCTGATCCTCGCCGACGGCGTGGAACGCGCCCGCTCCAAGATCGAGTACTCCTCCCTCGCCACCGCCTTCTGCCCGACCGAGTTCACCGTCGGCGAGCTGCGCCGGGTCTACGAAGCGGTCTGGGGCGTGGTCCTGGACCCGCGGAACTTCCACCGCAAGGTCACCGGGACCCCGGGCTTCCTGCTGCCCTCCGGCGGCACGACGACCCGTCAGGGCGGCCGTCCGGCCCAGCTGTTCACCGCGGGCGGCGCGAGCGCCCTCAACCCGCCCATGCTGCGCCCGGAGTCCTGACGGCCCCGGCCCACCCCGCCCACCGCCACCCACCGCCACGGCCATCCCACCCTGGCCCACCCCGCCCCGCCCGGGAATCGCAGGATCGGATTGTCCCCTGATCGGGTGAGGCGGGCGTCCGACGGGCCCGCGCCGCTCCCGTAATGCCCGGAATCGCCGCCGCCGACCCCTAATGTGCTGGCGCGGAGCCGTGCGGGCACGCGCCGACACATCAGGGGGCGCTCCGCGTCGAGCAGGCCGGCCGAGGGCATGGGAGCAGGCAGCGATGATCCAGATCACCGGACTGACCAAGGTCTACCGCAAGGGCGTCCCGCCCGCGGTCCTCGATCTGACCTTCGACACCCGGCCCGGCATGGTGACCGCGCTGCTCGGCGCCGAGGACGCGGGCAAGTCCACCGCGCTGCGGCTGATGCTCGAACTCGAGCGCGGCCAGGGTGTCACGCTCTTCGACGGCCGCACCTACCGCCGGCTGCGCCGCCCGGAACGCGAGGTCGGCGTGCTGTTGCCCGGCCCCGGCCCCGGCCCCGGGCCGGGCGCGGCCGCCATGGCCGGCCACCCGGGCCGCAAGGCGCACTGCCACCTGCGGATGCTGGCCGCAGCGGTCGGCGTCCCCGTGCGGCGGGCCGACGAACTCCTGGAGCAGACCCGGCTGACCGCCGTCGCCGGACAGCGGCTGCGCTCCTTCTCGCCCGGCATGCACCGTCGGCTGGCCCTGGCCGCCGCCCTGCTCGGCGACCCCGGCACACTGCTGCTGGACGCGCCGACCGATGGCCTGTCGCCGCGCAACGTCGAGTGGTTCCACTCCTTCCTGCGCTCGTTCGGCGTCGCCGGCGGGACGGTCCTGGTGACCACCCGCACCCCACAGGAGGCCGCGCAGCTCGCCGACCGGGTCATCACGCTGGATCGCGGCCGCCTGGTGGCAGACCAGCCGGTGGCGGACTTCTGCCGGACCAGACTCAGCCCCGAAGTGGCCGTCCGCGGGCCGCAGATGTCGCGGCTGGCCGACCTGCTGGTCAGTCAGGGCGCCGAGGTGCGCCGCGACGGCGGCGCGGGCCTCGCGGTGGCGGGCATCGACCGCACCGAGATCGGCGAACTCGCCTACCGCCACGGCATCCTGCTGCACGAGCTGGCCGACCGGGTGGTCGAGCAGCCGGCGCCCCGGGCCGCCCTGCCGATCGCCTCCGGCCGCTCCGGCCACCTCCGCGTCCAGCCGGCCCTCACCGCCTCCGAGCCCGCCGCCGAGTCCGCCGCCGAGTCCGCCGCCGAGTCCGCCGCCGAGTCCGCCGCCGAGCCCGCCCCGGAGTCGACCCCTGACGCCCCGGCCGTCACCGTCCCACACCACCGGGACGGCCAGCACCAGGACAGCCGGCACCGGGGCGAGATGGCGCTGCCCACCCGCGCCCTGCCCGTCGCCTCGGTCACGACCGCCCTGGCCGCCCTCGGCCCCGCCCCCCACCGGGCCGACCCCGCCGATTCCGCCCCGACCGTCGCGGTGGAGCGGCTGTTCCGCGACGGCCCCGGCGTTCCGGCCCGATCCGCATCGGCCGCCGGCCCCGCCGCCGCCCTCGCCTCCGCCGCCAGTGCCGGAGAGCCCGCGCCCGACCCGGTCGCCGGCCGCCGCAGGAGCGCCGCCGCCGCCCTCGCCCCCGCCGCCAGTGCCGGAGAGCCCGCACCCGACCCGGTCGCCGGCCGCCGCAGGAGCGCCGCCGCCGACCTGTCGACCGACGACACCGTTCGGCTCGGCCGCCTGGCCCGGGCCACGGCGGCGAGCCCGGCCCCCGCCACCCCCGACGACCACCGGAGCGAGTGAACCGTGCGTGTCCTGGCCTACGAGCTGCGCCGACTGCGCGGCCTGCGTTCCACCTGGCTGCTGCTCGCCGCCGTGCTGCTCTGCAACGCCACCGCGGCCGCCGTCCTGGCGAGCCAGGCCCCGGACGGACCGTTGGCCGCCCCTGCCGGGGTCCGGCTGCTGACCGCCGCCGTGCCGCTGATCCCGTTGCCGTTCGCCGCGTTCGGCGCCGGCGTGCTGGGCGCGCTCTCCTACGGGCACGAGGTGCGCCACCCGGGGCTGTCGGCCTCCCAGGTGTCGTACCTGCGACGGGTGCGGCTGCTGCTGGCGAAGCTGCTGGTGATCGGTCCCGTCGCGGCGCTGCTGGCGCTGGCGACCCTGCTGCTGGACGCGCTGGCGGTGCATCTCGCGCTGCCGGGCGGGGTGACGGTGGCCGCCTGGGCGGAGCCCACGGCGTTGTCGGACCGGGTGTCGGAGGCGCTGGCCGCCGTCGGGCTGTCCGGTCTGGCCGACCTGCCGGGCGCGTTCGCCCCGGTGGCACTGGTGGCCGGCCACGGCGTGCCGGCGGCCTTGCTGGCGTTCGTCCTGCTGACCGTCGTGGCGGGCTGGACCGGGGTGCTGACGGCGTCGCTGACCCGCAGTGCGGCGGCCGGAGTGCTGCTGCTGTGCGCGCTGCCGGCACTGCTGGAGTCCGGTGTGGCACTGCTGCTGCGGCGGACCGGCGCGCCGTGGCCGACCCGGGCGGCCGAACTGCTGCCCTTCCAATCCGGCATCGAGTGGGCCTACGGCTGGGTTTACGGCGGGGAGCGCGAGGCGGTGGCCGGGAGCACGGCGCTGACGGACCCGGTCCTGCTCGCGGCGGTGGCGGCGCCCGCGGTCGTCCTGCTGCTCACGGCGCTCCTGGTGCAGGCCCGGCGGCGCGCGCTCTGACCCGGTGCGCTCCGACCCGGCGCGCACTCCCGCACGGCGTGCACCCCCACCCGGCGCGCACGACCGCACCGAACCACCAAGATCGACCAGCAGTGACCGCAATGCGCGGTTCTTCCTGATAAGAAGTCAATTATCCAGTCGCGGTCGATCACCCTTTCGTGTGCTTTTCACGAGAATTCTCAAGCTGCGCCTGCCGATCGCCGACAAAGGAGCTGTGAGTACCCTTGCGCACCCCACCATGACCCCCGCCCGTTCCGCCGAAGGGCCCATCCACGGCCCCGGCGATCTGGACCGCTTCCCGTACGACCGGCCGACCCCGCCGGCGCCCCGCTGGGAGGGCGCCGAGTCCGATCTCGCCCGGGTCGGCCGCAAGACAACCAGCAGCCGCGGTCGCGGTCTGCACGGCCAGCTGGTCCAGCAGCTCGGCCAGATGATCGTCTCCGGTGACCTCGGCGCCGACCGTCCGCTCGTGCCCGAGGAGATCGGTCAGCGGTTCGAGGTGTCCCGGACCGTCGTCCGCGAGTCGCTGCGCGTGCTGGAGGCCAAGGGCCTGGTCAGCGCCCGGCCGAACGTCGGCACCCGGGTCCGCCCGGTCGCCGACTGGAACCTGCTGGACCCGGACATCATCGAGTGGCGCGCCTTCGGTCCGCAGCGGGACGAGCAGCGCCGGGAGCTGTTCGAGCTCCGCTGGGCGATCGAGCCGCTGGCCGCCCGGCTCGCCGCCGGCCACGGCCGGGAGGACGTCCAGCAGCGGCTGGTCGAGCTGGTCGAGATCATGGGCCACGCCGCCGCCCAGGCCGACCTCGCCACCTACAGCCGGGCCGACGCCGAGCTGCACGGACTGGTGCTGCAGATGGCCGGCAACCGGATGCTGGAGCACCTGTCCGGGATCGTGGCCGGCGCGCTGCAGGTGTCGGGTGGCCCGGCGACCTCGTGCGAGCGGCCCTCCGAGTCCTCGGTCGGTCTGCACGCCCGGCTGGTGGACGCGCTGGGCACCGGTGACGGCACCGCGGGCGAGGTCGCGATGCGCGCGCTGCTCACCGTCCACCCCGAGATCGAGCCGTCCGTCCCCGCCCCCCGGGAGCACTGAGCGGGCTGTTCCGGTGAGCGGGCGCCCAGGGCATCCTCCGCTCCTCCAGGGCCCTCCGGCCGCACCCGCGCGGCGCAGCCGGAGGGCTTCTGCACGTCGGCGGTCCCGCCCGGAAAGCGCGATGCCCCGTCCATGACAACAGGTTTGGGCGCAGGTGAGCGATGATGGATTCCGGCCCCGTGGCCGCGGGTGCCGAGTGGTGTGACCCGCGACACGAAGGCCATGCGTAACACTTGACGAGTAGCAGCGATGTCTCCTGAGCGGGAGCAGCTCCGGAATACTCCAACATGTCACAATGCTGTGTTGGTCCGCGGCGCTGCTGCCGTCCTGCAAACCCAGTCCTCAAACCCGAGTCGGTCGGAATCGACACCGCGCGTCCGACGCGCGATTTCCTTCCCCGCCCGCTCGGGCGGCCGGTACGGGTTCGAGTCCACTCATCGTCCGAGAGGTTGTTCGTGTCGGCCAGCACATCCCGTTCGCTTCCCCCCGAGATCGCCGAGTCCGCAGCTCTGCTGGCGCTCATCGAGCGGGGCAAGGCCCAGGGGCAGATCGCCGGTGACGACGTGCGCCAGGCGTTCGAGGCGGACCAGATCCCGGTCACCAAGTGGAAGAACGTCATGCGCAGCCTCAACCAGGTGCTGATTGAGGAGGGGGTGGATCTCATGGTCAGCGCGGCCGAGCCGGCCGGCGCCAAGCGCAAGAGCGTTGCTGCCAAGAGCCCCACCAAGCGCACCGCCACCAAGGCTGTCACCACCCGGACCCCGGCCGCCTCCGCGGCCCCGACCAAGCCGCCCGTGCGGATCGCGCCCGGTGCGCCCGTGGCGGCCCCGGCCGTCGCGGCCGCCGCCGCGTCGGCCCCCACGGTGTCCGCCGAGATCACCGCCGAGGAGACGACCATGGTCGTCGGCGAGGCGAAGGCGATCGCGGCGAAGAAGGCCGCCCCGGCCAAGAAGGCCGCCGCCAAGAAGACCGCCGCGCCGGCCAAGAAGGCCGCCGCCAAGAAGACCGCGACCGCCAAGGGCGCCAAGGGCGAGGAGGAGCTGCTCGGCGAGGAGGAGCTGCTCGAAGACGCGGCCCTGCCCGGCGACAAGGCCGGCACCGAGGCCGAGGCCGGCCCCGAGGAGGAGTCGGAGGGCTTCGTCCTCTCCGACGACGACGAGGACGACGCGCCGGCCCAGCAGGTCGCCGTCGCCGGCGCCACCGCCGACCCGGTCAAGGACTACCTGAAGCAGATCGGCAAGGTCCCGCTGCTCAACGCCGAGCAGGAGGTCGAGCTCGCCAAGCGCATCGAGGCCGGCCTGTTCGCCGAGGACAAGCTCTCGGCCGCCGACAAGCTCGCCCCCAAGCTCAAGCGCGAGCTGGAGATCATCGCCGAGGACGGCCGCCGCGCCAAGAACCACCTGCTGGAGGCCAACCTCCGCCTGGTGGTCTCGCTGGCCAAGCGCTACACCGGTCGCGGCATGCTCTTCCTGGACCTGATCCAGGAGGGCAACCTCGGTCTGATCCGTGCGGTCGAGAAGTTCGACTACACCAAGGGCTACAAGTTCTCCACCTACGCCACCTGGTGGATCCGCCAGGCGATCACCCGGGCCATGGCCGACCAGGCCCGCACCATCCGCATCCCGGTGCACATGGTCGAGGTCATCAACAAGCTGGCCCGCGTCCAGCGCCAGATGCTCCAGGACCTGGGTCGCGAGCCCACCCCGGAGGAGTTGGCCAAGGAACTCGACATGACCCCCGAGAAGGTCATCGAGGTCCAGAAGTACGGCCGTGAGCCGATCTCGCTGCACACCCCGCTCGGCGAGGACGGCGACAGCGAGTTCGGTGACCTGATCGAGGACTCCGAGGCGGTCGTCCCGGCCGACGCGGTCTCCTTCACCCTGCTCCAGGAGCAGCTGCACTCGGTGCTGGACACCCTCTCCGAGCGCGAGGCCGGCGTGGTCTCGATGCGCTTCGGCCTGACGGACGGTCAGCCGAAGACGCTCGACGAGATCGGCAAGGTGTACGGGGTCACCCGTGAGCGCATCCGCCAGATCGAGTCGAAGACCATGTCGAAGCTGCGCCACCCGTCGCGCTCCCAGGTGCTGCGCGACTACCTGGACTGATCGGCACCCCGTTCGCAAGCGCGTGACGAAGGCCCGGAGCCGTACGGCTCCGGGCCTTCGCGGCTGTCCGGGTCCGGGCGGGTCAGCGTCCGGGTGGCCGTTGTCCCTCGTCCGGGTGGCGGTGCGACGGGAAGCGGTCGCGCAGTGTAGTTGATCACCTACGCTGTGCCGGTTGCCTGCTGCCGAGCCGACTGGAGTCACGGTGTTGCCCAACCCGGACCGCGCTGCCCTGCCGACCCCCGCCCCGCCGCCGGCGAGCCCGTCGGTCGCCCGCGCGGCGCGCCGCCGACGGGCCGCCGTGCTGGCGCTGCTGGCCGCCGTCCCCGTTCCGCTGGCCGCCCTCGGTACGGCCGGGCCGGCCGAGGCGCAGCGCCGGGTGGTGGGCGGCACCGTCGTGAGCACCGCCGACCACCCGTGGGTGGTGGCGCTGTCCAGCCGCCAGCAGTTCGGCAGCGGCCGTTCCGGCCAGTTCTGCGGGGGTGCGCTGGTCACGCCGACCAAGGTGGTGACGGCCGCGCACTGCTTCTACGACGAGACCAAGGGCGCCAAGGTGGACCGGCCGGGCCTCAAGGTCGTCGTCGGTCGGGACGACATGCGGGGCTCGGCCGGCCGTGAGGTGTCCGTCCGGTCGGTCTGGGTCCACCCCGACTACGCCTTCGCCGCCAACCTGAACGACGTCGCGGTGCTCACCCTCGCCGACGCGCAGGGCTCCCGGCCGGTGATCGGCCTGATCGGCCAGGGCGAGACCGGTCCGTACGCGCCCGGGACCACCGCGCAGGTCTTCGGCTGGGGGGACAGCACCGGGCGGGGCGACTACTCGCCCACGCTGCGCGGGGTGGAGGTGCCGATCGTCGCGGACCAGACCTGTGCGCAGGCCTATCCGGGCGGGCAGGACGGGAAGTTCGACGCCCGGGGCATGGTCTGCGCGGGCGAGGAGAAGGGCGGCAAGGACGCCTGCCAGGGCGACAGCGGCGGCCCGCTGGTCGTCGGCGGCCGACTGGTGGGCCTGGTGTCCTGGGGGACGGGCTGCGCCGAGGCGGGCCGCCCGGGCGTCTACACCAGGGTGGCCTCGGTCGCGGACGCGGTGCGCTCGGTGCTGTGAGGCCCGCCCGGGCCGTCGCCGGTGACCGGCCGGTGACCTTCTGACGTCATGTCGGTGCGGACCGTGTTCGGCCAGGGGAACGACAGAGCCGGGCGACCGGCCCCCCGAAGGGGACCCGTCGCCCGGCCCACCGGTCGCGCGCGGTGCGCAGCCGGACACAGCTCGACGTCGGCTGCTGGTGCGGCGCTCGGGATCAGCGCTCTTCTTCGGCCGCCGTGGCGTTGGGGGTGGTGAGACGGCCGCTCTCGTCCTGTATCTCCACGGCGATCTTCTTGAGCTCGGGCTCGAACTTCCGGCCGTGGTGGGCGCAGAAGAGCAGCTCTCCGCCGCTGGCGAGTACGACGCGCAGGTAGGCCTGGGCGCCGCAGCGGTCGCAGCGGTCAGCCGCGGTGAGCGGGCTCGCAGGGGTCAGAACAGTAGTCACGTCGCCTCTTCTCTAGCTCGACGAGCTGTCGTACCAGGGTCAACATCCAACCAGGCCGAAAACGTTCCCGCTCGTGGCTTTTCTTCTCTGAGGATTCTGCTGTGTTGATGAGGACGTGCCCCGGGGGCCGGTGGTTCATGCGTACCGAATCCCAGGATCCGCCCGTCGCTCGAACGCCCGATCGGGACCGGGTGCGAGGTCCGCGTAGCATAATCCTCTGCCGGGTTGGAGCATAAGCCCCGTCCCGGGCCCCGGTAGCCTGCATAACGGCAGTTCCGGAGCCTGCGCCAGGCCCACGATCCGCCAGGACCGGTGGTACCGGGAGGAGATGGCGCCCCGGGGCCCCGGAGGCCGGTGCGGTCCTTGTTCGCGCAGCGCGTACAAGCTGCGCGGGAGCGGCCCGCCGTGCTGCGCACCCAGCGGAGGGGTGCGCGCACACCGGGCGACGGCTGTCGGTGCGGCGTGCTGCACTGGCGGATGGTCCGGATGCGTCCTGATGTGACCGATGAGACAGAACTTCACCGAGGAGAGTGCCGCGTGAGTGCCGAAACGACCGTGCCGTCCGCACTGCTGGCCGGCGACGACGGTTCCAACTACACCGCTCGGCACCTGCTCGTCCTGGAGGGCCTGGAGGCGGTCCGCAAGCGTCCCGGCATGTACATCGGCTCGACCGACAGTCGCGGCCTGATGCACTGCCTCTGGGAGATCATCGACAACTCCGTCGACGAGGCGCTGGGCGGCCACTGCGACCGCATCGAGGTCCTGCTGCACCCGGATTCCTCGGTCGAGGTCCGCGACAACGGGCGCGGCATCCCGGTCGACGTCGAGCCCAAGACCGGGCTGTCCGGCGTCGAGGTCGTGATGACCAAGCTGCACGCCGGCGGAAAGTTCGGCGGCGGCTCCTACGCGGCCTCCGGCGGCCTGCACGGCGTCGGCGCCTCCGTCGTCAACGCCCTCTCCGCCCGGCTGGACGTCGAGGTCGACCGCGGCGGCCACACCCACGCGGTCAGCTTCCGCCGCGGCACCCCCGGCATCTTCACCGAGACCAGCCCGGACGCGCCCTTCGAGCCCGCCAACGGCCTGACCAGGACGCGCAAGGTGCCGAAGACCCGCACCGGAACCCGGATCCGCTACTGGGCCGACCGGCAGATCTTCCTCAAGGACGCCCGGCTCTCGCTGGAGCACCTGTACAGCCGAGCCCGGCAGACCGCCTTCCTCGTCCCCGGCCTGACCATCGTCGTGCGTGACGAGCGGCTCACCGAGAGCGAGCAGGTCGAGGAGTCGGTCTTCCGCTTCGACGGCGGCATCGCCGAGTTCTGCGAGTTCCTGGCCCCCGACAAGCCGGTCTGCGACGTGCTGCGGCTGCGCGGCGAGGGCACCTTCAAGGAGACCGTGCCCGTCCTGGACGAGCTCGGCCACATGACCCCCACCGAGGTCACCCGCCAGCTCGGGGTGGACATCGCGCTGCGTTGGGGCGCCGGCTACGACACCACCCTGCGCTCCTTCGTCAACATCATCGCCACCCCCAAGGGCGGCACCCACGTCACCGGCTTCGAGCGCTCGCTGGCCAAGACCGTCAACGAGGCGCTGCGCGCCGCCAAGCTGCTGCGCGTCGCCGAGGACGACATCACCAAGGACGACGCCACCGAGGGCCTCACCGCGGTGGTCACCGTCCGGCTCGCCGAGCCGCAGTTCGAGGGCCAGACCAAGGAGGTGCTCGGCACCTCGGCGGCCAACCGGATCGTCGCCGCCGTCGTCGCCAAGGAGCTCAAGGCCTTCCTGACCTCGGCCAAGAAGGACCAGAAGCTCCAGGCCCGGGCCGTGCTGGACAAGGTCGTCGCGGCCGCCCGCACCCGGGTCGCCGCCCGCCAGCACAAGGAGGCCCAGCGTCGCAAGACCGCGCTGGAGACCAGCTCGCTGCCGGCCAAGCTGGCCGACTGCCGCAGCGACGACGTCGAGCGCAGCGAGCTCTTCATCGTCGAGGGGGACTCCGCGCTCGGCACCGCGAAGCTCGCCCGGAACTCCGAGTTCCAGGCGCTGCTGCCGATCCGCGGCAAGATCCTCAACGTGCAGAAGGCCTCGGTGAGCGACATGCTCAAGAACACCGAGTGCGCCGCGATCATCCAGGTGATAGGGGCCGGTTCGGGCCGCACCTTCGACATCGACCAGGCCCGCTACGGCCGGGTCATCTTCATGGCCGACGCCGACGTCGACGGTTCGCACATCCGCACCCTGCTGCTGACCCTGTTCCACCGCTACATGCGGCCGATGGTCGAGCAGGGCCGGGTCTTCGCCGCCGTGCCGCCGCTGCACCGGATCGAGCTCACCAGTCCCAAGCGCGGCCAGGAGAAGTACCACTACACCTACTCCGACGCCGAACTGCGCTCCACCCTGCTGGAGTTCCAGCGCAAGGGGATGCGCTGGAAGGAGCCGGTGCAGCGGTACAAGGGCCTGGGCGAGATGGACGCCGACCAGCTGGCCGAGACCACCATGGACCCGCGCCACCGCACGCTGCGCCGGATCAACCTGGGCGACCTGGAGCAGGCCGAGAAGATCTTCGACCTGCTGATGGGCAACGACGTCGCCCCGCGCAAGGAGTTCATCGTGGACTCGGCGGCCACCCTGGACCGCTCCCGCATCGACGCCTGACGCGCCCGTGTGACCGGGGCCCTCCACCCGTGGGTGGAGGGCCCTCGTGCTGCGGGTTCCACCTGCCCGTCCACCCCGGCGCCGATCAGCCGGGGGCGCCGGATCCGTAGCGTCGGAGAGGTCAGCACAAGCCTCCCGTCGGGACGGAGAAGTCCGATGAGCGCCCTCGTCAACGTCGTTGTGATCGCCGCAGTGATGGTCCTGGTCGTCCAGCGCCAGATGCGCGCCCAGCGCCTGGACACCGAGCGCCGTTTCTGGTTGCTGCCCCTGATCCTCGGCGCGATCGCGCTGCTCGATCCGCAGCTCGTCGACCACCAGCACACCGCGGTGTCCGCCGCCCTGCTGGCCGCCGGGCTGGTGGCGGTGCTCGCGATGGGCTCCGTCTGGGGCTGGACCGTGCGGCTGTGGCGGGCCGAGGACGGCGCGGTCTGGGCCAAGGGCACCAGGGCGACGGTGGCCGCCTGGGTCGGGATGATCGCCATCCGGCTCGGCCTGTACGGGATCGGCGCGGCCCTGCACGTCCACCAGGCGGGCAGCGTGCTGATGCTGGGCCTGGCGGTCATGCTGCTGGTCCGCGCGCTCGTGGTGAACTGGAGGGCGCGGGCCCTGGACCTGCCGAAGCAGGCCGCCGTACTGCACTGAACGCCCGGCCCGGGAGCCGCCGGGACCCGCTGTCCGAGATCTGCGAGGAGGCACCCGTGGCCGGGTGGTACTGGACCCGCTGGCCGTCCCGCGAGGGGCTGGAGCGCGAGGCGGAGAGCCGGCCGCGGTGGGTCCTCGCCATGTTCGGCCGGACCGTCCTGCTGGTCGTGGTCTGCTGGGGGACGCTCGGCGGCGGCAAGTACTCCGGCTGGGCCGAGGCGGCCGCGGCGGGCGGGCTGCTCGTGGCCGCCGGGCTGAGCACCGGCTACCTGCACTTCACCCGGGAGCAGCGCCTGGCACCCTCGCTCGGCCTGGCCGTCGCCATGATCGGTGCCGCCTGGCTGGCCAACGCGGGGCAGGCCTACCTGCTGGCCGACTTCCTCTGGTGCGGGCTGGCCGTGGTCGCCCTGGTCCGGCTGCCGCCCGCGCCCGGCGTGCTCACCGCGGCGGGCGCACTGGGCTCGTACACCGCGGCCAGCTGGGCGAGTTGGCTGAGCATCGTCACCACCATCGGCGGGCTCGGCCTGCTCGGCTACCTGCTGCGGCTGGACATCGAGGCGCGCGGCACCGCCCGGCGGCTGCTCGTGCAGGAGCGGGCCGCGCGGGCCGCCGAGGCGGAGAGCGCGGCGCTCGCCGAACGTGCCCGGATCGCCCGGGAGATCCACGACGTGCTCGCCCACAGTCTCTCCGCGCAGCTCGTCCACCTGGAGGCGGCCCGGCTGATGCTGGACGCCGGGACCGACCGCGAGCAGATCCGCGAACGGGTCGTCGCCGCCCGGCGGATGGCGCAGGACGGGCTGGTCGAGACCCGGCAGGCGCTGTCCGCGCTGCGCGGCGAACTCACCCCGGTCGGGGAGTTCCTGGTGGAACTGGCCGGGCGGGAGCGGGCCGCGCTGACCGTCACCGGTACGCCCCGGCCGCTCGCCGCGGAGGCCGCCCTCGCCGTGCGGCGCACCGCGCAGGAGGCGGTGACCAACGTCCGCAAGCACGCGCCCGGCGCCCGGTGCTCCGTCGAACTGCGCTACCTGGCGGAGGCGGTGGAGCTGGAGGTGCGCAACTCCCGGACCCAGCGCGGCGAACCGTTCGGGGAGCTGGCGGCCAGCGGTAGCGGGTACGGTCTGCTGGGGATGCGCGAACGCGCGGAACTGCTCGGCGGCACCCTGCTGGCGGGCCCGGAGGACGGAGGGTGGCGCGTGCTGCTGCGGGTGCCGGCATGAGCGGGGCGGGGCTCACCAGGGTGCTGGTGGCGGACGACCAGACGGTGGTGCGCGAGGGCATCGTGATGCTGCTGGGGCTGCTGCCCGGCATCGAGGTGGTCGGCGCGGCGGCGGACGGGGAGGAGGCCGTCGCCATGGTGGAGCGGTACCGCCCGGACGTGGTGCTGATGGACCTGCGGATGCCGCGCTGCGACGGCGTCGAGGCGACCCGGCGGATCCGGGCCGCGCACCCGCGGACCGAGGTCGTGGTGCTCACCACCTACGCCGACGACGACTCGTTGTTCCCCGCCCTGCAGGCCGGGGCGCGCGGCTACCTCACCAAGGACGCCGGGGGCGAGGAGATCGCCCGGGCGATCGCGGACGTCCGTGCGGGGGCGGCCGGGCTCTCGCCGCAGGTCCAACTCCGGCTGCTGGAGCGGCTGTCGGGGGCGTCCGGCGGATCCGCCGGGGAGGCCGGGAAGCCGGCCGGCCGACCGGGGGAGCTGCCGGACGGGCTGACCGCCCGGGAGGCGGAGGTGCTGGCGCTGATCGCCGAGGGGCTCTCCAACACCGAGATCGCCCAGCGGTTGTTCGTCAGCCCGGCCACGGTGAAGACGCACATCAACAACCTGTTCGCCAAGACCGCCGTACGGGACCGGGCACAGGCGGTCGCGTACGCCTTTCGACACGGGATCACCGGTATGCAGCAGTAGTCGGATGAGTGTCTGTCGGATGATCGATCACCTCATCGAGTGAACGAATCTGCGATGGTCGGAGGCGCTGTCCGGGGGCCGCCATCATGGTTGAGGTCAGAGTGCCCGACCGGTCGCAGGAGCAGCAGTGCCACAGCAGCAGACGAGCAGTCCCGGGCAGGGACAGCGATTCGACTGGTGGGCCGCTCCGGCCGCCGCCACCGACTCCGACCTGTCGACCGCGCCCGACCGATCGGCGGTACCGGCCCAGCCGGTGCCCGTCCGTACGGTCCAGCCGGCTCCCGTCCAGGAGGCCCGGCCGGTAGCGGTCGAGCGCCCGCCCGTCCGGGCGGCCGCCGCCCCGCTCTCCGAACCCGCCGTTGAACCGGCGCCCGCCCGCGCCCTGGTCTCCGCCACCGACAGCACCAAGGTGTACCGGGCCGTCCAGCGCGGCGAGGCCTTCCAGGACATCCGCCGCAGCTACCGGTCGTTCGTCTTCCCGACCAGCGGCGCCTTCCTCGGCTGGTACCTGATGTACGTCGCCGCCCAGGCCGCCGCCCCCGGCCTGATGCGCAGCCAGGTGGCCGGCCCGCTCAACGTGGCCTGGCTGCTCGGCCTGCTGCAGTTCGCCACCACCTTCCTGCTCACCTGGCTCTACGCCCGCAACGCCCGGACCAAGCGCGACCGCGTCGCCCTGGGCCTGCGCTGGGACACCCAGGACCAGCTGCGATGACGACCGCGATGACGACCGCCACCCCGCCCCCCGTCGCCCCCACCGGCGACCACCACGACCTCGCGATCGTGCTCTTCGCCGTCATCGTCCTGGTCACCCTGGCGATCACCCTCTGGGTCGGCCGCCGGGGCAGCGCCACCGAGGACTTCTACGCCGGCGGCCGCGACTTCACCCCGCTGCAGAACGGCTTCGCCCTCTCCGGCGACTACCTCTCCGCCGCCTCCTTCCTCGGCGTCGCCGGGCTGATCGCGCTGTACGGCTACGACGGCGTGCTGTACAGCATCGGCTTCCTGGTCGCCTGGCTGGTGGTGCTGATGCTGGTCGCCGAACTGGTCCGCAACGCCGGCCGGTACACCCTCGCCGACGTGCTCGCGCTGCGGCTGCGCCGCCGCAAGGTACGGGCCGCGGCCGGCGGCGCCAGCGTCGTCGTCACCCTGCTCTACCTGGTCGCCCAGATGGTCGGTGCGGGCTCGCTGGTCGCCCTGCTGCTCGGCACCAACAGCGCCACCGCCCGGACCTGGACCATCATCGCCGTCGGCGGCCTGATGATCGTCTACGTCACGATCGGCGGGATGCGGGCCACCACCTGGATCCAGATCGTCAAGGCCTTCCTGCTGATCGCCGGTTCGGTGCTGCTCACCGTGCTGCTGCTGGTCCGCTTCCACGGTGACGTCGGCGAGCTGATGCGCCAGGCCGCCCAGCACAGCGGCGCCGGTGCGCGCTACCTCGAACCCGGCCTCAAGTACGGCGCCACCTTCACCAGCCGGCTCGACTTCTTCAGCCTGGGCCTCGCCCTGGTCCTCGGCACCGCCGGGCTGCCGCACATCCTGTCCCGCTTCTACACGGTGCCCACCGCGCGGGCCGCCCGCCGCTCCACGATGTGGGCGATCGGCCTGGTCGGCGGCTTCTACCTGATGGCCATCGCGCTCGGCCTGGGCGCGACCGCGCTGGTCGGCTCGTCGGAGGTCCGGCACGCCAACTCGGCCGGGAACACCGCCGTTCCGCTGCTCGCCCTGGTCCTCGGCGGCGGCAACGGCAGCACCGGCGGGGTGGTGCTGTTCGCGCTGATCTCGGCGATCGCCTTCGCCACCATCCTCGCCGTGGTCGCCGGGCTCACCCTGGCCTCCTCGGCGGCCTTCGCCCACGACATCTGGGCCGGCGCCTGGCGCGGCCGGAAGCGCCGCCGGCGCCCCTTCCTGCGGCGCGGCGCCGTCCCGGCCTCCCGGTCGGCCGCCCCGGCGTCGGGGGGCGTGGGCTCGACGGGCTCGGAGCAGTCGGCCGAGGCCACCGAGCGCCAGGAGGTCTGGGTGGCGCGGTTCGCGGCGGTCGGGATCGGCGCGGCCGCGATCGCGATCAGCCTGTACGCCCAGCACCTGAACGTCGCCTTCCTGGTCGGCCTGGCCTTCGCGGTGGCGGCCTCCAGCAACCTGCCCGTCCTGCTGTACAGCCTGTTCTGGTCGCGGTTCACCGCCCGCGGCGCGGTCTGGTCGGTGTACGGCGGGCTGGTCCCGGCGATCGTGCTGGTCGTCTTCTCGCCGGTGGTCTCCGGCACCAAGGCGGCGCTCTTCCCCGGCGTCGACTTCCACTGGTTCCCGCTGGAGAACCCCGGCCTCGTCTCCATCCCGCTCGGCTTCCTGGCCGGCTGGATCGGGACGATCACCTCGCCCGAGCCCGCCGACGCGGACCGCTTCGCCGAGCTGGAGGTGCGCGCCCTCACCGGCGCGGGCGCGGCCTGAGCACAACGCGCGAGGGGACCCCGGCGGGTGCGGGCCTGCCGGGGTTCCCGCACGCCTAGGGCCGGGCTTTCCGGGGTTCCCGCACGTCTAGGCCCGGGCCGCCAGCCCGTAGCGGTGCTCGGGGCGGCCGGTGTCGCCGTAGCGCAGGGTCAGCCGCAGTCGACTGTCCCGCTCCAGCTGCTTGAGGTAGCGCTGCGCCGTCGAGCGGCTCAGTCCGGTGGCGTCCGAGACCTCCTGGGCGGACAGCGGCCGGCCCGCCTGCCGCAGCACCCCCAGCACCAGGTCGGTGGTGGGCGCCGAGTGGCCCTTCGGCAGCGGGCCGGCCGGGGCGGCGGCGCTGCGCAGGGTGGCGAACAGCCGGTCCACCTCGTCCTGGCCGGCCTCCCGGGCCGCCGGGCCGGCCAGCGCGTGCCGCAGCTGCGCGTACGCGACCAGCTTGTCCCGCAGGCCGCCGAAGGTGAACGGCTTGACCAGGTACTGCAGCGCGCCGTGCTGCATCGCGGCGTGCACCGTCGACACGTCCCGGGCGGCCGTCACCATCATCACGTCGCAGGCCACCTGCCGCTCCCGCAGCCGGCGCACCAGCGCCAGGCCGGTCTCGTCCGGCAGGTGGTGGTCGAGCAGCAGCAGGTCCACCGGGCGGCGCTCCAGCGCGGCCAGCGCCTCCCCGGCCGAGTGCGCGGTGCCGGTCACCCGGAAGCCCGGCACCTTGGCCACGTACGCGGCGTGCACGTCCGCGACCCGGAAGTCGTCGTCCACCACGAGTACGTCGATCATCAGGCCTCCACGAGCTGAGTGGTGAGCAGGGCCTCGGGCAGCTCGACCGTGAACCGGGCGCCGCCGAGCGGCCCCGCGTCGAGCACGATCCGGCCGCCGGTCCGTTCGACCAGCCGCCGCACCATCGCCAGCCCCAGCCCGCGCGGACGGTGCGCGGGTGCGTCCTTGCTGGTCCACCCCTCCTCGAAGACCTGCTCGCGCAGCTCCTCCGGCACGCCCGGGCCGCTGTCCGTGACCTGCAGCAGCAGCGTGGAGCCGGCCGCCGCCAGGGTCACCTCCACCCGGCCGCCGCCACCCGCCGCGAGCGCGTCCACCGCGTTGTCGATCAGGTTGCCGAGCACCGTCACCAGCGCCCGCGCGTCCACCACCGCGTCCGGCAGGTGTGCCGCCCGGGCCAGTACCAGCCGCACCCCGCGCTCGCCCGCCACCGCCGTCTTGCCCGCCAGCAGCGCCGCGACGTGCGGATCCTGCACCTGCTCGGCGATCCGCGCCGCGACCACCGCGTGCGAACCGGACTGCTCCGAGATGAAGGCCACCGCCTGCTCGTGGCGGCCCAGCTCCAGCAGGCCCAGCAGGGTGTGCATCCGGTTGGCGTGCTCGTGGTCCTGCGCCCGCAGCGCCTCGGTCAGACTACGGGTGGTGTCCAGCTCGCGGACCAGCGACTCCAGCTCGGTCCGGTCGCGCAGCGTCACGACGGCGCCGCCCAGGGGCCCGTCCCCGGGCTCCCGTCGGCCGGGCGGACGACGGGAGCCCGAGGACAGGCCGGGGGCCGTGCTCATCCGGTTCACCACCAGCACCCGGTCGTCCCGGACGGCCGGCAGGTCGGGGCCGGTGATCCGCCCGGTCAGCACGTCGGCCAGCCGGCCCGGCGGCAGCACCGCGTCGATCGGCAGGCCGGTGCAGTCCTCCGGCAGACCGAGCAGCCGGACCGCCTCGTCGTTCGCCAGCCGGATCCGGCCGCGCTCGTCCAGCGCCACCATGCCCTCGCGGATGCCGTGCAGCATCGCCTCCCGCTCCACCAGCAGCGCCGAGATGTCGGCCAGCGCGATGTTGTGGGTGCGGCGCTTCAGCCGCCGGGCCAGCGCCAGCGTGGCGAGCGTCCCGGCGGCCAGGCCGGCCCCCGCGCACAGCAGGATCCCGGTGAGCATCTTCAGCAGCCGGCGGCGGATCGAGTCGTCGCTGATGCCCACCGACACCTCGCCGACGATCCGGCCGTCCGCGACCCGCAGCGGCACCTTGCCGCGCGCGGTGCGGCCCAGCGTGCCCTGCTGGATCGCGGTGACGCTGAGGCCGCTGAGCGCCGGCTCCGGGTCGGTGCTGACCCGGTGGCCGATCCGCTCCGGGTCGGTGTGCGAGAGCCGGATCCCGTCCAGGTCGGTGACCACCACGAAGCTGGCGCCGGTGGCCAGCCGGATCTGCTCGGCGTTGCGCTGGGCGGTCGCCGAGTCACGGGCGTCGGCGGCCCGGGCGATCGCCTCGTCGGTGGCGGTGGCCTGGGCGATCGACAACGCCCGCTGCATCGCGTCGTGGTCCAGTTCACTGCTGACCGGGGCCAGGAACAGCCCGGCGGTCACGGCGGTGACACCGACGGTGACGACGGTCTGGCTCAGCAGTAGTTGCGCGAAGACCCGGCGGGGCCAGTGGGGGAGCTTCATCCGGGCCTCCTCTCGGGGGCTGCGGGTCCGTGCAGGTGGGGGGCGGCGCGGCTGACGGGCCGTGCAAGTGGGGGTCGGCTCGGGCGGGGGCGGTCGGCGGGTTCGGGGGTCGGGCCGGTGTGGGGTTGGGACACCCTATGTTTCCGGGGTGTTTCTGTCAGCCGCGTCCCCGCAGTTGTAGCGGAAGCAAAACGAGCAGAACACCCCTCAATGCGGAGAAACCGCAGTACGCCGAGAAGGCTCCCGCCGTGGCCCGGCCCGCTCCTACCTTCCAGGGGCAAGCACAGACCCGGGAGGTCACCATGAGCAAAACCCCGGCGATCGAGCTGACCGGCGCGACCAAACGGTTCCGCACCCCGTCCGGGGCCCTGCACACCGCCGTCCGCGATCTCGATCTGACCGTCGCCCAGGGCGAGTTCGTCGCCGTCGTCGGACCCACCGGCTGCGGCAAGTCCACCACGCTGACCCTGGTCAGCGGCCTGGAGGAGCCCACCGAGGGCGAGGTCCTGGTGTACGGCGAGCCGGTCCGCGGGATCGACCCCAAGGTCGGGTTCGTCTTCCAGCAGGACGCCGTCTTCCCCTGGCGCACCGTCCTGTCCAACGTCATGGCCGGGCCGCGCTTCCGCGGCGTGCCCGCCGCCGAGGCCAGGGAGCGGGCCCGGGACTGGCTGGGCCGGGTCGGCCTCGCCGCCTTCGAGGACCGCTACCCGCACCAGCTGTCCGGCGGCATGCGCAAGCGCGTCGCGCTCGCCCAGACCTTCGTCAACGACCCGGCCATCCTGCTGATGGACGAGCCGTTCTCGGCGCTGGACGTGCAGACCCGCGCCCTGATGTCCGACCAGCTGCTGGAGCTGTGGGCCGGCACGGGCTCTTCCGTCGTCTTCGTCACGCACGACCTGGACGAGGCCATCGCGCTCGCCGACCGGGTCGTGGTCATGACGGCCGGACCGGCCACCGTCAAGGAGATCTTCACCGTCGACCTGCCACGACCGCGCACCGTGGAGGCCGTCCGGCTGGAACCGAGGTTCGTCGAGCTGTACCGCGAGATCTGGGCCTCGCTCGGCGAAGAGGTGCGCATCACCCGCGAGAGAGGAGCGGGTCGTGCCGCTTGAGACCGCGTCGGCCGTCGCCGGCAAGCCCCCGGCGGCCGCCCCCGCCAGCCGTACCGAGGCCCGCGAACGGGCCGCCCGCAACCGGAAGTTGACCGTCTACGGGGCCCGGGTCGCGGTCCTGCTCGCCTTCCTCGGGCTCTGGGAGGTCTGCGCCCGCACCGAGGTCATCGACCCGTTCAACTTCTCGCAGCCGTCGAGGATCTGGGACCAGATCTGGCAGTGGGTCACCCACGGCACCGCGCAGGGCTCGCTCGGCGAACAGATCGGCTACACCCTCTACGAGGCCCTCACCGGCTGGGTGATCGGCGTCATCGGCGGTGTGCTGCTCGGCATCGCGCTCGGCCGGATCCGCTTCCTGGCCGATGTGTTCGGGCCCTACATCAAGGTGCTCAACGCCATCCCGCGGATCGTGCTCGCCCCGATCTTCCTGATCTGGTTCGGCCTCGGCCCGGCCTCCAAGGTCGCCTCCGCCGTGGTCCTGGTGTTCTTCCCGGTCTTCTTCAACGCCTTCCAGGGCGCCCGCGAGGTGGACCGCAACCTCGTCGCCAACGCCCGCATCCTCGGCGCCGACAACCGCAAGGTCACCCTCCAGGTGGTCATCCCCGCCGCCACCACCTGGATCTTCACCAGCCTGCACGTCAGCTTCGGCTTCGCCCTGATCGGCGCCATCGTCGGCGAGTACATCGGCGCCACCAAGGGCCTCGGCCTGCTCGTCGCCGCCGCCCAGGGCACCTTCAACGCGGCCGGCGTGTACGCCGCCATGACCATCCTCGCCGTCGTCGCGCTGCTCACCGAGGGACTGCTGACCTTCGCCGAGAAGAAGCTGTTCCGCTGGAAGCCCGCCGACGCGGGCGACGGCCGCTGAATCCCCCCTTGCAGAGAGAGGCACCCCCACCCATGCGCCCGAACTCGACCGGCAGAGTTGCCGCAGCCGCCCTCGCCGCCGTCCTGCTCCTCCCGCTCGCCGCCTGCGCCAACGACGCCGCCACGACCGCCCACGGCGCCGCCGCCCCGGCCGGGCAGCAGGTCGACGGGCCCAAGGTCAAGATCATGGTCGGCGGCCTGGACAAGGTCATCTACCTGCCCGCGATGCTCACCCAGCGGCTCGGCTTCTTCGCCGAGGCCGGCGTCAACGTCGAGCTGATGACCGAGCCGGCCGGCGTCAACGCCACCACCGCCCTGCTCGCCGGCGACGTCCAGGGCGCCGTCGGCTTCTACGACCACACCGTCGACCTGCAGGCCAAGGGCAAGATCGTCGAGTCCGTGGTGCAGTTCGCCCAGGCCCCCGGCGAGGTCGAGATCGTCTCCACCAAGCAGGCCGACGCCATCAGGTCCGGCGCCGACTTCAAGGGCAAGAAGCTCGGCGTCACCAGCATCGGCTCCTCCACCGACTTCCTCACCAAGTACCTCGCCGTCAAGAACGGCGCCGCCGTCAGCGAGTTCAGCCCGATCGCGGTCGGCGCCGGCCAGACCTTCATCGCCGCGCTCCAGCAGGGCAGCATCGACGCCGGGATGACCACCGACCCGACCGTCGCCAACATCCTCGACAAGGGCCTCGGCAAGATCCTCTACGACATGCGCACCCCCGAGGGCTCCCGCGACGCCCTCGGCGGCCTCTACCCGTCGTCCTCGCTCTACATGAACACCGACTGGGTGGAGAAGAACAAGGACACCACCCAGAAGCTCACCAACGCCTTCGTCAAGACCCTCAAGTGGATGTCCACGCACAGCCCCGAGGAGATCTCCGCGAAGATGCCCGCCGACTACGCGCAGGGCGGCGCCGAGCAGTACGCGGCCGCGATCAAGGCGACCCTGCCGATGTTCACCACGGACGGCGTGATGCCCGCCGACGGCCCGAAGACCGTCCTCGCCGTGCTCGCCGCCTTCCACCCGGACGTCAAGGGCAAGGAGGGCACCATCGACCTCGCCCGCACCTACACCACCGAGTTCGTCGGCAAGGCCGTCACCGGCTGACCGGCCTCCCCCGATGTGACGGTCCCGCGCCCACCCCCACGGGCGCGGGGCCGTCCGTTCGTCATGCCCCCGGTCTCGTCAGATCCCCCGGACGGAGAGCACGTCCATCCGCGACGGCGTCCCCGCCACCTTGCCGCAGCTCTCCGGACGCGGCGGCTCGCTCACCGTCTCGATCACGTCCACCTCCCAGGCCCGGCCGTCCGCGTGCAGCACCGAGACCAGCCAGCGGCCCTCGCCGTCCGGCCGCTGGGCCAGCGTCAGCGCGTCCACCCCGGTCTCCCCGGTCGCCAACCGCACCGCGTGCTCGGCCGCCTGGCCCGGACGGTCCCAGCCCGAACAGCCCCGCGACCACTGCGGCACCACGTGTCCGGCCGCCGTCGCCGCCAGCACCTCCTTGGCCGTCTCCGCCGTCAGCCGCCCGTACGCGTAGCCGTACGGCAGCACCAGCATCGTGGGGGAGAAGCGATGCCCGCCCAGGTGCGTCACCTCCCACACCTCGCTGTGCCCGGCCGCCGCCAGCTCCGCCGCCAACGGACGGCCCAGCAGCGCGCAGCAGCGGTCCCGCCGCCCGTTGGTGCACACCAGCGCCAGCGGGCCGCCGACGTGCTCCACCCCGAAACCGCCGTGGTCGCCACCGCCCAGCGCCGCGAAGTCCAGCGCCAGCAGCTCCGCCGGATCGGCCACCTCCGCCCGGCGCACCCAGCCGCGACCCGGCACCGTGTGCGCCACCAGCACCTCGTGCCCCGCCGTCGGCAGACAGTCCGCATGCCGGCCCGGCCGCCGGATCAGCGCCACCCGCACCCCCGTGCCCGCCGCGGCCGCCTCCAGCGCCCGTCCCGTCGCCGGATCCAGATGGCTCTCCCCGAGCGCCTTCGCGCCCCACGGCCCGTTCTGCTCCACCAGCAACCAGGTGGTCGCCACCGCCGCGGTGGCGGCCAGCGGCTCCGACAGTTCACACGACGCCGTCGCACAGGTGCTCACCCGGGCAAGGCTACCCTCACCACCCGCCGCCGCCCCCCGGAACGACGGAGGAGGGGCGCCGGACGGCACCCCTCCTCCGGTCGGCCGTCGGCTACGCCGGGCCGGCGACCACCGCGATCGGCGTCGTCACCGGCGTGCCCGAACCGTCACGGCGCGGGTCGCGCTCCGGCAGCTCCACCGGCGCGCCCTTGCCGGTCGCCGCCCGGGCCGGGGCCGCGCCCGCCCAGGCGAAGGTCAGGCCGTCCTCGCCGCGCAGGAAGCGCTGGCAGCGCACGCCGCCCGTGGCCCGGCCCTTGCGCGGGTACTGCTCGAACGGCGTCACCTTCCACGACGTCTGCTCCTCGCCGGACAGCGTCCCCGACGCGCCCGCCACCGAGACCACCACCGCGTCCGCCGCCGGATCCACCGCCGTGAACGAGAGCACCCGCGCCCCGTCGGAGAGCTTGATCCCCGCCATGCCGCCCGCCGGACGGCCCTGCGGACGCACCTGCCCCGCCGGGTAGCGCAGCAGCTGCGCGTCCGAGGCGATGAAGACCAAGTCCTCCTCACCGGTGCGCAGTTCGACCGCGCCCACCAGCTCGTCACCCTCCTTGAGGGCGATCACCTCGAACTCGTCCTTGTTCGCCGGCCACTCCGGCACCACCCGCTTGACCACACCCTGCACCGTGCCCAGCGCCAGCCCCGGCGAGGACTCGTCCAGCGTGGTCAGCGCCAGCGCCCGCTCCCCGTCCTCCAACCGCAGGAACTCGCCCACCGCCGCACCGCCGGCCAGCGTCGGCGACGGCGTCGGAGGCAGCGCCGGCAGGTCGATCACCGGCAGCCGCAGCACCCGGCCCGCCGACGTCACCACACCCACGTCCGCCCGCGCCGTCGCCGGCACCGCCGACACGATCACATCGTGCTTCGACCGCTTCTCCGACAGCTCGAACGGCTCTCCGTCCGCCGTCCGCGCCAGCAGGCCCGTCGACGACAGCAGCACCCGGCACGGGTCGTCCGCCACCTCCAGCGGCACCGACAGCGCCGCCGACGGGGCCGCCCCCGCCTCCAGCAGCACCGTCCGCCGCTCCGTCCCGAACTGCTTCGACACCGCGCCGAGTTCGGACGACACCACGCTGCGCAGCCGGACGTCCGACTCCAGGATCTCGGTCAGCTCTGCGATCTCCGCGCTCAGCTTCGCCTTCTCCTGCTCCAGCTCCACCCGGTCGAACCGGGTCAGCCGCCGCAGCGGCGTGTCCAGGATGTACGCGGTCTGCGTCTCCGACAGCGAGAAGTGCTCCATCAGGCGCTCCTTCGCCTGCCCCGCGTTGTCACTCGACCGGATGATCGCGATGACCTCGTCGATGTCGAGCAGCGCCACCAGCAGGCCCTCGACCAGGTGCAGCCGCTCCTCCCGCTTGCGCCGGCGGAAGTCGCTGCGCCGCCGCACCACGGTGAACCGGTGGTCGACGTAGACCTCCAGCAGCTCCTTCAGCCCCAGTGTCAGCGGCTGGCCGTCCACCAGCGCCACGTTGTTGATGCCGAAGGTCTCCTCCATCGGCGTCAGCTTGTAGAGCTGCTCCAGCAGCGCCTCTGGCACGAAGCCGTTCTTCACCTCGATCACCAGCCGCAGCCCGTGCTCGCGGTCGGTCAGGTCCTTGACGTCCGCGATGCCCTGCAGCTTCTTCGCGTTGACCAGGTCCTTGATCTTCGAGATGACCTTCTCGGGGCCGACGTTGTACGGCAGCTCGGTCACCACGATGCCCTTGCGGCGCGCCGTCACCGCCTCCACCGTCGTGGTCGCCCGGATCTTGAACGTGCCACGGCCCGACTCGTACGCGTCCCGGATCCCCGACAGGCCCACGATCCGCCCGCCCGTCGGCAGGTCCGGACCGGGCACGAACCGCATCAGCGTGTCCAGGTCCGCGTTCGGGTGCTTGATCAGGTGCCGGGCCGCCGCCACCACCTCGGACAGGTTGTGCGGCGGCATGTTCGTCGCCATGCCGACCGCGATGCCCGTCGCGCCGTTCACCAGCAGGTTCGGGAACGCCGCCGGCAGCGCCAACGGCTCCTGCTCGCTGCCGTCGTAGTTCGGGCCGAAGTCGACGGTGTCCTCGTGGATCGACTCCACCATCGCCATCGACGCCGCCGTCAGCCGCGACTCCGTGTAGCGCATCGCCGCCGGCGGGTCGTCGTTGCCCAGCGAACCGAAGTTCCCGTGCCCGTCGATCAGCGGCAGCCGCATCGAGAACGGCTGCGCCATCCGGACGACCGAGTCGTAGATCGACGCGTCGCCGTGCGGGTGCAGCCGGCCCATCACCTCGCCCACCACACGGGCGCACTTCACGTGCGCGCGATCCGGTCGCAGGCCCATCTCGTTGGCCTGGTACAGGATCCGGCGGTGCACCGGCTTCAGACCGTCCCGCGCGTCGGGAAGCGCACGCGAGTAGATCACCGAGTAGGCGTACTCCAGGAAGGAGCCCTGCATCTCGTCCACGACGTCGACATCGAGGATCCGCTCCTCGAAGTCTCCGGGCGGCGGGGTCTGCGAACTGCGGCGGGCCATCGCGGCGGGGCTCCCTTACGTCTCGCTTGCTGTGTCTCGGTCAGTCTCTGACGTCCATCCGCCGGCCCCCGTCAACAGGGCGCGGCGCCCCCATTGTGGACCCTCGCGCCGACACTCCCGGCCAGCGCCCCTCTTCCGCCCCTGGCGAACGCCCCGCCCGCGCGGAGCACGAACACGCCCCCCGCGCGTTGCACCACAATGGGGGACGCCACACGAACCCCGACATCGACGACGGGAAGGACCCGAGCGCATGGCCAACCCGGCCCCCGCATCCGCCTCCACCGGAGGAAATGGCGCTGCCATCGCCATCACCGAGCACCGCCTGGCCAACGGCCTGCGCGTCGTCCTCTCCGAGGACCACCTCACCCCGGTCGCCGCGGTCTGCCTCTGGTACGACGTGGGCTCGCGCCACGAGGTCAAGGGCCGCACCGGCCTCGCCCACCTCTTCGAGCACCTCATGTTCCAGGGCTCCGCCAGCGTCTCCAACAACGGACACTTCGAACTCGTCCAGGGCGCCGGCGGATCGCTCAACGGCACCACCAGCTTCGAGCGCACCAACTACTTCGAGACCATGCCCGCCCACCAGTTGGAGCTCGCGCTCTGGCTGGAGGCCGACCGCATGGGCTCGCTGCTCGCCGCCCTCGACGAGACGTCCATGGAGAACCAGCGCGACGTCGTCAAGAACGAGCGCCGCCAGCGCTACGACAACGTCCCCTACGGCACCGCCTTCGAGAAGCTCACCGCGCTCTCGTTCCCCGACGGCCACCCGTACCACCACACCCCGATCGGCTCCATGGCCGACCTGGACGCCGCCACCCTCGACGACGCCCGCGCGTTCTTCCGCACCTACTACGCGCCCAACAACGCCGTCCTGTCCGTCGTCGGCGACATCGACCCCGAGCAGACCATCGCCTGGGTCGAGAAGTACTTCGGCAGCATCCCCGCCCACGACGGCAAGCAGCCCCCGCGCTCCGGCGAACTCCCCGACACCATCGGCCGCGAACTGCGCGAGCACGTCCACGAGGACGTCCCCTCCCGCGCGCTGATGGCCGCCTACCGCCTCCCGCACGACGGCACCCGCGACGCCGACGCCGCCGACCTCGCCCTCACCATCCTCGGCAGCGGCGAGTCCAGCCGCCTCTACAACCGGCTCGTCCGCCGCGACCGCACCGCCGTCGCCGCCGGCTTCGGCCTGCTGCGCCTCGCCGGCGCCCCCAGCCTCGGCTGGCTCGACGTCAAGACCTCCGGCGACGCCACCATCGAGCAGATCGACGCCGCCGTCGACGAGGAACTCGCCCGCTTCGCCGCCGAAGGCCCCACCACCGAGGAACTCGAACGGGCCCAGGCCCAGATCGAGCGCGAATGGCTCGACCGGCTCACCACCGTCGCCGGCCGCGCCGACGAACTCTGCCGCTACGCCGTCCTGTTCGGCGACCCCAAGCTGCTCAACGACGCCCTCCCCAAGGTCCTCGACATCACCGCCGAGGAGGTCCAGGCCGTCGCGAAGGCCCGGCTCCACCCCGACAACCGGGCCGTCCTCGTCTACGAGCCCACCGCGGCCGACGACGCCGACGCCACCGCCGCCACCGATGAGGAGGGTGCCGCCGCATGAGCACCGACTACGTCCCCACCATGACGTTCCACCCCCAGCCCGAGCCCGGCACCCCCGGCCCCTGGGCCTTCCCCGCCCCCGAGCGCGCCGCCCTCGGCAACGGCGTCACCGTCCTGCACTGCCACCGGCCCGGCCAGCAGCTCGTCGCCGTCGAGGTCCTCCTCGACGCCCCGCTCGCCGCCGAGCCCGACGGCCTCGACGGCATCGCCGCCATCCTCGCCCGGGCCCTCAGCGAAGGCACCGACACCCTCACCGCCGAGGAGTTCGCCGCCGAACTCGAACGCGCCGGCGCCACCCTCGACGCCCACGCCGATCACCCCTGCATCCGCGTCTCCCTGGAGGTCCCCGCCTCCCGCCTGCAGCGCGGCCTCTCGCTGCTCGCCGACGCCCTGCGCGCCCCCGCCCTCCCCGCGGACGAGATCGAGCGCCTCGTCGCCAACCGGCTCGACGAGATCGTCCACGAGCAGGCCAACCCCGCCCGGCGCGCCGCCAAGGCCCTCTACGCCGAGCTCTTCGACGCCGCCGACCGCCTCTCCCGGCCCCGCAGCGGTACCGCCGACACGGTCAAGTCCATCGACCGCGCCGCCGTCAAGGCCTTCTACGACGCCCACGTGCGCCCCGCCACCGCCACCGTCGTCGTGGTCGGCGACCTCACCGGCACCGACCTGCCCGCCCTCCTGGAGAGCACCCTCGGCACCTGGACCGGCAGCGCGGCCGAGCCCTCCACGCACGCCCCCGTGACCGCCGACGACCACGGCCGCGTCCTCATCGTGGACCGCCCCGGTTCCGTCCAGACCCAGCTCCTCATCGGCCGCATCGGCCCCGACCGCCACGACCCCGTCTGGGCCGCCCAGATCCTCGGCGCCTACTGCCTCGGTGGCACCCTCACCTCCCGCCTCGACCGCGTCCTGCGCGAGGAGAAGGGCTACACCTACGGCGTCCGCGCCTTCGCCCAG
Organism: Kitasatospora sp. NPDC087314; assembly: GCF_044744365.1. Lineage (NCBI taxonomy): Bacteria > Bacillati > Actinomycetota > Actinomycetes > Kitasatosporales > Streptomycetaceae > Kitasatospora > Kitasatospora sp. NPDC087314. Next base: position 119,913 of record NZ_JBIUYE010000021.1, read on the forward strand.
CCGCTGCGCTCCGCCGCCGACGGCAGCGGCCGCTCGCTGCTCGCCATCAGCGGCTCGGTGGACACCGCCTCCACCGCCCCCGCGCTCGCCGACACCTGGACCATCCTGCGCACCCTCGCCGCCGAGGGCCTCACCGACGCCGAGCGCGACGAGGCCGTGCAGTTCCTGGTCGGCGTCGCCCCGCTGAAGTACGAGACCGCGGGCTCGGTCGCCGGCACCCTGGCCGACCAGGTCGAGCAGGACCTCGCGGACGACTACCAGGCCGAGGTCTACCGGCAGCTCGCCGAACTGCCCACGGCCGCCGCCACCGAGGCCGTCGTCGCCGCCTTCCCGCCGGACCGCCTGGTCACCGTGCTGGTCGGCGACGCCGCCGTCATCGCCGACGACGTGCGGGCCCTCGGCATCGGCGAGGTCACCGTCGTCAGCTGACCCACGCAGCCCCGCGCGGCTCGGTGGAGCACCCGCTCCGCCGGGCCCGCGGCGTTTCTAAGACCGCCCACCATGTGCCGGTCGGTCTAAATCCGTTGCGGGCGACCGGCGTACCGTGGATAGATATTCCCCGGCACACACGTACGAACTCTGACGCAGGAAGGGAGGCGGTCACCATGCGGGTCGAGCGAACCATACGACGACGCTCCCCAAGGCCGTATTCCCTCTGTGCCCCGGGCGCCTGAGCCCCACCCCCGGACTTCCCCGAGCCACGCCGGGACTTCTTCGCGCGGCACGCCCTTCCCCGAACTACCCGACCCCTGGAGGTCGTTCACCATGACGTACACCGAGGTACCCGGAATCCGGGTCCCGATCCGGATGTGGACCGACCCGGCCACCGTCGAGGGCCAGGCCATGCAGCAGCTGCGCAACATCAGCTCCCTGCCGTGGCTGCACGGCCTCGCCGTGATGCCCGACGTCCACCTGGGCAAGGGCGCGACCGTCGGCTCCGTCATCGCGATGAAGGGCGCCGTCTGCCCGGCGGCGGTCGGTGTCGACATCGGCTGCGGAATGAGCGCGGTGAAGACCTCGCTCACCGCCGAGGACCTCCCCGAGGACCTCTCCCGCCTGCGCTCCAAGATCGAGCAGGCCATCCCGGTCGGCCGCGGCCTCCACACCGACCCGGTCGACCCGACCAAGCTCCACGGCTTCCGGGCCGCCGGCTGGGACGACTTCTGGCACCGCTTCGACGGGGTGGCACAGGAGGTCAAGTGGCGTCGCGAGCGGGCCATGCAGCAGATGGCCACGCTCGGCGGAGGAAATCACTTCATAGAACTGTGCGTCGACAGCACCGGCGTGGTCTGGCTGATGCTGCACTCCGGATCGCGCAACATCGGCAAGGAGCTGGCCGAGCACCACATGGGCGTCGCCCGCGCGCTGCCGCACAACCAGGGCCTGATCGACCAGGACCTCGCGGTCTTCATCGCGGAGACCCCGCAGATGGCCGCCTACCGCCAGGACCTGTTCTGGGCGCAGGAGTACGCCAAGAACAACCGCGCGATGATGATGTGGCTCTTCCAGGACGTCGTCCGCCGTGAGTTCGCCAAGGCGAAGGTCACCTTCGACGAGGTCATCAGCTGCCACCACAACTACGTGGCGGAGGAGACCTACGACGGCGTCGACCTGCTCGTGACCCGCAAGGGCGCGATCCGGGCGGGCACCGGCGACTACGGGATCATCCCGGGTTCGATGGGCACCGGTTCGTACATCGTCCGCGGTCTCGGGAACGAGGAGGCGTTCAACTCCGCCTCGCACGGCGCCGGCCGCAAGATGAGCCGGAACGCCGCGAAGAAGCGGTTCACCACGCAGGACCTGGTCGAGCAGACCAAGGGCGTGGAGTGCCGCAAGGACAGCGGCGTCGTGGACGAGATCCCGGGCGCCTACAAGTCCATCGAGAAGGTCATCGAGCAGCAGAAGGACCTGGTCGAGATCGTCGCCCACCTGAAGCAGGTCGTCTGCGTCAAGGGCTGACCGTGCTGCGGCCGCCGGGATGACCGGGGGCCCCGCCGATTCCGGACACGAAAGCGCCCGGCAGCGTGATGGCTGCCGGGCGCTCGCGTCGGTCGAGGTGGCTCAGGCCGCGGCCGGGAGCTCGTCGAGGCCTTCCTGGACGAGCTTGGCGAGGCGGTCGAGGGCGTCGTCGGCGTTGGCGGCGTCGGAGGCGAGGATGACCTCTTCGCCGCCCTGGGCGCCGAGGCCGAGCAGGCCGAGCATGGAGGCGGCGTTGACGGGGTTGCCGCCGGGCTTGGCGATGGTGATCGGCACGCCGGTGGCCGTGACGGCCCGGACGAAGATGGAGGCGGGACGGGCGTGCAGGCCCTCGGCCCAACCGATGGTGACGCGGCGCTCAGCCATGAGACGTGCCTTTCCGGTGAAGCTGGTCACGGCCGTGCTCGGGGAAGCGGCCATGTTGTCTAGACCAGTGTTGCACGCAGGCGCCCGCTTCGAGCCGCCGCGTTCAGGACTTGTGATTGTTTCTTTTCGGGGCATAAGGCCCGGCCGGCGACCCTGTCAACCCTGCCGTGAGTACGCACCCGGCGCCATTCGGCCCGCCGCCGGATAATCTGACGAACGTGGACGACTCCGCGGTGGCGCAGCCCGAGCAGGATCCCAGTGGCCAGCCGGTATCCGGTGAATCCGGTGCGGACTACCCGCAGCACTGGGAGGCCGACATCCTGCTGCGGGACGGCGGCACGGCTCGAATCCGGCCGATCACGCCGGATGACGCGGGGCGCCTGGTGGAGTTCTACGAACAGGTGTCGGACCAGTCCAAGTACTTCCGTTTCTTCGCTCCTTATCCCCGGTTGTCGGAGCGGGACGTCCGTCGCTTCACCCACCACGACTTCGTGGACCGGGTGGCGCTGGCGGTGGTGGTCCGGGACCGCTTCATCGCCACCGTCCGTTACGACCGGATCGACGCGGAGGGCCGCCCGTCCGATGCCGGGACGGACGCCGAGGTGGCGTTCCTGGTGCAGGACGCCCACCAGGGCCGCGGCGTGGCCTCGGCACTGCTGGAACACATCGCGGCGGTGGCGCAGGAGCGCGGGATCCGCCGGTTCCAGGCGGAGGTGCTGCCGGAGAACCGGAAGATGGTGAAGGTCTTCACCGATGCCGGGTACACGCAGCACCGGAGTTTCACCGACGGCGTGGTGCACCTGGAGTTCGATCTCGAACAGACGGACCGCTCGCTGGCGGTGATGCGGGCGCGTGAGCACCGGGCGGAGGCGCGCTCGGTGCAGCGGCTGCTGACCCCGCGCTCGGTGGCGGTGATCGGGGTGTCGCGCAATCCGCAGACGGTGGGCCGGGCGATCCTGCGGGACCTCCTGGGCGGCGCCGACAGCGGCCCCGACGGCCGCCCCGCCGACGGCCCCGACAGTGGCCCCGGCAGCCGTCCGGCCGATGGCCCCGACGGCACGCGCCCCGTCTACGCGGTGAACCGCAACGCCCCGCCGGGGACCGTGCTGGACGGCGTCCCGGTGCACCGTTCGATTCTGGACATTCCCGGGCCGGTGGACCTCGCGGTGATCGCCGTCCCCGAGGGCGCCGTCCCGACGGCCGTCGCCGAGTGCGGCGCGCACGGGGTGCAGGGCCTGGTGGTGGTGACCGCCGGGTACGCGGAGACCGGCCCGGAGGGGCGGGACCGCCAGCGCGCACTGGTGCGCCAGGCGCGGGCGGCGGGGATGCGGGTGATCGGCCCGAACGCCTTCGGCCTGATCAACACCGACCCGGACCGCCCGCTGAACGCCTCGCTGGCCCCCCACCTGCCCGACCGCGGGGGCTTCGGGATCTTCTGCCAGTCCGGTGCGATCGGCGTGGCCCTGTTGGAGGCCGCCCACCGGCGCGGTCTCGGGGTGTCCTCCTTCGCCTCGGTGGGCAACCGCTCGGACGTCTCCGGCAACGACTTCCTGCAGTACTGGGCGGAGGACGAGGCCACCGAGGTGGTGCTGCTGTACCTGGAGTCCTTCGGCAACCCGCGCAAGTTCACCCGGATCGCGCGGCGGCTGGCCGCGGTGAAGCCGATCGTGGTGGTGAAGGGCGCCCGGCACACCGGCAGCCTGCCGCCGGGCCACGCCGTGCCGGCGACCGCGACGGGGCTGCGCGACGCGACGGTGGGCGCGCTGTTCGAGCAGGCGGGCGTGATCAGGGTGGAGACGATCACCGAGCTGTACGACACCGGCGAGCTGCTGGCCCTGCAGCCGCTGCCGCCGGGGGACCGGGTCGCCGTGGTCGGCAACTCGGACTCGCTGGGCCTGCTGACCTACGACGCCTGCCTGAGCGCGGGCCTGCGGCCGCGCACGCCGGTCGACCTGACCACCGCCGCGACCGGCGAGAACTTCCGGATCGCGCTGGACGTGGCGCTGGCCGACCCGGCGGTGGACGCGGTGATCGCGGTGGCGATCCCGCCGATCGGCACCTCCGCGCACGCGTTCATGGGTGGCCGGTTGACCGGCCCGGACGATCCCGAGATGGGTTCGGACGATCCGGAGATCGCCGCCGCGCTGCTCGAAGCCGGCCGGCGCGCACAGGAATTGGGCAAGCCGCTGGTGCTCGCCCACCTGGCCCTGACCGACCTGCCGGCCCGGCTGCGCCCGGGCGGCGTCCCGGCGTTCGCGGCGCCGGAACGGGCGGTGCGGGCGCTGGCGCACGCGGTGCACTACGCGCAGTGGCGGCGCCGGACGGCGGTGGCGGAGGAGACCGCCCGGGTGCCCGAGCTGGACCGGATCGACGAGCCGGGCGCCCGCACGCTGGTCGAGGCGGCGTTGAGCACCCGGACCGCGACCGCCGCGCGGACCCAGCCGGGCGGCGCCCGGATCACCCTGCCGGACGCCGAGGCCCGCGAGCTGCTGGCCCGCTACGGCATCGACGTCTTCCCGGCGCTGCCGGCCCCGGACGAGGAGACGGCCGTCCGGGCCGCGGCCGCGCTCGGCTACCCGGTGGCGCTGAAGGCGACCGCTCCGCACCTGCGCCACCGCCCGGACCTGGGCAGCGTGCGGCTGGACCTGACCGACGAGCCCGGGCTGCGCCGGGCGCACCGCGAGCTGGACGCACTGCTGGGCGGCGCGGCGCAGGCGGAGCTGGTGCTGCAGCGGCTGGCGCCGCGCGGGGTGGACACCGTGATCGGTGCCACGGTGGACCCGGCGGTCGGCGCGATCCTGTCGTTCGGCCTGGCCGGTGCGCCGGCCGAGCTGCTGGGCGACGTCGCGCACCGGCTGGTCCCGGCCACCGACCAGGATGTGGCCGGGCTGGTCCGGGAGGTGCGGGCGGCGCCCCTGCTGTTCGGCTGGCGGGGCGCGGAGGCGGTGGACACGGACGCGCTGGAGGAGTTGCTGCTGCGGGTGTCGCAGTTGGTGGACGACGTGCCGGAGATCGCCTCGGTGGATCTCGAACCGGTGGTCGTGGCCCCGTACGGGCTGGCGATCCTGGGGGCGCGGGTGCGGATCGCGCCGCTGCCCGTCCGTAGCGATCTGGGCCCGCGCGCCATGAGCACCCTGTAACCTTCCTTGGTTGCGCCTGCCCCGTGGGCGCTGTTGTCCGAAGCTCGGCGCCGTGCCGCCCGCTTCGTCGGCGGACCATGCCAGGATGGAGTTATGGCGAAGACCGGTACCACCAGCACTCAGGACCTGCGCTCGGCGATCGAGCGCAGTGGCTACTACCCGGCCCTGGTGTCCGAGGCGGTCGAGGCCGCGGTGGGCCCGGAGCCGATCAGCTCGTACCTGGTGCACCAGGAGACGACCTTCGACGCCAACGAGGTGCGCCGGCACGTGACCGTGCTGGTGCTGACCCCGACCCGGTTCGTGGTGAGCCACACGGACGAGCAGTCGGGGGACACCGGCAGCCCGGCGGTGCCGTTCGCGACGACGTCGACGGAGAGTGTCCGGCTGGACCGGATCGGTTCGGTCGTGCTGAGCCGGATGGTTGCGAACCCGGAGACGTACACGCCGGGGACGCTGCCGCGCGAGGTGGTGCTGACGATCGGCTGGGGGGCGGTGCAGCGGCTGGACCTGGAGCCGGCGGGCTGCTCGGACCCGAACTGCGAGGCGGACCACGGCTACACCGGTTCGGCGACGGCTGACGATCTTTCACTGCGGGTGAGCGAGGCCGGCGACGGCCCGGAGACGGTTGCCCAGGCGCTGGTGTTCGCCCGCGCGCTGTCCGACGCGACGATCAGCAACGGCCCGCGGGTCTGAGCGCCGCCGTCTCCGACTGCTACGAATCCGGTTTCATGTCCTTTGCACCTGCCGACGGCTTCGACGCCTTCGAGATCCTTGACCCGGCCACGGCTCCCGCGCCCCCGTACGGCAGCGGCTCGCTCTGCGATCTGCTGCCCTCGGTGGCGGCGGGGCTCGGCGTCCCGGGGTTCACTGCGACCCTGCCGATCGCCCCGGCGGACCGGGTGGTGGTGTTCCTGGTGGACGGCCTGGGCTGGGAGCTGCTGCTGCGGCACCCGGAGTACGCGCCGTTCCTGTCCTCGCTGGTGGGGAGTTCGCTGGGTGGCACGGGCCGCCCGCTGACCGCGGGTTTCCCGTCGACCACGGCGACCTCGCTGGCCTCGGTCGGTACCGGCACCCCGCCGGGGCTGCACGGTCTGGCCGGATACACGGTCGCGGTGCCGGGCGCCGGTTACCTGATGAACCAGCTGCGCTGGCAGCCGCACACCGACCCGCGGGCGTGGCAGCCGTACCCGACGGTGTTCGAGCGCACGCACGAGGCCGGGGTGGCGACCGCTCAGGTGTCCTCCCCGCTGTTCGCGCAGACCCCGCTGACCAGGGTCGCGCTGTCCGGCGGCACCTTCCTGGGCCGGACCACGGGCGAGGAGCGGATGGACCTGGCCGCCTCCTGGCTGGCCGAGCACGACCGGGCGCTGGTGTACACCTACGTCAGCGAGCTGGACGGCGCGGGCCACCGCTTCGGGGTCGACTCGGACGAGTGGCGGATGACGCTGGACGCGGTGGACCGGCTGGCCCGCCGGCTGGCCGAGCAGCTGCCGCCGCGCTCGGCGATGTACGTGACCGCCGACCACGGCATGATCGACATCGCGCCGGAGGACCGGATCGACTTCGACGAGGACTGGGAGCTGGGCGCCGGCGTGGCCCTGCTGGGCGGCGAGGGCCGGGCCCGGCACGTGTACGCGGTGCCCGGTGCGGCGGCCGACGTGCACACGGTCTGGAGCGAGGTGCTGGGCGACCGGATGTGGGTGGCCACCCGGGACCAGGCGATCGCGGCGGGCTGGTTCGGCCCGGCCGTGGACGAGCGGGTGTACGGGCGGATCGGCGACGTGGTCGCCGCGGCGCGCGACGACATCGCGATCACCGCCTCCCGCAACGAGCCGGGCGAGTCCGCGATGATCGGTCTGCACGGCTCGATGACCCCGGTCGAGCAGTTCGTGCCGCTGCTCGAAGTCCGCGGCTGAGCCCGGACCCTGACTCTTCTGCGCCCGAACTCCCCTGATGTGAAAGGCCCTTGCTCCACCCATGGCTGAACTGGTGTTCTTCTCGGGCACGATGGACTGCGGCAAGTCGACGCTGGCGCTGCAGATGGACCACAACCACACCGCACGCGGTCGGCAGGGGCTCATCCTGACCCGCAACGACCGGGCCGGCGCGGCGACCATCTCCAGCCGGCTCGGCCTGCGGGCGGACGCGGTCGAGGTGACGGACGACTTCGACTTCCACGCGTACGTGGTGCACCGGCTCTCGGCGGGCGGCCGGGTGGACTACCTGATCTGCGACGAGGCGCAGTTCTTCGACGCCGAGCAGGTCGACCAACTGGCCCGGGTGGTGGACGAACTGGACATCGACGTCTATACGTTCGGGATCACCACGGACTTCCGGACCCGGCTGTTCCCGGGCTCGCAGCGGCTGATCGAGCTGGCCGACCGGGTCGAGGTGCTCCAGGTCGAGGCGCTGTGCTGGTGCGGCGCGCGGGCGACGCACAACGCCCGGACGGTGGGCGGGGTGATGGTGGTCGAGGGCGCCCAGGTGGTGGTCGGCGACATCTCGGTGAACGAGGACGAGATCGGGTACGAGGTGCTCTGCCGTCGCCACCACCGCCGCCGGCAGACCGCCGCGACGGCGCGGGCCTCGGTGCTCTCCCCGGACGTGCTGCCCTTCGAGGAGCAGCAAGCCTAGGGCCTGTGCCTGTCTTCGAGCCGCCACGCAGGCGGGGGTTTGACGACAGGCCCTGGAGCGAGCCCTACCGGAGCTCCAGCACCGAGAAGTGCCCGCCCTGCGGGTCGGCCAGCCGGGCGGCGCGGCCGCGGGCGGTGTCGTGCGGTTCGACCAGGACGCGGCCGCCGAGTTCGACGGCGTGCCGGGCGGTCGTCGCGGCGTCCTGGACGGCGAAGTGGACCCGCCAGCGGGGCGGGTGGCCGCGCAGGTCGGCGTCGTGCCGGATGCCGGCGACCGGTCGCCCCTGCACGAGCAGCGCGGACTCGCCGCCGGTGGGCCGGACGGGGCGGTCGAGCACGGTGGCGTAGAAGGCGGCGGCGCCGTCGGCGTCGGGGGTGAGCAGTTCGGTCCAGGCCGGTCCGCCGGGTTCGGGGCCGGCTTCCCGGCCGGTGTGCTCCTCGCCCTGCCAGAGGCCGAAGACGGCGCCGGAGACGTCGGCGGCGATGGCCATCCGCCCGGCGCGTTCGGCCTGGAGTGGCCCGACGGCGACGGTTCCGCCGCATGCGCGCACCAGTTGGGTGGTGCGGTCGGCATCGTCCACGGCGAAGTAGGTGGTCCACTGCACCGGGAAGCCGGTGGCGGTGGAGACGCCGAGGCCGGCGACCGGTGCCCCGTCGAGTTCGGCGCGGACGTAGGCGCCGAGCTGGCCGGGGCCCGGGGTGTAGGTCCAGCCGAGCAGGTCGGCGTAGAAGGCGCGGGCGCCGGCCAGGTCGTCGGTCAGCAGGCTGACCCAGCAGGGGGTGCCCTGGGCCAGTCGGAGTTCCACCGCGGGCAATGCGGGCCTCCTCATGGGTGGTTGGCGCACGGAAATACTCGCGCGCGAGGGTGATGCTTCCACCCTGGCGCGGGTCGAACCCTCGGGCCGCGCGGAAATTCCGGCAAAGAGCGCACAAAGAGCGGTGGGGCGGCGGCGCTGCGCGACAATGGCCGCCATGACCACCTTCAACGACGGTTCCCCGCTGATCTCCGCGGCCGGGTTGGCGCAGGCGCTCGCCTCCGCGCGCCCGCCGGTGCTGCTGGACGTGCGCTACCGGCTGGTCGGTGCCGCGCAGTCCGGCCCGACCGCGGTCGAGGAGTACCGGGCCGGGCACCTGCCCGGCGCCCACTTCGTCGACCTGGACCGGGACCTCGCGGCCCCGCCCGGAGCCCCCGGCCGGGGCGGCCGACACCCGCTGCCGGACCCGGAGGAGTTCGGAGCGGCGATGCGCCGCCTCGGGGTGGGCGCCGACCGCCCGGTGGTGGTGTACGACGGCGCGGCCTCGCTGGCGGCGGCCCGCGCCTGGTGGCTGCTGCGCTGGGCCGGGCACCGGGACGTCCGGGTGCTGGACGGCGGGTACGCGGCCTGGCTGGCGGCCGGACTGCCGGTGTCGACGGAGGTTCCGGCGCCGGCGGAGGGCGATTTCAAGCCGGCTCCGGGGCAGCTGCCGGTGGTGGACGCGGAGGGTACGGCGTCCTGGGCGCGCAGCGCTCTGCTGCTGGACGCCCGGGCGGGGGAGCGCTACCGGGGCGAGAGCGAGCCGGTGGACCCGCGGGCCGGTCACATCCCGGGCGCGGTGTCGGCGCCGACGGCCGAGAACGTGACCGCCGACGGGCGGTTCAGGCCGGCCGCGGAGCTGGCGGCGCGGTTCCGCGCGCTGGGCGCGGGTGAGCGGGAGACGGCGGTGTACTGCGGCTCGGGGGTGACGGCGGCGCACCAGATCCTGGCCTTGGAGGTGGCGGGCCTGCCGGCGACGTTGTACCCGGGGTCGTGGAGCGAGTGGTCGAGCGACGGGACTCGTCCGGTGGCGGTGACCGACCAGCCGGGCTGAGCCGGGGCGTGCGGAAGGGGCGGGAGGCCGAGCCTCCCGCCCCTTCCGCACGCTGTGCTACTCCTGCTTCTTGCGCCGGCTGCCGAAGACGATCTCGTCCCAGCTGGGCACGGTCGCCCGGCGGCCGGGCCGGACGCCGTCGGCTTCGGCCTGGCGGTCGGTGGTGCCGACCAGGCGTTCGCGGTGCGGGGCGACGGCCCGCGGCATCAGGATGTCGGCGTAGGCCGAGCCCGCGCCGACCGCCGGGGCGGCCGCGGCCGGCTCCTCGCTCTCCTCGGCGACCTCGGCGGGCACCGGCTCGATCGGGGCGGGGCCGACGGCGAGGTCGCCGCGGAAGGCGGGGACCACGTCGAGCAGGCTGGTCAGGGAGTCCCTGGCCTCGGCGGTGGCCTCGCGGGACTCGCGGACCTCGCGCGCGGACATGATGCGGTCGGCGGACGGCCGGTCGATCATCGGGCGGGGCGGCCGGTCCTGGGGGAGCCGGGCGATCCGCGGGATGAACGGGAAGACCGACTCCTCCTCGCGCTCGACGTTCTCGCCGATCAGCGCGCGGGCCTCGTCGTCGTTGGGCTGGACCAGGCGCCGGGGCGGGTCGTACGTCCAGGAGGCGCTGCGGCCCTCGCCGTCGGCCCGGTAGGAGAGGATGACCTCCCAGGTGCCGTCGTCGCGCCGCCAGGAGTCCCAGCGCTCGGTGTCCTTCTCGGCGCCGCGCAGCGCGAGCCGCTCGGAGACGGCCTCGCCGAGCTGCGGCCCGGTGGATTCGCCGTTGCGGCGGATGGCGGTCTTGCGGGCGCGCTCGGCCATGAAGGCGCGCTCGGCGAGCACCGGCCCCTCGAAGCGGCGGACCCGGTCGACGGAGATGCCGGCGGCCTGGGCGACCTCCTCGGCGGAGGCACCGGCTCGTATCCGGGCCTGGATGTCCCGGGGGCGGAGGTGGCTCTCGACCTCGATCTCGATCTGGCCGAGGCGCGGCCGGTCGCCGCGAATGGCGGCGCGCAGCCGCTCGTCGATGGGAAGGGTGTACTCCGTGCTGTCGGCAGCCTTGAGCACCAGCCGTGTGCCGTCGTTGCTGACGGCCACAACCCGCAGTTCGGGCACGGTTACCTCCCGGGTGGTGCCTGCCGACGTCACCTGCGTCGCTGCTCCCGTACTGAGTGTGGCCTGCCCACTCGCGACTGGCCACAACCTTGCTGAGTTCCCCGGCGTGTCGGGCCTACGCCCGATTGCGCCGCTGTGGCACGGTTGCCTTTTTGCCACGTCATCCGTCGACGTCGCGCCTGGGTGTCCCGGCCGTCCTCGCACGCGGAGTGTTCGCGACGATCCGGGACCGGCGTCGCCGTGCGTGCCTGTTCCGTGGCTCTTCGTCAAGCTGCCGGTGTGGGCGCAGTCGACAAGTCGACCCAAGGCTCAGGCTTTACGAACAGTACTCCATTCGTGGCATCCGGAGGGGCGGCTCGCCGCTCAAGTCTCCCGCGATTCACGGGAATCTCAAGAGCGCGTGCCCCTAATGGCGGACCACTGCCGGGTGAACGGTGATCATCTTCACATATATCGGGGACGAAGAACCGCATTTTCGCCCCTTGTGTCCTTCTTTGGGCAAGATGGAGTGACTTGTTCGAGGAACAGTCGTACGGACCGAGGGATGTCGATGTCGGAGCGGAGCCCCGCCGAGGAGGGCGGCGAGAAGCAGCGCAAGCGGATCGATCTGAGTGTGGCTCAGGTCGCGGCGAGTGCGCTGGCCACCGTGGCCGGGGCGCTGCTCGCCTCCGAACTCGGGGTGTACGGAACGATCCTGGGCGCGGCGGTGGTCAGTATCGGGGCCACCACCGGCGGTGCGGTGTTCCAGCACATCTTCAGGCGCACCGGCGAGCAGCTGCGCGAGGCGGTGGTGGATCGGGGGCCGGGCCAGACCGTGAACGGGCTGCGCCAGGTGCCGGCGCGCCCGGTGGAGCCGGCGCCGACGGTGATCTCCTCGGAGTGGAACGAGCCGCAGGTGGTGCGGGCGCGCCGGCGCTGGACCTGGAAGACCTACGCGGCGGTGTCCGGGCTGGTGTTCCTGCTGGCGATGACGCCGATCGTGGCGTTCGAACTGGCCACCGGGCAGCCGGTGTCGGCGACGGTGAAGGGCGAGTCGGGCAACGGCACCTCCTTCGGCGGCGTGGTGGGCCCGAAGTCCTCCTCGCCGCGGGAGGCGCCGCCGACGGAGCGGCCGTCCACCGGCGGCGGGCACGGGTCGGACCCGACGCCGTCCGGCGGGGCCTCGGCCCCGGTGACGACGAGGCCGAGCCGGGAGCCGAGCGCGAGCCCGAGCGGCGGGTCCGGTGAGCGCGGCGACGGTACGGCCTCGCCCTCGGCGTCCCCGAGCGCGACGCCGTCGGCAGGTTCGTCCCCGAGCGCGGACGGCGGGAAGCCGTCCGGCGGGGCGAGCCCGAAGCCGCCGGAGCCGAGCAACGCCCCAGCGTCCGTGGCCCCGCCGCCCGCCGCGCCGACCGGGGACGCGACCCCCTAGGCAGGCCCCGGGACTCCTGCGCCCCCGGGACTCCGACGCTCCGCGACTTCTACGCCCCGGGGCTCCTACGCTCCAAGGACACGGCGCAGGTAGTCGTTGCCGAAGAGGCGCTGCGGGTCGACCTCGTCGCGCAGGGCGGTGAAGTCGCCGAAGTGCGGGTAGACGCCGGCCAGGTACTCGGCGTCCCGGGTGTGCAGCTTGCCCCAGTGCGGGCGGCCCTGGTGGGCGGCCATCAGCTGCTCGACGGCGGTGAAGTAGCCCTGGTCGGCGGTGCCCCGGTAGAGGTGGACGGCGATGTAGGCGCTGTCCCGCCCGGCGGCGGTGGAGAGCCAGAGGTCGTCGGCGGGGGCGAACCGCACCTCCACGGGGAAGCTGACCTTCCAGTCGGAGCGCTCGACCAGGGCCTTCAGTGCGCGCAGCACCTCGGCGACGGACGCGCGCGGCACCGCGTACTCCATCTCCACGAAGCGGACCTTGCGGGGGCTGGTGAACACCCGGTACGCGGTGTCGGTGTAGCTGCGGTCGGACCAGGCGCGGCTGGCCAGCGAGGCGATGGTGGGGATGCTGGCGGGGAAGCGCCGGCCGACCCGGCAGGCGCCCTCCCAGACGGTGTTGGAGAGGAAGTCGTCCTCCAGCCACTCCTTGAACCGGGGCAGCGGGGCGGCCGGACCCTGGCTGCGGTTGTTGCGCTTGGTCGAGCAGCGGTCGGTGTGCGGGAACCAGTAGAACTCGAAGTGCTCGTTCACGGCGGTGAGGTCGTCCAGCCGCGCCAGCACCTCGTCGAAGGACATCGGCTGCTCGTGCGCGGTGAGCAGGAAGGCCGGTTCGACGGCGAAGGTGAGCGCGGTGATCACGCCGAGGGCGCCGAGGCCGAGCCGGGCGCCCTGGAACAGCCGCGGGTTCTCGGTGGGGGAGCAGCGCCGGACGCTGCCGTCGGCGAGGACGATCTCCAGGGCGCGGATCTGGGCGGCGAGCGAGCCGGAGTCGCGGCCGGTGCCGTGGGTGCCGGTGCTGGTGGCGCCGGCCACGGTCTGGACCTCGATGTCGCCCATGTTGGTGAGCGAGAGGCCCTCGGCGGCGAGGATCCGGTTGAGCCGGGCGAGCGGGAGGCCGGACTCGACGGTGACGGTGCCGGCCTCGCGGTCGATCTCGCGGACGGCGGTGAGCGCGTACGGGCGGAGCAGGACGCCGTCGCCGGCGGAGGCGATCGAGGTGAAGGAGTGGCCGGAGCCGACGGCCTTGACGGTGCGGCCCTGTTCGGCGGCGCGCAGGATCTCCTTGGCCAGCTCCTCCGCGGTGCCGGGGGTGGCGGCCCGGGCGGGCCGGGCACTCTGGTTCCCGGCCCAGTTGGTCCACCGGGTGGGGGTCGCGGTACTGGCCTGGGGCATGGCGCCGCCTCCTGCTCCGTGGCCGACCGGGGTCGGCGCGGTCCGGGGCGGTGGGGGCCGCCCTACCCGCGGGTAGGCCCACGGGTAGGGAGAGATTAGTCAGTTCACCGTTCGAGGTCTACGGTCTCTTCGACCGCTTCGGCGGCTCCTCCGGCGGTCTGTTCGACGGTGAGCCCGGCACGCAGCCGGCCCAGCCCGGCCAGCGCGACGACCACGCCGAACGCCCCGGCGGTCAGCGGCACCCAGTAGCCCGCGGCGGATCCGGCGGCGTCGACCACCCAGCCTCCGGTGGAGGAGCCGACCGCGACGCCGAGGGCGAGCCCGGTGGTCGTCCAGGTCATGCCCTCGGTCAGCTGGGCGGCCGGGACGAGCCGCTCGACCAGGGCCATCGCGGTGATCAGGGTGGGGGAGATGGCGATGCCCGCGACCAGGAGCGCGCCGCCGACCACGATCAGCCCGCCGACGCCGCGCACCGACCCGGCGACCAGCACCAGCGGCACCATGCTGAGCGCCATGAACAGGACGCCGCCGAAGAAGCGGCCGGCCATCGAGCCGGTGAGCTTGAGGGTGCCGAACACCACGCCGGCCAGGCAGGAGCCGAGCGCCCACAGCGCCAGGATCACGCTGGAGACGGACTTGTGCCCCTGGGTCTCGGCGTAGGCGACGGTGACGACCTCCACCGAGCCGAAGATCGCACCGGTGGCGACGAAGGTGAGGATCAGCACCTGCAGGCCGCGGTTGAGGATCACCGAGCCGCCGAGGTGCCGGGTGGCCGGGTGGACCGGCGGCTCGGTGGAGCGCTGCCCGGCGAACAGCAGGACGCCGACGGCGAGGAAGACCCCGGCGAGCAGGACGCCGGCCTCGGGGAAGACGGAGGTGGCCAGGGTGATGGAGAGGATCGGGCCGACGATGAAGCAGAGTTCGTCGACGACGGCCTCGAAGGAGTACGCGGTGTGCAGCTTGCCGGCGTCGTCGCGGTAGAGGTGGGCCCAGCGGGCGCGGACCATCGCCCCGGTGCTCGGCATGACGCCCAGGCCGGCGGCGAAGACGAACAGCGTCCAGTCCGGCGCGTTCGACCGCGCGCAGAGCAGCAGCCCCACGACGGCGACCACGGTGATCGCCATCGCCGGCACGATGATCCGGCGCTGCCCGTGCCGGTCCACCAGCCGTGAGACCTGCGGGCCGAGCAGCGCGGCGGAGACCGCCAGCGTCGCCGACACCAGGCCCCCCAGCCCGTAGGAGCCTCTCAGCTGGGAGAGCATGGTCACGATGCCGATGCCGGTCATCGAGATCGGCAGCCGGGAGACGAAGCCGGTGGAGGAGAAGGCCAGACTGCCGGGGGAGGCGAATATCTGGCGGTAGCTGGACAGCACGGGAGCTCCGCGGGGGTAAGGAACGAGGCTGGTGAACACAGCTTACGTACCTTGGCAAACGGTAATTTCCGGACACCCGCGCGGCCCCGCCGGAGGTCCCCGGTCCCTCAATGGCAGGATCGGTGCCATGTCCGACGCGCGCAAACCCTCACCGTCCGGCGCAGCCCCGTACGACGCCCTGCTGCTGCTCTCCTTCGGCGGGCCGGAGGCCCCCGAGGACGTCGTCCCCTTCCTGGAGAACGTGACCCGTGGCCGCGGGATCCCCAAGGAGCGGCTGAAGGAGGTCGGCAAGCACTACTTCCTGTTCGGCGGGGTCAGCCCGATCAACGAGCAGAACCGCGAGCTGCTCGCCGCGCTGCGCAAGGACTTCGCCGAGCACGGGCTGGACCTGCCGGTCTACTGGGGCAACCGGAACTGGGCCCCCTACCTGGTGGACACGCTGCGCGAACTGGCCGCCGACGGCCACCGCCGGATCGCCGTCCTCGCCACCAGCGCCTACGCCGGCTACTCGGGCTGCCGCCAGTACCGGGAGAACCTCGCCGACGCGCTGGCCGCGCTCGCCGCCGAGGGCGTGCCCGAGCTGCGGGTCGACAAGCTGCGGCACTTCTACAACCACCCCGGCTTCGTCGAGCCGATGATCGACGCCACCCTGGCCGCCCTGGCACAGCTGCCCGAGGACGCCCGGGCCGGCGCCCGTTTCGCCTTCACCACCCACTCCATCCCGGACACGATGGCCGAGACCTCCGGCGCCCCGGACGACCCGGCCCGCGGCCGCCCCGGCGGTGCCTACGTCGCCCAGCACCTGGACGTCGCCCGGCTGATCGCGGCGGCCGTCGCCGAGCGCACCGGCGTCGCGGACCGGCCCTGGGAGCTGGTGTTCCAGAGCCGCAGCGGCGCCCCGCACACGCCGTGGCTGGAACCGGACATCTGCGACCACCTGGAGGCCCAGCACGCCGACGGCGCGCCCGCCGTGGTGATGGTCCCGATCGGCTTCGTCTCCGACCACATGGAGGTCAAGTACGACCTCGACACCGAGGCCGTCGCCAAGGCCGCCGAACTCGGCCTGCCGGTGGCCCGCGCCGCCACCGTCGGCGCCGACCCGCGCTTCACCGCCGCGGTGCGCGAGCTGGTGCTGGAGCGGGCCGCCACCGAGCGCGGCGAGCCGGTGACCCGCTGCGCCCTGGGCGCGCTCGGCCCCAGCCACGACGTGTGCGCGGTGGCCTGCTGCCCCAACCCGCGCGCCCCCCGCCCGGCCGCCGCCGAGCGCTGACCCCGAGGAGACCCATGCCCACCCCCGCCCTGCCCGTCGACGGTCTCCTCGACGACCTGCTGGAGGTCGCCCTGGACGCGGCCCGTCAGGCCGGCGCCCTGCTGCGCGACGGCCGGCCCGCCGATCTCGGTGTGGCCGGCACCAAGAGCAGCCCGGTCGACGTGGTCACCGAGATGGACCTCGCCTCCGAGAAGCTGGTCCTGGAGCTGATCACCGACCGCCGCCCCCAGGACGGCTACCTCGGCGAGGAGGGCGCCGAGCGGCACGGCACCAGCGGGGTGCGCTGGGTCGTCGATCCGCTCGACGGCACGGTCAACTACCTGTACGGGCTGCCCTCCTGGGCGGTCAGCGTGGCCGCCGAGGTGGACGGCCGGGCGGTCGTCGGCGTGGTGTACGCCCCGGCCCGCGGCGAGCTGTTCCACGCCGTCCTCGGCCGCGGCGCGCGCCTCGACGGCCGGCCGGTCTCGGCCCGCCCGGCCCCGCCGTGGGGCCAGGCGCTGATCGGCACCGGCTTCAACTACGTCCAGCCGGTGCGGGTGCGCCAGGCCGAGGTGCTGCTGGCCCTGATGCCCGAGGTGCGGGACATCCGCCGGGGCGGGGCCGCCGCGGTGGACCTGTGCGACGTCGCCGCCGGGCGGCTGGACGGCTACTACGAGCGCGGGCTCGCCCCCTGGGACCGCGCGGCCGGCTGCCTGATCGCCACCGAGGCCGGCGCCCTGGTCGGCGGCCGCCCCGGGCACGGCCCGGACGGCGAGCTGACCGTGGCCGCCGCCCCCGGCGTGTACGAGCCGCTGCAGGAGCGCCTGGCCGCGCTGCGCGCCTGGGCTGACTAGCCACAGGGCCGGTCCGGGCGCGGGCGCCGGAACATGCGAAGAGCCCTGGCATACAGGGGATGCCAGGGCTTGGGGTTTCGCACGACCCCCGCAGGGCCGCTGGTGCCGGAGGTTCGGCGTCAGGTCGAAGGTCGGATCGATCAGGCGGCGGTGCGGTGGCGCTCCAGCACGGTGTCCACACCGTGTTCGGCGGCGAGCCGGCGGAGGTCGTCCAGCTCGGACTGCTCCACCTCGGCGAGGAACTCGTCCCCGGCCTCGATCGCGCGGTGCAGGTCCTGCTCGGCGTTGGCTATGCGCTGCAGGATTCCGGCCTTGAAGGCGTCCATACGGGCCCCCTTACTGTGTCGGACGTGCACGGTCGTACGTTCTCCGCCCCGAGGAGGTGTGGCCAGCGGCAGCGTCCGGTCCGGTAGGTCTTGAATCTCCGGTCGGGCGCGGAGACGGCCTTCGGCCGCTCCCGGTGACGTCCCAGCCCCAGGGCCGGCGCGGATGAACGCACGGCGGGTGGGTGCGATCGGCCAACAGCCAGATCGCGGGTGTGCAGCTGTCCTCCCCGCCGGGAAGACGGGGAAACCTTCCGGCGCGAGAAAGTTGCCTGCGTCACAGTCCAACCGGACTGGTCCGGATGCGAACCGTGACCGTCCGCCCTCCCGCACCGTGCCTGAGCGGCAGCTTATCGCTGCTTTACCGGCGGACCAGGCAGGATGGAGACACCGTCGGAGCCGTGCGTCCGCTTCCGGGGCCGGCCTGGAGAAGGGACAACGACCGTGCGGGTTCTCGTCGTCGAGGACGAGCAGCTGCTCGCCGAGGCTGTCGCCACCGGCCTGCGCCGCGAGGCGATGGCCGTCGACGTGGTGTACGACGGGGAGGCCGC
This sequence comes from Kitasatospora sp. NPDC087314, assembly GCF_044744365.1. Taxonomy (NCBI): domain Bacteria; kingdom Bacillati; phylum Actinomycetota; class Actinomycetes; order Kitasatosporales; family Streptomycetaceae; genus Kitasatospora; species Kitasatospora sp. NPDC087314. Next base: position 138,124 of record NZ_JBIUYE010000021.1, read on the forward strand.
GCTCCAGCGCATCGCGGTCAACGACTACGACGTGGTGGTCCTGGACCGCGACCTCCCGCTGGTCCACGGCGACGACGTCTGCCGCAAGGTGGTCGAGCAGGGCCTGGCCACCCGGGTGATCATGCTGACCGCCTCCGGCGACATCAGCGACCGGGTCGAGGGCCTGGAGATCGGCGCGGACGACTACCTCCCGAAGCCGTTCGCCTTCAGTGAACTCGTCGCCCGGGTAAGGGCGCTGGGCCGCCGCGCGACCGTCCCGCTGCCCCCGGTGCTGGAACGCGCCGGCATCTCGGTCGACCCCGGCCGCCGCGAGGTGATCCGCGACGGACGCACCGTCCAACTCGCCCCCAAGGAGTTCGCCGTCCTGGAGGTGCTGATGCGGGCCGGCGGTGCCGTCGTCTCCGCCGAGCAGCTGCTGGAGAAGGCCTGGGACGAGCACACCGACCCGTTCACCAACGTCGTGCGCGTCACCGTGATGACGCTGCGCCGCAAGCTCGGCGACCCGCCGGTGATCATCACCGTCCCGGGCTCCGGTTACCGGATCTGACCGGACCCACCGGACCACCTGGCCGGATCCGACCGGACCAGACCGGAACCGGCCGGAACCGGCCGTCGGGCCGGGCAGGACTCCACCCATCCCGCGCCCGCCCCGGGCGGACGCTCCGAGAGGACCATCATGACCACCCCGCCCCCGGCCGGCGGGCCCTCCGGCGCGCCCGCCGGCGGCCCGCGCGCCGTGCCGCCCAAGCCCCCGCACCCCCCGCACGCGACCCGGCCGCACCACCCCGGACGCTACGCCCCCGGCGACGGCATGCTCGCCTGGCTGCCCTTCCGGCCCACCATCCGGATGCGGCTCACCCTGCTCTACGGCGGCATGTTCCTGATGGCCGGCGTGGTCCTCCTGCTGCTGATGTACGTGTTCTTCCAGGACGCCGTGCAGGGCTTCGTGCCGCACAAGTTCGACCTCGGGGGCAACCGGATCCTGGTCGGCGGCACCTCGATGGACGGCGCGCAGTTCAACCAGGCGCTGGCAAGCGAGTACTTGGCGCGCTCCGACTCCGCGCGGACCACCCTGCTGCGCAAGTCGCTGACGATGCTGGTCTGCCTCGCCGTGATCGCCTTCGCGGTCGGCTACGCGCTGGCCGGCCGGGTGCTGCGCCCGCTCGGCGAGATCACCCGCACCGCGCGCGACGTCGCCTCCTCCGACCTGCACCGGCGGATCGAGCTGGACGGGCCGGACGACGAGCTCAAGGAGCTCGCCGACACCTTCGACGACATGCTGGACCGGCTGGACCGCTCCTTCGACTCCCAACGCCGCTTCGTCGCCAACGCCTCGCACGAGCTGCGCACCCCGCTGGCGATCAACCGCACCCTGCTGGAGGTCCAGCTCTCCGATCCTGCCGCCTCACCCGACCTCCAGCAGCTCGGCAAGACCCTGCTGGCCACCAACGAGCGCAGCGAGCAACTGGTCGAGGGCCTGCTGCTGCTCGCCCGCAGCGAGAACGAGCTGACCGACCGCCGCCCGGTGGAGCTCTCCGAGGTGGCCACCCGGGCGCTGGAGCAGACCCGCGCCGAGGCCTGCCAGCGCGAGATCGAGCTGCGCTCCAAGCTCTCCCCGGCCGTGGTCGCGGGCAACGGCGTGCTGCTGGAGCGGCTCGCGCTCAACCTGCTGCAGAACGCCGTCCGCTACAACACCCCGGGCGGCTGGGTCGAGCTGGCCACCGCCGAGGTGCCCGGTGGTGGCGAGCTGGTGGTCTCGAACACCGGCCCGGTGGTGCCCGGCTACGAGCTGGAGCACATCTTCGAGCCGTTCCGCCGGGTCAAGGGCGCCGAGCGCACCCGCAGCGACAAGGGGGTCGGGCTCGGCCTGTCCATCGTCCGCTCGGTGGTGCGCGCCCACGGTGGCGCCATCGAGGCCACTCCGCGCGCCGGTGGCGGCCTCACCATGCGGGTCCGGATCCCCAACCCCTGACCCGCCCCGCGGGGCCCCTCCCGGGCCCTCCGCGCCGTCCCCGCCGCCGCGCTCCGTAAGCGACCGTTCACTGCCGCCCCCGTCAGGCCCGTCAAGACGACATAAGGCCTGGCGGGGGCGGCTTGTCATTTGCTGCCCGGGCAACTTACGGTGTCGTAACCTACGGAACCGTAAGTGTGTCTCCGATGTGCCCGCCCAACGCGCCCGTCCCGCGCGTGCCGTCCCCCGGGAGCAAGACCGTGACCATCGCCCCTGTGCAGAGCAGCACCTCGCTCGGATCGAGCGGCTGGACCGACGCGCGGCTGATCCTGGCCCTCGAGGAGGTCGTGGAGAAGGAGCTCAACCGCCACCTGGGCGTGGCCAAGGAGTGGATGCCGCACGAGTTCGTGCCGTGGAGCCGGGGCCGCGACTTCGACGGCGTGCTGGGCGGCGAGGCCTGGGCCGTCGAGCAGTCCCAGGTGACGCCGCTCGGCCGGGTGTCGCTGGTGGTGAACCTCCTCACCGAGGACAACCTCCCCAGCTACCACCACGAGATCGCCAGCATGTTCGGCCGCGAGGGCGCCTGGGGCACCTGGGTGCACCGCTGGACCGCCGAGGAGGGCCGGCACGGGATAGCCATTCGCGACTTCCTGCTCGCCACCCGGGCCGTCGACCCGGTGGAGCTGGAGCGGGCCCGGATGAGCCACATGTCCGAGGGTTTCGAGTCCGACAACGCGCACAGCATGCTGCACTCGGTCGCGTACGTGGCGTTCCAGGAGCTGGCCACCCGCATCTCGCACCGCAACACCGGCAAGTACGCCGGCGACGAGCTCTGCGACCAGCTGCTGGCGAAGATCGCCAACGACGAGAACCTCCACATGGTCTTCTACCGGAACCTGCTGAAGGCCGCCCTGGAGATCGCCCCCGACCAGGCCATGCGAGCCGTCGCGGACGTGGTCACCAACTTCCGGATGCCCGGCCACGGCATCCCCGGCTTCGAGCGGGCCGCCGCGCAGATCGCCCTCGGCGGGGTCTACAACCTGCGCATCCACCACGACGACGTGCTGCAGCCGGTGCTGCGCCACCTGCGCGTGATGGAGATCGGCGGCCTCGGCCCGGAGGGCCTGCTGGCGCAGAACGAGCTCGGCGTCTTCCTGGACGGGCTGGACGGCCAGGCGCGCAAGTTCGAGGAGCGCCAGGCCGCGATCCTGGCCCGCCGGACCGCGCGCCGAAGCGCCGAGTAGGGCGCGCGGCGGGGCAGTCGAAGTGGGTGGATTTTCCGCGGTTTGCCCCGGAAGATTCTGAACGTGACCAAGCTCACATCGTGTCGCTCCGTGACTTCGGTCGACCTCGGAGAGTGATCACCTGCTCAGGGGTGCCGATCGCCGTCCGTGATCGGATTTCAAGCCCAGGCCGGTCCGTAGGATTGATCGGCACCCCAGGTGGGCAAGGGATTCGGCAGGCTTTCGAACGGCTGGCGGTCACTGTGAGTGGCTGCCGCGCCGGGGCTGGAGGAGGCCGACGATGGCCCAGCGTGAGGCCTCCCACACCCCGGTGGATCACCCCAACGGACCCCTGGCTGAGTGTCGATTGAGTAACAGGGCTTGAAGTAAGGCAAAATCTCCGCCTCGGGTCGGGCACAAGACCGACCCCCCATGCGTTACGTGCGCTGGAGATACCGCACACACCGCACAAACCCGGAGGGGGAGAGCGAACAATGGCAACGGACTACGACACCCCACGCAAGACCGACGACGAGCTCAACGAAGACAGCATCGAGGAACTCAAGGCTCGGCGGAACGACAAGGGCGGCGGCTCTGTCGACGTCGACGAGTTCGACGCGGCCGAGGGCATGGAGCTCCCGGGCGCCGACCTCTCGAACGAGGAGCTCGCGGTCCGGGTGCTGCCGAAGCAGGCCGACGAGTTCACCTGCATGAGCTGCTTCCTGGTGCACCACCGCAGTCAGCTGTACAGCGAGAAGAACGGCAACCCGATCTGCCGGGACTGCGGCGCCTGAGCACCGCGGCGGACAGGGCCCGGCGCCCGCGGTTTCCGCGGGTCCGGCACAGCGCCCCTTCCGGCCCCGGGCAGCGGGGCCGGACGGCAGGTCCGGTGGCCGTCCTGACGGACGGCACTGGGAGGACGGGGTCGGCCATGAGCACGTCGGCCGACACAAAGTCGTAGGGACGGTCCCGCATCAGCGGAACCGTCCCTCTCCGTTTTTCCGACCAGGTCGTTCCGACTCGGCCTTTCCACCCGGGGCCTTCCGGCCCGGTGCGCGCCCCCGGCCTCCCCGGCCCGTGCGCGCGACCCCCGGTCCTACGTGCGGGCGCCGCGGCGAGCCTCCTCCAGCGCCTCCGCCAGCTTCATCGGCGAGCGGGTCGACAGATAGAGATACGGCGTCGGGTCGGTCGGGTCGGTCACCTCGATCCGCAGCGCCGTCGGGACGTAGCTGCGCAGCAGCATGAAGGCGCGCGGGTTGGCCTTCGGCCCGCGCCAGGCCACCGCCTCGGCGGGGCTCAGCGGGTGCGCGGTGCCCAGGGCGTCCACCGGGATCCGGGCCGGTCCGGCGACCAGCGAGCCCTGCACCACGCGGATCCGGGCCGAGCCGTAACTGCTGATCGCGACCGCGCCGGCGGCGATGCCGACCACCAGCCCGACCAGTGCGGCCAGACCGCCGACCCGCAGCAGGATCAGCGCGAGCGTGAGCCCGGTCGCGACCGGGAGCAGCCACCAGGAGCGCGGCACCGTGAGGCGTTCGTCGTACATGCCCCCATTGTGGGCGCCCTGACGCCGGGGCCGGGACGCCACCCCCACCGGGCGTGCCCCTACCGCTCGGTAGGGTGGGGCCCCGTGACCGGTTCGACCACCCCCACCGCCCCCACCGACCGGCCGGCGCCCGCGATGCCGCCGACCCCGACCACCCCGCCGCCGGACGCCGTGCTGCCACCGCGCGCCCCCGAGGCGCCCGCCCCCGGCACCCGGCTCGGCTCCCACTACGAGCACTGCTTCGGCTGCGGCCCGCAGCACCCCGGCGGGCTGCGGATCGACGCGGTCGCCGGCGAGGGACTCGACGTCACCGCCGAGTTCGTTGTCCGCGACGTCCACCAGGGCGGTCCGGGCCTGGCCCACGGCGGAGTACTGACCACCGCCATGGACGAGACCCTCGGCACGCTGAACTGGCTGCTGCACGCCCCCGCCGTCACCGGCCGGTTGGAGACCGACTTCCTCTGCCCCGTCCCGGTCGACTCGGTGCTGCACCTGCGGGCGTGGATCACCGGAGTCCGGGGCCGCAAGATCTACAGTGCCGCCGAGGCGCGGATCGGCGGCCCCGACGGACCGGTCGCGGTGCGCGCTCAGGCGCTCTTCATCCAGGTGAAGCTGGAACACTTCACCTCGCACGGTCGTCCCGAGGACATCGAGAAGGTCCTCGACGACCCGGATCTGATGAAGCGCGCACGAGCCTTTGAGGTGAACCCTTGAGCAACGCCCCCCGCCCGCCGCTGGACGTCCTGATCAGGCGCATCGACCCCGAGCTGCCGCTGCCCGCCTACGCGCAGCCCGGTGACGCGGGAGCCGATCTGCGCACCACCGTCGACGCCGAGCTGGCCCCCGGTGAGCGGGTCGTCCTGCCCACCGGCGTGGCCATCGCCCTCCCGGACGGCTACGCGGCCTTCGTCCACCCCCGGTCCGGGCTGGCAGCTCGTTGCGGAGTTGCCCTCGTGAACGCCCCAGGGACGGTCGATGCCGGGTACCGTGGAGAGATCAAGGTGATCGTCGTCAATCTGGACCCGCGCGAGGGGGTCAGCTTCCGCCGAGGGGACCGGATCGCCCAGCTGGTGGTCCAGCAGGTCGAGAAGGCCCGCTTCCACGAGGTGGCCGAGCTACCCGGGTCGGCACGCGCCGAGGGCGGGTTCGGGTCGACCGGTGGCCACGCCGCGGTCTAGCATTCCCGCGGCCTCGCAGGAAGCCGAGCAGGTATTCGCATCGGTCTTGGACCGGGAAGGACAGTGACCGTGTTCCGTCGTCGCCAGAAGAGCGAGGACGCTGTCGAGCAGCTCGCCGACGACGCCATCAGCGCCGACGAGACGGCCGATGACGTCGAAGGTTCCGCCGAGAGCGAGAACGTGACCGAGCTGGACCCGGCCGACAAGGTCGGCCTGCCGCCGGCTCCGCGGCCGGACGGCCCGTGGGACCACTCCGAGCTGGAGAACCCCGAGGAGGGGCGGGTCGACCTCGGGGGTCTGCTGGTCCCGGGTGTCGAGGGTATGGAGCTGCGCGTGGAGGTGGCCGGTGACGCGATCGTCGCCGCGACCCTCGTCCTCGGCAACAGCGCCATCCAGCTGCAGGCCTTCGCCGCTCCGAAGTCGGAGGGCATCTGGGGGGAGGTCCGGGAGGAGATCGCCAACGGCATCACCTCGCAGGGCGGCCTCATCGAGGAGGAGGAAGGCCCGCTCGGCTGGCACCTCCGTGCCCAGGTCCCGGTGCAGCTGCCGGACGGCACCCAGGGCGTGCAGCTGGTGCGCTTCGTGGGCTGCGACGGCCCGCGTTGGTTCCTGCGTGGCGTGATCTCGGGCCAGGCCGCCGTGCAGCCGGAGATGGCCGGGATCCTGGAGCAGGTCTTCCAGCAGACGGTCGTCGTCCGCGGCGAGACCCCGATGGCGCCCCGCGACCCGATCGTGCTGAAGCTGCCCGAGGACGCGCAGATGGTCGCCGACGGTGGCGGTGCGGCCGCGTCGGCCGGCGAGGGAGACAGCCGTTTCGGCGGCGCGGCCCTCGACCCGTTCGCCCGCGGCCCGGAGATCACCGAGGTCCGCTGACCTGGTGCGTGCCGTACTGATCGCCCCTGCCTGGACCCCGGGCAGGGGCGATTTGCATGTGGCGGGCCCGTCCCCGTACAGTTCCGGAGTCGCCGCGAGAGAGCGGGGACAAGCGGAAAGCAAAATCCGATGAATGAAACTCCGGAAAACGGAGCGGAAAACATCTGATAAGCTTGAAACACGAAAGAACGAAGCGCCCGGAGGGCCTGCTGGAAGGCAGCCTGAAGGAAGTGTCCGTTCCTTGAGAACTCAACAGCGTGCCAAAAGTCA
>NZ_JBIUYE010000022.1:0-143688 GCF_044744365.1 Kitasatospora sp. NPDC087314
ACGCTGACGGGCAGCGGGTTCGTGGGGGTGACGGCGGTGCGGTTCGGTGCTGTCAACGCCTTGTCGTTCACGGTGGTGTCGGCGACGCAGATCACCGCGACGGTGCCGGCGGGCTCGGGCACGGTGCAGGTGACGGTGACCACCCCCGGCGGCACCAGCAACGGTGTCGCGTTCACGTACCTTCCCGTTCCCCAGCTGGTGAGTGTGGTTCCCACGGCGGGGCCGACCTCGGGTGGGACCACGGTCACGCTGACGGGCAGCGGGCTGAGCGCCGCCACCGCGGTCACCTTCGGGTCCGCGCCGGCCGCCTTCACCGTCGTGTCGGACAGTCTCCTGGTCGCCACGGCGCCGGTGGGTTCGGGCACGGTGCAGGTGACGGTGACCACCCCCGGCGGCACCAGCAACAGCCTCGCCTACACCTACACCGCCCCACCGGTGGTGACCACGATCGTCCCGACCCAGGGGCCGGCATCCGGAGGCAACACGGTCACGCTGACGGGCAGCGGGTTCGTGGGGGTGACGGCGGTGCGGTTCGGTGCTGTCAACGCCTTGTCGTTCACGGTGGTGTCGGCGACGCAGATCACCGCGACCGTGCCGACCGGAGGGCCCGGGCCGTCCGGTGTCACCGTCACCACGGCCGGTGGCACCAGCCTCCCCGTGCCCTACTACTACCTGAGCAACCCCCAGCTCACCGCTGTGGTCCCCGGCCAAGGGCCTGTTCTCGGCGGAACCACCGTCACCGTCACAGGAAACAATCTGCTGGGCGCGACGGCGGTGCGGTTCGGTGCTGTCAACGCCTTGTCGTTCACGGTGGTGTCGGCGACGCAGATCACCGCGACCGTGCCGGCGGGCTCGGGCACGGTGCAGGTGACGGTGACCACCCCCGGCGGCACCAGCAACGGTGTCGCGTTCACGTACCTTCCCGTTCCCCAGCTGGTGAGTGTGGTTCCCACGGCGGGGCCGACCTCGGGTGGGACCACGGTCACGCTGACGGGCAGCGGGCTGAGCGCCGCCACCGCGGTCACCTTCGGGTCCGCGCCGGCCGCCTTCACCGTCGTGTCGGACAGTCTCCTGGTCGCCACGGCGCCGGTGGGTTCGGGCACGGTGCAGGTGACGGTGACCACCCCCGGCGGCACCAGCAACAGCCTCGCCTACACCTACACCGCCCCACCGACGATCTAGGGTCGCCACCACGTCCGGGAGCAGGCGCGGACTCGCAATCCCGCCCCCGACCGGGCGTCCGACGAACAGTGAGCTCCGACAGCAGGCGCTGTCGGAGCTCACTGTTCTCATCCCGCCGGACCATGTCGCGCACGGACCGGCGGCCGGCCGGCGTCCTACAGGTAGGTGTAGGAGGCGCCGCCGCTGGTGCCGGCGGGCGTGGTCACCGTGACGGAGACGGTTCCGCTTCCGGCCGGCGAGACGGCCAGGATGGCCCCGTCGCCCAGCACGGTGAAGTTCGAGGCAGGGGTGGAGCCGAACAGGACCGACGTCGCGCCGGACAGGCCGTGGCCCACGATGAGGACGGGCAGGCCACCCATGGCCAGGCCCACCGGCGGCACGAGCGCGAGGATGGTCGGCGGGACCGGCGCCTGGTAGGCGTAGCTGAGGTTGTTGCTGGTGCCGGACGCCGTGACCACCGTGACCTGGACGGTCCCGGTTCCGGGCGGGGCGACGGCCGTGATGGCGCCGTCGAACTGGACGGTGAAGCTGAGCGCGGGGGCGGTGCCGAACAGGACGGCCGTGGCCCCGGTCAGCCCGGTGCCGACCAGGAGCACGGGGTTACCCCCGGTCGCCGGGCCCTGCGAGGGGACGAGTGCGAGGAGAATCGGGGACATAGGATTCCTCTTTTCCGACTCCGAACGCCGGACAAGGTCATTGTGGCCAAGTCGACGAGGCGTTTTCCTCACGGTAGGTTCGGGCGTCATCGAGTGGCAATAGGGCATTCGATAAAAGTGGGGGCATAAGCTGAATCGGGGGCGCACAATTTTTTCGACGCCTCGCCGAGTGGAACCGATCACGACCAAAAGACTTGCCCCTGGGCATTTTAAGTGAGCGCGAACGAGTGCCTTCCCGGATGTCTCTCGAAAAGTTCTCGAGGATCCGGTCGGGAGCCGGGGTGAGAGTGCCCGGAAACTGGGGAGATCGCCTGCGGGAACCGGCCTTGTTAGCTCTCTGACCTGCTGATATGTCCATGGTGTGGCGCGGCCTGGAGAGCATGGCGCAGTCTTCGTATTTATCCTTGCCGGCGATTCTGGATCTGGGCTTTATTCGGATAACATCACGGCTTCCGCGGCGTCTCCGCGATCTGCGGACTGCGATGTTGGTGCGCCCCCTTGAGCACTTCATGTGCTGTTGGGATTCCTGGGTTAATCCGTCTTCCCGGGGGGTATTCAGGGTGTGCGCCGCCAGCTGGCTGCTTGATCCTCTTCGAAGAATTCTTCAGCGTTTTGAATGGGAAGGTGAGTGTCATGCCCCACGGTCTGCTCGTCTTCCTCAAGGGCGGCCCGAGTGACATTCCTGAGATTCAGGAAGTGAAATCCGGGAGCATCGAGAGCCGGTTGAAGATCCCTCGCGGGAACGGCTACGAGCACTTCGAGATCACGCAGGACTTCAAGGACATCGGGGGCGTACTGATGCCCGTCTACCAGTGGTCGTACCGGACCGCCATCGCCGAGTAGGCGCGCCCGTCACTGTCCCCCCGGCATCCGACGCCGGCGCCGGCCCCCGGGGGCCACACACCAACGCGGCGCCGTCCCGTATCACCCCACCCCACACCCCGAGGTGAGCAATGACCAGCGACCTTCCCACACGAGGACGAACAGAGCGTCCGCCCCGGACCCTTGGGTACGCGTCGTGAGCGGGCTCTCCAGCGCGCGCCCACGGGGCGGCAACGGCGAGCGGGACACCATGGTCACCGGCATGGGGTTCTGCCTGCCGGGCGGCGACCAGCCGCTGTTCACCGCGGGCGAGGTCTGGGACGTGGCCTCCAACGGACGCTCGTGCCTGAAGCACCACGGCGTCTACTACGGTTCCGTCGATCTGCCGGACACGGCGTTCGCGGAGCGTCTGCCCGAACTGCCGGGCATCTTCTCCAAGCACTACACCAACGCGCACCGCTACGGGCTGGTGTCCCTCGTGGAAGCCTGCGAGGACGCCCAACTGAGCATCCGAGACGGTGACCTCACCGACGCCGCCGTCCTGGTCGGGCGCGGGGGCATCGACGCCAACGTCTCCAGCTACCTCGAAGTCCTGCACGCCGACGCGCGCACCGTCACCCCGCACCAGGCGATGGAGTTGTTCGTCAGGGCTCAGCAGGGACTCACCCCTTCTGACGTGGCACTGGTCCAAGGGGCGCTGATGCGCACGACCGGCCCCTGCTTCACCGTCTCGTGCGGCTGTGCTTCCTCCGCCGTCCAGATCGGCAACGCCCGCCGCATGATCGCGGACGGTGACACCGACCTCGCCATCGTCACCGGCGTCGACGTGTTCGGTGTGGACGTGATCCAGAACGTCCAGCGTCTGCTGCACGGCGCCCAGCGTGCCTACGATTCCATCCGCGTCGACGGCATGCCCGAACTCCTCCCGGCCTTCGACCGGGTCATGAGGCCCTACGACCGGCGGGCCGACTGCGTGAACCACGGGGAGGGATCGGCGACCCTGGTGCTGGAGAGCCGCGATCACGCCCAGCAACGCGGGGCGCGCACCTACGGCCAGGTCCTGTCACACGGCATGACCCGCGACGGCCTGTCCAATCCGCTCGCAAGCGACGAGAACGGCGCCTCGCTGGTCGCCGCCATCCGCAAGTGCCTCGGCGACCGGTGGGACATCGGCCAGGTCCCCTACATCCACGGCGGAAGCGACGGCGACGTCGTCGTGACCGCGTTCGAGGCGAACGCGGCCAGGCAGCTCTACGGCGACGCTGTCGAAGACCTCCTGATGACCTCCCAGGAAGCCTGCTTCGGCCACAACGGCGCCCCGGCGGGAGCCCTGGGCGTCGCCCTGACCCTCCTGATGCTGGAAAAGGGACAGGTGTGCCCCACCGCGAACTGCGAGGAGCCGGCCGACAACATCTGCTTCGACCCCGTCCCCGGCCTCCACACCCGGCACCTGGAGTTCGACTACGCACTGACCTGCAACTACCAGATCGGAGGGGTCAAGAGCGCGATCCTGCTGGGCAGCTCGAACGTCGACTGACCCCGGCACCCGCCGACCGCGTCGTCGGACGGCGAGCGCCCCCCCACCCCCGTTCGTGCAATCGCGTAGGAGACCATGTGATGGGCCACACAGAGAATCCGAGAGCCGCTGATGCGCACATCGCCATCGTCGGCATGGGATGCCGGCTTCCCCGCGACATCGAGTCGCCCGCCGCGCTGTGGCGGCTGCTCGAAGCCGGCCAGGACGCGGTCGGCGAACCGCCGATAAGCCGCGCGGGGCACGTGGCGGCGGCCCCCGCCCACGCCGCCGGGCCGATGCCGTCGTGGGGGGGCTACCTTCGCGACGTCGCCGGTTTCGACGCCGACTTCTTCGGGGTCTCGGGCAAGGAAGCCGACGTCCTGGACCCCCAGCACCGGCTGCTCCTGGAGGTGACGTGGGAGGCACTCGAACACGCCGGACTCCCTCCGGAGCGACTGGCGGGAACCTCCACGGGACTGTTCGCGGGACTGAGCTACACCGACTACATGGAGTCCCTCGCCGGCCAGCCCCGTGAACTCGAGGGCGCGATCCTGACCAACGGGCACTGCGTCGCGCCTGGGCGCATCTCCTACCTGCTGGGCCTCCAGGGCCCGTGCGTGGCACTGGACACCGCGTGCTCGTCCTCGCTCGTGGCGGTCCACCTGGCCTGTCAGGCCCTGCGCAACGACGAGTGCGATCTCGCGCTGGCCGGCGGCGTCACCCTCACGCTCGGCGCCAGGACGACGATGTCCTTCGCCCGCATGGGGATGCTCTCGCCCACCGGTCGCTGCCGGACCTTCGACGCGTCCGCGGACGGCTTCGTACGCGGCGAAGGCTGCGGCGTCGTCGTCCTCAAGCGCCTCGAGGACGCGCTACGGGACGACGACCGCATCCTGGCCCTGGTCCGCGGCTCGGCCGTCAACCAGGACGGCCGCTCCGACGTCCTGGCCTCGCCCTCCGCCGAGGCCCAGCAGGCCCTTTACCACCAGGCCCTCGCCCGAGCCGGAACCGACCCGCGCGACGTGGGCCTGGTGGAGACGCACGGCACCGGCACACCCGTCGGCGACCCCGTCGAGTTCTCCAGCCTGGCTGCGGTCTACGGCGTGGGACAGGGGCGCTGCGCGCTGGGTTCGGTGAAGACGAACGTGGGCCACCTGGAACCGGCGGCCGGCGTCATCGGCCTGATCAAGGCAGTGCTCTGCCTCCAGCGCGGGCTCGTCCCGCCCAACCTGCACTTCACCCGGTGGAACCCGGCCATCAGCGCCGAAGGCACCCGCCTTTTCGTCCCCACCGACCTGTCCGCCTGGCCCACCCGGACGGCCTCGCGACTGGCCGCGGTGTCCTCCTTCGGCTTCTCCGGGACCAACGCCCACGTGATCCTCGAACAGGCCTCCACCCGCCGCCGCACCGTCATCCTCCCCGGCGGCCCCACCGCAGGCACCGCCACACACGCGGCCGCCGTCCCCGCCGACGCCCCGCCGTCGCAGGCGCAGGCCACCTCACCCCACGTCTTCCTCCTCGCCGCCGGCTCCCCGGACGCGCTGCCCACCGCCGCCGCGCGCCTGGCCCGCTGGCTCGAGAGCGAGGGAGCCGCCACTCCCCTGCACGACATCGCCCACACCCTCGCCCTGCGTCGCTCCCCGGGCCACGGCCGGCTCGGCGTGGTGGCCGACTCCCACCGCGACCTGACGCGCGCCCTGCGTTCCTTCGAAGCCGGTCGAGCCCACCCGGGCGTCGTACGCGGTCACGTGGGCGCCGGCGTCAGCCGCCGTCCCGTCTGGGTGTTCTCCGGTCAGGGCTCGCAGTGGCAGGGCATGGGGCACGACCTGCTCCACCACGAGCCGGCCTTCGCCGAGACCCTGACCGAAGCCGATGCGCTGATCACCGCCGAAACCGGGTTCTCCGTCCTGCGAGCCGTCCGCGACCGCGAACACATCAGCGGCTGCGGCCACGTGCAACCCGCGTTGTTCGCCCTGCAGGTCGCCCTGGCCGCCGTCTGGCGCGACCACGGGGTCGAACCGGCCGCCGTCATCGGCCATTCCATGGGCGAAGTCGCGGCCGCCGTCACCGCCGGCGCACTCACCCTGGCCGACGGCGTCCGCGTCATCTGCCGACGCTCCGCTCTCCTCACCCGCATCGCCGGAGCCGGCGCCATGGCGAGCGTCGGCCTCGACCGCGCGACCGTCGAGAACGACCTCGCCGCCATCGGCGACGACACGGTGTCCGTGGCCGTCGTCGCCGCGCCCGACTCGACCGTCGTCGCCGGCACCGTGGCCGCCATCCGGCACCTGACCACCACCTGGCAGGCCCGCGGAGTCGTGGCACGCATGATCGACGTCGACGTCGCCTCGCACTGCCCCCAGGTCGACCCGCTGCTCGCGGACCTCGCCGCCGCGCTCGCCGAGCTCACCCCCAGCCGACCGACCATCCCCTTCTACACCACCGTCCTGGACGACCCCTGCGACACCCCGATCTTCGACGCCGCCTACTGGTGCGCCAACCTGCGTCGACCCGTACGCTTCGGCGCCGCCGTGGCCGCAGCCGCCGCCGACCGCCACCAGGTGTACCTCGAGATCTCGCCCCACGCCGTCGTCACCCGCCCCCTCGCCCAGAGCCTGGCCGGCCTGCTCCACGAGCCCGTGATCCTGCCGACACTGCGCAAGGGGGAAGACGAACGCACCACCTTTCGTACCCAGCTCGCCGCCCTGCACTGCGCGGGAGTCGGCGTCGACTGGTCGCGCCTCTACGCCGGCGGCCGCCTGACCGACGTACCCGCGCTGACCTTCGACCGCCGACCCCACTGGACCGACATCGCCGCACCCCGAGCGGCCTCCCAGCACGCCGAAAGCGCACCCGCCGCCCTGCCGGGAACACACACGGAAGTGCCCGGCGACCAACCCCGCCACACCTGGCACGCCGACGCCGGCACCGACGTCCTGCCCTGGATGGCCGACCACCGCGTCCACGGCCAACCGGTCCTGCCCGGCGCCGCCTATTGCGCCCTGGCGCTGACCGCGGCCGGCGAGGTCTTCCACGGCGCCGCGCACGACGTCGAAGCGACCGACATCCACTTCCGCGAGTTGCTGCACCTCGACGCCCACACGTCCGTCGGCACGACCGTCACCCTGACCAGCGCCGACCGCGCCGACTGCGAAGTCTTCGGTCAGGACAAGGACGGAACCTGGGTGCGGCAGGCCACCGCGGTCCTGCGTCGCATCGACGCCTCCCCCCGGACACCGGCGCCCTCCGTGGCCGCACTGGCCGCCGACCACCCCGTCGTCCTGGATCCGCACGCCCTCTACGCGAGCCTGCGCGCACGAGGCCTGGAACACGGCCCGGCCTTCAGCGGTATCACCGAGCTGCACACGTCCGCCCAGGGCGACAGCTTCTGGGCCCGCGTGACGCTGCCGGACCCGGCACGCACCGCCCGCCACGGCCTACGGATCCACCCGGTCCTCCTGGACCTGTGTGCCCAGCTCGTCGTCGCCGGCCTGATCCACGAACCGGGCCACGGCCTGGTGCTGCCCGTCCAGATGCGCGCCATGCGAATCCTCTCAGCCTCCGAGGACGCCCGCTACGCGCACGCCCGGCTCACCCACACCGCCGCGGACAGCATCATCGGTGACGTGCGGCTGCTGGACGAGGCGGGAAACCCCCTCGTCGAGATCGACGCACTGCGCTTCGTACGCCACGGCGCGGGGGCCGACGAAACCGTCGACCGGTGGTTCCTCGAAACCCACTGGCAGCCCGTGCCGCGCCGGGAGAGCCTCGAACCGGCCGCCCCGGGCCCCTGGCTCGTCATCGGCGAGGCGGACGGATCCGCCCGGGCACTGGCGGACGCCCTCGAGCTCGCCGGAGCACGCACCGAAGTCCTCGACGTTCCCGTGGACAGCGCCACCCTCCAGCCGCTCAAGCAGACCATCGCCCGACACTGGGACTCCACACCCGCACCGTGCGCCGTGGTCCTCCTGTCCGCGCCGTCCGCGCCCGAGGACGACGCCGCCGCGATCGCCCTGTGCCGTACCCGCCGCCTTCTCGCCGCCGCGCAGGGCACGATCGCGCACAGCACGCCCACACGCCTGTTCGCCGTCACCCGCTCCGCCCACGATCCGGAGCCAGGGCAACCCGCCGACCCCGCCCAGAGCGCCCTGCGCGGACTCGTGCGCGTCCTGACACACGAACACCCGGAGCTGCGGGCGACCCTCATCGACACCGACTCCGCCGACATCGACCTGCACCGACTCGCGGCCGAACTCCTCACCGACCCTCCCGAGGACGAGATCGCCCTGCGCGGTGACACCCGGCACATCGCCCGGCTGTCCTACACCCCCCTGTCCGAAACCGAACGCGCCACCGCCGTCACCCGCACCGTGCGCTACGGCGCCGACCGCTTCCAGCTCCACGCAGGGCGGCTCGGCGACCTCGACGCCCTGCGTCTGACCACCACACCACGACGTACTCCCGGCCCCGGTGAAGTCGAACTGCGCCTGCACGCCGCGGGCGTGAACTTCCGCGACGTGCTCACCGCCATGGGCATGCTGGCGACCGACGACGAAGCGGGCTACCGCATCGGCTTCGAAGCCACCGGCGTGATCACCGCCGTCGGACGGGGCGTCAGGAACGTGTGCGCCGGCGACAACGTCCTCGCCGTCGACGTGCGAGGCGGCCTCTTCACGACCTTCACCACCCTGCCCGCCGCCGCCGTCGCCCCCATCCCGGCGGGCCTGCCCGCCGAGACAGCCGCCGGGCTGCCCGTCGCCTACCTCACCGCCTGGTACGCGCTGCGCCGCCTCGCCAGGCTCACCAGAGGCGAGCGTGTCCTGATCCACAGCGCCACCGGCGGGACCGGACTGGCCGCGGTCGCGGTCGCGCGGCGCCTGGGCGCCGAAGTGCTCGCCACCGCCGGCAGCGAGGACAAGCGCCGATACCTGAGTGCGATGGGCATCCGGCACGTCATGGACTCCCGCTCGCTGGACTTCGCCGAGCAGACCCGCGCCGCCACCGCCGGAGAGGGTGTCGACGTGGTCCTCAACTCCCTCTCTGGGCCTGCCATCAGGGCCGGACTGGAAACGCTGCGCCCCTTCGGCAGGTTCGTCGAGCTGGGTGTACGCGACATCCTCGCCGACACCCCGCTGGGTCTCGCACCGCTACGGCACAACATCACCATGAGCACGGTCGACCTCGTCGAGCTCCAGCACACTCGCCCGGACACCTTCGCCGAGCTGCTGGGCGAGGTCCTGGCCGAATTCAACCGAGGCACCCTCGTGCCGTTGCCGTGCCAGACCTATCCGCTCGCGCAGGCCGCCGACGCCTTCCGCCTCATGGCCGGCGCCGGGCACATCGGCAAACTGGTCCTGACGGTACCCGGCGAAGGCCACACCGCCGCCGTACTGCGGGACCCGCCCTCGCCGGTGCGAGCGGACGGCGCCTACATCATCACCGGAGGCCTGCGCGGCGTAGGCCTCGCCACGGCCCTCTGGCTGGCGGGCCAAGGCGCCGCCCACCTCGTCCTCAACGGACGCACACCGCCCTCGGTCGACACCGAACGGGCCCTCGCCGGACTGTGTGAACAGGGGACCCGCGTCAGCGTCGTGCTCGGGGACATCGCGCAGCCCGGCGTCGCCGAGCAGCTGGTGGCCGAAGCCACCGCGGGCGGCGGGACACTGCGCGGCGTCATCCACGCCGCGATGGTCCTCGACGACGCCGCGGTGTCCAACATCACCGACGACCAGCTCGAACGCGTCTGGCATCCCAAGGTCACCGGTGCCTGGCGGCTCCACGAGGCCACCACCGGACTGCCACTCGACTGGTTGGTCCTGTACTCCTCCATGGCCTCCCTGCTCGGCAACCCGGGCCAGGGTGCCTACTCGGCCGCCAATGCGTGGCTTGACGCGTTCGCCACCTGGCGCACCGCCCTGGACCTGCCCACGTTGGCCGTGAACTGGGGGCCCTGGGGCGAAACAGGGGTCGCCACCGGCTTCGCGACCCGCGGCTACCAGACCATTCCCACCGCCGAAGGACTCGAGGCCCTGGCGGCGCTCCTGATCCACAGCCGCGTACGCACCGGCGTCATCCCCGGCCCGCCGGACACCTGGATCCCCTCGGCCGGCCGAGCGTCCTCGCTGTTCGCCCTCCTCACGTCCGAGACGCCCGACACCCCCGTGGAGGCGGTCGGCCGGGATGCGGCGCGCGACATCCGACGCGAGCTGCGGGCCGCGGCACCCGGCCTCGCCCGCCGCACGGTCCTCGAGGACTACCTGGCCGAACACATCCGCACCGTGCTCCGGCTGGGGGCCAGCACCCTGGATCCGCAGACCCCGCTGAACGCGCTCGGGTTCGATTCCCTGCTCCGCATCGAACTGCGCACCCGCCTGGAGGCTTCGCTCGGCGTCAGGCTCGCCGGCGACTTCGTCGCGGGCCACCCCACTCTGGCGGCTCTCGCCGACGGCCTCGCACAGCACATCGGCATCAGCCTGACCACCGACGCCCCACCGGATTCCCCCGGTGACGCCGTGCGCCGAGCCGTGGACCTCATCGCTCCCCGCTCGCCGCAGTCGGCCCAGTCGCCGGACGCCACAGCCGGCACCGAGCCGCTGAGGAAGAACCCATGAACTCGCTCCGGGCCGCCGGCGCCAAGCCACTGCCGGCCGAGAAGCACGGGATCCCGGCTCTGCCGGGGGAGGGAACCAGGGGACGACCATGACCTCCACAGACTTGCCACTCCTGGACGCGCATGACACGCAGGGACGACGCATCACCATGCTCGTCTTGCCGGAGGCCCATTGCGTGCGGCCTGTGCGCCGTGCCGTGAACTTCATTCTCAGCCGCTGGGAGATAGCACACCTCACCGAGGACGCCGAACTCCTGACCACTGAGCTTCTGACGAACGCGATCCGGCACACCGATAACGAGCAGCCGATCAGGGTGACCATCGCGCTCGACCAGCGGTGGCTGTCGATCGGGATTCGAGACCACTCCGCGAGCGCTCCCCAGACGCACCGGGAAACCGCCTCTCAGGAAGGCGGGCGCGGTCTGCTTCTGGTGGAGAGCATTGCCGGTTCATGGGGGTACCGTTTCCATCTCGACGGAACCAAGACGGTTTCCTGCCGACTGCCGCTGTGAGGCCGGGCGCCGTCTCTCACGCCCGCCGCCGGCCGTTGCACGGCAACCCCGTGCGGCCGGCGGCCGGTGACCCGGGGTTCCGGCGTATCACCGAGCCCGCCGCATGAACGATTCGGCGCCAATCCTCACGTGCGCGTGATTCAAGCGTCCTTCAATATGCAGTTCTCTCACTGCTCGGCAGAATTCCCCAAGGGATTGCGTGGGATTGTGTGCGGAGCCGGGGCCCAATCCTCGTGCGAGGCGGCGCCGTACCCCGCTCTCTGAAATTGCCCACGAAATATCCAAAAAGAAACGTTTCCGCCCCTTGAGGGATTCTGTCGCATGCTATATTTTTTCGACCATGCCTGGCGGCCGCCACTAATTCAAAACGCTTTGCGGCGGCGAAGTCCGATAGCTAGGGGTCTGGATGCTCAGTGCAGAGGAATACCGAGAGATTTGCCACATGCGCCACCAGGGCTGGTCCATCTCGGCGATCGCCCGGTGCATGGGCCGTGACCGCAAGACGGTCAGGGCCTACCTCAACGGAGAGCGGACCGTAGGGGTCCGGTCAGTGACTCGTGACGAGTTCCTGCAGTTCGTCCCGTACTGTCGGCACCGCCTCGACGAAGATCCGCACCTGCAGGCGAACGTTCTCCACAGCGAGATCGTCGAGCTGGGCTACGGCCGCGCCTACTCGACCTTCACCCGCGCCCTGCGCAGGCATCTGATGTGGCCGCGCCGCGGACCGCGCCACCGCGAGAGGGCCGGCCCCGGCTGCGGCCCCTCGGACGACGTGCAGTTCGACTGGGTGCAGCTCCCGGCCCCACCGGCCGAATGGGGCTACGGGCGCGAGATGTACCTGCTCATGGGCTCGCTCACGCAATCCGGCCACTGGCGGGCTGCCTTGGCCGGCACCAACGACCTCCCGCACTGCGTGGAAGCCCTGGACCAGGTGCTGCGTCGCCTCGGAGGCACCGGCGAGCGCTGGTTATTCGACGGGACTCCGCCGGTCTGCTCCACGGCCGGCAAGGTGACCGCCGTCTTCCACGAGATCGCGGTCCACTACGGTGCCTCCATCGCGATCCGCCCACAGGCGGGAGCGCCCAGCCCCGTCATCCGCGCCCACCGCTCCGTCGTCCTTCACTGGTGGGACACCGCGTCCGACGAACTCGGCGTGCAGGCGGCCCAGGACAGCCTCGACCGTCTGACCGAGCGCTCGGACAGTCGGCACCGACGGGCGGGTTGCCACGCCCGAGCCCTGCTGCCCCTGCCCTCAAAGCCGTTCCCGGCTCGCATCTGCGTTGAACGCAGGGTCGATCCTCACGGACGCGTGTCGTTCGAGGGCAACTTCTACCTGCTCCCCGCAGGTCTCGTCGGTAACGAGGTGCGGATCCGCCGACGGCTGGACGAACCCCACCTGTCGATCACCACCACCCGCGGGGCGGTCATCGCCTGCTTCCGCAGGGCACCGGCGGGGGCGGGCCGAACGGTCGCCGAGCACAGTGGCCCGATCACTCTGGAACGGCCCGACCGGACATCCGGCACCGGGACGCGAGCCTGGGCGGCAGGCAGAATCCGTCGCCCGCGGTCGCCGGCCGCCTCGGCCGAGGACCAAGTCCTGCCCCGGCCCGGCGGCGAGCAGCCTACCGAGCCGCCCGCTCACGCGGCAGGACACGAGCCGGCTCCGCCTGCCCCACGCGGAGCCGGTTCCGGTACCACGCACCCGCAGCGGGAAGAGCGGACAGACGGCCGCAGAGCGCACCGGCACCGTCTTGTGGCTGCGGAGGAGATCGGCCGGATATGACGTCGACCGCCGTCCCGCAGCCCACCCCGAGCGGTGCGCCCCGGATGTCCGTCACCGACCGAGCTCCCGAAAGCCCGAACACACCATGGTGAGCCTCGACTCGACCAGCCGCCGTGGCCGGGTGCGCGCCCCCCCCGCACGGGGCCGGCCGGATCCGGGACAGCGCCTGGAGCTGTCCCGGACAGAACTCCTTGTCCATCGACTTCGTCCCCGAGGACTGCTCCGTGAGCATCGGACCGAGCACCAGCGCGCTGCTCAAGACCACCAGCCACGCCCGCAGGCAGGACGTCACAGCGTCCTACTTGGCCCTGACCCAGGCCTGCGCGGATACCGGCGACGACGCCCGGCATGCCGAGTTGGTCAGCGACCACCCCCTCGACGTCTGGTCGCTGCCCGCCTCGCGTGCGATTGCCCTGGTGCACATGGGTCTGGAGGAGGCGTGGGCGCTGGTGCGGGGCGCGGAGCTGCTGGAACAGCACCGGGTGGCCGTCGTCGCCCCGTATTACAGCGGCGTGCGCGCGGCTGCCGGCCGAGCCGTCACTTTCTGGCACGACCCCGGGAAACGGAGTCGGGACGAGTCGCTGAGCGCGTGGGTGACCGCCGCTGTGCACCGGATCCGTCCCGAGGCCGCGCTGTGGCTGGAGGACCACGACCCGTTCGCCGGTCTGCTGGACGGCCTGGACGAGACCCCGCTGAGCGGGTCCGCCCGCTGGTTCTTGTACGAGTGCACCGCCTGGTTACACGCGGAGTGGGCAGGCATCGACTGGCCGACTCCGCCCACCGTCATCCTCGGGGCCCGACAACTGGCTCGCTGCCACGACGGCGGGATGCGCCCGCGGCTGGTGCTGCGCAGACCGCTGTGGCGCGGCCACCGGGAGTGGGACCTGGTCGCCGCGCGCTGGAGCAACGAGCTGCTGCGCGGCCGCCCCGACGACCTGCAGGCCTACCACGACACCTACACCGCGCACGGCTGGGCCGACGTCGCCGCCCCCTACGACCACATAGGCGCGTGGTCGGGCTACCAGGTCGTCCGGGACGTCGTCGTGCTTACCGCCGTGATGGACACTGTGCGCCGCGCCCACCTTGATTCCCGGACCCGCGCGTTGGCGGTCCACCAAGTGGCGTGCCTACGCGGCGCCCGGTCGGCCCCGTGGGACTGGGGGAATCGGTGACGACGGCGCCCAGCCCTTGGGTTCCTTCATGTGGTTCACGTGGAGCGGAGTGATCGTCTGTCGTGGCCCATGGACCTTGAACGAGACAGCGACCATGAGACTCCGGCCATCGGTCAGACGAGGGGCGGGTCTGGTTCGTGCCTGCGGCGGCCAGTGTCCCTCCGCGCGTCCGGCGAAGTCGTCCGCTGACGCACCCTAAGAAGACGTCTCATTTGGAGAGTCGCCGGGTGCAGATGAGGGCTGTTGCGATGCCGGCGAAGGCGGCGAAGTGGTCGGCCTTGCGTTCGTAGCGGCGGTGGAGGCGGCGGAAGCCGCCGAGCCAGGCGACGGTGCACTCGATCACCCAACGGTGCCGGCCGAGGCGCTGGGAGGACTCGATGCCTCGGCGGGCGATCCGGGCCGGTATCTGCCGGCGGCGCCGGTAGATGCGGATGAAGCGGTGGTCGTAGGCTTTGTCGCCGTGCAGCTTGCCGGGTCGGCGCCGCCGCGGGCCGCGCCGCGAGCGGATCGGCGGGATGGCGTCGACGAGCGGGATCAGGGCCTGGCTGTCGTGGACGTTGGCCCCGGAGACCGCGAGCGACAGGGGTAAACCGGTGCGTTCGGTGAGCAGGTGGATCTTCGGCCCGTACTTGCCCCGATCGACAGGATTCGGACCCGTCAACTCCGCTTTTCGAGGGCCCGCATGTTCACCGAGTCGACCGCGCACCTCGACCAGTCCAGCTCGTCCCGCGCGCCGAGCTCGTCCAGGACGACCCGGTGGAGCTTGGCCCAGACCCGGGCCCTGCTCCACTCGGTGAAGCGACGATGGGCGGTAGGCCCGGACGGACCGAAACAGGACGGCAGCTGGGCCCACGTGCACCCCGACGTCGCGACGAACACGATCGCCGCCAACACTTCGCGATCCCCGTAGCGGCGCCGACCGCCGCCCTGGGGACGGGTCGGCGCTGCCGGCACCACCAGCTGGAACAGCTCCCACAACTCGTCCGGCACCAGGCGCTCCACGATCATCACGCCCACAGCCTACTCAGCCATCCAAATGAGATGTCTTCTAAACCCATCGATCGGCTGACTCTCGCAGGTGTGGGAGGAACCGCCGAGTATCCGTCGCCGGTACTCGGACAGCAGCTGACCCCCGCAGGCGGGAGGAGGATCCCTGCCGGCCCGCTGCCGGGCGGCGGTTCAGTGCGACCAGAACGGGTCCTCGTACCTGGGGAGGATGTCGGGGCGTCCGTCGGGCAGGGTCGGCTCGGGGACGTAGGTGCCGAAGGGGTCGCGGTCGCGGATGACGGGAATGGGGCCGACGCCGGCCTGGAAGGTGATGTTGCCCGCGGCGCCGACGAGCAGGCACACGCCGTACCCGGCGGGCGTGGAGGCGAACATGGCGGGCTGGCGGGGGTTGACGGCGGTGATCCGGTATCCCCGGGCCTGCCAGCCGCGTTCGGTGATGCCCAGCAGCGCGCCGTACTTGGACGGGGCGACCTTGGTCATGACGTACCGGTCGCGGGTGGCGGTGGCATAGCCCAGGGAGTGGTCGTCCGGGCCCGCGGTCCGTTCGGTGGAGCACGGCCATCCGTCCCGGTACCGCAGCGGGGGACGGATGGCGGACATTGCCTCGTCGAGGAGCGCGTCGAGTGCCTGGACGGCCTGTTCGGGGGTCATGGGGATGGGGAGGCTTTCGGAACGAGGAGGCGGGAGGCGGTCCGGCGGGGCGCGGCGGTCAGACCGACCAGTACGGGTCGTCGTACTTGGGCAGGACGTCCGGGTTGCCGTTGGCCATGACCGGGTCGGGGGTGGGGGTGCCGAACAGGTCCCGGCCGTCGGGCACCGGGACGGGGCTGACGGTGGCTCCGATGTCGATGTTCCCGGCGGGATGGATGGTGACGCTCACGCCGTAGCCGTCCGCCGTGGTGGCGAACAAGCCCTTCAGGTTGGCGGGCCCCGTGTCGATCCGGTAGCCCTTGGCCTGCCAGGTGCCGCGCACCGCGGCCAGCAGGGCGTCGTACTTGCCGGGGGCCACCTTGGTCATCACGTGGCGCTCGCGGGAGGCCGCGGCGTAGCCGAGGGAGTGCTCGTCGAGGCCTTTGGAGTACCGCACGGTGGCCTGCGGCCAGGCGTCCCAGTACCGCAGCGCCGGCTGGACGCCCGAGGTCGTCTCCGCCAGCAGGGAGTCGAGCTTCTGCAGGGCCTGGGCGGGCGGGATGAGCGGGCCCGGAGTCTTCCCCTGGCTCTGGCCGGGGCCCGCCCCGGCGCCGGCGGTGCAGGCGGTGGCACCGAGGGCGAGGACGGCGAGGGCCGCCGACAGACGCGGGGCGGGGCGGGAACGGTGGTTCATCGGTGGTCCTGCCTCGTGACGTGGTCGTACTGTCCGGCCAGGATCTGGCCGATGTTGTTGACCGACTCCAGGGTCTTCGACTCCGACTCCTTGGGGTCGGTCATGTAGTTCGAATGGGAGTCGAACGACATTTCCGGCCCGTCGGCGACCGCGAAGCGATTGGCACCGAAGTCCCCGCTGGCCGGGTCCTGACCGAACCACAGCTGGTTCTCGGGGCCGAACCAGTCGTACATCTTGTCGGCGACGTAGCCGTTGACGACGCTGCCGATCGGACCCGCGATCATGCCCCCCTGCTGCGCGCCCTGGATGTCGTTGGCCACGCGGCCCTTGGACGGCAGGTGGCTGACCGGGTCGTTCTCCGCGTCGCCCACCCACACGTGGCTGGGGTCGATGTGCAGCTGCGAGGCCCGCTGAGCGCCGGTGCCGGGGGACCCGACGAGGATGATGTCGTCGGCGCCGGTGCCGCCGCTCATCTGCGCGCCCAGGCCCACGGTGGTGGAGCCGTAGCTGTGGGCGAGGGCGACGAGGTGGGCGGGCGGCCCGTCGTGGGTGGCGCGCAACCCGGCCATGAACTTGTCGTAGGCGGCGCCGCCCTTGGCGGCGCGGTCGGTGTCCATCACCTCAAGGGGCCGGGTGTCGCCCTCCTGGAGCTTCTCCAGGCCCGGCGGTGGGTCGTAGCCGAGCCACACCATCGACGCGAACGTGGAGTCGGTATCGGCCTTCTGCGCGGCGTTCAGCACGTTCAGGGCGCGGTCGCCGTCCTTGCCGCCGACGTCGCTGAGCTTGGTGCCCAGCCCCGGCACGTACGCGCTGACGTTCTTCGCGGTGTCCGGGTTCCCGAAGGCCAGGATGCCGCGGCCCTGCCCCTCCTCGCTGATCCCGATCAGGAGCCTCGGGGGCTGCTTGTCCTTGTCCGTCTCCAGGCGCTTGCTGATCGCGAGGAACCCGTTGAGCTTCTGCTTCTCGTCGTCCGTCGGGTTCGGCTTCTGCTGGTACTTGGTGATGAGGTTGGCCAGGTTCAGCCGGTTGGCTTGGTCCCGGGCCACGGCCGGGATGCCGTCACGCATGCCCAGCAGGTCCGGGTGCCCCTCGATGAGCCGCTGCTGCTCGGCCGAGGTCAGGCCCCGCCACCAGGAGTTGACCTCGGTCGGCGAGGCGCCGGCGGGCGGGAAGCCGGCGGCCATCAGGTCGACGCCCTGCTGCGTGACGGCCTTCAGGTCGGCGGCCGCCTTGTCCGTCTCCAGCCCCGTGCCGTTGCGGGCGCGTTCGGTCAGGGAGTTCAGGAGCGCCGAGATCTTCTGGTCGGCGTTGCCCGCCTCGGTGACGGCGCCGGAGATCCGGTTCGCCAGCGCCTTCGCCCGCTCGGGGATGTTGTAGTCCGGGTCGTTCTTCTCGGCCTTGGCCGGCGCCGGCCAGGACACCGTCCCGTCGTCGGCGACCGTCAGCCCCAGATCCTTGGCCTCCTGCAACGCCACCTGCAGCTTGGACTGCGCCAGCAGGAAGCTCTCGGAGGCCTCGCGCAGCAGCCCGGAGACCGCCGACATCTCGGTGTGCGCGGCGTCCAGCCGATTGCTGGTGCGCTGCAGCGAGGCGTTGGCGGCGCCGGCGGCGTTGCCGACCCAGTTCGCGTTGAGGACGTGCTTGAGGACCTCGTGCTGCATGTTCTCGACATGCTTGCCGAAGTTGGTGGCGAGGGTGTCGTAGGCGGTCGCCGCCGGCGCCAGGCCGGACAGGTCGGCGTCGCGAAGCTGGGCGAGACTGACCATCAGCGCGTCCCCTGCGGGAACAGCCCGGAAGGCTTCAGACCCGAGGCGCCGTTCTTGTCCGCGTTGCGGTAGTCGGTCGCGGTCTGGCTCAGCTTCAGGGCGATCCCGTCGACCTCGGAGGCCAGCTTGTTCAGCAGCTCCTCCCACGCCGCGGTGCAGTTGTGCAGCGAGGCGCCGACCTGCCAGCCCGACAGCGCGGCGACCGCCGTGTCGGAGGGCTGATGGATCGCCTTGAGCTCGCCCGGCATCGCCTCACCGCTCTCCTTCGCGGCCTTGGCCGCCAGGTCCAGGTCGGCCGGATTGACCCCGAAGGTCGGCCCGAGCGGCGGCGCTGCCGTCGGAGGGGCGAAGGGCCCTCCCGGTCCGTCCGAGCTTGCGTACGCGTTCATGGATTCCGGTCCCCCCTGTCAGCCGGCCTGCGCCCGCCCACGGATCGGCATGGTCGTGGCTGTGTTGCGGTGTGCATCACCGCACGTCCGAGCGATTCATTCGTGCAGGTGAACGTAGCAGACCGCGATCATGACCCATCCGAGCGGACCGGTCACGCGGACCGCTAGCGATGAGCCGTACCGCGCCGCCGACCGCGTGCGGCGGCTACCAGTGGCGTGCGACAGGGGTCGGCCGGCCACGAGGCGCGAGAGAAGGCGCCTCAAGCCCGCGGCTACGGCTCGTGCCACGCCCGCGGACGGGGAGATCGCGCCGGATCGGCCTCAAGACGAGCCACTGCGCTTTCCGTGACAGACCCTTGGCCGGCCGGAAGCCTATGCGGTGGCCGGCCGAGTCCCATCCGTACGGACACTCGATCACACCGGGGGCAGTTGCCGCTTTCGTGCCACTGATTGGCTGACCCCCGCGGGTGTGGGGAGGACGCTTCCTGACCTGCGGCGCAGCGGAGGCTTTGCCATTTCTTGACTGACGGGATGTCGGCGACGGAAGCTTTCCACTGCTGTTGGCCGGAGGCGTCACTTCGCTGGCACTGCTGGGCTGTTGAGGAGTCAAGGAGCAGTTGACATCGTGCCACGTGCTCCTGACAGTTGCGCCTCGGGTTGATCGTCCGATTTGGGGAGCTTGTTGGACCCCAGTGACCCCGTCATGGGCCCAGCGAAGATCAGTGGTGTCCCGCCCCACCTGGCGGCGGGGCGGGACACCACTGATCTGTCAGTTGCTGGTCGTCAGCAGACGGTTGGCCAGGGCGTCGGCTAGGCGGTAGGCCTCGTCGGCCGAGAGGGTGCGGCAGATGGCGTCTGCCAGTTCCTCGACGTTGTGCCAGTCGACGTCACCGAGCTCTGCCTGAGCAGTGGCGGCTGCCGGCTTCTCGCGCTGCTCCGGCATCGGAAGCGGCTCGGAATTTTCCGCGGAAAATCGGTCGGCGCTCGGCGTGGGTCCAGCGCTCGCGAGCGGAGCCTGCGGGGCAGGCACCGGTCGGGGCGCTGGAGGAACCACCGGCTGCGCCGCTGCCGGCGTCACGTCCGCGACCGGCTGGGCGGCCGGTGCGGGTGTGGCCGCCGCCTGCGGCGCCGGAGCGGCGGGGGCAGATACGGCAGGTGCCGCCGTGACCGCCTCCTTTGCCGCGGCCTTCGCCTCCAGCCTCGCCGCCCGCTTCTCGGCCACCGCGTCGGCGTCGGCCTGGAGCAACTGCTCCAGCTCCGCCATCTGCTCGGCCAGGGACATCTCCTCGATGCCCTTCACCGACCCCAGCCGACGGGCGACGTTGATGGAGACGCCCTCCTCGCCACGCGCCTTGGCCCGCACCTGACGCTGCAGCTCAGGGTGGAGCTTCAGCAGGTTCTTGCGGTGCGAGATCCAGCTCTGGGACCAGCCCTCGGCTTCGGCAGCCTCCTTGGCGGTCGGGTACTGCGCCACGATGAGCAGGACCGCGTTGGCCTCCTCGATCGGGTCGAAGTCCTTGCGCGCCATGTTCTCGTCGAGCGCCGCCCGAAGCAGGGTCGCCTTGGACTCCGCCACCGTGTCATCCACGACGACGAGCAACTGCTCGCGCCCGTACAGCTGCGCTGCAGCGCGGCGGCGGTTGCCGTTGACGACGACGACGTCCTGCGGGCCCGCGCCGAGCGCCTGACGGTCTTCCGGCCACAGCCGCAGGTAGGCCTCCGGGGTGACGGCAAGGCAGCTCTGCAGCTGGCGGTCCTTGATGCTCGCCAGGTCGGAGAGGTCGCCCAGCTCGTCGCGGGGGTTGCGCGGGTTCGGCAGGCAGTTGGCGGTGGGGATCCACCGCGCCGGGGTGTCGTTGGCGCTGCTGTCCACACCCGGGGCGTCGACGACCGGGTCAGCGGCCATCGAGGCGAAGGAGACACGACGGCCTGCCATCAGCGACCCCCGTACCCGAGCTCGAGGGACAGACGGAAGAAGTCCTCACGCGCCCGGTAGGCGGTACCGCTCTCCTTGTACTGGGTGACGACGGTCCCCTCGGCCACCGCCCGCGAGTGGATCTTGTATCGGCGCAGGACGGTCTTGGCACGGGGCCACCCCCTCGCCGTGATGTACGCCTCGGTGTCCTCGAGATCGGCCCGACCGTCCCGCGGGTCCCAGTTGTTGACGACGATCCGGAACGGGATGTCCATCGGCTCGATGACCTTCTGGATGGTCCGGGCCGTCGGGTCGAAGCACAGCGGCTCGGTGATCATCGGAACCAGCACGTCGTCCGCGATCTCCAGCGCGCTGCGCAGGATCTCCTCGTCGGCCAGAGTGCCCGGCGTATCGATGAAGATGTGCTGGTACTCGTCCTTCTCGCCGAGGACGTCGAAGGTGCATGCCGCGAGGTTGACCGTGGTGGTGGTCTTGCCCACGCCGCCCTTCTGGTTGGCGATGACGTGGATCTTCGCGCCGGTCTTCTTCAGGTGGATCAGCTGATCGGCCTGCTCGTGCGCCGCCATGAAGTCGAAGGGCAGGTTGTCTCCCACCCGCTCCGCCCAGACGACGGCGGACCCCTGGGGGTCGGTGGACACGACAAGCACAGATGGCTTCATGATGTTCCGTTCTCTCCGTGGGCTTCCCGGGCGGTGTTGCCCGGTACTTCGGAATGCCCGCCGCTCAAAGCCGTGACGGCGGACTGGGACAGCATTCCAGATGATCAGCTAGGAGTCTGACGCGACCCGCGTGTCATAGAGCACAATGATCGGATCTGATTCCGCGTCGAGAGGTGAACGCTTCTCTTCGAAGTGGTCCTGATTTTGTTCTCTGCAGCTACGACGACGTATGTGTGGCAGAGGGGGGACACGCGTGAAAGGCGAATGTCTGGGCATGTGGATCGAAGCACGGGGTGCTGCGACTCTCCTTTGCTGTGGCTGTTCTGAGCACGGTGGGCTTGGCACACTCGCCGTCGGTACGGTGCTGGCGTGTGGGACGGTGTCCCGATCCTTGTGACGGCCCGGCAGCTTGGATGCCCGCTGGCATCTCCGGGTACCGCACCTGGTCAAGAAGTTGCAAAGGCGCCGCGTCGTCCCAGGCCAGGGAGTCTCCTCCCGGCACCCGCGGGGGGCAGCCAACGGCTCGCGCCGTCCTGATGCCCGTAGCTGGTCTCCTCCCCGGGGGGCTGATACCGGTGGGCTCGCATATTCAACTGTCGCGGGTTCCCCGAGGAGCCTTGTCCGCTGGTGACCGGCTGTGATCGCTTCCGGCGCTGGGCTTCCGCCCAAGATCGCATGAGCTGGTCGGCTGGCGGATACCGTCGGCCGCGCGATTCGGAGGAACTTCGGAACGGAGCCCGTGAGAGCGGTCCTCACGCTGCAGACGCTCGCGCCGCCGGCAGCCCTGGGCATGCGCCGTCCACCTGTCGTGGGCGTCCACCTGTCGTCGGCGGCCACCGGGGTCGGTGTGGTCACGGGGTGTTTCATCGGGGCGACGCGCAAGGCCGTTGGCTGGCGGAAGCAGGCTCTCGCCGACCACCCTGCGGGCTATCTGCCGAGCCTGGAACACGACTTCGGCCCGGCCGACGCCGTCGCGCGGATCCGCTCGGCGATTTCCGCCCGAACCGGTCGGGAGAGTGGGAGCATGGGTCGATCCAGCATCACCGAGAGCGATGGAACGGATACGCATGCCACTCAAAGGTGAGTACGAGCCCAGCCCAGCCGACTGGGTGCGGACCCAGGTCGAGGCCTACGAGTCGTCCGGCGGGACGGAAGGCACGACGCTGCGGGGGATGCCCGTCATCCTGCTGACCTCCGTCGGGGCCAAGTCCGGCAAGCTGCGCAAGACCCCGCTGATGCGGGTCGAGTACGACGGGCGCTACGCCGTGGTCGCCTCGCAGGGCGGCGCGCCGAAGCACCCCGTCTGGTACTGGAACCTGAAGGCCGACCCCCGGGTCGAGCTGCAGGACGGGCCGGTACGACAGGACATGACGGCGCGAGAGGTCACCGGCGCGGAGAAGGCCGAGTGGTGGCAGCGGGCCGTTGCCGCCTACCCGGACTACGCCGAATACCAGGCCAAGACCGACCGTGCGATCCCGCTGTTCGTGCTGGAGCCAGCGCCGACCGGGCACTGACCGGGCGTGTGCAAGTCTTCCTACTTCGACTCTTTACTGGTGTGATCACCTGATCAGCTGTCGCGGGTTCCCCGTGGAGTCCAGCCCGCTGGTGACCGGCTGCGGTCGCCAGCGGCGTATCGGCTCCAGGCCCCGCCGCTTTCTCTGAGGAGGCGGCTGGTGGTCTTGTCGTGGTAGCCGAGGGCGTCCGCGACGACGGGGGCAGGAACTCGTCCTGGACCTCGATCTCGTCCAGCGGGTATTGAGCGGTGTGCCCGTCAACCGCCAGCTTCAGCACGTGCTCGTACAGCCGCAGGCCGTCCGCGAGTGCGGATAGCAGTACACCCTGACCTGGTGTTTGGAGCCGGGTCAGGTGCGCTCTGGCCCGGGCGACCCTGCTGCGGTGAGCGCTCTCGGCAGTTTCGACTCCGGACTTGGCTGCCGCCAGATCGCGGTCCGCCTGAACGTGCCGCCGGCCGAGTTCGAGTCCTACCAGTGGACCGGCAGCACGATCGAGTACCACCGTGCCCAGATCCGCGAGCACCTGGGCTTTCGGGTGTGCTCGGTGCAGGACGCGGAGAAGCTGACGGCCTGGCTGGCCGGCAACGTCGCGCACGCCGAGCGGAACGCGGACCGGGTACGCGAGGAACTGCTGAAACGGTGCCGGGAGGAGTTCATCGAGCCGCCGGCACCGGATCGGATCACGCGGATGGTCCGCTCCGCGCTACACACCGTGGAGGAGACCTGGTTCACCACGGTCTTCGCCCGGCTGCCCGATCCGGTGCGGGAGCGGGTGCTGGCCCTGGTGGCGACCGCGCCGGAAGCGGCCGAGGACGCGGACGGCGCCGAGCCGGGCGACCAGGAGAGCCAGGACGAGGAGTCGGTGCTGGCGCTGGTCAAGGCGATGCCGGGCAACGTCAGCTTGGAGTCGATGCTGCGGGAGATCCGCAAGCTGACAGCGATTCGGGCGATCGGCCTGCCGGCCGGGCTGTTCGCGGACGTGGCGCCCAAGGTGCTGACCGGCTGGCGGCAGCGAGCGGTGGTCGAGTCCCCCTCCCACCTTCGCCGCCGCTCGCCGGAATCCGCGGTCACCCTGCTGGCCGCGCTGCTGGTCGAACGGGAGCGGGAGGTGACGGACTGCCTGGTAGACCTGCTGATCGCCACCGTGCACCGGGTCGGCGCCCGTGCCGAGCAGAAGGTGACCAACGAGCTGATCAACGCCTTCAAGCGGGTCTCGGGCAAGGAGAACCTGCTGTTCCAGATCGCCGAGGCCTCGCTCGCCGAGCCGGGCGGCGAGGTCCGCGAGGTGGTGTTCCCGGCGGTGCGCGGGGGCGAGCAGACACTCAAGGAGCTGGTCCACGAGTACCGGACGAAGGGCCCGGTGTACCGGCGCACGGTGCAGACCACGTTGAAAGCGTCCTACACCAACCACTACCGCAAGGGCCTGATCGAGCTGCTGGCGGTGCTGGAGTTCCGCTCCAACAACTCCGCCCACCGGCCGGTGACGGATGCGCTCGCCCTGGTCGAGCGGTACGCAAAGGCCGGGAACACCACCCACTACCCGCTGGGCGGGACGGCGCCCGAGCACCGGGGCACCAAGGGGCAGTGGGCGGAGCTCGTGTACCGGGCGGACAAGCGCGGCCGGCGGCGGGTGGTGCGGATGGTCTACGAGGTGGCCACCTTCCAGGCCCTGCGCGAGCAGCTGCGTTGCAAGGAGGTGTGGGTGGTCGGCGCCGGCCGGTGGCGCAACCCGGACGAGGACCTGCCCACCGACTTCGAGGCCCGCCGGATCGAGCACTATCGCGAGCTGCGCAAGCCCCTGGACGGCGGCGTGTTCATCGACCAGCTGCGCGGAGAGATGACCGGGGCCCTGTCCGCGCTGGACGCGGTGGCGCCGGGACTGGACTGGCTGGAGATCAAGGAGCGCGCTGCGGGCGCGATCAAGTTCACCGGCCCGGAGGCGCAGGAGGAACCGCGCAACCTGCGCCGGATCAAGGCCGAGGTCGGGCGGCGCTGGAGCACGGTGCCACTGATCGACATGCTCAAGGAGGCGATCGTGCGTACCGGCTGCTTGAAGGCGATCACCTCGGTGGCTGGCTCGCGGACGTTGGAGGAGGAGGTGCTGGCCGAGCGGCTGATGCTGGCGATCCACGCCTACGGCACCAACACCGGAATCAAGTCGGTGGCCGGCGGCGAGCACGGGCACACCGAGGAGGAGATCCGCTACACCAGGCGCCGCTACCTCACCCTGGAGTCGGCCCGCCAGATCGCGGTGGAGATCGCGAACGCCACCTTCGCCGCCCGCGACGGCGGGCTGTGGGGCGCGGGGTCGACGGCGGTGGCCTCGGACTCCTCGCACTTTCGCTCCTGGGACCAGAACCTGTTCACCGAGTGGCACTCGCGCTACGGCGGCCGGGGTGTGCTGGTGTACTGGCACGTCGAGCGCGGCTCGGTGGTGGTGCACTCCCAGACGCTGCGGGCCTCCGCCTCGGAGGTCGCCGCGATGGTCGAGGGCGCGATCCGGCACGGCACCACGATGGACCTCGAAGGCAACTACGTGGACTCGCACGGCCAGTCGGAGATCGGGTTCGGGGTGACGCGGTTGCTGAACGTCGACCTGCTGCCCCGCATCAAGCAGATCAACCGGGTCAAGCTCTACCGGCCGGCGGCCGGGGAGAGCGGGGCCTACCCGAACCTGGCGGCGGCGATGACCCGCCCGATCCGCTGGGAGGTGATCGCCGCCAACTGGGACCAGGTCATCAAGTACGCCACCGCGATCCGCGCCGGGACCGCCTCCACCGAGGCGATCCTGTCCCGCTTCACCCGCGCCGCCTCCCACCCCGCCTACCAGGCGATGCTGGAGATCGGTCGCGCCCAGAAGACCATCTTCGTGGCCCGCTACCTGCGCGACCGCGCCCTGCAGCGCGAGATCGAGGAGGGACTGAACGTGGTGGAGTCCTGGAACCGCGCGAACGCGGTGATCTACTACGGCAAGGGCGGGGAGATATCCAGCAACCGGCGCGAGGACGTCGAGATGACCGTCCAGATCCACGACGACCGCTACGGCCTGCTCGCCGATCGCGAGACGGAGCACACGCGTGCCCGCTCGGTCAGGGCCTGGGACACGTTGGCGATCGCCAAGGTGACCAGCCTGCTGGCGCCAGGGGCCATCGGGCGCTGAGTCGCTGTGGGCCCGTCCGGCCGACTGAGCACTACCTGTGCTCCGGACGAGCGGGGGTCAGATCGTTCCGCAGGCTTCGGCCGTACACCACATGCCGACCGCTCGGGCTCTCTGGATACACCGCATCCAGCAGACTGCGGACAAACTGATCCGGGTCCTCCAGACCGGCGGCAGCGAGCGTGCGGGGGCCGTCCGCCAGCAGGTGAAGGATGGCGCCGTGCAGGGCGAGCGTGACGCTGGCGGCCCGCTGCGGGGTGACGGGAAGCCCGGCAGCCCGCTGGGCCAGTTCGAAGCCCGTGAAGTCGGCGGTGGCGATCTGGTCGAGGATCGCTGACAGCCAGGGCTTGCGGGCGGCCTCAGTCTGCAGCTCCAGATAAGCGAGCATACGGGGTCGGCCCGGCCCGGCGAGGTTCGCGAGCAGCCCACGGAACATGGCTACCAGGCCCTCGCGGTCAGCAGGCCCTGCTTCGGAGGCCGCCACCTGCGCCGTTATCGCGTGGTACTGCTCCACGCACCGCTCGGCCACCGCGCGCAGCAGGGAATCCCGGGTCGGGTAGTAGTTCTTCGCGGTCCCCAGCGGCACCCCCGCGGCTGCGTCCACGGCCCGGTGGGTTAGGCCGCGCCCGCCAGCCTCGGCCAGCACCTCGATGGCCGCGTCGCCCAGCAGGTCCCGGCGATTCTGATTCACAGTCAATTATCCTTGCTCGTTGGCACCTTGTCCGCACTACCCCAAGTGTGGTACCACGTATATGGTAATCGGCAATGTAGTGGCGAGCACCAACAAGTCGCGGTGACCCGCCGATGGCCTCCGCTCAAGCAGAGGGAGAGCCATCCGTACGAACAGTCGGAAGAAAGGGAGTCGAACGATGGAAACGCGAGACCACGGCGCCCCCTGGGGCACCACCCGCATGGCGCCGTACGCCGAGACCGACCTGGTTCCCCTGCTTACCCCGGTGATCGACCCCGAGACCCAGATTGCCGTGATCATCGACGAGTACGGCCGCACGGTCAAGCTCGGCAACCACCTGACCATTAGTAGCCCCTCGAACTCCACGAGCACCAGCAGCAGCACTCAGAACTCCACGAGCACGAGTGGTCCTGACAGCTACGATTCCGATAACAACTCGGACTCGGACTCGGACTCGGATCACGACCCCAGCGGCTGGTGATGACAGACCCGGGTGGGTCGGCGCTGGTACTGACTAACCACCATGACGTGACCGCCGACCTGGTCCTGCGCATCCTCGCGGAACGCCAGGTCCCGGTAGTCCGTCTCGACCCCGGCGTCGACCTGCATGCAGGTGCCGCGTTGACCGCCACGTATCGCACAGGCGATCAGCGCGGCATCTTGCACACGCCAAGCCGAGAGCTCGACCTCACCAAAGTTCGCTCTGTCTGGACACGCCGTCCCTCGCCCTTCCAAGGCCCAAGCGAACTGGATGAACAAGACCGCCGGTTCGTCGGATCACAATCCCTGTGGGGCGTCGGCGGCATCCTGGCGTCGCTCCCCGGAGCCCACTACGTGAACCACCCGTGGAACAACCGGGCAGCGGAGTACAAGCCGGCCCAGCTCGCCACCGCACAGCGCAGCGGCTTCTCGGTCCCCAGTACCTTGATCACAAACGACCCTGACAAAGCGCGGGAGTTCGTCGCCTATCAGACCGGCGGAGTGGTCTACAAGCCGTTATGGAACACCCCGTACAAGGTTGACGGCCAGGCGCAACAGGTGTGGGTGCGGGAGGTGCGCGCGCACGAGATCACCGCTGCGGTGGCCGCCTGCCCCCACCTGTTCCAAGTCAAGGTGGAGAAGGCATTCGACGTACGGGTCACGGCGGTTGGAAACCGGCTGTTCGCGGTCCGGATCGACAGTCCTGATCTCGACTGGCGGCAGCGCCAATCCCTCATGGAGTGCACTCTGATCGACGTCCCCGCCCGGGTCGCGCGCTCAGTTTCCGCCTATCTCACCACCTACCGACTCGCCTTCGGCGCGTTCGATTTCGCCGTCACGGCTGCTGGTGACTGGTACTTCCTTGAGTGCAACCCCAACGGACAGTGGGCATGGCAACCCGACTCGATCACCGACTCGATCGCCCTCGCTATCGCTGACCAACTTCAGAAAGGCCCCGAAGCGTGAACTGGCTTGCCGAACTCTGCGCCGGCATGGTCCCAGCTCGCTGCCGCCGGCGCTAGATGGGCCTGCCGCCTGAAGATCGGCCGCGCCCAGATGAGCCAGCCAGCAGGTGGGTGAGCTGGATTGCTCACTCTGCGGTTGAATGACGCGTGGGGGCAGAAATGGTCGATTTCGCCCCCGGTCGCCGATCCATTGGCAAGAGGTGGACATATCAGGGTATTTCGGGGCAGCGATCCAATCCGCTCCGCTCCGTAATTGCGCCTCCCCATTCCGCCCCCTTAAAGTCGCGTTCCGGCGACCACCGAAACGACTTGGAGGGGACGAAACATGACAGACCGTCTGTAACGGCGGCATTCCACCGACAAGCAGACCAATGCCCGTCAACTCCACGCTCTGGACACTCTGCTCAAGTCCGGCGCCCCGAAGTACGAGGACCCGGCCACGTCGTCCCGGGTCTACGCGATCAACCGCGCCGGGTTCCGCCGGCTGCTCGATGACGCGGCGGTCGGCGACACCATCCGCATCGCCGACGCCGCCAGATTGTTCCGCTCGACCAAGGACGTCATCCAGATCCGGGAGATCCTCCAGCGGCGCGGCCTGCACCTGCAGATCGCGACCGGCGCATGGTCCGGCTTCGACCTGGCGGCCGACGACCCGCAGACCAAGCTGTTCGTCACCATGCTCGCCGGGGTCCTGGAGTTCCAGCGCGACATGATCTCGGAGAACACTAAGGAAGGCGTCGCCGCAGCCGAGGCCGCCGGCAAGACCCTCGGGCGCCCGGCAGCCCTCGGTGAGAAGGCGGTGGCCGAGGTCGTCAAGGCGTACGGGGAAGGCTCCGCGGTCAAGGCCCTGGCACGGCGGTACGGGGTCGCGCCCAAGACGATCCGCCGCGTTCTTGACGCCGTCGGCGCCCGCGAACTGCCCGAGCAACTCGACGCAGCCCCGGCCGACCTCGGCGACCAGCAGCCCACATCAATGCCGAACCCGGCGGTGGTGCTCGACCTGCCCGGCCTGCTCGCCGACCACCTGCGCGCCGTCGGCGACGAGACCGTCCGCCAGGTGCTCGCCACCGGCCGGACCATCCGCCGCGGCCAAGGCCACTCGATCCGCCTCGCCGCCCCGCTCGAACTCCACCGCGCGGCACTGCAGCAGAGCGCTACCCTCGCCGCCGACACAGCCAGCCCGGCTGAGCGCAAGGCCCACCGGGTCTACGCCACCCGCATCACAGCCGCCGAGTAGCCAGGGGCCCGTTTGCGGCTCCTGACACGATCGTTAACGGCACCCCGAGAGCCCCGTGGGTTCAGGGAAACTGAAGGCTCTTCAGCGGGAACCCACGGGTCGAATGCTGTGCTTTGCAGGGATCGACCCGTGAGTTCGCTCCGACTCACGACGAGGCATCCTGGCTCGTGGCCGTCGTCGCCTCATGGAGATGCTCCTCAACCGGACCCAGGTACTGGTCATGAGCCAGGACGATTTCGTCTGCGAGGTTGAGGATGCGGATGGCGCCGTTGGCAAACTGGGCGGTGATACCGACGGCGAAGTCGTAGTTGCCATGCTGGTAGCGGATCTCTCGGACGGAGAGGATCTGCTGACCGATGAACCAGGTCATAGGGAAGCCGGGCAGGTCGTCCTCGACCGTGGTGTGGCCGTATTCGTCCATGTCGTAGGGGCCGTGGGGCTGGTCGATCTCCATGGACAACCCATCGCCCGGCGTGTGGAACCGGACAGGACCGAGGCCGTCCATGTGCAACCACATGTGCAGGAGGGAGGGCTCGGCCTCCTGGTAGTGATGCCAGGATGTCGTCACCTGCAGCAGGCGTTTTCCGACGAGGTCCTCAGCGTTGATCATCCAGCGATGCTTTCACGGAGTTCAACGACTCAGCACTGGTTTCCAGGAAGCGCCGGGCCGAGTCCGCGTAGCGAGTCGCGGTCTTCTCGGCCAGGCCGAAGACCTCAGCGAGGTGGAGCGGGTCGGGTCCGTGGACGAGCGCTTCTTCGAGCTGGCGGTCGACGCGGACGCGTTCCAGCGTGGCGGTCTGGCCGCGGAGCGCAGCGGAGACGGAGACTCCGCTGATGGGGCCGGTCTCCAGCGCGGTCTGCTTGTTGATCAGCAAGTGCGGGTTGGCGAGGAGGGCGTCCCGGATCAGGGTGGCCCGGCCGTCCGGCAGGTGGGTGGGGAGGGACAGCCAGCGGGTGGCGTCGCCGTCCAGGGCCCCGAGGCGGGCGCGGTGCTGGTAGTCGCGGCGGGCGTGCTGCACGTCGTCCAGCACCACCCACACGTCCGCCGCGAGGATCTTCGCCACCGTGGACAGCCGCGGCAGCAGGTTGGGCTGGTGGATCGCGCACACCAGCCCCGCGCCGGTGCGAGCCGGTCGGTCAGGTGTCCCTCCCCCGAAACCGCCGCCCTACCGCTCTACGACGCGGCGAAGCAGATGGCGGCCAAGACCTGGATCGAGGGCCTTCCGGAGCGGGCACCGAACTACGGCACGGATGCGGACAAGGCGTATCAGGTGTTCGCTGCCGGCAAGCCCGAGCGAAAGGAGGTGGGCGCGGACGGCAAGGAGGTCTGGGCGGACGGTTTCCGCCCTGCGGACGGTGCGTTCATCGACGCGAAGAACGTCCGCAAGCAGGGCTGCAGCCCGCGTTCGTTGAAGGGCATCCAGGAGGACGACTTCCGTACGGGATGGATGCTGACCAAAGACGAGGACGAGCTGCAACGCTACAAGGGCGCGATCGACACCCCGCGAACCACGCCCAGTACCTGGAGATCGACACGCCCGACGAGGCGACGGTCGGCTACTGGGAATACCTGCTCGCCAAGCATCATGTGACGAGTAACGTCCGCTACCTCCCGATGCCATCACCAGAGCCCAAGGAAGGCTGAGTTGGACACCATCCATCTCGGGGCCGCCCCAGGAACGACCTGGGCGCTCTCACCGCAAGAGGCGGAGGAGCACCTTCATGCCCGTTTCCCGGACATGCAGCTCTGGCACGAGCACGCGCCCGTCAGCGGGAAGGACTACGTCACCTTCCAAGTCGACCTCGAAGGGATGACTCGGAGCGGCTGCTACTTCGAGGGCGGTCACCGCATGACCGTCAACCTCACCGGTGCCAGACATCCCGTGGCGTAGGGATGTCAAGCCCAGCAAGCGAACAGTTGATGCAGCAGATCAGGGTGGTTGTGTTCGCCCTGCGGCTACAGTGATCATCGGCGCGGGGGCGCCGCTCCGGAGGAATCCGCACCGTGACCGCCCCTCTGCCGTCTCAGCCCGCGGCCGACCCGGCGAACCGGCCGACCACCCCGCCCACGCGGGAAGCCCTCCTTCGAGGCCACCGCCGCGTACTGCCCCTCGTGCTCCACGCGCATCAGCGGAAGCTTGCGGATCCGGCCGCTCCGCGCGCCGCGCATCGTGACGATGACGACCGGCAGCCCCGTGTCCCACAGCGTCGTGTGCCCCAGGTGCCGCCCGAGCTCTCGTACAGCTCGACCTGGTCGCGGATCCACTGCTTCTGCGCCGGATTCGGCTCGTACTCGCCTTCGAGCGGCATCGCCTTCAACCTCACCCTCGTGCACGGACGGTGCCGGAACGGTCCACCGCACGCGCGCGCCGGGGGAGGACCGCCGTCCCCGCTCTGCCGACAACCCCGGGCGGGCCGGAAAGATTCCGGCGTCGCACCCGGCGCCGTGCCCCCCACGGGTCGGCGCCCCCGGCAGCCGCCCGCCCCCGGACGCGCACCGCCGGCCGTACCCGGGGAGGTACGGCCGGCGGCTCGTCGGGCGGTGTCGCGGCAGTGCTCAGTCGCCGGGGGCGCTGAAGCGCTGCGTGTCGCCGCCGTTGCACTGGGACATCTGCAGCTGCCGCTGGTCGGTGGTGTCACCGTTCGGGATGTCCAGGCAGTACGACCACTGCGCGTTCCGCAGCTGGCCGTTCTCGTAGTACCACTGCTGCGGGGGGCTGCCGTTGCAGTCCCACAGCCACACCAGGGCGCCGGTCGAGGCGCCGTTGGCGTCGAGGCACTTGCCGAGGGCCTTCAGGGCGAGCCCGTCCCGGTTCCACCACTGGGCGTTGGTGTTGGTGCAGTGGTAGATCTGGACGGGCGTCCCGTTGCCCGTGCCGCCCCCGCGGACGTCCAGGCACTTGCCGTCCTTGCCGGTCACCGGCCCGCCGGGCAGGCGGTAGAAGTTGACGTTGCCCCCCGAGCTGTTGAAGCGTCCGTAGAAGCCCCAGTTCGTCCATCCGCCGTCGCTGCGCAGCGTGAACGTGCCCTGGTCGAAGATCCAGAGGTTGTAGCGGATGCCGCTGCTGTAGGTGAGGATCGCGGAGGCCCGGACCGTGCTGAAGTTCATGGAGAACTGGGCGTCGGCGCGGACCAGGAGCAGGTTGTAGTGACCGCCGGTCAGGTCGGCGCCGTGTGCCACGAAGCCCTGGACGAGTTGGTCCGGCGGAAAGATGTAGGACGGGTACTGGTCGAACAGGGACTGGATGGCGCCGCCCACCGAGATGTCGTCCTTGGTGATCTGGACGCCGGACGAGGCGAGCTGCGCGCGCGGCGCCGCGTGCGCGGGTGTGGACGGGGACGCGGACGGGTGAGCGGTGGGTGCGGCGAGCGGGATGCTGCCTTGGTCGCTCGCGGCGGCGATCGCGGGCAACGGTGCCCGGTCCGGTGACTGCGCGGCCGCGGCCGGCCCGAGGGCGAGGACGGTTCCCGCGGCGAGCAGCAGGGCGGAGCCCAGGAGGGTTCTCTTCATGGGGGTGCACCTAGGTTCGAAGTCGGTGGTGGGCCCGGCCGGGGCGGCCGGGCCGGTGCGAGCCCTCGTCAGGGGAGGGTGAAGTGCTGCGTGCCGCTGCCGCTGCAGGGGTACATCTGCAGCCGGTTGCCGTTGCCCAGGTTGCTGTTGGGGATGTCGAGGCAGTACTGCCACTTGGCGTTGCGCAGCGAGCCGTTGTCGTAGGACCACTGCTGCGGCGGGCTGCCGTTGCAGTCCCAGAGCTGGACCTTGTCGGTCCAGCCGCCGCCGCCCGCGTCGAGGCACTTGGTGACGCCGCTGATGCTGACCTTGAGCGCCTGCCCGTCGCGGTACCACCACTGCGGGTCGGAGGTGTTGCAGTCGTAGATCTGGATGGGGTTGCCGTTGCCCAGGCCGCCCTGCTGGTCGTCGACGCACTTGGCGTCGTTGGCGGCGCTCCTCATGCTGTCGCCGGGGGACTTGTAAAACGTGAGTTCGCCCGAGCTGGAGCTGCTGTATCGGCCGTAGAAGCCCCAGTTGCTCCACCCGCCGTCGCTGTGCAGGGTGAAGTGTCCCGAGTCGAAGATGAAGAGGCGGAAGAGCTGGCCGTCCTTGTACTTGATACGGCCGTCCCAGACGGTGTGCGCGAGGGAGGCGTCGAAGTGGGCGTCGTCGGCGACCAGCATGATGTTGTAGTGGCCGCCGGTGCGTGCCGCGGTGTCGTTGACGACCGCCTGTACGAAGGATCCCCGGTCCGGCTTCTCCAGCGCCTTCTGGATGATGTCGATGAGCTTCTCGAAGATGTCGATGAGGGACGAGAAGATGTCGGTCACCGGGTTGCCGGCCCGTGGTTGGACGGCCTTCGGGGCCGGGCCCGCCTTGGAGTTCGGCTTCAGGTCCGAGCTCAGCGGCGCCGGCGGCTGGAGCGGGACCTCCTGGTCCCCGGAGGCCAGGCGGGGCGGCGGGAGGTGCAGCGGTGCGGCGGGGGCGGGAGCCCCCTGCGCCGTGATGCGGGCGCCGGTGGTGTGCTCGTCGAGGGCGGGCGCGGCGAACGCCGTGCCGGCCGCCACGAGGAGGGCGCCGGCCGCCAGCAGGGCGGTGGAGCCGAGGCGGTGTACTCGTGTCATGTCGTACCGGTTCTCCTTCCGGGAGGCCGGGCTGGTCCCGACCTCCCGGACACGCTCCGGCAGTCCGATACACACCGCGTAGACGGCGCGTGAACACGCCAGCTGAGCGGCCCCGGATGGAAGTCCGTACGCGCCTGTGGGCCCCGTCCGCACGGACGGGGCCCACAGGCGCGTACCGGCCAGGGCCGGTCAGGTCAGGTCAGCTTCACCGACGCTTCGTCGACCAGGAAGGCGGTCTTCTCGGTCGTCGAGTGCAATGAGGCGGAGTAGGTCAGACTGGGACAAGGCCATCGCGCACCTCTCACTCAACGAGCATGCCTACTCGGAGAGTTGCGCGATGGCTCCTTCATGACCAGGGGTCACGTCAAGATCCCTGCTACACCACTCGGCGGGACGCCATCCCCGCGCCAGCGCGAACCCAGCCAGCACGTCAGTCTCGAACCCGCTCCAGTTCCTCGGCCGAGACCGGATTCCGGTACTCGCGCAGGTCCCGCACCACCGCCAGCGCCGACAACCCGCGCCTCCTCGCCTTCGACCAGACCGCAGATCGGTCGCACGAGCTGAGAACGCTTCAGAAATACCGAAGTTACGTCACGGGTCGGCAGAGCACCCGAAGGAGGAAGAAGCCCCTGGCCACGGCCTCGGTCACTCAGCGGGGCTCAGGAGAACTCGCGGGATGTCGCACAACTGCCCGAGCAGCTCGACGTCCTCCCGGACCCGGCCGCCGAGCAGCAGCCCGAGCCGGACCCGTTGATCACCCTCGATCTGCCCGGCCTGCTCGCCGACCACCTGCTCGCCCGCGGCGACGAAACCATCCGCACCGCGCTCGCCTACGGCCGGACTATCCGCCGCGGCCAGGGCCACTCCCTCCGGATCACCGCACCGCTCGAACTCCACCGCACCGCGCTGCAGCAGGCCGCCGCCCTCGCCACCGACACCGCCAGCTCCGCCGAGCGCAAGGCTCACCGGGTCTACGCCACCCGCATCACGGCCGCGACCTGATCATCAGGGGCTTACCGCTAACCACGTCCTGATTGATCCCCGAAGCCCGGCATGGGGCCGTTGCTCAGCGCCGAGTTCATCGCCATCACCGGCGGTGAAATGAGTGCTTTCGGTACCTGCGACCGCCTTGCCGGCGTCGCCGGGCTTGCCCCCGTACCACGCGACTCGGGACGCATCTCCGGCAACCTGCACCGCCCGCGCCGATACAACCGGCGGCTCCTGCGGGTCTTCTACCTCTCCGCCCAGATCGCAGCGCGCTGCTGCCCCGTCTCCAAGAAGTTCTACGACCGCAAACGTGGCGAGGGCAAGGGGCACAAGCAGGCCGTCCTCGCCCTCGCCAGGCGCCGCCTCAACGTGATGTGGGCCCTCATACGAGACAACCGGACGTTCGAACTCAACCCACCCCGAAGCGATTCCGCAGCGGCCTGACCGCTACGAACGACGGCGAGCGAAGAGGATCGCTCCCGGGGCACTGCCCTCGGGGTCGAGGAGCATCTCGGTCTCGACCGTGAATCCGGCCTCGTGCAGCCAGGCGCTCACCTGGGCCGGCCGGCGCCTCTCCTCCTCCCAGGTCCACCGCCTGGTCTCCGGCACCCCCGAGCGGCTCTCGCTGCCGGTGCTGGCCGCGCTTTGCGACATCCTCGGCTGCACGCCCACCGACCTGATCGCCACCTCGGCTGAGAATCTGACCGCCCGGCGGGCCGTCGGTGAGAACGCGCCGATCGACCTGGCCGCACGCCGTCCCAAGCGGGTCAGGCTGACGGAGGACTGAGCTGTGACGCCGGAGGAGTACGAACGCTGGCACGTCCGCACGTGCTCGCGCTGCGGCCGACGGGCGGCGAAGTCGGCCGAGTGGTCCGACGGGCCGGTCTGCCGCACCTGCTACGAGAAGGCCATGCGCGTCCGAGGCCGCTGCCCGGGTTGCCCGGACGCGACGAGAACGGCGCCCCGATCTGCCGCGAGTGCGCGGGGATCAGCCGCGACTTCTTCTGCGACCGCTGCGGCTTCGAGGGAATGCTGCTCGGCCGCCGGCTCTGCGAACGCTGCACCCTGGCCGACCGGCTCACCGACCCCCTCGACGACGGCACCGGGCAGGTCCACCCGCTGCTGGCGCTCCTCATGGGCCTCCTCCTGGAACTCGGCCGCCCGAAGAGCAGGCTGATCTGGCTTCGCCGCCCCAACGTCCTCCGCCTCCTGCAGGATCTGGCGAGCGGTCGTGTTCCGATCACCCACGAGGGACTGCAGCAGCAGGAGCACGGCCTCGGGGAACATCGGTACAGCGGTTGGCGCTGAGATTGATCATGGTCCGATCGGCGCGAGTGTGCTGACGCGGTTCTCGTACTCGCGGCGGGCCTTG
The DNA here is from genome assembly GCF_044744365.1 of Kitasatospora sp. NPDC087314. NCBI lineage: Bacteria > Bacillati > Actinomycetota > Actinomycetes > Kitasatosporales > Streptomycetaceae > Kitasatospora > Kitasatospora sp. NPDC087314. Next base: position 36,356 of record NZ_JBIUYE010000022.1, read on the forward strand.
CGCTGGGCCGGAACAGCCGGGACGCCCTGGCCGCCGTCGAGCGGCTGGCAGCGGGCGAGGGCGGCGATGGAGCGGCCTTCCAGATACGCGGTGCGCACGGCGCCGGTTGTTTCGGCCGCCACGGCGGGGCGGCGGCCGCCCTTGCTGCCCTTGGCCTCGGCGGCGCGCAGTCCGTCGTAGGTTAGCTCGCGCTGGAGGTCGCGCTGGAGTTCGCCGGCGGCCGCGAGGGTCTGCACCATGAACTTCACGGTGGACAGCAACTCGCCTGTGCGCGGGTGGCGGGCGGTGAGGTCCATCGCGGAGAACGCTCCGTCGTGGATGCGCAGGGCCAGGCGGTCGCGGTGGAGGACGTCGAGCACGTCGAGGATGTGCTGATTGCCGCGTACGAGGCGGAACATCTCGGAGATGTGCACGGTGTCGCCGGGCCGCGCGTAGGTGAGCAGTTCGCGGAACTTCGGGCGTTGGAGCGGATGGAGGCGGCTGGAGGCGGCTGGAGGTGCCGGGGTCTTCCTCGAAGACGACCGGGTCCTCGATCCCGGCCTCGTCCAGGACGAGGTCCTGGCGGGCGGTGGACTGCTGGTCGGTCGAGACCCGCTTGGAGACGAGGTTCGCCACCCGGAGTGCCCTTTCACGCGGAGGATTGGACCTTACTTGTCGTCAAACCCTGTCAGCAATCACCATCGGATCTGATTGGATTCGGGCCCTACCGATCCTGGAAATCCACGGGTTCATTGGACGTCCGGCCGCCCTGTCTTTAAACAATCGTTTGCCGACAGGAGGGCGACGCGTCCGGGTGTTGTAGCCGGGACAGACTGCTGTCTGCCATCGGCGAACACCACCCCGAGCGGGCGCAACGGTCAGTACCGTCCAGACTCATGACGACGATTACGACGCGTACGGTCGAGTATCCGGCCGACGGTTTGACGATGATCGGGCACCTCGCGCTCCCGGCCGGTGTCGACCGCCGGCCCGCGGTGCTGCTCGGACCAGAGGGCACGGGGCTCAGCGACGTCGAGCGCCGCAGGGCCGATGCTCTCGCCGAGCTGGGATATGTAGCGCTGGCCTTCGACCTTCACGGTGGGCGCTATTTGGGGGACCCCGAGGAGATGCTGGCCCGCTGCATGCCGCTGCTCGCCGACCCCGACCGGATGCGAGGCATCGGCCACGCGGCGCTCGACGTGTTGCGCACCGAACCGCGAACCGACCCCGACCGGATAGCCGCCGTCGGCTACGGCACCGGGGGCGCCATCGCGCTGGAACTCGGGCGCGACGGCGTCAACCTGCGCGCGATCGCGACAGTCAACGGGCTGATCACGGGCCGACCGGGCGAGGCGGCGCGCATCCGCTGCCCGGTATGGGCCGGGGTCGGGTCGGAAGACCCGATCATGGCGCCCGCACAACGGGACGCGTTCACCGCCGAGATGCAGGCTGCGGGCGTCGACTGGCGCCTCGTGGTTTACGGGGGAGCCCTTCACGCCTTCCACCATCCATCGGTCGACCACACCGTGCGTCCCGGCGTCGGCTACCACCCACGGCACGCACAGCGAGCCTGGCGTGACGTCGTCGCTCTGCTCGCCGAGTGCCTGCCCGTCACGGATTGATCCGATCGGCTCCTGATACTCACTCCTGCCCGCCGTCGTCGTCTTCGTCCAGCTCCGGCGCGTCCGGGTCGCGCAGCGGGCGCAGGGCGCCGGCGGACGGGACGCTGGCGGTGAAGCTGTAGCGGCCGAGCAGGTTGAGATTCTTGTGCTTGAGCGGGGAGAGCCGGGCGATGTCCTCGTCGCGGATCTCGTGGTCCTCGGCCTTCAGCTGGGTGACGGCGGCGTCGATGTAGCGGGTCGTCCAGAGCACGATGGCGTTGAGGACCAGGCCGAGCGCGCCGAGCTGATCCTCCATCCCGTTGCGGTACGCCTGGTGGATGGTGCCGCGCTTGCCGTGGCACACGTCACGGGCCAGCTTGTGGCGAGACTCCTGCACGGTGAGCTGCCAGTTCATCTGCCGGCGGTAGGTGTCGTCCACCGGGTCGACCACCCGCAGCAGGTGTTCGGTCTTCGCGATCCGCCCGTACCCGGCGAACGCCGTGCCCAGCGGGGTCGGGCGCCCCTCGCGCCCGAACATGCGCAGCAGGTCAGCGCGGCGTTCGCCGCAGCGATCGTGTCGGCGCGCAGGTAGTACTGGTCGACGTGCACGAGCCGGGCCCGGTCAGCGCCTCGTAGCCGGGGTGGACCACCGGGGCCAGGCCGATGTTGCACGCCTCGGAGACCAGCAGCGCGACCATGGAGGTGGGCAGGTCCTTCATCCGGGTGGTGCCGTCCCCGAGGTGCACGAAGGCGTCGAGGAACCCGGTCCAGGCGTTCACCTCGAACAAAAGGTCCGGCAGGTCGATCTTCGGGAGCATCTTCTCGACCCGTTTGCGCAGCCAGGTCAGGGACTTCGGCTCGCCGAGCGCGCCGAGCTTGTCGACGTTCAGCTTCACCCGCCCGTCGTCCTGCACCTCGATGGAGACCTTCGCCGCCGGCCCCGCCTCCTCCAGCCGTTCGGCGAGCTGCTTCCACCCGGCATCCAGGCTGCGCACCAGCTCCGCCAGGTGCTCGGCGACGGGCATGTCCAGGCTCAACCCGGCCAGCACGTCCTCCTCGACCGCCTCCCAGTCGGGCCCGTCCAGCAGACGGGCGCGCGGGTTGGACCAGCGGTGCGAGGGCGAGGCGAACACGTCGCGGTTGTTCAGGGCCCGGTGCAGCTGCTCCAGCACGCACACCATGTACGCGTCCCGGTCCACCGCGCCCTGCGGCAGGTCGGGGTTGGCGTGCACCGCCTTGCGCCAGGCCGGCGGCACCAACTTGTCGTCCACCTCGCGCGGCAGCAGCGGCTTCACCTCCACCTTCCGCCGCGCCAGCGCCGGAAGACCCCGCACCCCGGCCAGGACCCGCTTCCCGGCGCTCGCCGCGTCCAACGCCTTCGACTCTCCGAGCAGCGCAAGGAACGGGCGCACCGTGGCGTACCGGGTCGCCAGCGCGGCCCGCATCGCGATGTCGGCCGTGTTCTCGTCCTCGGGCACCAGGGTCACCAGGGTGGCCGCGGCGGTCATCACGGCGGCACGCGGGGCGACTTCCTCGACCGCTGCCCACAGAGCGGCCACGTCCAGGTCCGCACCGTGCTCCTCGACCAGCTCCAGCTCCTCGAACAGCACCTTCGCCGCCCGCGCGAGCGTGCGCGACGCCTTCTCCAGCTGCGGCAACGTCGACAGCCGCTCCTTCTCCGTTTTCCGCTTCGCCGTGTTCAGCAGCCGGGTGGCCATGAGGACCTGGAACAGGTCCAGGGCCTCGTCGATCGCCTTCTCCTCCAGGTGCCGCATCACCGCGGTCAGCATCGCCGTGCGCTTCGGTTCCGCCGCCCGCTCCAGCAGTGGCGCCTTCGACCCCAGCGCGTACCGGGCCAGCGCGGCCATCCGGTTCGGCGGGATCTGCGACAGCCTCAGCCTCCCCAGCCGGTACGCGCCGATCTCGTCCACCCGTTCCAGCGCGCGGGCGAACGCCGTCCCGGTCGTTCGCGTCGGCGGCCGGCGCAGCCGCTCCGGCTCCGAGAACTTCCCGTACGCCTCGGCCTGCTCATCAGTCAGAAACTCCACCGGCACGAGGGGACCGTAGCCAGCGCCGCTACCCGCCCGGCGATCTTTCCGCGAACCCCGGCGGAGCCCTCAACCGGTGTGCTAGTGCTGTGACCGGGATGGTTCACCGTGATCGGAAGGCGCCTCGCGGGATGAGCGCACGCGAAGCGGCTGGTATTACTGGGGCATGCAGGAAGAGACCGCACGCTCCGCGATCGACACGTTCATCTCCGCGTTCAACGCCTCGGACGACAGCTATGTGACTGCCCTGCTCTCCCAGGCCCTGACCTCAGACGTGGTCTTCTGGGGGCCGTTGGGCCGCAGCGAAGGAATCGCGGCGGTCGAGCGGTTCGTGCTGGACATCCGGCGCCACCCGGCGGGGACCGGCACGATGGTGCGCTGCTCAGAGGTGGACATGCCTGACGAGTGGGCCCGGTACCAGTGGGTCTTCACCACACCGGATGGAGGCCCCCGCCTGGCGGGAACGGACGTCGTCCATCTGCGGCGGAGCCTCATCGACCAGGTCATCGTCTTTGCGGGGGAGATCGAGCCGTCCGCCTCCTGAGTCGTCCTTCTGTCGCTGTCCTTCTCCTGAACTTGCCCCCTTCGGCGCTCGGGGGCTGCGGTTCGCAGTTGGTCAGGCTGAGGTGTTGAGGGGGCGTCCGCTCCAGCGGATGCCCTTTTCGCTGCGGATGCGGGCACGTTCCTTGCGTGGGGCGGCGAGTACGTCGGGGTGGCGGGCGTTGGTGTTGCGCCAGTGCAGGTAGCGGTGCAGTGCCTGGGTTTGCGCGGGGTGGCTGCGGTGGTGGGAGTTGGCCAGGGTGAACTGCCGCAGCGGGCCGAAGTGGGCCTCGATCGGGTTGGCCCAGGAAGCGTAGGTCGGGGTGAAGCACAGCTCGACCTTGTTCTTCTTCGCCCAGCGGCGGATCGGTTAACGGCACCCCAAGATCCCGGCGAGTTCGCGGAAACTGAAGGTTCTTCAGCGCAAACCCGGGGGTGCACTGCCCTGATTCTGGGGTGTGCACCCCCGGGTTCGCGGCTAAGGGCCTATGTCTGAGCCAGACGCGACAAGCTCGGTTGGTTCCGGCCGTGGTGGTCGTCTAGCGGCGGGCAGCGCCCTGCGCCCACTGCGGGACCCGGACGCGGCCGGGCTCGATGGCGACGGGGACGGCGCGGAGGGCTGACGACGTCAGGCTACCGAACTGGGGCGCCCATCAGCTTGTGGGGCGCCACCCAAAGCAGCGATCCCCATGCCAAGTTCAAGACGACAGGTTAATGATCGGCAGGTCCTAAGCGGTCACGCCTGCTGACTGTCGTAGTGCTTCTGGGCGGCGAGGAGCTCGTCGCCGTGCTGGCCGAACCATCGGATGAGATCGGTCAGCGGTCCAGCCAGGCTGACACCGAGTTCCGTCAGACTGTAAGTGACCTGGGGCGGGTTGGTGGGCGCGACATGGCGGGCGACAAGCCCAGCCCGGGCCAGTGCCTTGAGGTTCTGCGACAGCATCTTCTGGCTGATGCCACCCACTCGTGCGTGCAGCCGCGCGAAGCGGTGCGGGCCGGCGACGAGGGCCGAGATGATCAGTGTCGCCCAGCGGCTTGTCGTCTGATCCATGATCGGCCTGAGTACGCACTTGTTGTCGAAGGTGTCATGGGCCAGGAGCCTGGTGGCCGTCGCGACCTGCTCTGTCTCCATCATGACAGCAGCTTACAAAAAAGTACGTACTTCCCAGCAGTAACTTGCTTTCCTATGGTGACTTCCGCAAGCACTCATTTCCAAGGAGCCACTGTGAGCAGCAACAACGCACGTACGGCGATCGTCACGGGCGCGTCAAAGGGCCTGGGCGCGGGGATCGCCAAGGCCTTGGCCGGGACCGGCGCGGCCGTCGTGGTGAACTACCGGGGGGACGCGGAGGGCGCCGAGCGGGTCGTCGCGGGCATCACCGCCAAGGGCGGCCGGGCGATCGCGGTCCAGGCGGACGTTGCCAACGGCGACGACGTGCGCCGTCTCTTCGACCGAGCCCGCGAGGAGTACGGACCGGTCGACGTGCTCGTGAACAACGCGGCCGTCGCCACGTTCGCGCCGCTGTCGGGCATCACCGAGGACGAGTTCCAGCGCGAGATGACCACGAACCTCCTGGGCACGATCCTGACCACGCAGGCCTTGGCCGCGCAGGACGACATCGACGCCGCGTCGATCATCAACGTCTCGACGGCCGGCACGGTCAGCCATCCTCCCTACGCCTCGCTCTACGTCGCGTCCAAGAGCGCTGTCAACGCCTTCACCATCGTCGCGGCCAAGGAACTGGGCCCGCGCGGCATCCGCGTCAACGCGATCATGCCCGGGCCGTCGGACACCGAGGGCACCAGGGCCATGGGATACACCGGGTCGGATCAGGAGGCACAGGCGATCGCCGCCACCCCCCTGGGCCGTACGGGCACCCCCGAGGACTACGGCCCGCTAGTGGCCTTCCTGGCTTCCGACGACGCGCGCTGGATCACCGGGGATGTCATCCTCGCTTCCGGCGGCATGCGCTGACGCCCCCGGTGCCTTGGTGGAGGGCTTAGATGCACCCCCAATTAAGACTGTTTTAGACAACCGCCAAAGACACCACCCTCTCAGCAGAATCGCGCGCGCCCCTCACCCCGCTTTCCCCACGCACATCAGCCACCCTGCGACTGCGTGGGTGGTCCCGGTTGGCGATTGTCTAAAATCAGCGAAAAGCCACTTCCGCAGAGGTGTTGGACGCAGCGTGGAAGCAGATGGCCGAGGGGCTGGAGGAGGCTGGCGCCGACGCGAAGATCAGCGTCGAGGTGCAGCCCAATGGGCGGGCGAAGCTGAACGTGGAGAAGCTCCACGCGCTGGGTGAGCCGAAGTCGCTGAACTGGCTGCGCAAACGGGTCGAGAGGATGCTCCCGAAGATCGACCTGCCGGACCTGCTGTTCGAGGTGAACGCCTGGACCGGGTTCCTCGACGCCTTCGTGCACCTCGGGGACGGCACCACCCGGATGAAGGACCTGCCCACCTCCATGGTCGCGCTGCTGGTCTCCGAGGCGTGCAACATCGGCCTGGCCCCGGTGGTCCACCCCGGCTACGAGGCGCTGACCCGGGCCCGGCTCGTGCACGTCGACCAGTACTACCTGCGCGCCGACACGATCGCTGCGGCGAACGCCGCCCAGGCCGAGGTGCCCATCGTGAAGTTCTGGGGCGAGGGTCTGCTCGCCTCGGTGGACGGTCTGCGGTTCGTCGTCCCGGTCCGTACGGTCAGCGCGGCGCCGTCGCCGAAGTACTTCGGGTTCAAGCGTGGCATCACCTGGCTCAGCGCCGTCAACGACCAGGTCGCGGGCATCGGGCAGATGGTCGTGCCCGGCACTCCGCACGACTCCCTGCACATCCTGGACGCGCTGCTGAACCTGGACGGCGGCGTGAAGCCGGAGATGGTGGCGACCGACAACGCCTCGTACTCCGACATGGTGTTCGGCCTGTTCAAGATCCTCGGCTACAACTTTTCCCCGCGGTTCCGCGACCTGGACGACCAGCGGTTCTGGCGGGCCACGATGCCCGGCGTCGAGACCGGCCCGTACGGCGTGGTGGAGGACCTGGCCCGCAACCGCGTGAACCTGAACAAAGTGATCACGCACTGGCCGGACATGCTGAAGGTCGCCGGCTCCCTGGTCACCAACCAGGTCCGCGCCTACGACCTGCTGCGCATGTTCGGGCGCGAAGGGCGCCCGACCCCGCTGGGCACGGCGTTCGCCGAGTGCGGGCGGATCGCGAAGACCGAACACCTGCTGCGGGTGGTCGACCCGGTGGACGACACCTACCGCCGGCAGATGAACCGGCAGCTCACCGTGCAGGAGTCTCGCCACAAGCTGGCCCGTGACGTGTGCCACGGCAAGCGCGGCACCATCCACCAGGCGTACCGCAACGGGATGGAGGATCAGCTCGGCGCGCTCGGCCTGGTCCTCAACGCCATCGTGCTCTGGACGACCCGCTACATCGACGCCGCCGTCACCCAGCTGAAGGCCGAGGACCACGAGATCCGCGACGAGGACATCGCCCGGCTCTCCCCGCTCAAGCACAAGAATCTCAACCTGCTCGGCCGCTACAGCTTCACCGCCAGCGTCCCGTCCGCCGGCGCCCCGCGCCCGCTGCGCGACCCGGACGCGCCGGAGCTGGACGAGGACGACGAGGTAGAAGGCTTCTGACACCTAACTCGCGGTCATCCCGTCACTTCCGCAGCAACACCTGGTTGCGGCCGGGTCCGCATGCCCCAGCGGGCAAGAGATGGACCGACAGCGCCCAGTGCCGCGAAGAACACCGCCAGCAGCAGCCAGCCTGTCGTGCCGAGGCCGAGTACCACTGTGGTGAGGATCGCGGGGGCGAGAGCCTGGCCCGCGCTGAAGCCGAGACCGAAGACACCTTGGTACTGGCCCTGTGCGTGGTCGGGAGCAAGACCGAAGCCCAGGGCGAAGGCCGCCGATGACTCCCAAACCTCTCCCAGACTGTGGACGAAGATCGCGGCCAGGACCAGACCCGCCGCCGCCCAGACAGGGGTGTACGCCGCCAGTGCCATCATCGGGCAGCTGACGAGGAAGAGCAGCCCCGCCGTGCGAAACGCCAGGCCGCCATCGTGCGGGGTCTCGATACGCGAGCCGATCCTGGTCTGCATCAGCACACAGAACAGGGAGTTGACGGCGAACAGCGCGGCCACCGTCCAGCGCGGCGCCTCGGTGTGCTCGGAGATCCAGATCGGTAGGAGTAGTGAGACCACCGGGTACTGCAGTCCCATGGCCCCGTAGAGGGCGGTGAACGCGAGGAAGGGACGATCCGCGAGGACGGGCCAGCGCCGCTGTTGCGGTGGTGCTGCCAGTACCGGATAGCGGGGCAACAGGAGCAGAAACACCGCGCACAGGGCGAAGCTCGCCGCGTTGCCGAGGATCAGCGTGACATAGGCGCCGCGGGTGTTCGCGGCCAGCGCCAGCCCCGCACCCACCGTTCCCAGGACAACGCCCAGGTTGACGAACGTGCGCAGCTTGGCACGGAACAGGGCCGGGCGCTCACCCCCGACCCGGACCACCAGCGCGCCCCACGCCGCCCCACCAGCCGCTGCGGCGATCTGGTCGACCGTCGCGATGATCGTGAGCGCGGCCCAGCTCTCGACGAGGACGAGGGCCGCCATCGACACGGCCTGGACCGCGAGGGCCAACATCATGATCGTGCGAGCCCCTCGCCGATCTGCGAGATGCCCGCCTGGTATCCCCGCGCACAGACCGATCACTCCGGCGATGGTGAGCGCGGCACCGACCTGCACCGCAGGCAGGCCCACGACCAAGGTGAAATAGAGCGCTGACGCCGCGTTGAACAGACCATTGCCGACTCGGTTGACGAAACTGGCGGCGACCAGCACGCGCTCCGGCCTACTGTCCCCCGCCATCCGGCCTATTCGACCCGCTAAGTTGCCCTTGATCATGGATGGCACGCTAACAGCGGTCGCTGATCCAGCGGAAGTAGCACCAAGATCACGTGCTCTGGTTCCGCCAGGGGCCCGAACCAGGACCGCGTCACCCCCGAGGAATCTGTCATCAAACGATCGTTTGACGACAGACGCGGCGGGCGTCCAATGAACCCGTGGATTTCCAGGATCGGTAGGGCCCGAATCCAATCAGATCCGATGGTGATTGCTGACAGGGTTTAACGACAAGTAAGGTCCAATCCTCCGCGTGAAAGGGCACTCCGGGTGGCGAACCTCGTCTACAAGCGGGTCTCGACCGACCAGCAGTCCACCGCCCGCCAGGACCTCGTCCTGGACGAGGCCGGGATCGAGGACCCGGTCGTCTTCGAGGAAGACCCCGGCACCTCCAGCCGCCTCCATCCGCTCCAACGCCCGAAGTTCCACGAACTGCTCACCTACGCGCGGCCCGGCGACACCGTGCACATCTCCGAGATGTTCCGCCTCGTACGCGGCAATCAGCACATCCTCGACGTGCTCGACGTCCTCCACCGCGACCGCCTGGCCCTGCGCATCCACGACGGAGCGTTCTCCGCGATGGACCTCACCGCCCGCCACCCGCGCACAGGCGAGTTGCTGTCCACCGTGAAGTTCATGGTGCAGACCCTCGCGGCCGCCGGCGAACTCCAGCGCGACCTCCAGCGCGAGCTAACCTACGACGGACTGCGCGCCGCCGAGGCCAAGGGCAGCAAGGGCGGCCGCCGCCCCGCCGTGGCGGCCGAAACAACCGGCGCCGTGCGCACCGCGTATCTGGAAGGCCGCTCCATCGCCGCCCTCGCCCGCGACCACGGCGTCAGCCGCGGCGCCATCCGCACGGCTGTCGCCGACCTCCTGCCCGAGCACCCGGCCGCCGACCCGGACGCCCCCGCCCCAGAACTACCGGTCACCCTCGACATGCCGGGCAAGGTCGCCGACTTCCTCCGTGCCGTCGACCTGGAGCCCGTAGAGCGGGCCGCGCTCGACCAAGGGACAACCGTTCGGCGCGGCCAGGGCGTCCCGGCTGTTCCGGCCCAGCGCAAGGCCCGCCGCGAGTACGAGAACCGCGTCAGCACACTCGCGCCGATCGGACCATGATCAATCTCAGCGCCAACCGCTGTACCGATGGTCCAAGCGCCGCCAATTGCATCCGATGCGAACGCGCGACGGTTCACGAATCGTCGTGGCCAACGGCGTCCACCGGCGTGTTGACCATGGAAGTTGGCCCAGCCTGCTGGTGGCGACGGTAGCGACGGACGTGAGGGCGACGCCAGCTGGTGTCACTCGTCCGGCTGACTGACCTGCGGTTTGTCCGTCGACTCGCATCAGATGCGGTTTTCTCGCATACGACGCGAGTGACGGAGGGTGGTGGACCGGTGGGGTTCAACGGGTCGATCCCAGGTGCGGCACGGCTGCACCTGGTGGACGGAATCGCGCTGCTGCGGCCGGAGGAACAGGTCTTCACCGCGATGCTGACCGGGTTCGCCAACCAGCAGCTCGCGCGGAATCTGGCCCGGACGACGGTGGAGGGCCGGGAGAACACGGTCAAGGCGTTCGCCGCGTACGTGAACACCTACCCGTGGCACTGGACGCCGGCGATGGTCGACGAGTGGCTCGGTGACCTGCGCTCGCTGCGGGACCTGCGCCGTTCCACGATCAGGTCCTACTCGGAGGCGGTCCGGGCGTTCTGCCACTTCATCACCGACCCGCTCTACGACTGGGCGGCCACGTGCGAGGAACGGTTCGGCACCCACCCGGTCCAGGTCGTTCACGAGTGGAACACCGCGGTGCACGTCCAGGACAACGAGGCCGACGCGAAGAAGCGGGCGTTCACCAAGGCCGAGCTGCACGCGTTCTTCGAGCACTGCGACGACGAGGTCGCCCGGATCAGGGCCTTCGGCCGCAAGGGCTGGCTGCCGGCGTTCCGCGACGCCACCCTGTTCAAGACCGCCTACGCCTACGGGCTGCGGCGCAACGAGACGCGGATGCTCGACACCGCCGACTTCGGCCGCAACCCGCACGGCGCCGAGTACGGCGAGTTCGGCCGCTGCCAGGTCCGGTTCGGCAAGGCCAAGAAGGGCTCACCGCCCAAGCGCCGCGGCGTGCTGACCGTGTTCGGCTGGACCACCGATGTCCTGGACGAGTGGTTCACCGAGGTCCGCCCGCTGCTGGGCACCGACGGCAACCCGGCAGCCTGGCCGTCCGAACGCGGAATGCGGATCGGCTGCCAGCGCATCAACTCCCGCTTCATCACATACCGCAAGGCCCTGGGCCTGGACGACGGGCTGGACTACCACTCCTTCCGAAGGTCCTACGTCACCCACCTCATCGAGGATGGATGGGACCCCCGCTTCGTCCAGGAACAGGTCGGTCACGAGCACGCCAGCACCGCGTCCATCTACACCTGCGTCTCCTCGGACTTTCGCACCCGCACCCTGCGCCGGCACCTGGACGCCACCGTCGCCGCCGCCCTCCAAGCCCAGAACGGGAAGCAGGCATGAAGCGCAAGGTCGGGTACACCTGGCGGTTGCGTGAGGTGATGGCCCAGCACCGCATCTTCACCGCGACCGAGCTGGTGCCGCTGCTGCGCGAGCGCGGCATCGACCTGTCCGCCTCCCAGGTCCACCGCATGGTCTCCGGAACACCGGAGAGGCTGTCGCTGCAGGTCCTGTCCGCGCTCTGCGACATCCTCTCCTGCACCCCGGCCGACCTGGTGGCCACCACCGCCGAGAACGCCGGTGTCCGCAAGACCGCCACCGGCGACCTGCCCACCCCGCCCGCGAACGTCGCGAAGCTCCGGCCCCGCGCGGCCCGCATCCTGCCCGACGCATGAGCCGCCCCTACGCCACCGACGAGCGGTACGAACGCTGGTTCATGGCCGAGTGCTGCCGCTGCGGCCAGCGCAGACACAAGGCCGGCACCTGGCCGGACGGATACGTCTGCCGGACCTGCTCGGACCGCGCGGTGCGAACACGAGGCACCTGCCCGGAATGCGGCCAGGACCGGCCCTCCCCGGACTTCACCCCGTCGACGGCTCCGCGATCTGCACGACCTGCGCCGGCTTCTCCCAGACCTTCGACTGCTCGCGCTGCGGCTTCGAGGGCAAACTCCTGGGCGGCCGGCTCTGCGAACGCTGCACGCTCACCGACCGGCTGACCGCTCTCCTGGACGACGGCACGGGCCGCGTCCGCCAGACGCTCACGCCCTTGCTCGACATGCTGGTGGCGATGGCCGAGCCCAGAAGCGGCCTGGCCTGGCTGGCGATGCGCCGCGACCATCCCGGAAACGCCTCCCAGATGCTGCGACGACTCGGACTCGGACAGCTACCTCTGACCCACGATGCCTTCCACGAACTCCAGCCCTGGCGGGCAGCAGCTCACCTGGAAGAACTCCTGATGGCCAGCGGCGTCCTGCCCCCGTCGACAAGTACATCTGCTCCTTCCAGCGATGGCTGCCCAGCCACCTGGCCGACATCACCGATCCCGAGCACGTCAAGACGATCAAGCTCTTCGCGACCTGGCACGTCCTTCCCCACCTACGGGAACGAGCCGACCGGAGCCACATCACACCAAGCATCCGCCGCTTCGCAGCCGAGCAGATCAAGCACGCGACCACCTTCCTGCAGTGGCTCAGCACCCGGGACAACACCCTCGCATCCTGCGACCAGACCGACATCGACGCCTGGTTCGCGGACAACACCGAACACGGCCGCACCTGCCTGAGGCCCTTCCTCAACTGGGCCAGTCAGAGCCGCCGATGTCCACACTCCCTGTCCATCCCCACCATGAAGATCTCCAGACGACCCGCACTGAGCGAGGACGAGCGCCTGGCAGCACTCGGCCGACTGCTGACCGACACAGACACACCGATGCGCCTCCGTGTCGCCGGCGTCATCGTCCTCCTCTACGCACAACCCCTGACCCGGATCGTCCAGCTGACGGTGGACGACGTGCTCCACGACGGGCAGACCACGCTTCTGCGGCTCTGGGAGCCCGCCTCTCCCGTCCCCGCACCAGCGGCAGCCCTGCTACTGGCATACATCGCGGAGCGCGACAACATGAACACCGCCACCAATCAGGCATCGCGCTGGCTCTTCCCCGGCCGACGGGCCGGCCGACCGGCCCGTCCCGACCACATGTCCTCACGACTGCGCGAGATCGGCATCCCAGTCGCAGCCGCCCGCGGCGCCGCCATCCGGCAGCAACTCCTCGAACTGCCCGCCCCCGTCGTCGCTGATGCCCTCGGCTACCACGACAAGACCACCAACCGCCTCCTCAGAGAGAGCGGCGGGACCTGGAGCCGATATGCCGCAGGCGACCACCTACGGTCACCATCCGGCTGGACTCCCCATCGACTCACCGACGGTTGAACCTCAGATCACGTCCCGGACCGGCCGCGGGTAGCCGATCTCGGCGATGTCCTCGGCCAGGTCTACGAGGGTGACCTCCGAGTTGAGCGATGACACGAGCTTCTGGCTCAGCGGTCGCAAGGCATACACATCGCGCACCGCTTCCAGGTCCACGGGAACCTCGTAGTAGTCCTCGGCGAAGCGCTGGAACGCTTCCGGCGAACGGTCGACCAGGAGCTCGAACAGACCCGTTGCCCCGTCGGGGTCGGAACACCCGGCGGGGAAGTCGATCGCGCCGTGCCGCCACCGATCATCCGTCGCCTCCCGCCACAGGCAGGCCGTCACGACGGGAACGTCGTCCTCGTCGGTGAACGCCGGCTCTTCGACGAAGGGCTTGAAGACCTCCGGAACCTCGTCGATCACTCCCGGCCAGGGCTCGCCATCGTTGCCATATGGGCTCATCGGTGCTTCGTGGTCGAAGCCACGGACATAGGCCCCGGCCGCCGAGAACACGATGGAGTACTCGTCCCCCGACCCGTTGCGCATCGACGCCATCTCCTCGCCGTCGGCCCAGCCGACATTGAAGGAGTAGTACCGGCCTTCCCAGTCCGGGCTCAAGATCGCATCGAGCATCGCCAGTGAGCGGCACAGGTTCCGCAGGTCAGCGGTGGAAGGGAGCTGGCGAGCTACGTCATAGACAGTCACGTGCTCATCCAACCGGATGCCCCTGACATGCAGAATCTCCCTCACGGCTGTCACGCTCAGTAGCAGGGTCGGAGTGAGGTGGGTCAACTCGCGACGGTTGAATACGCGAGCCCACCAGTAAAGCGGCTACAGGTCCGCAATCCAGGGGTGTCCGGGGTGGACGCGGGCGAGTAGCTCGGCCAGGGTCGCGCGCTGAGCCGAGGTCATGTGCGGGACGGTCGCCTCGAAGTCTGTTTGATCCTTTCGGCGGGCGTGCTTGGCTTTGAACAGCAGGACCAGTTCGGGCGCCAGATACGGAATGCCGTCCTGGGTGTGATGGACGATGTCGCTGTAGGGAAGCCGGATCCTCTCATCGCGTCGGCAGATCCAGGTGTCGCCGTCGTGCGGTTCGCGGAACACGTCGAGAAGGTAGTTGCCGGTGGCCGGATCGCGGAGCCATGTCTGATATACGGCGGCCAGCGCCTCCGGTGCGGCGTCCTCCCAGATCCGGCCGCTGCCTGCCGCGTCGAAGACGTATCCGGGGAAGCAGTTGCGGACCTCGCGAAAGCTCGCGGCCGGAATCGCGATCTCGATGTCCCCGTGCGCGCGCGTCTGCCTGCCGCGGAACAAGTCCAGTGCCCAGCCCGCAGCCACGTACCAAGGCGTGCTGACCCCGGCCATCTGCTGCGCGACCTCACTCGGAGTCCAGCAGGACGACCACCTGGCGTGGAGGGCTTCGATCTCGTCGGGTGACAGCTCGATGCCCCCGCTGGGTCGTTGCTCGCTCACTGCAGGAATCTATCAGCCGAGCCGAAGGTCCCTGGAGCCGTATGCCGCTGGCGATCACACACTGTCACCAGTTGGTTGGACTCCTCGGCGAACTCGCGACAGTTGAATACGCGAGCCCACCAGTATCAAGCCCCGATCATGGCGACTTTGATCATCGCTTCGGCGTGCGCGGTCTTGCGCTCGTAGTCCCGTGCCAACCGTCTGCACCGTCCCAGCCAGGAGAATGTCCGCTCGACCACCCACCTGCGGGGCAGCACGTGGAGGCCTTTCACATCCGCATTGCGCGGCACCGCGACGATCTCCAGGTTCTCGTGCTCGGCCGCCCAGCCGACCATGCCGGCATCGACCACGTTGACGTAGCCGCCGTCGACCCAGAGCAGTCCGACCTGCGGAAACAGGTCCCGGATGCCGGTGAGGACCAACTTCGCGCCCGCCCGATCCTGCACCGAGGCCGAGTGCACGACCGCCCGCAGCACGAGCCCGCAGGTGTCCACCAGCAGGTGCCGCTTTCGGCCCCGCACCCGCTTGCCCGCGTCGTAGCCGATCGCCTGGCCGCCCTGGTGGCTGCGGACGGACTGCGAGTCCAGCACTGCCGCCGAGGGCTGCGGGTCCCGGCCGCCCGCCTCCCGGACCTGCTCGCGCAGCGTGTCGTCGACCCGGTCCCAGGTACCGTCCGCCGCCCATGCGCGGAACCAACGGTAGGCCACGTCCCACGGAGCAAGGTCGTGCGGTACCAGCCGCCACGCGCAGCCGCTGACCAGCACGTACAGCACCGTGTCCACGACCAGCCTGCGCGGGAACTTCAACGGCCGGCCGTGCCCGGCGCGGATCCCGCACCGGTAGCAGCGGCTCGATCACCGCCCACTGAGCATCCGTCAACGACGAGTCATAGGACGGCCTGCACACACAGACACACACGACGGCGATCTTCGCGGATGCCTCGACCGTGAAGACAACCGCGAATGCATCACGCCAAGCAGTTGATCAATGACCAACACTTTCTGAGCCGGCCGTGCGACCAGGGAGTCGGCAGCCGGCCGTGGGGAGAGCGGGCGGGGCGCCCGGGGAGGGAAGCTGACACGCGATCGGCCGCACCGGCGGGCGGCCACGACGGCTTCAGGTTTACATGGAGCCGACAGTGCCCGGACACGGCACGCACCTCGTGGAAGGTTCCAGGATGACGCTCCACCCCCGACGCACGGCGGTGCTCGGCGCCGCTCTCGCCGCGGCGTTCGCACTCCAGCCGATCGCGCACGCCGACGGCGCCCCCGGCCAGCAGGCTTCCCCCGTGGCGCCCGACGTGCGGCACGGGCTGGTGAAGGACGGCGGCTTCGAAACGCCCGTGGTGGCTCCTCCCGGGGCCGACCACCAGACCTTCACGGACGGCCAGAACCTCGGTCCGTGGCTGGTCTCCACGCCTGTCGGGCAGACCCCGGGCTCGGGCGAGGTCGACCTGACGAACAATCTGGACTTCCAGCCCTACGAGGGAAAGCAGAGCCTGGACCTCAACGGCCTTGCCCCGGGAGCGGTCTCGCAGACGTTCGAGACGACCCGGAACACCGCGTACACCGTGACCTACGCGCTTGCCGGAAACGTCGACGGCCCTCCCGCCATCAAGACGGGTGACGTCCGCATCGACGGCCAGCTCTTCCAGAAGTTCTCCTTCGACACCACCGGCAAGACGAAGACGAACATGGGCTGGGTCAAGCACGCACTGACCTTCGTGGCCACCGGTCCGTCCACCACGCTGACCTTCGAGAGCACGACGCCCGCCGACTTCGGACCGGTGATCGACGACGTCAACGTCACGCGTTCGCCGCGTGAGGAGCACTGACCGGCCGCGACGCGGACCATCGGGCCGTACCCGCCGCCGGCGGGTACGGCCCGATTCGCGAGCGCCCGCCGCTCGGCGGGTCAGGATCAGTGGAGTCTTCGCCCGACCAGGGCGGGGTCCTCGGCGAGGTCCGCGAGGAGCGCGTCGAGCTTCGCCCGGTCCACCGAGGGCATCAGGAACACGTGGACGTAGGAGCGGCGGGTGGACTCGTCGCCTGGGACCATGACCACGTCCTGCGAGGAGAGCGACCACTTCGCCACCAGCTGGGCGCTGGGGAGTACACGGGCAGGAATCATCGGTATGGCGTTCAGTTTCCTGAACGCTTCGGCGTCTCCGGTCAGTGCAGGCCCTGACGGAACGGGTTGTAGGCCTCGAAGGGGTCCTCGTCGGTCTCCCCGCGCCGCCTGCGCTCGGCCTGGTACGCGGTCCAGGCGAGGTCGCCTTGCTGGGTGGAGCGCCAGGGCGTGCCGGTACGGTCGCAGAACTCGGCGTAGCGCAGGTCCGGTTCGGCCAGCCGTCGGCGCCGCTCGGCACGCGGGTCGTCGGCAACGCTGGCTGTCTGGAGATCCTCCACGCGGCGGGCGCGGGTCCGCGCTGAACACCGTCTGCGCCGAGAGATGGCGGGTTAGCAGGCGGGGCCTCGCCACCGGGGTGGCGACGGAGATCCGCACGAATGTGCGATTTACGATGTGCCGGTGTCCGAGACCAACGATTTCCCTCCTGACCTGCTCACACTTCAGCGGAGCTGGTACGCAGCCGAGGCGGCCTGGGCCTCCGATCCCAGCGAGGAGAACCGTGCGGCGTTCAGCTCCGTCGCCGCCGAGCTGTACGCCCACCCCTACTGGGCGGGCGTGAAGAACCGGCACGAGGCGGAGATGAAGCTCAAGCAGGCCTCCCGCCCGGCCGGGGAGTCACCTGCTCCCTGATGGCGGCGGTGCCCCTCGCCGCGTCGTTGGTGGACTCGCCGTGTCGACGCGGAGAGGGGCACCGGGGTCGCATGGTCAGTGACACTTGGTCTCGGAAGACCTTCGTGCCCAGTAGGCCTCCACCTTCGCGCGCCGCACCTCCTCCGGGTCGAGCCCGTCGGCGCGTGGCGGGTAGGCCCTGGAGTCCTAGCTCAGACACCAGCCGCAAAGTAGGTCGCGGGTAGCCGGACGAGCCCCGTTTCCCCGTCCTGGATGTCGTCGTTGGTCTGATCGAGTGATCGAGGCCAAAGGGGCGGGCGTGCGGCAAGAGTGGTCGCCAGAAGAGCTGTTGGCGAATTGGACGCTGGTAGACGGCGACTGGGACCTGGTGGCGAACAAGAGCGGGACGACCCGGCTCGGCTTCAGCCTGTTGCTGAAGTTCTTCGAGCTGGAAGGCCGGTTCCCCGATGTGCTGGAAGAGGTCCCGCCGGCCGCGGTGGAGTACGTCGCCGATCTGGTGAAGGTCCCGGCCACCGACTTCGCGAAGTACACGCTGGTTGGCCGGACCGTCGAGTACCACCGCAAGCAGATCCGTGAGGCCCTGGGGTTCCGGCCGTCGACGGTCGCGGACGAGAAGGCGCTAGCGGAGTGGCTGGCCGTGGAGGTCTGTCCGGTCGAGCTGGTGGAGGACCGGCAGCTCGAGGCCCTTCTGGTCGAGTGCCGGGCCCGGAAGATCGAGCCGCCGGGCCGGACCCGGGTCGAGAAGGTCCTCGTCGCGGCGCGCGGTAAGTGGGAGAAGACGTTCTGCGCTCGCACGATCGGCCGCCTCGGCGAGGCGGGCACGGCCCGGCTGCTGTCCTTGGTGGCCGAGGGCAACGAGGCGGGTACCGCGCTGCTGGCCGCGCTCAAGCGTGACCCGGGCGCGGTCGGCCTGGACTCCCTACTGACGGAGATCACCAAACTCAACGACGTGCGCAAGCTCGGGCTGCCCGACGGTCTGTTCACGGGCTGCTCGGAGAAGCTGGTGGCCGCCTGGCGGGCACGGGCGATCAAGATGTACCCCTCAGACTTCCGCGACACGGCGGAGGACGTACGGATCACCCTGCTCGCGGCGCTGTGCTCGTCCCGGCAAGCGGAGATCACCGATGCCCTGGTCGACCTGTTGGTCGCTCTGGTCCACAAGATCAACGCACGGGCCGAGCGGCGGGTGGAGAAGCAGCTCACCGCCGAACTGAAGAAGGTGCGCGGCAAGGAAGGCATCCTCTTCAAGCTGGCGACGGCCGCCGTCGACAAGCCCGACGAGGTCGTACGCCGGGCCCTGTTCCCGGTGGTCGGGGAGAAGACGCTGCGCGAGCTGGTGGCCGAGGCGAAGGCGAACGAGAAGGTCTTCAAGGCCAAGGTCCGCACCACGCTCCGGTCGTCGTACAGCTCGTACTACCGGCAGATGCTGCCGCCGCTGCTGAACACCCTGGGCTTCAAGTGCAACAACACGGCGTACCGGCCGGTGATGGACGCGATGAAGCTGCTGAAGAAGTACGCCGACGTCGACGGCAAGGCCCGCTTCTACGACGCCGGCGACGCGGTGCCGATGGACGGCGTGGTGCGCAAGGACTGGCGTGAGGCGGTCGTCGACGACAAGGGCAAGGTCGAGCGCATCCCGTATGAGCTGTGCGTCCTGGTAGCGCTGCGGGACGCGGTACGGCGCCGGGAGATTTACGTCGAGGGCGCCGCGCGCTGGCGCAACCCGGAGGACGATCTGCCCGGCGACTTCGAGGCCACCCGCGCCGTGCACTACGCCGCGATCCGGCAGCCGCTGAACCCGCGGGCGTTCATCGCGGATCTGAAGAAGCGCATGACCGCGGGCCTGGACCAGCTGTCCGGCGCGCTCGCGGACGGCAGCGCGGGCGGGGTGAAGGTCACCACCCGCAAGGGCGAGCCGTGGATCACCGTTCCGAAGCTGGAGCCGCTGGCCGAGCCCACCGGCCTGGCGGCCCTCAAGGACGAGGTCGCGCGTCGCTGGGGCGTCCTCGACCTCCTGGACGTGCTGAAGAACGCCGACTTCCTCACCGGTTTCACTGAGGAGTTCTCCTCGGTGGCCGCCTACGAGCGAATCGAGCGTGACGTCCTCCAGCGCCGCCTGCTGCTGGACCTCTTCGCACTCGGTACGAACATGGGCATCCGCGCGATCGTGGCGACCGGCGAGCACGGAGACACGATGAAGGACTTCGCTGACCTCACCGACCCCCGAATAAAGGGGTGCCGGCTACGGCTTGTACACGTACGGGGTCGTGGTGCTCAGAGCGGCAAAGCCGAGCCGCTGCAGGATCGGGCGGCTGTCGTCGGAGGCGTCCACCTGCAGGTAGCGGTAGCCGTGCTTGGCGGCGATCTTGGCGCGGTGTGCAACCAGCGCCCGGTAGATCCCCCGGCCGCGCCAGGCGGGTACGGTGCCGCCGCCCCAGAGGCTGGCGAACTCAGTGCCCGGGTGTAGTTCCATCCGCGCCCCGCAGACCGGCATGTCGTCGGCCATCGCGACGACCATGCTGACTGTCCCCGGGCTCTCGGCCAGCATGTCGAGCAGGCTCGGCCGCAGCCAGTCCGCAGTCGTCTCGAACGCTCCCTCGTGCGCGGACAGCATGAGCTCCACGTCGTCCGGGGTGGTCACCGGGTGCAGCCGGACACCCTCGGGCAGTCCGCCGCCATCGGGCAAGTCGGCGATCCGGGCGATCATCAGGGCCTCGTCGGGCTCAGCCTCGAACCCGGCCGCCAGCAGCAGTTCGCCGAGATTCTCCGGCTGGTCGTGCGAGTAATGCTTCCACTCGAACTCGCGGCCCAGCTCGGTGAAGTACTGCACCTGCTCGGCGATCGCCGACCGCGCCGCGGCCTGGTCCAGGCCGGACCAGACGACCGCGCTCCAGCCGCCCTCGGCGCCGACCTGCCGCACCACCTGGCCGACCCGCTCGATCCGGGTGCTGGGCGCGTCGGCGAGGGTATCCCGCCGCATCTGACGGTCGAAGAGAGCGAGTACTTCAGAAGTATCCATCCGCGCATTTCAGCATGGGCGAGAGGGCTCACCAAGCGGATTTCCGCCCACCTGGAGGGGGAGCCGCCGTCCAAACTCGCCGCCGCCTGGACATCGCCACCACGGTTGAGTCCCACCCGGACGGCGTTTCATAGGTGGTCGCTCATGAAACAGGCGATCCTCCGGCGGTCCACCTGCGGCGATCATGTTTCATGAGTTGTTGCAAACGACTGGACGCCTGAAACACCCTCATGAAACAGTCCGGAGCTGTGAGCGACGACTTCAAGCGCGTGGAATCGCACGACTGCCCGATGTCCACCTGCGCCGCCCCCGCGGGGTCCCCGTGCCGGACCGGAAAGGGCAAGGTGGCCATCCAGTACCACACCGCCCGCTTCCGCCTCGTGCCCCAACTCGCCAAGGCCCTGAGCGTGCCGACCCCCGCCGTACGCAAGCCGGGCTCGGCGTGGACCGAGCTGCCCCGGCCGGTGAGCGCCGGCGCCGAGCCGGTCGGGCACGTCCGCCTCGGATACGCCCGCGCCTCGACCGCCCGGCAGTCCCTCGACGCACAGGTCGACTCGCTCGCCGAGGCCGGGGTGACGCGTGTCTTCTCGGAGAAGATTTCCACTCGCGCCACCAGGCGCCCTGGGCTGGAGGCCGCCGTGAAGCTCGCCGGGGAGATCTGTTCCTCCGGCGTCGCCGTCACCCTCGTCGTCCACGAGCACAAGCGGCTCGGCCGCGGCATCGAACTCGCCATGCTCGCCGAAGAGCTGAAGGCCAGCGACGTTGGCCTGGAGTTCCTCACCGGAGAGTTGAAGGGCTCGCACGATCCCTCCGGGATCGTGTTCACCGTGCTCGCGGCCATGTCCGGCATGGAGCGCGAGTACATCCGCGACCGCACCCTCGAAGGCCACGAGTCCGCCCGCAAGCGCGGCAAGACCATCGGCGGCGCGGGCGTCACCGACGAGTCCATGCTGTCCATGGCCCTGCACCTGCGCGAGCAGGAGATGAGCCTGCGCGACATCGCCAAGCGGCTCGTCATCACCACGGGCGCGAAGAAGGGCCAGCACCCCTCGCCTGCCACCGTGATGCGGATGCTGCGGGAGCATGACGAACAGGCCGCCACGGCGGTTGGCGCGTGATCATCCGGCTAGTTTGCGGCTGGTGTCTGAGCTAGGACTCCAGGGCCGGGTAGTACTGGGCGCGGTGCTTGGCTATGTACGCGGGTTGTGCCGTCGTTTCGACATGAGATTGGGAGTCGCGCGTCTGCTCGAATAGGTGCTGTTCGCGAGAATGGGAGTCACCTGCACTTCAGTCGGCGGCGTGCGGCTCGTGGTCCTTCTTCTATAACTCCGGCCCTCGCCGTCTGCGAAGCAGCTGGAGCGGCGCCGAGCGACGCGAGGAGCCCGCGCCGGCTGCGTGGAGTGCGGCAGCGGGCGCGGGCACTACGGGCTTACCCAGGGGCGAGATGCCCGGCCGGGTGGGTTACAGGGTGCTGCACTGGCCCGTGCGGGCGCCGGTGACGGTGTTGGGGTGGCCGTCGTTGGTGGGGGGCGGGGTGTTGCCCCAGCAGAACAGGGAGCCGCCGATGGTGTTGCCTTCGATCTCGGGGCGGTTGTCCTCGGGGAAGGGCCCGGTGCCGGTGTTGCCGGTGACCAGCAGGGATCCGCCGATGTGGTTGCCGATGGCCTCCAGGCCGCCGTTGTTGTTGCTCAGCTGGACCGACGACTGGATCTGGTTGGCGACGCAGTGGTCGTCGCCGGGATCGCCGATGACGACGAACCTGCTGGCTCCGTCGACGGCGAGGGAGCCGGTGACGGTGGTGCCGCACACCCCGACCAGGGTGGAGCCGAAGGAGGCGACGCTGCCCTGGACGGTGGAGTTGCCGATGAACAGGGCGGTGCCCGCCCCGGCCGTGACGCTGCCGCGGACGGTGGCGTTGAGGATGCAGGTGCTCTCGCCGGTGGCGACGACGCTGGCCACGGAACCGGCGACGGTCCGGGTGCAGTTGACCGTCTGGGTGGCGCTTTCCGCGGCGGGGGCCGCGTAAGTGGCGTCGCCGCTGTACTGGGCGGTCAGGGTGTGGCCGCCGGGCAGCAGGTTCGACCAGGTCAGCCGGGCTTGGGCGCAGTGGTCGCCTCCGCCGGGGGACAGCGGGGCGGTGCCGAGGGTGGCGCCGTCGTCGGTGAAGGTGACGGTGCCGGTCGGGGTCGCGGTGGAGCCGCTGGCAGGGCAGACGGTGTCGGTGAGCGTGACCGGGTGCCCGAAAAGCGACGGGTTCGGCGAGGTCGTGAGCATGGTCGTCACCGTGGCCCGGGTGTAGCTGATGGTGATACTCGCACCAGCGCTGGTCACCGTGGGGCCGGTGCCGCCCAGTGGAACCAGGGAGGAGCCGCCACCGCCACCGCCGGCGGCGGCCGTTCCGTTACGGGTGCCTCCGTTGCCGCCGCCGTAGAGACCGCCACCGCCTCCGCCGCCGACACTGGCGATAACGCTATCGGTGCCGCTGCCGCCGGTGCCCAGGTGGCCCGGGTTGCCGCCGGGGGTTCCGCCGGTACCGCCCATGGTCTGGGTGCCCGGCCCACCGCCGGTGCTCGCGGTCCCGCACGTGCCGTTGCCTCCGGCTTCCCCGGCATTGCCACCCGGGGTGCCCCCCGGGTCGCAAAAGGCGAACGAGCCGCCTCCGCCGCCGCCGGCCGCCACGATGAGCCGCGAGTCGGTGGTGGTGAGGGGAGTGCTGCGGGGCTGGGTGCGCACATCGGAGGCACCGCCGCCGCCACCACCGGTCTGGTGGCTGGAGCCGCCCCCGTTGAACCCGCCGGTACACCGCGTCGATCCGATGCAGCCGCCGCTGTTGGTGGGAGTGCCGCCGACCTCGACATACAACGTCTGGCCCACGCTCAATCCCGACAGTGTGCCGCTGACCTGGGCGCCCATCCCACCCGGGGTACCGCCGTCACCGGTGTCGTTGGGGGCACCGGCCGCGCCGATGGCGGACACCTGCACCGAGGACACCCCGCCGGGCACGGTGAAGGTCTGCTCGGCGCCGGTGAAAGCGAACGTACAGGTGGTGGTGTTACCGGAGGTCGTGCAGGTGCCCTGGGCATGAGCGGTCCCGGACAGCGCCACCGGGGCGATACCGGCGGCACAGAGCATGCCGGCCGCAACGGCCAGCGCACGTCCACGGCGGCCCGCCCAACCGGCACGGTACCCCCTCACGCCTGAGCCTGGCTGACCACCGGAAACCGACAGTGAGAAAGTCACGATCTACTCCCAGAAAGCGGAAAGGGGAATCTCCCGGCAGGGGATTGTCTTCCGCCACCCTGGATCAGACAGCCCAGCCCCCGGCCGGCAACCGATCCGACACACCGCCGAATCACCCCGGCGGTCCCCCGCCCACCCGGCATGCGCGCAAGACCGGAGCGCGAACCCGACCTCCGTCGCCCAGGACGTCACCAGGCCGGGCCCGGCAGGCGGGCGGTGCTGTCGAAACTCGTGAACATTCCGCCGCGGTCTCGGAAGCCTTGTGCCTCCCGAATCGGTGTCGAAGTGCTGCCCAAACTCGTGGACGAAGCCACGGGGACGTGACGGACAGAGTGTCCGCCTCACCCGGTCCTGAGTAGTAGCGGTACTGTGCGGCCAAGGTGAGCCCAAAAGCCGCCACGGGATGATCTTGGTTGGGCCACGGCCGGGGTCAGGCTTGGCGAGCTGTTCCATCCTGGCACCCCGGCCGGCTGCGTCCTGGAGGGTTAGTTCTGCGGAACGGGCAGTTCCCGGATCAGGATCCACTGATGGTCGGCCTTGTTGCAGACGATGCGTAGGCGCAGTGGGTGGTCCAGGTAGCGGCGGGCCCAGGTGTCGATGGGGTCGTTGTACCAGCCCGGTTGGAGGCTGAGTTCCATCGCCCGGACGGTGCGCTGGCCGAGTTCGAGGCCGTCGATGGTGGTGGTGCGGCCAGGCCCGGTGACGCCGTCGACGCCTGGGCGCAGGCGTAGCGGTCCCCAGATCACCGTACGAAGTTCGTCTTCGGTGATGCCGGCGGCCGGGTTGGGCAGGTGGTTGACGCCCTTCTCATCCAGGACTTCGAGGGTGAGGTTGTCGAGGGTTTCCAGGATCTCGGGACCGGCGAGTTCGAGGTTGAGGGTCCAGTAGTTCGCGTGATGCTGGGTAAGCCGGAGATCGAGATCCGGGGTCAGTTCGCGGTGCCACCGGTCACGTTCGATTCGGGTAACGCCTTCTGCGGCAACCGCCGAGCGGTCTGCAGCCCGCCAGGCGAAGACGGCTACGGCTACGGCGGCGACGGCCGCCACAGCGGCTATCCATTCGGTCATGGCCCGGGACAGTAGCAACAGTTCAGGGGTACCGTGCCGTTCGAAGGATGGACTGGCCCTGACGTGGCCGACCCGGGTCAGTTCTCCCGGCCGCCGGGGATGACCCGCAGGACGGGGCCGACGGGGGCGAACTCGCCGAGGTCGAGAGCGGCGTCGCGGCAATTGGCGATCAGCTGCAGCAGCCGGGCGGTGTCGTCGGGGAACGGCGGCGCCTCGGTGCCGGGGACGACGGGCTGGAGGATGGCCGCGGCGAGCCGGACGGCATGCAGCGCGGTGGTCCCGCGTGGGTCGATGCAGCCGGTGTGCCCGACGTGCCGCAGGGCGTCGAGGCGCTTCTCCAGCTCCAGCAGCATTTCGTAGGCCGGGACGTACGCCGGGTTGCTCCACTCCTCGCTCACCGCGCCTCCCCCCGGTCCGCGGCGCCGGTGTTCTCGGTGTCGGGGCCGTCCGGCTCCGGGCCGACGGCTTCGATGTCCGCGACCAGGACGTCGCCCGCCTCTCGCCGTTCGTCCGGCACCACGTCAACATGCTCGGTTCTCTAGCCAGTTCGGCCGTGTTTTTCAACGAGCCAAGAGGACCGCCTGAGGCTCGGTCCGACCGACCTCTGGGTGGGCGGAGTGGCGATCGTCGGGCATCCCGTTGTCAGTGCCCTCGTGCATCCTGATCGGATGCTGGTCACGATCGAGTGCGGGAACTGCGGAGAAGACGTTCACCTGCCGCCGAGCCGGCTGAAGAACGGCGCCAAGTACTGTTCCTCGAAGTGCTATCACGAGGCCAAGACTGCCGCACGGGTTGTCTCTCGCCGGTGCCAGCATTGCAGTATCACGTTCAAGAAGAGACTGTCCCAGGTCGTCCGCGGCAAGGGCCTTTACTGCTCCACCGAGTGCGCCCGTCTCGGGTCCCGAATGGATCGAGCCGAACGTCCATGCGGACACTGTGGCAAGCCCCTGGTTGTAGTTCCCGATCAGGTGGCGCATCGAGACAACGGGCGTGGCCAGTACTGCTCCATGGCCTGCAAGGGAGCCGCCAGGACGCTTGAGGGCACGGTGTTGACCCCGTGTCGACGGTGTGGTGAGGACGTTCGAGCGCATCGGTCAAAGGTCGAGGAGGGCCGGAAGGTCTACTGCTCGGACGAATGCAAGACCGCTGACAAGCTCCGAGAAGAACGACCCTGCGAGCACTGCGGGATCATTATGGTTCTCACCCATACCAAGACGATCCAGGAACGCCGCTTCTGCAGTCGGGAGTGTTACAAACTCAACCAAGCCCAAGATCCGGCGATCTTGGAACGATTGGCCGTCATTCGAGCCAGGCAGATGGAACAGAAGGAACCAACGCGTTGCGAGCGGGTGCTCTATGAACTGATGGACCGCGCGGTCGGGCCAGAAACATGGGAGTCCCAGTACCGCCTCTTCCACTGGACTGTTGATGCGGCAGTCCCCAGTCGGCAGCTCGTCGTCCAAGCTGATGGCGACTACTGGCACGGGCTCACGGCGGCCAAGGCGGGCGAGGCGGGCGAGGCGCCTCACCCGACCGTCGCCCTGACGATCAGCAAAGACCGAGCCCAGGATAAGTATTTGGAGAAGGCCGGCTGGCGGATCTTGCGTCTTTGGGAATCAGAGTTAATCAAATACCCGGACTGGTGCCTGCGTAGAATCACGGCGGCGGTTGAAGAAGCGGGCGGAGATTCCGGAGTGAGTTCAACGTAGAGACCTCTGGCTGGGTGCGGTGGAGATGGAGCGGACGTTGCCGAGGAGCTGGTCGCGTTCGGCGGTGACGCGGTCGAGCTCGACGGAGATCTCGTTGATGACGTGCGCGTAGAAGTCCGTCAACTCCTGCCGTTCGGCCTCCACCGCCCTGAGCTGGGCGTTGGCTTCCTCCAGCTCTCTGATCTTCTTCTTGAGGGCCGCGATCGGTCGCAGCCGGCCGACAGCAGACCTGCCACGGCAGGGGGCCCACTGCTCAGGGGCGGGTGACGTTGACGGGCCACTGTCCGACCCGCACCGGCTCCAGAACGATCCCGGGCGAGGGGCCGGGGCCGGAGACAGCGCCGACGTCGTAGCGCACCTGCTCAGGTGCGAGGGCGACCATGGAGAGCGACACGGAACCCCAGACGCGTCCGCTCGGTGACACCAGGCGGCGTATCAGGGCTGCCGGGTCGTCCGGCGGTAGCCGTCGCCGCGCGCGATCGGCAGCCACTGGCCCCACGCGACGTCCGGCGGTTCGTCCGCCGGCTCGGGGCGGGCGACCGCTTGAAGGCGTGCCCGGAAGTGCGCGGCCCGGGCGGCCATCGTCGCGCGGATGTACGGCGGGCAGGGCTGAGCGCCCGCCCGGCCCTCCACGCCGTCGTTGAGCACGACGCTCAGACCGGCGGGCAGCTCGTGGTCCTCTATCCTGCTGCCGCTCCAGCTGACTACTCGCACCCCAGAGGGCCTGGCGATGATCAGGTGGAACGGGTCGTAGCGCTCCAGCCAGGCGCTGGTGATTGGCTCGCCGCTGGCGGCGATGAGCGGGAGCCCGCCCCGGGAGAGCCGCTGCTGCGGGGGAGCGGTGTGGCCGAAGCCGTTGAGCAGACAGGCCGCCACCGGCTCACCCCCAGGCCCGGTGCTGGGGGCGACTGCGAGCCAGGTACCGCCCGCGTCCAAGTCCAGGCCGCCGGTGACGTTGGGCTGGTCCGGCCAGTGGCAGCCGGGCGGCAGCCACTTCCGGTCGGTGTACTCGTCCCGGACAGCGAGCAGGAGAACCGGCACCGCCGAGCCCGGGTCGAAGCTGACGAACGCCGTGCACATAGCGGTCCCCCTACTGCTGTCGGCCGCCGTCCAGGTGGCGGGCTGCCATCAAGATCCCCAACGAGGCGCCGGACAGGGTCAGCCGGCCGTCGCGGGCCGCCTCGACCGCCTCCGGCAGGTCCCACCACTCCAGAGTCATGCCAACCTCCGAGCTGGTCAGCTGCTGCTCGCCGAGCGTGAGGCCACGCGCGAGGAAGAAGTGCAGCCGGGCGGTGTTGCGGGTCATCAGGGCGACGCTGCCCAGCGGCGTCCACTCCCGGGCGGTGATCCCGGCCTCTTCGCGGAGTTCCCGCCGCCCGGCGTCCTCGGGGCTCTCGCCGGGCTCGACGGTCCCTCCCGGTGGGGTGACAACCTCGCCGTGGACGTACGTGACGGAGCGGACCATGCCGACCCGGCCGCGGTCGTCCAGGGGGACGATCAGGGCGCCGTCCGGCTGCTCGGTGACCCACACCTCCCCCGGCTGCCCGTCCGGCCGGGTGACCTGGTCCAGGTGGACAACCAGACGGGGAGCGGTGAACACCGTCGCGCGGCCGTGCTGCTTCCAGCTCACATCGGCCTGCCACAGTGCAGGACGACCTGGCGCTCGGTCGCGAAGGCGGTGACCAGCGCGGTCAGGCGCGCGTGCATGGTGGCAGACACCTCGTCTTCCCAGTCGGCGAGTTGAAGGAACCGGTGCTCGTCGTGCGCCTCGGACAGCGTGACCGAGTCGGCCTGCTCCCAGGTGAGGGGCCCGGAGGAGAAGAAGTAGGTGCTGACGGGCGGCCAGCCCTCGGCCGGCGGGAGGAAGTCCACGCCGACCGGGCAGAGCGGGCCGTCCAGCTTGAGGCCCGTCTCCTCCAGGACTTCCCGCCGCGCCGCCTGCGCAGGGGCCTCACCGTCTTCGAGGAGGCCCCCCGGTGCCCACCAGCGCTGCGGCCAGCCGTGGGAGGCCCGGCCTTCGTTGTACGCGTCGTGCAGGAGCAGCAGCCGTCCCTCGGGGTCGAGGAGCAGCACGCCGCAGCCGTGCAGGGCACGGGGCAGCGTCTCGACGAACTCCTCGCGGGGAATCCAAGTCTTGGCCATCGAGTGCCCCATCTCAGGTCGCGGGCGCGAAGAGCGCGCGCAGGTGGGCGGGGTTGGCGGTGCCGGGGATCGGCGCCACCTGCGGGCCGAGTTCCAGCAGCCACCGCAGGGCCGCCGCCGGGTCGGGCAGCAGGCCGGCGTTCAGCGGCCGGTACGGCACGTACGGGATGTCGCTGGCCAGGCAGTACGCCAACGCCGGGTCGTCCGGCTCAGCGGCGTTCAGGCAGTTTTGCACGGCGACCGTCACCAGGCCGGCGGCCTCGCGGATCTGCTCGGGGGTCACCTTGGACAGGCCAATGGCGCCGATCTTGCCTTCGGTCCTCAGGTCCTCAAGCTCGCCGACCTGATCGGCCAGCGGCACCGCAGGGTCCACCCGATGCAGGTAGCACAGGTCGATCCGCTCGGTTCCCAGGCGGCGCAGGGACGCCTCGACAGCGGCGCGCAGGTACTCGGGGCGGCCCAGCGGGCGCCAGACGTTCGGCGCGGGCCGCACCATGCCGACCTTCGTAGCCAGCAGCAGCTGCTCGGGGTAGGGGTGCAGCGCGCGGCGGATCAGCTCTTCGACGGTATGCGGGCCGTAGGCGTCGGCGGTGTCGATGTGCAGGATGCCGAGGTCGTGAACGGCCTCGCGCAGCATCGCGGCACCGCCGACCATGTCGGCCGGCTCGCCCCAGGTACCGGGGCCGGTCAGGCGCATGGTGCCCAGGCCCAGGCGGGGGACCTGCTTGCCCGCGATCGTGATCGTGTTCACGCGGCAGCCGCCCAGGCAGCGGTGATCGTCTCGACCGCCACTTCGACGGCGGCGGCGTGCCCGTCGCTGGGCACCGGGACGTGCGGTACCGCGTAGGCGCCCAGGGCCCGGTGTAGCTGCGCGTCCACGGCCTCGCGGAACTCGGCGTCCGTCCAGTCGGGGTCCTTGCCCGGGCGCTCGGGTAGCGGCAGCGCCGGGTCGAGGAGGGTGGCGAGGAACACCGGCGAGCGGGGACAGGCCAGCTGCGCCAGGGCGGTCAGGCGGGACAGCGCCTCGGGGTCGGGGCGCTCGTCCCGGTGCTGGACCGCGGCCAGGTAGTAGGCGAGGGCGTCGTAGGGGGTGCGGTCCACGATCACGACGTCGGCGGTGAGTTCAGCTCCCAGCGTGGCGTTGGAGGTGGCGTTGATGATCCAGGCGGTGGACTGGACGGTGTGGCGCGTCATCTTCGGGAAGCCGAGTTCGGCAGCCCGCTTGGCGAAGCCGCCGGTTCGGGCGACGGTGATGCCGGTAGCGCGCAACTCCATCTCGACGCGCTTGGCGAGGGTGGTCTTGCCGGTCGAGTGCGTTCCGGCGACGTAGAGGCGAAGCGGTGTCACCACAGTGTTTGTTCCTCAGATTTCGGGGCGGGTGGCAAGGGAGCGCCGGGCATCCCGGGCGGGACGGCGGCGGTGAGCAGCACGTCCCAGGTGTCGTAGTGCCCGGCGAGCGCGATCAGCAGCAGTGCGGTCGCGTGGGCGTCGTAAGCGGCCCGGTGGCGCTGGCCGGGAACGGACGCCAGGTCGATGCCGGTCAGCTCGATCAGCGCGTCGAGGCTGTACCCGCCGGCCTTCGGGTAGGTCGCGCGGGCGAGCCGCAGGGTGTCCAGCACCCCGGCCGGCTTCCAGTCGGGCATGTGTCGCAGCAGCACGCCGTAGTCCACGTGGGCGTTGTGCGCGGCGATCCACGTTCCCTCCAGGTCGGCGTGCACCTGGGGGCCGACCTGTTCCCAGGTCGGCGCGGTGGCGACGTCCCGGTTGCGGATTCCGTGCACCCGACGCGCGAACGGCGTGATGGGGTTCGGCGGGCGCAGCAGGGTGGAGCGTGCGGACGACGGCACCGGGCTCCCGTTCACCACGGGGATCGCGGCGACCTCCACCAGGTCCGGTGGCTGTGCGCCGTTGCCTTCGACGTCCACGACGAAGACTCGGGGCCAGGTGCCGTAGTCCATCAGGGCTCCTTACTTGGGGTCGGTCCAGCCGATTTCGGCTCGGCCGTGGCGGCGGTGGCGGTGCGGCTTGTCACGGTCGTGGACCTGGTAGCCGAAGCCGTGCTGGAGGTAGTAGCGCGGCGGCTCGTTCAAGCCCTCGACGATGATGGCGCGTTCGTCCACCTCAACGTCGCCGGTCGCCCCGAGAGCACGGGCGGCTTCGGTGGCCTCCTCCAGACTGGGGGCCTTCCAGGCGTCCCGGCACAGGCCCAGCTGCGCCACCGGGCAGATGTCGCACAACTCCCGGATGCCGTAGTGCCCGTTGTAGTCGGCCACCTTGTGGGCGTAGGCGACACCGCAGCTGGTCTTGCGGAACAGCGGCCCGTACGGCTCGGCCTGGTCGTCCGGCCGGCGGAATGCCGCGAGGATCCGCTGTTCGGACTCCTCCGGCATGATCTTCCGGCGGGCGGTGTCCTCGTAGGGCAGCGGAAGGCCGTGGTCCGCGTAGTACTTGGCGATCTCGTCGCGGAAGAACAGCCCTGTGAAGACCGTCGCGTCGGCATGCCGTGACAGCTCCAGAGCCCGCTGGATGTGCTCGTCCGAGTCGTTGAGGCCCGGCACGATCGGGCGCCAGTACAGCACCGTGCGGTAGTGCTCGGCGTGCCGGTGGAGCGTCTGGACGCTGGCGGCGGCGATGGCCGAGTCGACGGGCTCGATGCCCGGGTGGTCGATGCCGGAGTGTGTGACCAGCACCGTCAGCCGGATGTTCTCGAAGCTGTTCAGGACCTCGCAGTCCTCGGGGTCGACGCGCCACCTGGTGATGATCAGAACGTGGTTGGTCAGGCCCTGCTCGTCCAGCAGCCGCAGCGTCCGGAACGTGTGCGGCTTGACGACCGGGAGCA
The DNA here is from genome assembly GCF_044744365.1 of Kitasatospora sp. NPDC087314. Taxonomy (NCBI): domain Bacteria; kingdom Bacillati; phylum Actinomycetota; class Actinomycetes; order Kitasatosporales; family Streptomycetaceae; genus Kitasatospora; species Kitasatospora sp. NPDC087314. The sequence goes on from NZ_JBIUYE010000022.1 coordinate 68,046, forward strand.
TGGGGTCCGTCGCCCGGTTGAAGATCTGGATCGGCGTGCGGTGGGGCCGGAAGTACCGGTGCCCGGTCAGCAACTCCACCGCGGCCTCGTCGCTCAGCAGCCGCCGAGGGGTCTTGAGCTCGAAGTTGTCGAACAGGTGACGCACGCAGTACCCGCAGTCCAGCGGGCAGCCCACGAGGTGGTTGAGCGACAATCCGCTCTTGCGGTACTCGATGACCTCGGCGAGCTCCGGCTTGAGCGAAGCGATCTGCTCGACGTTCAGCAGGGGCAGCGGGCGCCGGGCCCTCCTGGCGGCGGTCGTCATCGGTGATCCTCCTTGATCTCCAAGAACTGGTGGTGGCCGGCGCCGAACCACGTCCCGAAGTCCCGGCGCGCGGCGCGCCGGTCGTCGGAGGTGTGGATCAGGTTCTCCACGAGGCGGCGCTGTGCCCGGGCGGCCGTGAGGCTGTCGGTGCCCAGGTCGGCGCGGATGGTGCCCGACTCGGCCTGGTGGGGGTCGAAGTGCCCGAGCAGGCTGCGCAGCCGCTCGGGGGTGCCGGGTTCGCCGTAGGCGAGCGCCACTTCCACCGGCTGTCCCACGTAGGTGGTGCGCAGGCAGCCGGGAACGTCGACCTCGAAGCGGTCCCGCGTGACCAGCAGGTCCCAGTAGTGGACGAAGATCTGCCAGTCCTCCACGAGGACCTGCTGCCGGTGGACGATCGTCGCGGCGGGCTCCAGCCGGGCCAGCACCTGGTCACTCAGGCCCCGGCGCACGCAGTCCGGCTTGAGCAGCACCACGCTCCAGCGGGACCAGTCCACCCCCCGCAGCGGGTTCCGCTGCTGCGTCTGCGAGCTCACGAGAGCCCCCCGGCCGCGACCCGGGCCGGCCAGCGGCGCGCGAACTGCCAGCGGGCGCCCGGCTCCAGCGCATCGAGCACGCGCTGGTCGACCGGGTCTTCCGGGCAGTTGACCACCTGCCGGTGCGCCTCGAAGAGCAGCAGGACGCGCTGCCAGTACCGCGGCAGGTCCAGTCCGGCGACGTCCCTGGGGGTGTACTGGACCCGGTTGGCGCGCAGCAGCTCCTCGTGCTCCAGGACGGTCCGGATGTGCTTCCACGTGGAGTCGGCGGGCATCACCGGCGGCGCGAAGCAGGGCACCGTGCCGGAGCTCGCCGCCGTCTCGTCCAACACCCTGCCCGCGCGCTCCAGGTCCCGGACGCCGACGTGCATCGAGCCCACGTGGTGGGTGTAGGAGCCCAGGCGCAGCCCGAGGAGCGCGGCGGCGAACTCCTGGATCAGGGTGAAGGAGTAGACGTCGCAGACCATGCCGCGATTGGCGTCGTTGGCGCGCATGTAGGTGACCATGTGCAGGTAGCCCTCACGGGCCAGCAGGTGGAGGCCGACCAGGCAGGGCAGGTCGGGGTGGCCGATCTCGTCCAGGTCGCGGGCCTCGAAGATCGGCATGTACGCGCGCTTGCTGTCCTTCTCGGCCCGCAGCAGCTCCAGCGCCTGGTCGAAGGCGGAAGGCGCGCCGTCTGGACGGGGAGCGAAGATCCTGGCCCCGTAGGACGAGCCTTCGATGGTGACGCCGTCGCGCGAGTCGGCCCGGCGGCGGTTCGCGTAGTGCCCGATCAGGTCGAGGTTCCGCATGCCGCCCAGGTACCAGAGCGCTTCCGCGTAGTGGTACACCGGGTTGACCGGTCGGCTCGTCAGGTACAGGGCCCGCTGGCGGGGATCGGCGAGCCGGAAGCTCGCGCCGATGATCTCCTGGCTGTCGTTACCCCGAGCCGAGTTGACGAACTCGTAGGTCTCGATGACGTGCCGCAGGACGGCGACGTAGGCGTGCTGGAACGAGGGGAAGACGACGGGTGCGATCACACTGAGCTCCACTTCTTGGTGCGGCTCCGGAAGGAGAAGCGCGAGACGGGGAGATGGGACGGGCCAGGACTTCCACGCCGCCCCGGGGGCGCACGGCGATCGCCTCTCCCGGACCGGGCAGGTCGGGGAACGGCGTCAGCCGGGCAGGTGGATAGAGGGAGACCGTGTCGGACCAGCATGGGGGCGTAGGTGATGACGGCCGCGCGGTGAAGCCACGCGGTACGGCTTCGGTAGCCGGCCCCGTTCAGGCTGACGCCGGCCGGAGACGGGCCCCCTCAGTGAACTGCCGGACCGGTGCCGTAATCCGTAGTGGGACTACGACCCGTAGTCCCACTACGGGTTAAACGATCTGTACGCCCGCGCGGGCGGCGAAGTCGCGCACGCCCGGCAGTCGCCGGTCGTGCCGCAGCAGGCCGGCTGCGAGGTCACGAACCGCGCCCCTGCGCAGCTCTTGCGGGGCCGCTTCCTCGGCAGCCAGCAGGGCGCGGTAGCACTGCTCCGGCTTGCCCCACTGGTCGAAGGCACGGGCCACGTCGGTGAAGAAGCGGGCCTGCCGCTCGGCGGTCGGCAGCGCGGCCGGGTCGATCGTGCGGGCCGTCTCGATCGCCCGGCCGGCATCCCCGAGTTCGAAATGCACGCTGACCTCGTGCAGGCCGACGCCCTGGATGCCGTCCACCAGGCCGGAGGACCGGCCCGCAGCGGCAGCGCTGTCAGCGGCCTCCGCGATGAGGGAGTGGGCGTACACCCTGTCGCCCGCCTTCGCCGCGGTGTAGGCGGCGGTGGCGTAGAGGTCTCCGCGCGTGGCCAGGCGGTACGCTTCGGGGACAGAGGTGTCGGCGAGCAGGTCGTCGGCCGCGACGACGACGATGTCCGTTGCCCTGGCCAGGCTGCCCTGGCGGCGCCAGGCGCTGGACATCATGCGCTGCGCCTCGGCCTTGATCAGCGGGTCGCCACCCAGGCGGGCGGCGGTCAGCGCGCGGTCGGCGGTGACGGCCACGAGGTTGTTGTCGCCGATCTTGATGCACAGGCGCACCGCGATGTTGTAGAGCTGGGCGACGGTGCGGGCGCGCTCCTCCGCGGTGCCGACGACATCGGCCGCAGCGATCCGGCCGGGCAGCGCCTGGGCGAGGACGTCGTACTTGGCCGCCTTGAACTCCCGACGGGAGACCGCGACGGACTCGGCGACGGACGCCCGCGTCGGCTCCCGCCGGGGAGCGGGGATCCGCCCTGCCCCGTAGAGGAGCAGGTCTTCCAGGCCGGAGAGCGGCGGCGCCGGCTCGGCCTGCGCCGCCTGCTGTCCGGCCACCGGAGCGAAGAGGGCGGCAGCCGCCAGGGTCAGGAACGGGCGGCGTCGCACATCGTCCTCCTCGGCACCGGAAGTCGTCGTCAGCGTAGCCGAGCTGACGCGCCGTCGCGGTGATCTGTTCGCCTTCTTCGCGGCGGGCTGCGGCAGAGTCATCAGCGTGTCGACCCCGACGTCCAGGGCGTCGGCCAGCAGTCGCAGCAGCGGCACGTCCTGGACTTGCTGGAGGTCCCGCTCGACCTGCGACATCCACGCCTCGCTGCGGTTGAGCTCGGTCGCCAGCCGCAGCTGCGTCCAGCCCTTCTCCGTGCGGCGCAGCGAGATGAACCTGCCGAACGTGATGCTGTCGGTCACCGTTCCCCCCGGCGCTCGTAGTCAGCACGCTACGGACCGCTACCGTAGCGACGGGTGTGTGCTCCGGGTAGAGCCCCGTTCTCCGCTTCATCCCGTGGTCCCGGGCCGTGCACCCGCTGCTGGCGAGGTGGGCGCTCAGGCGCCGAACTGCGGCCCACCGGTCCGAGGTCTCCATCACTGCTCTCCTACAGTGGGCGCCGAGTCCCGGTCCGCCCTGGCCTCCTGCGCCTCCCAGGCCAGCGGGCTGCTGCCCACGTGCCGGGTGAAGGCCTCCCGCCCCTGGTAGAGCGCCAAGAGGAGGCGGCAGATCGGCGCGATGACCACGATGTCGAACACAGGCCCAAGCCGGGGCTGCCGAGCGACCAGGTCGCCCCCAGTCGCAGGGCGTCGTCCACGAGCACCCGCATCGGAGTGCGGGGCCTGAGGTGTTCGTACCTGCTCTCGGTCCCGGCGAGCAGCAACACCAGGTAGCCGGCCAGTTCCTCGTGCAGCGCGTAGAGGGCGTCCAGGTCGGCGCCGGTGAGTTCCCCGCCGGCCATCGCCCGAGCCGCCAGTCCGTCCGCTCGCGCCACGATGCGCAGGGTGGCGAGCACGTCGATCTCGATCGGAGCCCTAGCCACAGGTCGCCCCCGAACGCCGGCCCGCGAGGATCAAGTTGGCCACCATGCGCGGCTGACAGAGCACGGCAGCCGAGATCATCGGCACGACCCAGAAGGCGCGACCGCCCTCCTCCCGCGACAGGCCCGGTCGCGGGACGGCGGTGGTCTGCCCGAGGCCCAGACAGGGCACGTCCTGGATCGGCCAGTACCGCGCCGTGCCGTCCGGTACGACCGCGTAGTACGCGTCGTACGAGTCGTAGCAGAACACCGGCCCGCGCTTGAGGACGCGGCTCAGGTACCGGTCCAAGAGCCTCGGCTGGTCGGTCCTTGCGACGGCGCGCACCTCGGCCCCGGGGACGACCACGACGTCGAACCGCACGCCGGTCGGCAGCAGCGCCAGGTCGTCGCGCGCCCAGTCGGCGAAGGCCAGCCGGGGAACAGGCGCCGCTGCCGAGAGCCAGCGCGCCACGGCGTGATCATCCAACTGTCGCTCAGCCACAGGACGGCCCTCTCCGAAGGCCGCGATGGGCGACGTTCGCGACGTCCTCCGGCAGGCAGAGGACCCCGGGGGATTCCATCGGTACGGCCCAGTACGGCCCGGCGGCGCGGTCCCGCGTGAGGCCGGGCGCCGGCACCGTCACAGCCGAGCCCCGGCCGAGGAGGGCGACGCCCGGCACGGTCCAGGTGCGGACCGCGCTCGGCGGCACCAGCGCCACGTAGAGCCCGCGGTCCCCCGTGCAGAACACTGGCCCGTCGAACGACGCCGCGAGGTAGCGGTCGATGGTCGCCCAGTCCGCGCTGCCCGCCGCGCTGGCGACGATGTCGGCCGGCAAGCGTGCCGCCGAGAACAGCAGCCCGCAGGGCAGCACCGTGACGCCGCGCGTCGCCCAGTCGGCGGCGGCGGCCGTCCGCTCGCCGTCGGGGAGGGCCGCCAAGAGCCAGTGCCGCACGGCGGCCTCGCGCTCGGCCCCGGTCACCAGGTGCGCTCTCATACCGTCACCGCCGAGCCGGCCGCACCGGGCTCCAGGGTCCCGTAGTGGCGCGCGGCCTCTTCCAACGCCGAGGCAATGTCCCGGCCGTGCAGCAGACCCTGCGGCTTCCTGGTGCCCTCGATCCACGGCAAGTTGTCCCAGCGCGTCCCGTGACTCGGCGGGACAGCGATCCAACCTCGGTCCCCGCTGCGGACCTCCCCCGGGACCCCAGCGCGCAACGCGTACCGGCCGGTCGCGGGCAGCATGAGCAGGGTGACCGTCTCCTCGGCGACGATGCACGGCACCGGCTTGATCGCGTCCAGGTCGATCATCGCCGCCATGCCCATCTGGCGCGGCACCACGAGCGCGTCGAAGGGCCCGGTCCAGGCGACGAGGCCGGCACCCGGGGCCTGCTGGAGGGCCTGCGCGAGCACCTCGGCGTCCCGCAGCACCCGGGCGCCGGGCTTCGGGTGGGCGCCGGAGGTCGAGCAGTCCGGGGTGCCGCAGGTGCAGCCCTGGCGCGGGCGGTGCCTCCACCCGACCGAGAGCGGCCAGCCGAGGGCGTTGATGTACGCCTCCGCCGCATCCTCGGGCCGCCGGTGATTGACGAGTTCCATGTGCCGTTGCTCCCTCGGTGATCATCTGCACACGAGCAGTGACAGAATCCGAGGGTGGCAGCCGCACACGGCCGCGCCCCCTAGAAATTCTAGGGGGCGTCAACTGTTCTAGATCATGGGTGGGTTAGCGCACGAGTTCCATGTTTCGCACGAAGCTCGACAGCACGGTCTGCTGCGACGGCACGCCGATCCTGACCAGGTCGGACACCAGGGCGCGGCTCATCGGGTCCGCGTACACGTAGTGCCGCGCGAGGCCGGCCGCCTCTTTGAGCCGCACGACGGCCGCCGACGACTTGCCCATCCGGTGGAGCGCCCGGGCCTGGTCGACCATGCAGTGGGTCCGCCGCTCCTTGGACGGGATGCTGTCGATGTCCACCGTCGGCACCCGCTTGAGACCCACGTCGGGCTGATCGACCTCGACGCCGGCCTCCGCCGCGTGCACCGCGACCACGCCGCGCCCGAAGACCGTGTGCTGTTCCACGTCGTACCAGCCGTCCGGCAGCCGGCCTGCGGTCTCCACGGCCGCGTCGATCTGAGCCCAGGCGTCCGCCCGCTGCCCCGACCTGGCGTAGGCGATCGAGCACCGCAGTTGCAGCGCCCCGTACATCGACACCGCCCGCTCCTGGGCCTGCGCGCCGACCGTCATCGGCTCCAGGTCCCGCATCGCCGCCTCTGCGACCGCCAGCATCTCCCGTGGTGCCGCCTGATGCAGGAGTGCACCACACCGGTCCCATGCCACCGCCGCCTTGACCAGCGGGTCGCCGACCTGGGTCGCCGCCCCCGCCGCGACCTCGGCCGCCGTCCACGCCAAGTCCGGGTAGCCGAGCTGGTTGAGGCACATCCGAGCCGTCCTCACGGCGTCGACCAGCAGGCGCAGCGCCTCCTCCCTCGCTCGGCCGGCGAGGGTCAGGACGGCGGTGTTCAGGTCCTCGATCAGCGGCGGCACGAGCCGGGCGATCTTCGGCAGGTTCGCGGCCTGCCGCGCCGCGCTCGCCTTCACGACCTGCGCTCGCAGGTCCGCCAGGTCGACCAGCGCCGCCCCGGTCGGCGTCAGCCCGGGGTGCCCGGAAAGGATCAGGCCAGCACGCCGAATCCCCGTACGCAGAGCCGGGATAAAGGAGTGCGCCAGGCTGCCGCTGCCATGCTGGAGCCGGTACGGCAGTCCGAGCAGCCATGCCGGGTCGACGTCGCAGCGCTCCGCGATGGCGGTGATCACGCTGAACCGGTCCAGCGGCAGCCGGCCTGCCTCGATGTTTTCCAGCCACTTCTCGGTGCGACCGATGAACCCAGCCAGCTGAGCGTGCGTCAACCCCGCTGCATTCCGGGCGATCCGGACGCGCGAACCGATCGACTCGTCGTTCAAGGGCATACTGGAGCCTCCGTTCCTGACCTCGACACTCAGGACGGTACTCCGAAAGCGCCCCCGCGTCGCCACCTGGCTAGCACGGGGGCGCTTCTCTCTATGGACGTCAATACGGTTGCTTTGAACCGGAGGAGACGCTCTGTCATCGCCTGTGACGGCCCAGACGAGAGCGAAGGCCGGGCCGCCCGCTATGACACCGTCACCGCCGCCTCATGAGGAACAGGAGCAGCAACATGGCCGCCCTGCCCAGGACCCTGACCGTCAGCTACCACACCGCCGAGAACCTGGCCGCCGTGGAGCCGCTGCTGCTCGGCCCGTCGCGGCGAGGGCATGCAGCACCACCTGCTGAAGCTCGATCTCGCGTCCCACCTCCGGGCGGTGACCGGTTGGGCGGCCGAGTACGAGGTCGCGGCCGACGACGGGGCCTGGCGGGCCGACGTGATGGCCACCGGCCCGGGCGGCCGGCGGATCGCGCTGGAGGCTCAGCTTGCCTCGATCTCGGTGGCCACGGGCAGCATACGGCCGTGGTCCTTGGCATCCCCACCATGCGTGGTGATCGATGAATCCACGAAGGTGGGCTGCCGCATGGTCCTCAACCAAGATCGAGAACCGATCCAAAGAAGCGTGCGTCAAACGTCCTTCAGAACACGATCAAGTGCCGCCCGGCCTGCAGGTCCCCAGTGCGGCTTGCCGCCGGGAAGGCCCCGATCTCCGTTCTGCCCCATGAGCATCAGGAACAGGCTCTTCATAGCAGCCAGCCCGCGGGCGCGCCGGATCGCCGCCTCATCTGCATGCGCGTACATGTCGAGGAACCGTGAGGTCGTGCCCGCGGGCAGCAGCACCCATGCGGCGGCGAGGTCCCACGCCGGATCGCCGGCGAACATGGCACCGAAGTCGACGATGCCCGAGAGCGTTCCGTCCGAGACGACGACGTTCGCGGGATGGAGGTCGCCGTGCACCCACACCAGCGGGCCCTCCCACGCGTGGGCCGCAACGGCGTCGTCCCAGACGGCCCGGACGTCGGCAGCAATGTCGTCGGGGACAACGGCCTGGAAGAAGTGGTCGAAGCCCTCCGTGCAGTCCCTGGGATGGGCACCGAAGTCCGTAGAGATCGGCGCCTCGGCAGGCGCCTCCACGTGGAGCGCCCGGAGGAAGCCCGCCAGCGTGTCGGCCGCGTGGTCGCCGCGGCTGATCGAGGCGTGGTCCAGCGGCTCGCCGGGAACCCACGTCATCACGGTCCAGTGCTTGGGGAAGCGCTCTGACGGTTCACCGAACCGCACCGGGGTCGGCACCGGGAGCGGCAGGCGCGGGGCCAGCACGGGGAGCCACCGCCGCTCCTTGAGCTGGAGTTCCGGGGTGGGGTCCATACGCTGCATGCGCACGGCCAACTCGTCCCCGAGGCGCCACATCTGGTTGCCCCAACCGCCCACCACCTCACGGATGGCCAGCCCTGCAAGGTCTGGATGTTGCTCTTGCAGCAGGTCGCGGACCAGGTCCGCAGTGATCTCGATCTCGGTGACGGTCATGCGAAGTCACAGTACTGAGGTGGCAGGCGGAGCGGCCCTCGCTCTCCGGAACACCGCGCTGTGATCCCCCCGGCATCACCAATTCGGTTTCAGAGAGCTACAGATCAGAGGCTTTGGACAGACCGGCCCCAAGTTCAGAGAAGCCTGCCTGACCTGCCCAGTCTTCCTCACCGGACCGGAGTTCCTGCCCGAGCTCCAGGCCCAGCGGCAACGGACGCTGACGCTCATCGACAACGCCAAGGGCTGCGGCCACCAGCGGGTGGCCGAGATGAACGAACAGGTCCTGACCAACCTCGACCGGATGATCACCGAACTCGAAGCCGACGGGCCGCAGGAGGCCGCCGATGCGAGCTGACAACTCCCCGCACATCGTCGCCGCCGCCCGGCAGCGGGCCGCAGCGACCAGGGAGCGGGCCATCGCCGCCCTCCGGCGCATGGACACCGCCGGACAACCCGTCACCTTTGACGCCGTCGCCCGCGAGGCCGGCGTCTCACGGTCTCCGACCGACAACAGCTCCGCCTCGCAAGTCGGACACGGCTCCCGTGCTTGTGCTGGTTAGCTCAGGATCGGTGTCGCGGACGAGGCGGGCACCAAGACTTCGCTCCGTCGGTATGTGTCGCTGCCGGGTGCGTTCGGAAGCCGGGCAGCAGTTCACGGGTGAGACGCAGCAACTGACAGCACTACCGACGCGCGTCTACAAGTGCCGTGCGATGCACGGACATCGAACCGACGAACACGTCTCATGCCTGGTTAGCGGGCGTACCCGATCCGGATCGGCGGGGCGGCGTGCTCGGGCGCCGGGGCGAGCACCGGGGCCGGCCGCCGCTGCCACGGCTTGCCCGGAGCGCGGTCGGCGGGCACCAGCACCTCCAGGTCCTCGCGGAGCCTGGGCACGAGGATGAACCGGGCGGTGTGGTACTTCGCCGCGGTTTTGCCGCCCATCGTCCGGCACGGACTCCCGGCTGGGGCTCCACACTTCGAGCAATCGTGACGTTCCACCGCAGATGCTGCCTGATCGGGTGTCAGATCCATGCCCAAAGTCTCTCAGAAGTGTGTTGCAGAACGCCTGAGTTTTGAGAGGTTTTCTGCGAGTCTAGACATGGACAAACCGGACACGTTTCAGAGGCCTCGCAGAACTCTCGCAACTGTTCATTTGCGAGAGTTACGCATCGTCACGACTGTTACGTTCGGCTACATGGCACTCTGTCGAGGTCTCGCGAGGGAACCGGCCCCACCCGATCAGCGGATCATCGGCCGCCATCTCCTTCAGCGGAGCATCGGTCCGATGAGCCAGCCTCAATGGCAGCGTCTCCCTGCTCCGGCAACCGACCGGATGCCTCCCGCTGTCACTCCCTGGTTGCGGTCGCAGTCACACCGAAGGTGAGCGCGCCCGTCAGTAGCGCGAATGCGAGGGTGACGGCCGCCCACTGTCCGATGGAGTCGACCTGGTCGCCGAGCCCGAGCAGCTGCCAGGCGGTGTCCCGCAGCGCCAGTGAGACCGGCAGTGTCAACGCGCCTGCGGTGGTCGCGATCCGGGCGGCCCGTCTCGTTTTCGACGCGGGAGGAGGCGCGGCGAACCGCAGGACGCTGTTGCAGACCATCACAAAGGCGAAGGTGCCGCCCGCGAAGACTGCGGTCTCCACGGTGAAGAGCAGTACCCCGGGCCAGCCCTCGCCGGAAGCCAGTCCCGTGGCGACCAGCAGGCCAGCGGCGACGGCGGCTGCGGCGGCGAGCAGGGTGAACCGGAGGCGCACGAAGTCGAGCACCTTGCCGCGGCCGATCAGCGCAGCGAGTGCGCGCCATGTGCGGGAGCGGGGGCCGGCGAGGAGAGTCGCGAGGGGTGCGAGGTCGTCCAGCCAGTCCCCGCCCGTGTCCTCGGCCCCGCGCGCCGGCTTCGGTAGCCGTCGGATCGCCCGGCGGTGCAGCAGCAGGCTCCCGGCCGTCACCCCGGTGAGCGGCAGCAGGGACGCGATCAGCCAGGGGGTGCCGCCGTCCCAGGACGCGCGGTCCGCCCGCGCGGCCACCGCCGCCCAGTCGGTGGCGAGCGTGGCGGCGACGAGCAGCGTGCAGACCAGCGCGGCCCGAAGTACCTGCTCGATCCGGTAGCGCGGCAGCGGTCGGTCGCGGCGGCACAGTAGCGCCCTTGCCCCGCCGAGCGCACCGAGCAGGGGGACGAAGAACATGGTGAAGGTCACCACCGCGTCGTACGGATCGCCCTGCCAGGGACTGCCCGCCCGCACCGAGCGAACCTGCGTCGTCAGGTAGGCGAACAGGGTGAAGGCGGCGGCGCCGGCGGCGGACGTCGACAGCGCCGCGGCCGCGGCGGGCCGAGCGGGGTGTCCGACTTCCATCTGATTGATCGTCAAGTCATTTCGCATGACGGCGATAGTACACATCGCGTACTACGTGGCACGTAGTTTGTGGCGCGTAGTATGGTGCTCCGTCAGATCGGAAGGAGCGACATGCAAGCCAACGATGCCCAGACGCTGGTGCTCTGCGCGCTGGCCGACGGACCGCTGCACGGATACGCCATCAACACGGCAATCGAGGAGCTGACCGGGGAGCGGCTGGGCCCCGGCAGTCTGTACGGGGCGCTGGCCAGGCTGGAGTCGAAGCGGCTGATCGAGCCGCTCGACGGGCAGGGCCGCCAGCGCCCAGTCCAGCTGACGTCCCTCGGCCGCGAGGTCCTGGAACGCGAACTGCGCGCCATGGCCCGGGTCGCGAACGCGGGACTGCGGCGCCTGGGGGTGAACCCGGCATGAGCGTCGTCACCCGCAGCCTGGTCAGGCTCTACCCGGACGCCTTCCGCGAGCGCTGGGGCTCGATGGTGGAGGACGAGGCCCGGGGCGCGGGCTGGAAGTCCTGGCCCAACCTGATCGCGGGCATCGTGGACATGTGGCTGCACCCGGCCCACTGGCCCGCCGACTCCCCGGCACAGCGCCAGCGACGGGTGGCCACCATGGGCATCACGGTCGCCCTCGCCGCCTGGTTCCTGAGCCACCTGGCCGCCGAACAGGCCGGCCCCCTGCCCGCCGACGCCGTCCGGGAGCAGGTCACGCACGGCTGCACCACCCTGCTGCTGCTCGGCATTGCCCTCGTCGCACCCCGGCCCCGGCCCACGCTGCGCGCCGCGATCACATTGCTGGGCTGGGCGCTCCGTCGCCTCGCCGTACCGACGCTCCTCGGCACCACTGTGGTCGTCCTGGTGCACGGCGGCGTCAACGCGGACGCCTCACCGCCCACCCTGCGCACCGCCGTACTCGCCGCCTGGTGGATCTCCCTCGGCCTCGGCGCGATCCAGATCCCCCGCATCTTCACCGGCGTCGGCGCGGATGCCGTCGTGCCACCCGGCACCGACCGCCTCCGGGCCGGTGTGTGGACCCTCGCTGGCGCCAGCGCCACCGGCGGCGCGACCATCTTCGGACTCTCGCTCACCGGTGCCGGATTCCACCCGCTCGGCGTCGGCATCGGCGTGGGCCTGCTGCTGCTGACGGCGGTGTGCGCGGGCACCCTGCGCGACCTGCGCGACCTGCCGTCGGCCAGGTAAGCCACGCGACACCCGCCTGCCCAGGGCTCGCCCGAACCGGCGGGCCACTCCCATCCCACTTGGACGGTGCCCATGCCCGACCTGCTCCGCTCCCTCTACACCCGCCGCCTGCGCAGCGAGGTCATGGCGGCCCCACTGCCCCGGCATGTCGGGCTGATCATGGACGGCAACCGCCGCTGGGCCCGGCAGATGGGCATGGCCAACCCGAGCCTCGGCCACAAGGTGGGCGCCGAGCACGTCGAGGAGGTGCTCTCGTGGTGCGAGGCCCTGGGGATCAAGCACATCACCGTCTTCGTCTGCTCGACCGAGAACCTCCAGCGCCGCGGCGACACCGAAGTCGCCTACCTGATGCGGCTGATCGAGCAGGTGGTCGTCGATCGCCTCACCCGCCCGGACGGCCGCTGGCAGGTCCACCTCGCAGGAATGACCGACGTCCTGCCCGACAGCACCGCCCGCGCCCTCAAGGAGGCCGTCGAGGCCACCCGCACCTGCACCACCGGCGCTCACGTCACCCTGGCCGTCGGCTACGGCGGCCGCCAGGAGGTCGTCGACGCCGTGCGCGACCTGATGTACGCGCGAGCCGAAGCGGGCGCGTCACTGACCGAGGCCGCGGACGCCCTGACCGTCGACGACATCGCCCCGCACCTGTACACCGCCGGCCAACCCGACCCCGACCTGGTCATCCGTACCAGCGGCGAACAACGGCTGTCGAACTTCCTGCTCTGGCAAAGCGCCTACTCGGAGCTGTACTTCTGCGAGGCCTACTGGCCCGCATTCCGCGAGGTCGACTTCCTGCGCGCGGTCCGCAGCTTCGCCGCCAGGCAGCGGCGCTACGGCGGCTGAGCCCCGGTCTCGTAGGGCGGCACCGGCTCGGCCGGCGCCGCCCCTTTCCGTAGCAGCGGGTGGCGATCAGGAGGCAGCGACGAACTCCTGCGGGTCGAGCTTGGTGAAGTCGACGTCCAGGTGCGGTTCGTACGCCTCCGGGGCCAGGTCGAGCTCGTGGGTGGAGTACTCGCCGAACCGCATGATCTTCTCGGTCAGGTAGGGCGAGACCTCCGCCAGGTCCTCCGGGTCGACGTTCCAGCCCTCAGCCTGCAGCTCACGTACTGCCTGGGCGATGTCCAGGGTGTTGTGGAAGATCAGGCAGTTGGTGAGCAGGGCGTTGAACTTGACCGCCTTCTCCTGCTCGACGGGGTCGTTGTCGGCGATGACGCCCCGGTTGCCGAAGCGCACCCACTCCGAGAAGCCGTTGAACGCCTCGACCTTGTTGGTCGCGGCCGTCACCCGCCGACGCATCCGCGGGTCCGTCAGGTACCGCAGCAGCTGGACGGTGCGGATCACCCGGCCGACCTCGCGGAACGCCGCGTAGTGGGCGTTCTTGCGCGACCCGGAGCGCAGGCGCCGCAGCAGCAGCACGGAGGACACCTTGCCCTCGCGCACCGACAGCGCGACCCGCATCAGGTCCTTGAAGTGCTGCTCGATGAGGTCCCAGTCGATGACGTTGCGCCCGGCCTCGCCGAACAGCGCGTCGATGTGGACGTAGGAGGTCTGCCGGGTGGGCCGGAAGAACACCAGGTCCTTCCAGTTGCGGATCCTCGGCATCAGCTCGAAGCCCAGCAGGTGGGCCAGGCTGAATACCGGGTAGCTCTGGCCCTGGGTGTCCGCGTGGATCGTGGTCGGCTGGATCTCGGACTCGTTCTTCAGCAGCCCCTCGATGATGTACACCGCCTCCCACACCCCGCAGGGGATGAAGTGGGTGAACAGCGCGATGTAGGTGTCCGCGACGTGGTGGTAGGCGATGCCGCCGGGCCGGCCGTAGCGCACCGAGGTCTCGGCGACCAGGTTGTTCAGGTAGGTGTCCATGTGGCTGCCGTCCGCGGCCACCGCCGTGCCGTCGCCCCACGCACGGGCCATGTCGAGCTGGGCGTGGGCGTTGACCACGTCGGTGATGGCCTGGTTCAGCTTGGCGATGGAGAAGTGCCGGTTCGCCGTGGCGGACAGCTCGTGCCCGCTCACCCCGTTGATGTGCCGGGCCGCCTCGTAGGGGCCCAGGTTGGTGCCGTTGACGAAGGTCGTGATGACGTACCGGCCGAAGGCGTCCTTGAGCTTCGGGTCGTGGCCCGAAGCCGGACCGAAGCGCCGCCACCACTCGACCCAGTACGCGGTGCGGGCCAGCACCCCGAGCGAGGACCGCTCGGGCAGGCGGGCCTTGATGGCCTGCTCCAGCTTCACCGCGCTCGGGCGCCGCTCGTCCGCCCTGTACTTCTCCAGCGTCGGCACCCCGGTCTTCGGGTCGATGAACAGGCCCTCGTTGTCCGGGTAGCCGGAGTCGGCGGCCACCGCAGCCTCGGTGAGCCGCTCCTGCAGCTGGGTGCGGAAGGCCGCCGCGTCGACCGCCAGATCCTCCAGCCACACCTCGGTGTCGCCCAGCTCGTCCAGCCACCTGCGGTGGTCCGCCAGCTTCTTGAGGTGCGACCAGATCGCCCGCTTCGCAGGCTGCTTCAACTGGTTGAACAGCGTCTTGCGGTCCAGGCCGAGCGTGGTCACCAACCGCAGCAGGCCGGCCCGCTCCTCCGCGCCGATCCGCCGGTGGACCAGGGCGAAGATGTCGGTGTTCACCTCGGTGCGGATGCGCATCGCCATCCGGTCCAGCGTCGAGAACGCCGGCAGCTCCAGGCCCCTCTGCACCAGCTGTTCCAGCGCCACGTTGATCAGGTCGGCCGGGTTGTTCTTCGACGCGGCCTCCGCCCGGATCGCCTCCTCGGCCACCTTGCGAGCCCGCCCGGCGTCGTACAGCACCCCCACCCGCTGCCGCACCAGCGCCCGGTGGTTCTTCGCGGTCTTCTCCGCGCCGTAGCCGGCCACCACGCCCTCCGGCAGCTCCACCGCCCGCTGCACGAAGTCGACCACCGTCTCCGGGACCTCCTCCCACCGCGGGAAGCACCCCATCCGCTGGTAGGACTTCAGCAGCACCAGCAGCGCGAGCTGGTGCCCGTCCGAATCGGTCCGGGCCACCGCCCACTCCACCTCCTCCCGGCTCGGCGAGAAGAACAAGTGCAGCTCACGCGCGGTGATCAGCCGCTTGAACCGCGGATACGCGGTCCGCTCGATCGAGGTCATCCCGAAGCCCTACAACCCGAAGCCGACGCGGGCGACCCCCGCCCGCGCGGGCATGCTCACACTCCGACTGCCGGGCGAAGATCGAAAACCCGATACCCAGGACAGACGGCAGCCCGCGGTGGTATATGTCCGGCGGACCTGACCAGGGCTTCAAGATCACGTCATGGCCCCTTTTGCACGTACCTTGGCTGGACCCCTAGTAGACCGGCGGTGGCGCCGAACCCGCCGAGGCCGCCCCAGATACCGAGCGCCTTGTTCCGCTCGATCCCTTCGGGGAAAGTGTTCATGACCATCGACAACGCGGCCGGAGCGGTGATCGCGGCCGAGACGCCCTGCATCGCCCGGGCGGCCACCAGGGCCTGGATGGATGGAGCGAGCCCGCACGCCAGCGAGGCCACGACCCGCAGCACCATCCCGGCGATGAACACACGCCGACCGCCCAGCAGATCCGCAGCGCGGCCGCATAACAACAGCAGCCCGCTGAAGGCCAGCGCGTAGGCCGTCACGGTCCATTGGATGGCAGGACCGTGCAGGCGAAGGTGGCCTTCGATCGCGGGCAGAGCGGCGAGCAGGCTGGTGCCGTCCAGAATCGTCATGACGAACGCCGTGCCCAGCAGCGCCAGCACCTGCCAACGGCGAGTCTGCGAAAGGTTGCTCGTGGTCATCACTGTTGCTCGATGCTTCGCAGCAGTTCGGCGGCGAGCGCGTCAAGCCACTTGCCGGTGCCCTGCTCTCGCCAGCTTGGTTCTTCGCGGCCGTCGAGGAAGGTGCTCTGCTCGGTGAGTAGCAGCCGGGTGCCACCACCCTCAGGGAGGAACTCCACCGTCGTCAGCGACACTGTCGCAAGGTCTTGCCCCTCGGACAGAGTGGAGGTGTAGACGATCCGCTCGTCCTGGACGATGTCGCGGTACCAGGACTCGAAAGTCAGCACCGGCCCACCGCCAGAGCGGCCGCGGTTGACCTCCCGCCCACCGACGCGGAAATCAAGCTCGTGCTCGGCGTCGAGGCCGGCGAACCAGCGGGCCTTTGCTTCGGGGACGGCCCACGCGGCGAACACTGTGGCCGGTGAGGCCGCGTAGAGGCGTTCGAGGGTGAACGTGGCATGCGTGACCACGTGATCGGTCATTGTGTGCTCCCTTGATCTGGGCTGTCGCGGTGTTCGGTCAGGTAGTCGCCGAGGCGATCGAGGCGGTGTTCCCAGGCAGTGCGCTGCGCAGCGATCCAGTCCTCGGCCATTCGCAGCACACTCGGCTCGATGTGGCAGGTGCGCACCCTTCCGGCTTTCTCAGACCGGACCAGTCCGCACGCCTCCAGTACCTGTAGGTGCTGCATCACCGCTGGCAGCGACATGGCCAGCGGCCGGGCCAGCTCACTGACCGAGGCAGGCTCGCGGATCAACCGCTCAACGATGTCGCGGCGAGTCGCGTCCGCCAGCGCTTGGAACACCCGGTCCAACGAAC
Organism: Kitasatospora sp. NPDC087314; assembly: GCF_044744365.1. Lineage (NCBI taxonomy): Bacteria > Bacillati > Actinomycetota > Actinomycetes > Kitasatosporales > Streptomycetaceae > Kitasatospora > Kitasatospora sp. NPDC087314. Next base: position 84,763 of record NZ_JBIUYE010000022.1, read on the forward strand.
GAGCTTGGTTAAGCATGCGCCTAACTATTCGATGCCGGCAGCGAATAGTCAAGCATTTGGTTAACTTTTTTTCCGTCGGGGGTGCGCCGTTCCCTCGTATACGTCTCATCCGGGAGTACGCGCCCGGGCCCCACTTCTCACAAATGGTCATCTGCGAGAGTTCTGCGAGAGGCTCGGAAGCGATCAGATTTCACCAGGTCGCCATTCGCAAAAGTCCTCTCGAAACCCGCACGTTGTGCGAGGCGCTTCTGAGAGACTGCCGTCATGGATGTGACGCCCGATCAGGCTGCATTGGCGGTAGAACGTCACGACTGCCCGAACTGTGACGCGCCCGCCGGCAGTGCCTGCCGTACCCGGGGCGGCAAGACCGCCGCGAAGTACCACACCCCGCGCTTCGTCCTCGTCCCCGCGCTCCGCGAGGAACTGGAGATCCCGGTGCCCGCCGACCGCGGTCCCGGCCGCGCATGGAAGCAGGGGCCCGCGCTCGCGGTGGTGCCCGCGCCCCGCACCGAGCGGCCGGTGCGAATCGGATACGCCCGCACGTCGACCGCCCGGCAGGAACTGGCGAGCCAGCTCGAAGCCCTCCGCCGGGCGGAGTGCCACAAAGTCTTCTCCGAGCAAATCAGCACCCGGGTCAAGGTCCGGCCCGAGCTGGAGAAGGCGCTCGCGCTGGCCCACCAGTTCAAGGAGGCCGCGCCCGAGACCCCCGTCATCTTCACCGTCCACGAACTCAAGCGCCTCGCCCGCAACGCCGCCGAGCTGATGACGCTGTCCGCCGAACTCCAGGCCGGCGGCATCCAGCTCGAACTCCTCACCGGCCCGCTCACCGGCATCTACGACCCCAACGGCATGGGAGCGATGTTCTTCGCTGTCCTCGCCGTCGCCGGGCAGATCGAGCGCAACTACATCCGGGAGAAGACCCTCGAAGGCCAGGTCATCGCCGCATCCAAGGGCAACCACGGAGGACGCCCGAAGGTCATCGACGACGACATGCTCACCTTCGCCGTCGCACTCAAGGACAAGGGCGTCCCCGTCCCCGAGATCGCAAAGAAACTCACCATCAAGGTCGGGAAGAACGCGGGCAAGTCCCCATCGGTCGCCTCGCTCTACCGGGCCCTGGCCGAAGCCGAGGCCGCCACGGTGGACGACGGCCTGCCGCTCAGGCCCAAGCCCGTACGCATCCGCCGCCCCGGGGACCCGCTCACCCCCGAAGAGATCGACCTCCGCGAACGCCTCCAGGCCCAGCCCCACCCGAACGCGGAGACCCGCAGCTAGCGACCATGATCAAGGGCTTAGCGCCAACGGCTGTACCGATGGTCCCCAAGGCCGAGGATGCCGACCAGCGTGGACTTGCCCGCTCCGGGTACCCCCGTGACGATCCGCACCGGTGTGCCCTCGCCCTCGGCCCATGCCGTGAGTACACGGAGCTCGGCGCTTCGGCCGGTGAAGGTCGGCAGACCGCTTTCGGTGGCGGCTCCGCTGCCGCCGTGGGCCCGTCCGACGAAATGGCGGGCGTCGGCCACTTCGTCGAGGAAGGCGAACACCGCCGGATCGACGCCGGCGCGGCCGCCCGGCCCGCTCGGCTCGTGGCACGGGTTGGGGAAGAAGCGCAGGTGCGACAGATCGGCGCCGAGCGCGACGAGCGGACGTTCTACGGTCTGCCGATAGGAACCCGCGCTTCGGCTCTCGATGCTGAGGGCCACCTCGCGGCAGAAGCGGTCGATCGGAATGTACTCGTGTGACTCGTCGAGCCGCAGGGCGCCGGAGGCGAAGCCGCGGAGCACGTCGTCGACCGCCAGGTTCAAGCGGCCGTCGTAGGCGGACTGGTCCGACTGGCAGGCCGCCAGCACCCATACCCGTCGGCGTTCCGGACGGACCAGCGATCGCAGGTGCTCGGTCACGACCGTGCCGGAGTGGCAGAGGTCGAGCACCAACAGGACGGCGGGCTCTCCGTCCCCTTCCGTGGCCAGGTTCTCGGCCATGTCGCCCCAGCGGGAGAGGGACTCGGTGAGCCGGCCGTCCCCTCCGACGGCTTGGAGGCCGTGGCTGTTGCGGGTGGGCTCCCCGTGTCCGAGCAGGTGGATGACGGTGAAGTCGGCACCGGCGGTGACGGCTTCCGTCAGGGCGTCACCGAGCGCGGCCGCGGTGGACGCCGGATCCGGATCGGGGTCCAGGAGGACGTAGGAGTACTGCTTGCCCAGGACCTCGCGCAGGCGTTGCGCGTAGGGGTCCGCGTACGCGAGGGGCTGCCACTTCGGCGGCGACTCGTCCTCGAGGCTCGCGGCCTTCCCCTCCACGCCGACCACCAGTGCCTGACGGTCCACTCCTGATCCCCGTTCGCGGCGGCTTTCGTGTGATGTTCGGATTCCGACCCGGAGAGGTTACTCGACGTAGCCCATCCGTCCGGTCCGTGGGCGAAGAGAGGGCCGTCGGCGGGGCCGGAGCCGCCCGTTCCCCGCGGACCACGGCCCGGTCGGCCGCTGTCCGTCGAGACCGGCCCGCCGCTTCCTCGCCCACCCCGCGCATACAGTTTCCTGGTGACCAGGCCCGACCCGCACGACGTCCTCGCCCAGTGGCTCGCCGCCGGCTTCGGCAAGCACGGCCGCGCCCTGCAGGGCACCACGCCCACCCGCTACGAGGCCGACCTGCGGGACTGGCTCTACTTCACCGAGGAGACCACCGGCATCGGCGCCTGGAACGCCGACGCGTCGACGGCCTCCACCTGGGCCTACGCCCCCGCCCTGCGCCGCCCGAATCCCGACCGGCCCTCACGCCGCCCGCTGGCACCGCGCGTCTCCCTGCACAACCCCGCCCGGCGCCTGGCCGCCCTCGCCGCGTTCTACGCCTACGCCGCCGGCGCCGGCCACATCCCCGAGCCCCCGTTCAACGCCGCCGCGCTGCGCCCCGCCCCCACCGCGCTGCCGCGCACCGCGCCACTCACCCTCGAGCAGGCGGCCGGGATGCAGTTCGCGGCCGACGACGTCCTGCCCGGCCGCCGACGTCGCGGCCCCTACGACACCGCCCCGCACCGCGACCGCCTGCTCGTCCACCTCCTCCTGGACGGACTTCGGCCCCGGCAGGCCATCGGCATCGACCTGGAGGACCTGCACGAGGAGGACCCGCACCGCCGTGTCCGGACCCTCACCTGCCCCGCTTCCAAGGGCGACGGCACCATCACCCACCAGCCCTCCCGCGAGGTCTGGCAGGCCATCGCCGACTACCTGCCGCACCGCGTCGACGGACGCGACCCGGACACCGGCCGCCGCCCGCTGCTGACCAGCCGCAACGGCAGGCGCCTGGACTCCAACACCATGCCCGGACGCATCGTCAAGGCCGTCGCCGCACGGGTACCCGAACTCATCTTCGAACCGAACACCGTCACCCCCGACCGCCTCGCCATGGCCCCCGCCGTCCTCCTCGACCACCCGCTCCCCCCGTCCGCCCCCGACGGCTGGGCCCCACCGGACGCCCCTCCCCTCGAGCGCCTGCGCCTCGACCTGCGCCACGCCCTCGACGCCGCCCCGCTCTGCCCGCCGGTCTCCGGCGGCTGCCCGGCCGACTGCGAGCGCTGCGCCGTCCGCCGACGGCTGTGGGCCCAGTGGGAGCAGCGGTGGAGCGCCTCCGACCCGGCGTACCTGTCCTGGCCCCTGCCGCCCTACGACCACCGCCAGCGCCCCGCCGAACGCCTCCTCGCCTACCACCGCGGCCGCTGCGCCATCTGCGGCGCCCCGCCCGAGGCCGGCCGCCCCGCCCACACCGAGGACCACGACCCGCACACCGGCCTCACCCGCGGCCTGCTCTGCCACCGCTGCCGCCCCCAGGCGGAACAGGGCGCGGCACCGTTCTGGGTCCGCTACCACGAGCGCCCGCCAGCCGCCGTCCTCGGCCTCGAGCTGCGTTACCCGGCGCTTCGCACAGAGCTGAGGAGCTGAGCCCAAGCAACGCGCCGGGGCACACACGGGCGTCGACGGACGATGCACCACCCTGGCGTGACCATCGGCACGAAAGCGTCCCGCAAGCCTCCGCCGCCGTGGGCTCAATCACTCAAGGGAGAGTGGCAGTCAGGGTCGAGGCAAGTCCTGTTCCTTACGTTCCGTCATATCTCCTCCGCTGCCTGCGAGCAGTCCTGGGCCACTGCCACGTGAGGGTGGCTCTGCCCACGCACCGTTCATAGGGGCCGATCGACGATCGGTGGATCGGCAGTGGCTCTCGCCAGGCCGACCGTGACACGATGCACGAGCAGTCCTTGACACCTCGACAGCGTGTGGAACATGCCGGATGAAGCCGCTCTCATCCAGTCCGACCACTGGTCAAGAAATGGCAAAGCCGATGCTCCGCCGCAGGTCACGAAGTGTCCTCCCCGCACCCGCGGGGGTCAGCCGATCAGCGCGAGGAGCAGGATGGCCCCTCCGCTGTCCTCCCCGCACCCACGGGGTCAGCCAGCAAGTAGGGGGGTGGCGGCCGGGTGGTTCCGTCCGCCACCGGGGTTCACGCGTTCGGCCAGCCGTGGCGTGTGAGGCCGCCCGGCTCCGTCAGGGCGCCGTGGATGCCGACGGCCGGGTACGGGATCAGGTCCTGGGGTAGCTCGTGCTCGGCGAACCACCGCAGGTCCAGGCACTTGTCCGGTTCGCGGTTCTCCGGTTCTCCCTTCCAGGCGGTGGCGAGGTAGAAGAGGCCGAGGCGGAGGATGGTCGGGTCCTGGCGGTGCAGGACGGTGTAGGCGAGCTGGAGGTGGTCCGGGTCGACGGTGAGCCCGGTCTCCTCCCACAGCTCGCGTGCCGCGCCCGTGGCCGGCTTCTCGCCGGGGTCGAGTTTGCCGCTGGGGGCGTGCCACTGACCGTGTCCGTAGGGGCCGCCGCGCTGGGACAGCAGGATCTTGCCGTCCGGGGTGCGGACGATCACGTGGACGTCTACCACTGGCGGCGCGCTGGCCGGGGCGATGGTGCTGGTGCTCATGCTCTTCTAACTTCCTTGCGGGGTTTTGGTGTTGATCGTTCCCGAGGGAACAGCTTCCAGAATGGCCTGTGCGGTCTGCTCGGGAGTGAGGTGGGTGGTGTCGACGGTGTGGAGGCGGTAGCCGAGCCGCTCCAGGACGGGGACGGCCTCCTGGTAGAGGTGGAGTTCGCGGGCGGTGGCGGCGGCGTCGCGCTCGAAGCGGTGACGGGTGCCGCGAGCGGCGAGGCGGCGCTGCACGGTGTCGGGGTCGGCGGTGAGGATGACCGAGAGGTCGGGGACGTCGGCGCCCTCGTTGATGGCGAGGAGGAAGTCGGTGTCGACGCCGTCGGCGCGCTGCAGGACGAGGGTGGAGGGCAGGTAGCGGTCGCACAGCACGGTGGTGCCGGCGGCGCGGCGGGGGCGGATCTCGGTGTCGAGCTGGTGGAGGCGGTCGGCGGCCACCGCCAGGGCGAGGGCGCGGCCGCGCATCGTCGCGGCGGCCTGGCGCACGGCTGCGCCGAACGGGGTGGTGGAGGGGCCGGTGGCGGTGTGGACGGTCTGGCCGGTCGCCTGCAGGGCGTGGGCGGTGGTGGTGACGGTGGTGGACTTGCCCAGGCCGCTGGGGCCGTCGATGGTGATCAGCAGGCCGGTCACGCGGTCACCTCCTGAGGGGTGGTGGCGTTGCGGTGGTGCTGTTCTCGGGAGATGCCGGCGAGCCAGGCGTAGAGCTGGCCGAGGGGGACCTCGCCGAACTGCTGGCCGGTGCCGAAGTTGAACTCGTCGCGCTGTCGCATCGATTCGACCGTGCCGTGGTCGGTGAGGTCGATGTCCTGGTAGGTCTGCATGGCATCGGGGTCCCAGCCCTGTTGGACGAGGTGGTCGAAGACCGGGCTGCCGGGGTAGGGGCGGAAGGTGAACGCGGAGGCCCGGAAGGTGCCGTCCAGGCGGTCGGAGAGGGCCCACAGCTCGCGGATGTGGGCGAGGGTGGCCAGGGCGTCGTCACGGGTCTCGTCGGGGTAGCCGAGGATGAAGTACCCCTTGACACTGATCCCCTTCTCCAGCAGCCGGCGGGCGACCTCGAGGGTCATGTCGGGGGTGATGCGCTTGTCCATCGCGTGCAGGATCCGGGTGGACCCGGATTCGATGCCGAGCGCGACTTCTCGCAGGCCGTTGGCGCGCAGCCGTTCCAGCACCGTGTCGTCCTCGCGGTGCAGGACGTTGATGCGCCCGGTGGCGTCCCAGACGTAGCGCTCGCCGATGCGTTCGGCGGCGAAGGCGTCCAGGGCGGGGTGGATGATGCGGCGGGCGCCGAGGAAGAGGTCGTCGACGGCGCGGAACGCGGTGCAGCCGTGGTCGGTGTTGAGCTGGTGCATCTCGGCGATGACGTTCTCGGGGGTGCGGGTGCGGATGCTGACCTCGGGGTTCATGGAGGCGGCGGCGCCGCAGAACGTGCACTCGTAGGGGCAGCCGCGGGAGCACACCAGGTTCGCTTCGGTGCGGCCGTCGGCGGCCGGGAAGGGGTCCTGGGTGAGGTAGCGGCGGTCGAGGGTGAGGGTGTCGATGTCCGGGGCGAGCCAGCGGGCGGTGTCGCCGCGCGGCGGGATGCCGGCGGCGACGGTGCCCAGCAGGCGGTCGCGCCACATCACCTTCGGCAGTTCCCGGCGCCGGTGGACGTCGCCGAGCAGGGCGGTGACCCGGGTCTCGCCTTCGCCGATCACCAGGGCCCGCAGGCGCGCGAAGCGCGGGTCGGCGAGGACGCGCCGCGGGTCGGCCTTGGCGTGGTGGCCGCCGGCCATCAGCATGATCGCCGGGTCGAGCGCAGCCGCGATCCTCGCCGTGAGGACGTACGTCGGGGCGAGGAGGTTGAACGCGGCCCAGCGTGGGCGCAGTTCGTTGATGATGTCGGCGGTGTGCCGGATGCCGAGTCCGTGGGCCTCGGCATCCAGGATGCCGACGTTGAAGCCGTGCTGGGCGGCGTGGGTGGCGATGTAGCCCATACCGAGAACGGGCAGGGTGTAGTCGTTGACGCGTGGGCGCAGGGTGTAGTCGCGCAGCGGGGCGTTGACGAACAGGCAGTCGAGGGCGCGGTTCGGGTCGGCTCCGGCGACCGGGTCACGGGTGGTACGGGTCGGATCCTCCGAGCTGATCGGTGCGGGCATGGGCCCCCCAGGTGAGTGTCGACAGGGTCAGGGTGTGCAGGTGGCGCCGGTCGTGGCCGGCCAGTTGGTGCCAGTGCGCGCCGAACAGGGCCTCGGTCTTCCTGGGCTTGTCGGCGACGGGCCAGGGGTGGTCGGGGGCGATACGGGCGGCCCAGGTGCGGACCGCGAGATCGGCGTGCGGGTAGACCGAGAAGTCGCCGGTGAAGTCCGCGGCGGCCGCCGCCGCCGTCCAGGGGCCGATCCTCGGCACGTTCACGAGCTCGGCGACCAGGGCGGCGGCGTCCAGCTGCTCCCAGCGGGCGCGGTGTTCCAGGTAGGCGGTGGCGGCCGCGCGCAGCGCGGTGCGGTGGAAGGTGGTACCGACGGCGGCGAACTGCTCGTCGGTGAGGGCGAGCGCCGCTTGGGGCTCGGGTGCGGTGTGGTGGGCGTGGTCGTAGGCGGGCAGTTCGGTGCCGTAGACGGCGCACCAGGTGCGGTAGAGCTTGCGGGCCTGGTCGGCGCGGACGACCTGACGCAGGATCGCGGTGGTGATCGCGTCCCACAGCCAGGGGTTGGCCACGCGGATGCTCGGTCCGAGGGCGCGGAACCCGGTGTACAGGGCAGCCGGCACGGTGTCGGGCAGGTCGCCCGGGTCGGTGGTCACGACGGCGGGCTTGTGGTCCTCCGTGCCGTCCGCACAGGCCAGGTCGAGGCCGTCCGGGGTGAGGCTGGCCAGCCACCGGCCGCCGGCGGCGCGCAGGGGACGCTGCCAGTGGCCGGTGGTGGTGTTGCGCTGCCAGGCGGGGTGATCGGTTGTCAGGACGGCATGCACGGGACGCTCCTTGCCTCGGGTGGCGGTGGTCGCCCCAGCTTGCCAAGCCTGGACGGGTGCCGGGGCGGGTTCAGCCGGTGAACTGGTGGCGGTTCAGCCAGGCCTGCGGGTCCTGGATCTCCCGGTTGGTCGGGAGGAGGTCCTCGTCCTTGAGGAGGCGTTCGATCAGCGCGTGCCCGCCGTAGGTGTGGACGACGGCGACGAACTGCTCACCCAGGTCGTAGGCGCCGGCGAAGGGCGACTCCGCCGAGAGCTGGGTGAACAGCGCGCTCGGCTCGGGCTCGTCGGGAAGGTGCCTGCGGGTGGTGACCCCGCTGAGCCGCTCGGCGGCCAGCGGGATCGCGTTCTCCAGCAAGCGCTCGTAGCGCTTCTGGTCGTCGGCCGGGGCGTCGGCGTCGTTGTGGATGGTGAACATCGTGGTCCCTCGGTAGGTCAGGTGGTGGTGTCGTTGCTCGGGCCGCAGGTGCCGGGGCGGGGGCGGGGGGTGGTCAGCGGCTCGGCGGTACGTGGTCGATCACGCCGTCAGCAGCCAGGGACCGGTGCAGGGAGCGGTGTTCGTCGTCGGTCAGAGGGCGCGAGTGCACCGGCACGCCGCCGTCGACGGGCGCGGGCCAGGCGGTGGTCGGCGGAACGAGGTCGGCGGCGGCGTGCGCGGTGGAGGTGTAGGGGCCGCGGAGCATGAGGGTGGTGGTGGTGGGGAGCATGATCGCCTGGTGCACGAGGGTGGAGGCCAGGGTGTAGGAGCTCGAGCCTGATATCACGATGGGCTTCTACGGCGACCTGTTCCGTCCGGCCGGCCAGATTCTCTCGGCCGGCGTTCCGCCCTACGCCGCCCGGGACGTGGAGGACGGCTTCGAGCAGGAACTGCTGGCCGCCTGGTGGCGGGCGGCGGCGGAGGCCGAGGCGGGGGGTGGTGCCCCCGGACGCGACCGACACCCTGGACGCTACGGCTGCAGACCGAGCGTCTGGAGCCGATTCAACAAGTCAGGAGCCTGGCCAGAGGCCCCCTCAGTGTCCTGTCTGCCCCACCCGACCGGAGGCCGCCTCCGGCTAGGAAGGCAGTACCAGCATGACAGGAACCGGCAGTCAGGACGCCACGGGCCCGACCGTGTTCGGCGGGGTGGACGACACCGTACGACGACCTCGCCAACGCCTACCGCAACTGGCTCACCACCGCTTGACAGCCCATAGGAGCAGCAGACAGGTTCGGCGCCGGCTTCCCCGGCTGAGCGGACCGTCCGGAGGGAAACGTGTTGTCAGTGGCAGGGCAGATGCTGGGTCGCTTGGGTCGCTGCCCACTGTGTAGGGGGGAGAACTCCTGCCAAGTTGGGCGCCGGAAACGCGGCATCCTCACCGACACCATCGGACTGATCCTCGCCGTGAACGTCACCGCCGCCAGCCTCTCCGAGAACGCACTGGGAATCCACCTCCTCAACCAGGCCAAGAAGACCCACCCCAGCATCACCAAAAGCTGGGTCGACACCGGCTTCAAGAACGCCGTGATCGAACACGGCGCCAGCCTCGGCATCGACGTCGAGGTCGTTCACCGGAAGTCCGACGTCCCCGGATTTCACGTGGTAAAGAGGCGGTGGGTAGTCGAACGAAGCCTGGGGTGGATCATGCTGAGGCGGTGCCTCGCCCGCGACGACGAGACCCCTCCCATCAGCTCCGAAGCCGTGATCCACATCGCCTCGATCGGCAACCTCGCCAAGCGCATAGCGGACGAGACCACACCATGGCGAGAGACCTACTAGCACATAAAGTGCAATCCGCCTACTTCAAACGCCCTCTTAGGGCCTGCAGCACGCCCCAGGAACTGAGACACCCGCTGCTGCCTGCAGCGACCAGCCCGGCCTCGGGGCACCGCAAGACGGTCACCTGGCCAGGCGGCCCGGGAGCTACCGAAGCGACTCAAGCGACTCACCGAAGGAACAACGATCGCGGAAAGCCGGCGGCACGGTCTCTCGCGCACACTCCTACGGGAGCTACCGAAGCGACTCAAGCGACCGAATCCTGGACTGGGAGGCACCCTCGGCGCACTCCTGACACGCGCGACACGCCGAGCGACCGTGCGCGAGAGACTCGGTAGCTTCGGTCGCTGAGCTTCAGTCGCTGGATAAAACCGCAGGTCAGAGCGGCTTCACCGACCACATCAGCGACCGAAGCGACTCAAGTTCGGGTATATGAAGACATTCCCGTGTGCGTGTGCGCGTTATAGACCCGGGCTACAGTCGCTTCAGTCGCTGTTCGGCTTGAAAAACGGCTCCGACCTGCGAAAACGTCAGTGGACCGAAAACAGCGACCGAAGCGACTCGGTCGCTCCCCAGGGTTCGGTCGCTGAGTTTTCCCGGGAAGGCCCGCCACTCCGGATGCGGGCGTCCTCGCTCGGATAGTCTGTGTGAGCTATCTTCTGGACTTCGGTCGCTTCAGTCGCTGATCCGGCGCCCACCAGTGCCCTGACCTGGCTTTTTGCCCTCAGCGACTGAACGAGCGACCGAAAGTCGGCCAGCTACCGAGCTACCGAAGCAGTTGCAGCAGCTACTGAACTAAGGGGGAGGGACCCGCGTGACGGCGCCGCAGGCCGTGGGGAGCGACCGAACGGGCCGCCAGCCGGATGCGCTGGCCGTCGCCCGGTGGTGTGCCACCCAGGCCTGGCCGGTCCACCCGCTGGCCCCCGGTCGCAAAACCCCGCCGGCCAACTGCCAGGCCTGCCAGGATTCCCCGCACTCCCCAGCGGACTGCTCCTGCCCCAGCGCCGGTCGTTGGTGCCACGGTTTCCACGCCGCCACCCTCGACCAGGACGTCATCACCGCCTGGTGGCAGACCAACCCCGACTTCGGCGCCGCCGTTGCCTGCGGCCCCGCAGGCCTGGTCGTCATCGACGTCGACAACCACCCGGGCACCGTCCCCGCCCGGGACCGGATCCTGCCCGGCATCCCGATCCACGAGCACGTCGAGCTCGACGGCCTGGAGAACGGCTACCACACGCTCGCGCTGCTGGCCGCCCTCCGCCGCTCCCCCTCCCCCGCGGAGGACACCTCCACGCTGCGCGTGCGTACGCCCTCCGGTGGCCTGCACGTCTGGTACCGGGACGACGAGCCCCGAGGCTTCACCTGCTCCACCGGCTCCTCCACCGGACGGGCCCTGGCCTGGCAGGTCGACGTCCGCGCCCACGGCGGCTACATCGTCGCCCCCGGCACCACCACGAGCGCGGGCACCTACACCGCCCTCCCCGGTGCCTGGACCCCGGCCCCGCTCCCCCAGTGGCTGGCCGAGGAACTCGTCCGCACCGGCCATCTGAAGGACAGACAAGACGCCCAGCCGGCCGTTCCGGCCCCCGTCCCCGACCGTGCCCGTCAGGCGGTCGTGGCGGCGGGCGGCGGCAAGCGCGGAGCAGAACGCGTCCTCGCCACCGTCCTGCAGGACGTCACCGACTGCGCCACCACGCCCGAGGGCGCCGGCTTCACCGGCAAGCTCAACCGGGCCGCTTACACCGTCGGAGGACTCGTCTCCGCCGGGCACCTGACCCCCACCGCGGCCGAGCAACTCCTCCTCGACGCAGCCCGCACCGCCCGTCCCGCCCAGGACCGGCACAGCTCCGCCGTCATCCGTTCCGGTCTCGCGGCCGGCGCGCGGCAGCCCCTGCACATCGGGAAGGCCCGCGGATGACCGACAGCCCCCGCAAGAGGACGGTCTTCGACCCCGTGGCCGCAGCCCAGCAGATCCTGGAGTACCCGTCGTTGCCCGGCCCCTCGCCGGCGCCCTGGCACGGCGCCGCCGTTCAGGAGAGCCTCCTCGACTCCCCCACCGACGCCCTCCAGGCACCCCCGCAGCCGCCGTTCCACGCCGGACACAGCGCGCACGCGGCACAGAGCGCACCGCCCGCGCGGACCGCTCAGGCCCAGGCGGGCCCGCAGGCGAGCTCCCACGGCCTGCTGCCCGACTCGCTCTCCGACCGTGGCAACGCCAAACTCTTCGTCCACCTCTACGGCCGCGACTACCGCCATGTCCCCGGCATCGGCTGGTACCGCTGGTCCACCCACCGCTGGCAGCTCGACGAGGACGACACCGTCCTGTGGGCCGCCGGCGAGATGGCCGAGAGCATCGCCACCCACGACGCCCGCGGCCTCTACACCAACACCGACCTGCGCCGGCACCGCCGCCGCGCCCTGTCCACCTCCGGCATGAACGCCATGCTCGCCCAGGCGAAATCCGCCCCCGGCATGGTCCTCAACGCCGCCCTCCTCGACGCCGACGCCTACGCCCTGTGCACCCCCGGCGGCGTGGTCGACCTGCGCACCGGAGCGATCGTCCCGCCGGACCCGAAGGTCCACCACCACTCCCGCTCCACCACCCTCGCCCCGGCCCGGATGCCCACCCCCCGCTGGGACCGCTTCCTCACCGACACCTTCGGTGACGACAAGGAAGGCCGCCAGACCCGCGACTTCCTCCACCTGCTGCTCGGCTACTCCATCAGCGGCGACGTCGGCGCCCAGGTCATGCCCTTCCTCTACGGCCAGGGCAAGAACGGCAAGTCCGTCCTCCTCGACGTCATGATCCAGCTGCTGGGCGACTACGCCGACGCGGCCCCGCCCGGCTTCCTCATGGCCAAGACCTTCGACGGCCACCCCACCGACCTCGCCGAGCTCCACGGCCGACGCATCATCGTCTGCTCCGAGCTCAAGCCCGGCGACCGCTTCGACGAGGCCCGGGTCAAACTGCTCACCGGCGGCGACAAGATCAAGGCCCGGCGGATGCGCCAGGACTTCTTCTCCTTCGAGCCCACCCACAAGCTCTGGCTGCTCGGCAACCACCGCCCCGAGGTGGGCACCGGCGGCTTCGCGTTCTGGCGGCGCATGCGCCTGATCCCGTTCGAACGGGTCGTCCCCGAGGAACGCAAGATCGACAACCTGGCCCACGTCCTCGTCGCCGAGGAGGGCCCCGGCATCCTCGCCTGGCTCATCGACGGTGCCCGCCGCTACTTCGCCGGCGAGAAGGACCTCGCCGGCCCGCAGGCCGTCCAGACCGCCACCACCGCCTACGCTGAGACCGAGGACCACGTCGGCCGCTTCCTCAAGGAAGCCTGTGTCGCCGGCGAGGGCATGCGCGCGGAACAGGCTCAGCTCTTCGGCGCCTACACCCGTTGGTGCGGATTCGAGGGGGCCAATCCCGTATCCGGGCGTGCCTTCGCCGCACGGGTCCGCGAGACACTGGGTATGACCTCTCCCAAGGAGATGGTCCTGTCCAACAGCCGCAAGTACTACCCGGGCATCGGCCTGATCACTGACGACACAGAGGAGCACAACGCGTGAGCGCGCTGATCGACCCGGCCGAGCTCGCCCACGAAACCGACCTCGTCTGGCTGGAGGACACCTCCGACCTCGACTACGTCCGTCAGTCGCTGGACCGGCTCACCACCCGCCGCGGCCGCCCCGCCTACCACCGCGACGGCCGCATGGTCGGCTACGCGATCCTCGGCTCGGATGCCAAGTCCTCGCGCGCCTCCGGCACCTTCCGGCGCCGGGTCTTCTGGCTGCTGCCCCACGACCGCGACCAGGACCCGGACGGCCTGTACTCCACCGGCGCCCCCTCGGAGGCCGTCGACCCGCGCACGGTGGCCCCCGGGGTCAAGGGCTACAAGACCGAGCGCTCTGAGGGTGGCCCGGCCTCGCCGGCGATGCTCGAGCTGGGGATAACGCTTCCGAAGGCCTGAGGCTCCTGGCTCCTGTGTGGCGGTGGGGTACGTTCCGACCTCGGAACGTACCCCACCGCCACACAGCGCTCACCGGTCCTCTCGGCGAGGCTCCTCCGGGAGGACCGACTGGCCGGACAGGAGGCTTTCCAGGAACTGGCCGTGCTGGGGGAGCGTGCTGCTGCGGGACGCTGAGATCCGGGTCTCCGGGGTCTGACCGCGGGCCCGCAGCACCCGGGTCTGCTCGGCCTGGTCGGAGACCATGACGCCGACGGCATCGGCGAGGTGGGTCATCGACCGGTGCTGCTCGACCCGGTCCGTACGGACGGCGTCCGGCGCCCGGGTGAGGTCGTCAACGGAGGACTGGACCTCCGTACCGTCCCGACCGGCTTTGACGGCCGTCGCGCGTGTCGCTGCGGATTCCTCGCGCAGGCGGCCGACCTCCGCCTCCAACGCTGCCAGCCGCGCCCGCAGGTCGTCCAGCTCGCCCATCTTCTCCACTGCCAGAACCCTCCCCGGCCGTTCATGGCCATTGACGTGCGGTTTCAGCCTAGCCGGGGTCCGGTACGCGCCCGGGGGACGGGCCGGACCCCACCAAAGGAGTGCCAGCCGGAGTGGTGCCGCGGTACGACTGGGGCTGCACGATGTGGTCGATGATCGACTTCCGCGACCCGGACGGCGCGATGTGGTCCAGCGCGGACGGTGCCTGCCAGCTGCAAGGGATCGACCTTGCCCAGTGGCTGGTCGCTGCGGCGGACGGAGAGCTGTGCTTCGCCTGGCCGGACGATGTACCCCCGGGAAGCGAATGGCAGCAGCCGGTGCGCGTTGAATGACCCTCAGAAGAGCCGGTGACGTTGGCTGCCGAGCTCCCATCCCGGTCACGTCCTTGCGTGCCCCTGCGACGCCTGGTGAAGCGACGGGCCAGGCCTCACTCGACGGCGACAACGGGGGCCAGGGGTTTCCGCCTTACAGCCGGGTTCGAAGAAGGACACGGGTACGGAGTCAAACCAGGTCCTGAGTCAGGCCCTACCCGGCACACTCCCCGCCTGCACTCCCCCGGGTACAGCCCGACGACCTCCTGCTTCGTGTCGGCTGGTAGCCACTGCTGCTCGCGCGGGGCGGAGCTACTCCCACGGGATCAAGGTGTAGTCGGGCACCGGCCTCCCGCGCTGCGTGTCGTCCCTGCTCCAGACTCTCCCGGTCTCGGGCCGGGGACAGTTGCCGAGATGGATTCCGCACAGGCACGCACCGCACCAGAGCGCGGCCATGACGTTCAAGGAGGGCGACCTCGGCACGGTGAAGGCCAGATGGAGGTCGGCACGCTCGCACTCCGGGCACACCCGGGCCGCGAGCGCACACTCCTCCGCCGTCAGTCCGGTTTCGGATCGGCGGCATGGAGGAGCGCCGGACCGCGGTGGTGTACCTGGCCGCAGGTGCGGTCCGCGTCCGTGTGGTTCGGTCGTCCCCCCACGCGAACGGGAGGCCCTGCGCACACAGGCCGGGATTTCCGGCGTCTTCCAAAACATGCCGTCGTCGGGCTGGGCGACGCGGATCGGGCAGGCGACGACCAGCAGGGCGGGCAGTCCCAGGAGGGGCTCGAGGAAGGTGTCGGCCTCTTGCTCCCACGCCAGGTCGAACGGCAGGCCGGCGAGCGCCGGTCCGTGAGCCGGGTCGAGCCGGACACGCAGTGGCTTCACCGGCTTCTTGGGAAGGTCCCACTGAGCGATCCTGCGACGTTCGGCCGCCTCCCACCGCGGTGTCATCAGTCGATGCGTCTCGTAGCCGTCGGGGTGCCGGTACAGCTTCGCCGCTGACGGATTCAGCGGCCCGTCCGCGTCCACCAGCAGCATCGGCCGCATCTAGGTCACCCCCCCCGGAGAACGTCCTCGTGAGGTAGCGGCCGGTTCACGGCGGCCCCGGCGAATTTCTCTTCGCGCCTGCTGCCTTCTGGGCATCGGCGGGCACCACACCACGCTCGGTGCCGCACTTGTTCGAGGCGTCTCGGCGGTCCGCTCCCCCGTCGGCTGACGGAACCGCTTGGAGGATCGGGACGGACGAATTTTCCGCAGAAAATTCCGCGGCTTGGACAGCCGTGAACGGCTCAGCGCCATGGGTCGTCCGCAATGTGCCGCCTCACCGTCGGACACCCGCCTTCGATGGCGGCTCCGGCAGGGCAGAGGATTTTCCGCGGAAAATCCTCTGCGCGATCGCGGTCACTCCGGCGGACCTTGGCCGGTACCGAGAGGTAGGCCAGGTGTTCCGGCGCTCCCTCGGAGTCCACGGGTGTGTCGTCGAGATAGCGAGCGCACTCCGCGAACGCCTCGATGGTGAAGAAGCCGCTCCGGTCGTAGAAGTCGACGAAGACGTCTTCGGAGACGCTGCCAGGGCCGGCCCTCGGAGGCGTCAGCTTCAGCCGGATGTCACCGGACAGGTCGCGCAAACGGACGGTCCGGCCCTGCCCGGTGAGGGCACGCGCGGGCGTCCTCGGGGGAGAGGTCGGCGTAGAGACCGTCCGGTCCGGTGCCGTCGGGGTGCCGTAGGGCGAGGCGCTGGTGTTCGGGGCTCCGGGTCCGGACGGCGAGCGCGGCCAATGCCTCCGGGCTCGGGTCGGGAACGTCGGTGAGCAGACGCGGATCACCGAGCTGACCGAGGACCGTCTGGGCCTTGCGGCCGGCGAGGAAGTCGGTGCGGGTGTGGGGGAGGAGGTTGTCGGCGAGCGCCGGGTCGGGATGGCAGACGTCGGGCAACCACCGGGAGATGATGCCGATCAGGATGCCGAGATCCCAGGGGGAGTGCTCGTGGGGCAGGGCGGCGGTGAGCAGGCCGACGGTCTCGTCCTCGCGGTCGCGCCACATCTCGGACAGCTGCCGGGCGCGGCGCATGCCGCGGCCCTGGTGGTCCCCTCGGTCGATCCAGCCGCGGGCCACCGCCGCGAGGGCGTCCGCGTCCTCGGTCAGGATCCAGGCGCGTTCCTCGGTGCTCCCGATCCCGGGGACGAACTCGTTGGTTTCGGCGTCGAACTCCGGGTCACCTCCGGCCTCGGCCAGGACGGCGACCACATCGGCCGGGTAGGGCGCCTCGGCCCGTTCCACGAGAGCCAGGGCGGCCGCGGCGCGGACGGCCGGCACCGGGTCCGTGAGTGCGGAGCGGAGTCGACGGTGGGTCACGGCCGGATCTGGATCGAGGAGGGTCAGGACGGTCAGCGCCTCGGCGCGGACCGCGCTGGCTGGGTCGGACTCGTAGCCGGCGGTCAGCTCGCGGAGCACCATCGGGAGGGTTCCGCCGGCTCCACTCCGGTGCCCCCGCATCCGGCCAGAGCCGCGAGCAGGCCAGCCCGCTCGTGGACAGTGTGTGCACCGCCGCGTGGGCGAGGAAGGGGACGGCTGCCACGGCGGCCGATGAGACCGACCCCTGGTGCAGGGCTCGGCCGAAGAACTCGAAGACGGCCGTGCGCGCCTGGTCTGGGTCGTCGGAGTAGAGGGCGTGTATCCAGCCGGGGACGTCGCTGCCATCGCCGTAGGCGTGTCCGAGGGACGGCCAGTCGATCGTGTCCAGCTCTTCAGGTGATCTCACGTCCGCGAACTCCAGGCACCGGTGCTGACACCGCGCGCAGGATGCGGCGTGGGCCCGGTGCGGTCGGACGCGGTCGTGCTCCCTGGCCCAGGCGTCACCCGAGCCGCTCCGGCCCGGCCGATTTTCTGCGGAAAATTTCCGAGCCTGGGCTTGGCCGATCCTGCGTGCGGGGCGGCCGGAGCGCTGCCCGGTGCCACGGGCGGGGCGGGCTGTCAGTGCCATCGGGGATGCTCGGTGGCTGATGCCGTCAAGACGGGGGACCTTCAGGTGTCGATCCGTATTGCCAGCCGTCGCCGTGCGATGACGTCACTGACCGCCGCGTTCCCCGGCGCGGAGATCATCGACGTGACCTTCAAGGCGCCGGACCCGTGGGTGCGGTTGAGCCCGTTCTATCCGCACGGCGGCATTCCGGTCCCCTACAGCGATGGTGCGACCAGTCAGTCGGTGGAAGGGATCTGGCAAGCCCTCAAGGTCTTCCATGATTCCGACGTCGACCCCACGAAGCTGAGCGTCACCACGATGAAGGGCCTGAAGCGGACAGTCCGTCGATACGGCCCCGTCCGAGGCCACCGAACGGGCCTGCACGGCGACCGGCTGCTGCCCTACGAAGCGGCTCGGCGCCGGATCTACCTGCCGGCCTACCGGTGGATCCTCGAGCACCGCACCGCCGACCTGGTCGAGCTGCTCAGGGACAAGGAGGACGTCGTGCTCCTGGACTACACCGCCAACGGGGACGTGACCAACAGTGCCAGCCCGCTCTCCCACGCCGCGCTCATCCGGTTGCACACAGAGGGGCGTTGGCCCAGCGAAGACGACGTTGAGGCTTCCAGCGGGATCACCGGTCGAATGCCATGAGTGGTCCGGCGACGGACGTGTCGGGCGTGCGGCGGGCGCCGTGGGCTCGCAGCCATGGCCAGGACACGCTGACCCGCTGATTTTCCGCGGAAAATTCTGGAAAGGCTTCGGGCAGCTGAGGTTGGGGCCGCGATCCGCCTCGGCCGACCGGCCGACCGGCCAACCAGCTGGCCATCCGGCCGCCGACGTCACTGGCTGTCCGGCACTCCCAGACTCGGGGAGCCCGACTCCCCGCCGTCTCGAATTTTCCGCGGAAAATCCAAGGCGCCGAGCGGAGCCAGCGCCGATCCGTCCGGCCACCGGGCAACCACCCAGGGGAGTACCCGGGACAATCGGCTGCCCATCCCCGAAGCCCGCCTACGGTCTCAGTCCTCACCTCGCCAGAGGTCGGCAGCGACCACGACAGCGCGGACTCCGGTTCGAGCGGCACCACCTCGGTGGGGCCCAGGTCCCAGACACGGCAGCCGTCTCGTCGGTCAGGAACGCGAGGCCGGTTCGGCTGGGTTTCGGCTTCCTTGCCAGGCAGGACGGGAGGTTCAGGCCGGGGAAGTCGGCTCCGGCTTTGCGGGGACAGATCCTGCGCAACCTGGACCTCAACCGCCTCGGGCTGACGGCCACCGCGCCGAGAGCGCCGAGCACCAGGGAAGTCCGCTCTCCTGACGGCTCCGGATTTTCCGTGGAAAATTTCTGCAGGCCCTCGGCGGGCTGGAGCGGTTCCGATCGAGCATGCCCGTCGAGCAAGCGGCTCATGTGGTGCCGAGCCGGGCCTTCGGCTGCAGCGCCTGCCCGCCGAATGCCCTCCCCGCAGACAGCGTTCGCCGCCGGGCGATTGCACCCGACGACCACCGCTGGCGACCCGAGGCACTCGCCCGCCCCCTCGCGTGAGTACGCCCAAGCCCCCGCCTCTGAAGCGTGCCTCTCTCCAGGTGCCGAACGAGCCGTCCGCACCGGATCCGGTCTTCCACCGTCGTACCGGCAAGGTTCCTTCCGCGCGACACTGAACGCAGTTGGACCACGACCGGCGGGGGGCGAACGGCGTGGACGACGAGCAGACGGTGCCGGGCGTCTCGAACCGCATCATCAACAGCACGGTCCACGGCGACGTGTACCAGGCCGCCAGCCTCACCGTGCACCAGCACGCCGTACGGACGGCAGCCGAGTGGCCGCACCTGGTCGAGCGGATCCCGCCACAGGCCGGCTGCTTCCAGGTCCGCGGTGAGTCGGAACGTCTGGCGCGCGCACTCGAGCCGGGCGAGAACACGGTTGTGGTCGCACCGGCGGCCGGAGTGGTGGTGGGCCTGGGCGGTGTGGGCAAGACCCAGCTCGCCGCCCACTACGCCCGAACCCTCTGGCACGGTGGCGAGCTGGACGTCCTCGTGTGGATCACCGCGGCCACCACCACCACGGAGGTGGTGGCCGGTCTCGCAGCGGCGGCCGCCGAGCTCCTCGGCGACGACACGTCCGATGCCGAGCGGGCGGCACGGCAGTTCCTGGCCTGGCTCGAACCGGGACCGGGACGGCCGTCCTGCCGTTGGCTCATCGTCCTGGACGACGTCGCCGACCCCGCCGACCTCACCGGGCTGTGGCCGCCCGCCAGCCCACAGGGGCGGACCCTGGTCACCAGCCGGCGCCGCGACGCGGCCATCACCATGGGCCGCCGAATCGTTCCGGTCGGAGTGTTCACCCCGGTCGACTCCCAGTCCTACCTCACCGGTGCCCTCGCCGCCGACCGACAGGAAACCGACACCGAACTCGCCGCCCTCGCCGACGACCTCGGCCACCTCCCGCTCGCGCTCTCCCAAGCCGCGGCCTACCTCATCGACACCGGCCGGATCGTGAGCGGACCAGCCGGCCCTCGGATTTTCCGCGGAAAATCCAGATGCGCTGTCGAGCAGCGAGGCGGCGAGACATGTTGACGCGGGACGGCCTCAGGTTTCAGACGTCACGACGCCAGCGATCAGCGGCGAACCGGGACAGCGCTACCTCAAGGTCGAGCGGTACCACCTCGGTGGAGCCCAGCTCCCACACCCTGACCCAGCCTTCCGAGTCGGTGAGGTGGCGCGGGGTCGCCAGCCCGGTCACCGGCCTCATCACGAGACAGTAGGAGACGTTCACGCTGGGGGCGCCCGCCTCCGCGTCCCTGCGGAACCGGACCCTGCGCACCCGGACCTCCGCCACCTGCTCCCACCGCAGCTGCAGTCGGCGGCCCTCGTTGAGCTGCACGCCCTCGCTGTCGATGCGCAGCCGCGTCGCCACCGCCCGCAAGGCCAGTGCTCCCAGGACGAGAACGCCGAGCACCCCCGGCAGCAGAGGCCACCAACGCACCAGCAGTAGCCAGGTCTGGCGCAAGTCGGCGCGGAAGCCCGATCCCGAGGTCATCGGGGAGACCACCAGGAGGAACATGGAGATCAGCGCCAACAGATCGAATGCCAGCGCCCGCAGGGCCCTGACGCTGCCCACACTGCTCCTGAGCACCACCGCGCGGGGACCTTCGGAGCTATCGGCTATCCCGTCTGCCGCCTCACCCGAGAGCCGGGCCCTGAGTGCGGCGTGCCGGAACTGGTAGACCGTACCGACCCGCCGCAGCACGCCCAGCTGGCGGCCCTCCTCGAGAAAGCCCAGCAGGTCCTGTGGCACACGCCGCCGCCCCGCCAGGATGAGGCGCGTGGCGCTCCAGCGGCCCCATCGGCTGAGGGCCATCAGCACGGCAGCCGAGCACGACCAGGCGATGGCGAGCCCGCCGACGATGAGCAGCGGATCACCGTCGAGCCAGTGGAAGAACGCCAAGGAGGTCCCTGCGACGGCCGGCGCGACCATCATGGATTCGACGAGGGCGATCCTGCGCTCGCCGTGCAACAGCTGTGCCGGTCTGGCCGCCAGATCGGACTCGGCCGACCGGGTCAGCAGCACACCGGACAGTACGGGAAGAACGAGGACGCACAGGTTCGCCGACGTGCTGCTGGGCAGGGCCACACCGACGGCTGCCGTAGCGACGGCCGATGCTGCCAGGAACAGCTGCCCACTGATTCCGGGCGCCGGCCGTCGTGGGCGATCGTCGAAGCCACTGAACAGGTGCCTCGTCAGGATCCTTCCGAACGCCGTCGTGATGATGGCGACCGCGGCGACGGCCCCGAGTACGTGGCCCACTCCCGCGATCCCGAGCCCGGGGCGTGGGGGAGAAGCCCCGAGGACGGCGGCGAGCCCTGCGATCGCATAGCTCGCCGACGTGCCGCAGACGGCTGCGGCGACGATGACGACGGCGCCCCACACGCCCGGTTCGGTCAGCAGGCTTCGCAGCTGCCACCATGCGATGTTGTGGGTACGTCGGTGGTGGAGTTCGGCGGCGAGGAAGCAGAAGTACGCGAGCGCCCTGTTGGACCTCCAGCGGTGCACCGGTCCGGGGAGGTAGGACGGCCGTGGTCCCTGCGCGCAGACGGCAGGAATCAACCCGTCCAGCAGATGGCCCTCGATGTCGGTCTGCGTGGGCAGTCGTTTCCCATCGAGCAGCTCACGAGGGTCGGCCTCCTTCGGCGCGTACACCGTCGCCGAGAGCCCGAGCATCAGGGGCGAGGAGAGGGCCTTGGCGACTGGGCCCTCGGGATCGCTCTCCATCGTGTCGAAGAGTGACTGCCAGGATCCGAGGCGTTCCCGATCGCACACCTGGGCGAGGTAGGTCCTTGCGGCCTTGGGCGGGACCGGCAGGACGCGCAGAACCGGAACACCTCGCAGGAAGGGCACCTTGTCGACGGCATCCTGGTAGGCCTCCGGTCTGGATGTCAGAACCAGCGTCTCTCCCGTGTCGAACGACAGTTTCAGCGCCTTTGCGGCATCCTCGCGGGCAAGTGGAAGCAGTTCGTCGAAGCCGTCCAACACCGGAACGATCCGCCGGTTCTGCACCAGCGACTTCACCACGTACTGGTCGAGGCCTCTGACGCGTTCTTCGTAGTCCTCGCCTACCCGTCTGATGATCCAGTCCCAGAGGTTGACTTCCGGGTTCCAGTCCGACAACGACAGGATGACCGGAACGGCCTCTCCGGAGCCCCGCTCTCTGCCCTCCAGCAGTCTGACCACGAGGAGGACAGCTATGGAGGACTTGCCCGCCCCGGGCGCGCCGGTGATCACCAGTTGGTACGGTGAGAGCGCTGTGGCACGCGCGACCAGACCATCGAGCCCGACCTGCTCGGAGTGCTTCTCGCCTGGCCCGCTTCCGTGCCCCTGCTCCAGCTCCCATGGAATCACCATCGGAACGCGCTCCCGCAGACCGCGAACGTTGGCCTCGTCCCGCCACTGATCCAGGACCTCGCGGGCCAGCCCGTCCAGCGCATCGCTCTCGGCATCGGCGGAGGCAGAACGTCCGTCATGGGAAGCGGGCGAGGAGCCCACGTAGATGTCGCGGGCGCTCCCTGTCTGGATCAAGTTCCGGGCCGAACCCTCGTTGTTGTTGTGCACCTCTCCAGTCACCTCGACATGCTGTCAGGCCGGCAGGTGCACGCAACGGGCTTCCGGCGGACCCGGGCGCAGTCCTCCGACAGCCTTTGACGGTCTCATGAGGAGCGGATGTCCTCCGTGATCGCGAAACGTACGCTGGGAGGTGTTCCGCGTTCAATGAAGAGAACACAAAAGACAGAAGTAAACGAGTAATAGAAGAGTGAGGTGGCGGACCACATGACGATCATCCGGACCGGCGCCGTCTCCGAGCGGCTCGACGGCCACCAGTTCCTGTCCCTGCACGCCCTCGAGAGCCTGGTCGCCGTCCTGCCGGTCCGGGATGAGAACGGCATGGCGAAGACCATCCCGTTCGGCGGCGAGACCCGGAACCTGATCACCTCGCAGGCCCGCCGCCGGACCGAGCGCACCCTCGGCCGCGAGAAGGCCAACGCGGGAGAGGGAGCCCTGGCCGGCTGCACCATGGGTATCCGCACCCGTGAATGGGCGCTGCTCACCGCGGAGGCGCTGCGCGGCCTCGGCTGGGAGGAGACGGACGCGCTGCCCGTCGCCAAGGCCGTCCTGGAAGGCGTGGGCCTCAAGTTCGGTGACAAGGAGCACACCCGCAACTGACCAAGGTGCTGCTGTTCGCCCCCGAAGACGCCGGGGCCAAGCTGGCGGAGTTCCTCCACGCCCACCGGGACGACGTCCTCTCCTGGGTCGGCGAGTTCGAGGAGGCCTGCAAGGCCGCGGAGACGGCCAAGGCCAAGAGCAAGCGGCGCGCCGCGGCGGCCGACGAGAACACCCTGCCCGTCGAGGTCGAGGAAAGCGCAACCGGGACCGGCATCCCGACCCTCCCCAAGGCCGTCCGCGCGGCCGTGCTCGCCGCCCTCGCCCCCCGGGACGCCATCGACATCGCCCTCTACGGTCGCTTCCTCGCCGAGATCGCCGACTCCCCGAACGTGGACGATGCCATCATGACCGGCCCCGCCTTCACCGTGCACGCGGCCGCCCAGATCGACGACTTCTACAGCGCCGCCGACGACTCCAAGATCCGCCGCAAGGCCAACACCCTGGACTACCTCGACGCCGCCGACGACGCGGGCGCCGGTATGACCGGCTACCAGTCCCTCATCTCCGGCACCTTCTACCGGCACGCCGCCCTCGACCGCGTCCAGCTGCGCGTCAACCTGATGGCCGGCGGCATGGGCGCCGAGGAAGCCGACCAGGCCGCCGTCGCCGCCGAGCGCCAGTTCGTGGGGGCGTTCATCGACGCCATGCCCGCTGCCAAGAAGAACACCACCGCCTCCACCGGCTCCCTGCCCAAGCTGGTCCTCGCCTTCGACGGCAAGCGCCCCTTCAACCACTCCGCCGTCTTCGAGGACCCCATCGACGAGCAGACCGGCGGCGGAGCCAGCCGCGCCGCCGAGAGGCTCCTGAAGCACCACCGGCTCGTCACCCGCATGCGCTCCGACATCGCCGGCGGCCGCGTCCTCACGTACGACCTCGGCATCCAGAACCTCCTGGACGAGCTCTCCGCCAAGGGCAGTCTCGCCGCGGCCGAGGCCGACACCGCCGAGGAGCTGACCGCCCCGTGACCCAGCCGTACGTGCTCCTGGCCCGGCTCGCCGGGGGCACCGAGCCTCCGGGGAGGTCGCAGAACGGGCACGGGTCCGCGTGATCATGGAGTTCTCTGCGCTCAGTGATCACGAAGGACGGCCGTGCCCACGCTCCCATCCTGTCTGCTCGACCCCCTTTGGGACCAGTTCGCCGCGCTCCTGCCTGTCCGAGGAGAGTTCGCCGCGAGCCACCCGCTCGGCTGCCACCGCCGCCGGGTCTCCGACCGGACCGTCTTCGAGCACGTCGTGCTCGCGCTGGTCCACGGCTCCGGATATGAGCGGATCTCCACCCCGGGATGCTCCTACCGCACCATCCGCCGACGCCTCAAAGAATGGGCACAGCAAGGGATTTCCAGGATGGTGCACGCTCTCGCAGTGGAGGCCTACGACCGGATGATCGGCCTCGACCTGGGCGAGATCTCGGTGGACGGCTGCATCACCGAGGCCCCGTCCGGCGGGGAGAAGGCCGGCCGCTCGCCCGTCGACCGAGGCAAGCAGGGGCTGAAGCGCTCCACCGCCTGCGACGCTCGCGGCGTCCCGCTTGGGATCGTCTCCGCCGGAGCCAACCGGCACGACTCGCCGCTGCTCGGGCCGACCCTGGGCGCCGCGACAGAGCAGGTCGGCGCGCTTCCAGACACCGTCAATGTCAACCTCGACCGGGGCTACGACAGTGACAAGTCACGTTCGCTGATAGCCAAGTTGGGGTTCACGGCCGACATCGCCCGCAAGGGCGTGCCAGCCCCGATCCAAGCTGGCAGACGCTGGCCGGTCGAGCGCACCCACTCGTGGATGAACGCCTACGGCAAGCTCCGGCGCTGCACCGAGAGGAACGGCAAGGTCGTGGACATCTACCTATACCTCGCCGCCACCCTCGTCACGCTCCGCATGCTGATCCGCCAAGCACGTAGCTGCTATCGCTGGGACGGCCGACCCACCACCCGACGCCTCAAGTGATCCATTTGCCGTCGGGGGACGGCACCGCCGGCCGGCAGCTGTTGACCAGGGTGGCCGCCGACCACCCCACCGTCGCCCAGGCCTGGGCCGACATGGGCTACAAGAACGCCGTCGTCGAACACGGCGCCACCCTGGGCATCAACGTCGACATCGTCCTCCGCGACCCCGCAATCAGGGGGTTCGCGGTCCAGCCCCGCCGCTGGGTCGTCAAGCGCACCCCAGGCTGGCTGATGAACCACCGCCGACTCGCCCGCGACTACGAAGCCCTCCCCGCCCGCTCCGAAGCCATGATCCACGCCGCGGTGATCAGTCTCATGACCCGCCGCCTCACCGGCGAATCCACCCCAACCTGGCGCGGAACCTGACCGCGACAAACCAGGAACGAAACGCCCACTAACTGACGGTGTCGACCGGGCGACGCAGGACGTATCCGTCGTCGATGTCCAGGGCTGCGACCCGCCGGTAGCCTTCGGCCTCCAGCAGGTTCCGGATCGGCTCCCGTGACGGGCCGTGGTTGTGCTCCACGGTGATCACCCGGACCCGGTAGCGGCTGAACGGGAAGCAGCGAAGGATCTCCAGTTCGGAGCCTTCGGTGTCCAGGCTCCAGTAGTCGATGACGTGTGGCGCTCGGGTCTCTTCCAGGACGGTCAGAGGCCGCCGCACCGCGCGGTCCACCACGACCGGTCGGTCACCGCGGCGCAGCAGTTCGGCCGCCACCTCGGCGCGTGCGAGGTCGACGGGAAGGAATGCTTCTACGATGCCGCCCAGTTCGCGAGCTCCCTCCAAGAAGGGGATGGTGCCGTTCCGCGAGTAGAGGCAGAAGGGCAGGCACAGGCAGCGCCTGTCCCGCCTGAGCTGGGAGTACAGGTCGGCGTTCGGCTCCAGGCAAATTCCGGACCAGCCGTACTCCTCCTCAAGTAGTCGGGTGTTGCTGCCGTTGGTGCCGTCCCCTGCGCCGGAGTCCAGGAAGAATCCGCCTCGCAGGCCGGACAGGACCTCGCAGACGAACAGGTCCTGTCCTTGGGAGGACCAGGTTCTACCTCTCCATCTCGGTCGGTACATGCCATCCCGTGCTCGTGTCGTGGGGTGCGTTGCAAGGCTGGTCCGCTACTAAATGTACTCTTTTAGTTACTTTACGTCCTATATCTGCTCTCTCCGGATCGAGGAAACGCATGGAGACTGATCGACTTTTCCGTCTTGTCCCGTCTGCCGAGGTGGCGCCCGGGGCGCGCGGCGGCCTGTCGACTCCAGGGATGGTGCGTCGGCTGGACTCGCTGTTCAGGGTCATGGCCACGGACTACCTCCTCCGGGAGCAGTTCGTTACGAGTCCCTCGGCGCTGATTTTCGACTACGTCCATGGCGTCCAGCTGTCTGCCGAACAGGCCTCGGTCAGTGATCAGCTCATCTATTCGGTCATGGCCAACCGTCCGTTGTTGACCTGGCTGTACGACCGTGCCGCCGCCAGTGACATCGCCACGGACCGCAACGCATTCGCAAGTGAGTTCGCGCGAGGGGCTGCCCAGCAGGGGGCTCACCACGTCCTGGTGGCGATGATGCGTGCCGCCACCGAGGGGCAGCATCCCGTCGGTCTCGACGAGGTCCTCGTCCCGTTCCTGGCGCGCCGGCCGGTTGTCCTGGAGGGCGGCGGTGGTGACGGCGGGACCGGTGGCGGTGACGGCGGGACCGGCGGTGGTGACGGCGGGACCGGCGGTGGTGACGGCGGGACCGGTGGCGGTGACGGTGGGACCGGCGGTGGTGACGGCGGGACCGGCGGTGGTGACGGCGGAACCGGTGGCGGTGACGGCGGAACCGGCGGTGGTGACGGCGGGACCGGCGGTGGTGGGACGCTGACCGCCATCACCTTCACGACCTTCATCACGGGCGGGGGAACGACCGGGATCACGTCCAGTACCAGCCCGTTCACCCACACCGGCATCACCCGCAGCCCGTTCACGCACATCGCGGTGGAGGACGCCCCAGGCTCCGGGGAGATGTTCGACCCGGCCTACGTGCTGGTTTCGCTGGACGCCCTGTTCCAACACGCGAACCTCCTGCGTGAGCAGGGGTTGCTCGATGTCGCGTTCGAGGCCTGACACCCGGCCGCTCAGCTCTGCCCACCGGTCGGAGTCCAGCACTACCCAACCAATCGCAGGGAGGACGCGATGAACGTCTCCGACGTCGTGCACCAGGGGCATCGGCTCTCGCAACGCGGTGCCTACCGGGAGGCCGAGGAACTGCTGCGCAAGGCCGTGGCGGAAGACCCCTTCCATGCCATGGCTTGGAACAACCTGGGTTGGGTCCGGCAGTGCGTCGGCGATCCTGCGGAAGCGGAGACCTGCTACCGGGAGGCGCTGCGCCACGACCCGGACCAGACGCTCGCCCGGCGCAACCTTTGCCAGCTGCTGCTCGCGAAGGGCGAAGTCCAGGCCGCCCGCCCGCTCGTGCGCCGGGAACTGGTCAGCGGTGAGCGCGGCTTCGACTGGTGCGCCCAGCAGATCACCCGCTTGTTTCGCGAGGCCGACCTCGACACCGCCTCCGAATTCGCCCAGATCATCGGGGCGTTGAGGTGGGCAAGCCCCTGGTACCCCCAGGACCGCGAGATCGAGCCGCTCCCCGGCAGCACCCGCCCCCCGCGATTCCTCACTGTGCAGAAGCTGCGCCACGACGTGGAACAGTTCGGCTACCTCACCAGCCAGGGAGTGCTGGACATCGATCTGGCGCCCTTCGCTCTCGCGTACGAGCAGGTGGCCGCACGGCTCGAGAGGGAGGGTATTCAGCACCAGGTGCCGCTGGGCCCGAGCGACGAGGAGGCCATCGGCGACGTCTACAACCGGTTCCTGCACATCCGGGACACGCCACGAGTGGCGAGGGCACTGTCCGGCGACCAGGACTGGCAGCAGGTCGATCGTCGCTACCACGAGGAACGCGGTGTCATCGCCATCGACCAGGTCCTGTCCCCCGAGGCACTGCACGAACTGCGGGCCTTCTGCCTGGAGTCGACGGTATGGACGGCGAACCGCTACGGACATGGCAGGCTCGGCGCCTTCTTCCACGACGGCTTCAATTGCCCACTGTTGCTGCAGATCGCGCAGGAGTTGCAGGAGGCACTGCCGAGCGTGCTGCCGAGCGAGTACCCGCTGCGCCAGGTATGGGCCTTCAAGAACGGGGCTTCGCTGCCGGCAGGCTCCACGCTGCACGCCGATTTCGCGGCGGTGAACGTGAACTTCTGGATCACACCCGAGGAGGCCAACCTCGATCCCGACTCCGGTGGCCTGGACGTCTACGACATCAACGCCCCGCTGTGGTGGGACTTCATGTCGTACAACGGGCGCGCCGACCTGATGCGAACGCTGCTGGCCGACCGCCGTGCAACGGTCCGGAAGATCCCCTACCGAGCCAACCGCGCGGTGATCTTCAACTCGGACCTCTTCCACGCCACCCAGGGCGTACGGTTCGCTCCCGGTTACACCAACCGCCGGATCAACATCACGTTCCTGTTCGGTGACCGGGAGAACGACCGGCACTTCCCACAGCTCGCCACACCGACAGCCGAACGGACCCCAGGCGTCACGGACGGTGCCGGGCAGGCACCGACGTGGCGGTCGCAGGCCTTCCGCAGTCGCCGGGTAAATCGTCGGTGAGTGCGGACAAGGTCCAGACCACATCCCACCCGCAACAGGCCGAGCAAGACCTGGGCACGGTCCGCGAGGCCCTGCTCAACCGCGCCTTCCGCCCCGGTGAGGGGTGGCGCACCAACGGCCAGCCCTATGGCTGGATGCTCGACTGCCGAGAGATCGCCCTGGCCGCCGACGTGATACCCGCCGTGAGTCGACTGCTGTACGAGCTGCTGATCCCCTTCCGCCCGCGGGCGGTCGTCGGCACCGGCCTGTCCGGCGGGCCGCTGGTGGGGGCGCTGGTCCTGGAGTCGGCACGACGGGGGAGCCCCTTCGACGGGCTCGTCCTGCGCGAGCGCGCGAAGGCGTACGGTCGGCGGCGGCAGCTGGAGGGCCCGTTGCCGCTGCACGGGTCCCCCGTCGCCGTCGTGGACGACCTCGAGAGCAGCGGGGCCACGGTGGGCTGGGTCGTCGAGACCCTCTTGCAGTACGGCCTGTGCCCGGTGGTCATCGTCACGCTGGTCAGGTTCGACAACACCCACCGGACCCGCCGGCCCCACGACGAGGTACCACGGCGCCACCTGTTCACGCTCAGTGACCTGGGCATCGCAGGGAGCCCGGAGCAGAGCGCCGCCCCGCAGGTGCGGTGGCGACTCGGCGGCGTCAACGTCGACGACGACGTCCCTTTCTCGCGCCCGACGCAGGACGGGGACCTCGTCGTCGTCGGATCAAACCGCGGACAGCTGCACGCCGTCGATCTCTCAGGCGCTCTGCGCTGGCAGGTACCGCTCGGCGACCCCGATGCTCCCTCACCCACCCACTGCACACCGCTATTCACCCCGCACGGCGCCGTCATCGGCAGCGACGACGGCGTCCTGCGCTGCGTCGACCGCGACACCGGCCATCTGCGCTGGGAGACCCGCTGCGCGGACCGCATCGGCGCGGGCCTGGCGGACGACGGGACCGGACACCTCCTCGTCCCCGCCACCCAACTGCCCCGGGCCGGCGCCCTGCTGCGCGTGCGCGCCTGCGACGGCTCGGTGTCGTGGCGGCGGCCCCTCTCCGGATACGCCCACGCCCGCCCCGCCGTGGTCTGCACGACGACCGTGCTGGGCGCGGACAACTCCGGGACGGTCACCGCCTTCAGCACGGACGACGAGCAGCCCCGGTGGCGTCGCGTGCTCGATGCGCCGGTCAAGGCCGATCTCGTCGTCGACGACACGAACACCTGCTACTGCGCCGACTTCGACGGTATGCTGACGGCCCTGGACGCGGCCGACGGCACCGTCCGCTGGCGCCGCAGACTCGGACGCTGCCTCTACACCACGCCGCTGGTCGCCAACGGCCACGTCCACGTCGCCGGAGACGGACACCTCTTCGCGGTCGAGACTCGCTCCGGACGTCTGGCCTGGGTGGCGCCTGTCGGACCGCAGGCGCGCGGGGCGATCAACCAACTGGCAAATGGCACGATCGTCGTGGGTTGCCGCGACGGCTCCGTGTGCTTCCTCTCGCCGACCGGGCGCCCCGTGGGCCTGTTCCGCACTGGCGGCCCGGTCACGTCCGGCGCGACCACGCTCACTGGCGACTGCGCCCTCGTCTCCTCGGCCGACGGACACGTGTACGCCCTCCGCCCGTCTCCACAGTCACTCTGACCCCACCCCCGTCGCTCGGGCGAGCAGGCGCAGCCGGTCAGTGGCGACTAGAGGCGGACGGTCTGACCCTAGCTTGGCTGCAGGGTGTCCGGCTCCATGCCGTGGCCCGGTCGAGAAGGTGGCAGGTCGTCGCCGGCAGTGGCTGCGGCAGGCTGTGGCTTGACGACGTCTGCGCCAGTTCGACCAGGAGCCGTTGTCGGATCGGATCGCGATCGGACTGCCGACGCCGCGGGCACGGCCCTCGTGATCACTGAGCGTAGAGAACTCCATGACCGCCTGGACCCGGGCTGCATCCACCCGCCCGTCACGTGGCAGCGGGCCGCCTCTTGCCGGTCGGACCAAACAGTCGAGTCGAGCAGGGGCCGGACGGGTCAGTCGAGTTCCAGATGGCGACGGACCGCGGCGTCCCGCTGCTCCGTCAGTGCCTCGATGATCTCAGGGTGCCGGGCGTCGAACTCGGCCAGCGCGTGACGGGCACGCTCGTAGGCTGCCTCGTTCCTGGGCCGCTGCACCCGGTAGTAGTCCCCCGGGTCGCCGCCGTCCTCATCCTCGTCGGCGCGGGCCCGCTGCGCGTCGTCGGCGTCGAGCACGGCCGCCGCCGCGTCCGCGAGGCGGGCACGTTCGTCCACCAGGGCCCGGCCCTCGGGCGAACACAGGACGACCGTACGTTCGGCGGTCACCCTGTCCTGCTCCGTCAATCCCCGACGCCGCGCATCGAGTCGCTGGCCCTCGGCCGAGGCGTCGAAGGCGGCCTTCGCCGCGTCGCCCAGGGCTGCCAGCTGCACAACCTCCTCGGGCGTGAACCACAGCCGTTCCATCGCGGCAATCAGATGTGTGCAGCCGGCGGGCACGTCCTTCTCCGCGACGCCGCGCTTGGCCGCGTCCTGCAACCAGCCACTGGCGATCGAGTCCCGCCCACGACCAGCCCGAGCACTCCGACCAAGCATCACGCCAGTGTCTCCGACCAGAGCGTTCGAAGGTGACGAAGGCTCCAGGTACGTCAACGCCGCTGTCGCCCAGCTCCGCGCCGAGGACATGGCCGGCTGTCCCCGCTCAGGCACCGCGATCTCAATGCTGGGTCGCTACAGCTTCACCGCCCCCGCCCCGGCCGGCGGCAGCCCGCGGCCCTTGCGCGACCCCGACGTGGCCGGGCTCGGACGACGAGGACAGCGCGGAGGGACTGACGGTGTCAGGAGCCGGCCAGGGCGCCGATCACTGAACACCTGGGCTAACGCCTGTCCAGCAGTCCGCGTTCGAGGGCCACGACCACCGCGTGCGTGCGGTCTCTGACGTCGAGCTTGGCGAAGACCCGCAGCAGATGGGTCTTCACCGTGGCCTCCGCGATGACCAGCCGCCGACCGATCTCCACGTTGGACAGGCCGTCGGCGACCGCGCTCAGCACATCCACCTCCCGGGTGGTCAGGGCCACCGGAGCGGGTTGCCGCATGCGGGCAACCAGCCGCTCCGCGACCCTCGGGGCCAGGACGGTCTCGCCGCGGGACGCGGAGCGGATGGCGTCGACGAGCTGATCACGCGTGGTGTCCTTGAGTAGGTAGCCGATCGCGCCGGCCTCGACCGCGCGCTCGATCTCCGCGTCGGTGTCGTACGTGGTCAGGATCAGTACCCGGGTTCCCGGGTGGCGGGCGACGATCTCGGCGGTGGCACTCGCCCCGTCGAGGACCGGCATCCGCAGATCGATCAGTGCCACGTCCGGCTTCAGACGCTCGACGAGTTCGACGGCCGCGCGGCCGTCGCCGCCCTCGCCGACGATGTCGATGGTGGGCTCCGAGGCCAGCAGGGCGACGACTCCGGCGCGCATGACCGTGTGATCGTCGACCACGATGATGCGGAGCCCGTCCGTCTCTGTCCGAGCTGTCATGTCGTCACACCTGACTGTTCGTAGGAATCACGGCGAGGACGCGGGTACCGTCGCCGAGGGAACTGGTGACGGTCAGTTCGCCGCCGAGTTCGGCTAGGCGATTGCGCATGCCGTTGAGCCCGAAGCCGTGGGAGTCCTCGACCACGAAGCCCTGGCCGTCGTCGGTTATCTCCAGTTCGACGCCATCCGGAGACGGCGTGAGGACGATCTCCACGGCGGAGGCGGCCGCGTGCTTGCGGACATTGGCCAGGGACTCCTGGGTGCAGCGCAGGAGCGCGATCCGGGTCGGCTGGTCGCACTCGACGTCCGGCAGATCTGCGGTGACGGTGAGCCCCGTGTCCTCGGCGAACCGGTCCAGGGTCCGGCGCAGGGTCTTGGCGACCGAACCGAGGGCGAGACCGCTCCGCGGGGCGGAGCCGACGAGTGCCCGCGCCTCGGCGAGGTTCTCGCGTGCGGTGTTCTCGATCGAGAGCAGTTGCCGGGCGCTTCTGGCGGGGGCGGTGTCGAGGCTGGAGCGGGCCGCCTCCGCCAGCACGATGATGGATGCGAAGCCCTGCGCGAGGGTGTCGTGGATCTCCCGCGCGAGCCGCTCGCGCTCCGCCGTGGCGCCCTGGAGTTTGTGCGCCTCGGCCAGGCGCGACTGGGCGCTCTCCAGCTCGGAGCCCAGGCGGCGGGCGTGCTCGTCGCTCTGCTCGACGATCCGGACCACCCCCAGTCCGAGCAACACGCTCGCCGTGTAGCCGATGAGGGTGAAGATGATGTTGCCGGTGGAGAAGTCCTCCGCGTGCCAGCTCTGATGGCGGATGATGCCGACCACGGTGGCCGCGGCGGCAGCGCCGCTGAGGGCGATCGAGTACCGCGGGCTCCTGGCGAAGAGCCAGAAGTGAGGGAGCGACACGATGAACAGTGCCGCGCCGTCGCCGCGTAGGAGGGACAGTGCGCCCAAGCCGAGGACGAGCACGCCCAGAAAGGTGTGGGAGCGCAGCACGGGATTACGGGGAAAGGCCACAACGGTCGCGTAGCAGAGGGTGATCACGGCAAGCAGCGCCAACGACCCGTACCTCGTCGTTCCGGTGTGGTGCAGCGCGGAGATGACCGGGGGACACAGGCCCAGGAACACCCAGGAGACTGCGTACCACCGGCGCAGGGTTCGGGTGCGGAACCGGTCGTCGGGCTGCGGCCGTTGAATCATGATCGTCAGCTTACGTTCTGCGGTATGCCGGCAGCAGGGACAGCGGTCCGCGCCCGTCGCGCCGGGCGCAGCGGCCACCATGCCCGCTCGCCGAGGAGCAGCAGCAGCGACGGCAGGACCATGAGCCGGATGACCGCGGCGTCCAGCAGTACGGCCGTCGCCAGGCAGAAGCCCATCTGCTTCATCTCGGTGAGGTGCAGGGCGACGAAGGCACCGAACACGGTCACCATCACGATCGCCGCGCTGGTCACCACCTTGGCTGACCGGCTGATGCCGTCCACCACCGCCTCGCGGGCCGACATCCCGTTCTGCCTGGCCTCCTGTATCCGGCTGACCACGAACACCTGGTAGTCCATCGACAGGCCGAAGAGGATCACGAAGAGGAACAGCGGTACCCGGGACGCGATTGCGCCGAGGGAGTGGAAGGCCAGTAGGTGCTCTGCCCACGTACCCTGGAAGAACACGACCAGCAGGCCGAGCGAGGCCCCGGCGGACAGCAGGTTGAGTACGACGCCGATCAGGCCGATGGCCACCGAGCGGAACGCCCATACGGTCATCATGAAGGTCACCAGCAGCAGGAACCCGATGACCAGCGGCAGCTTGCTGTTCTCGTGATCCACGTAGTCGCGGCCTCGGGCCACGTCACCGCTCACCCCCGTCTCCACGCCGGACAGCCTGCCGACCGTGGCGGGCAGATAGTCCTTACGGATGTGGTCGAGTGACGTGATCGCCTCGGCGGAGGGTGCGGGGAACGGGACGGCCAGTTCCAGCACGCTGATCCGGCCGTCGGCCGACGTACGGACCACCGGCTCGGTGTCCCTGGCGAACAGCGGGTCGGCTTGCGCCCGCCGGCCGAGGTCCGCCAGCGCATGCCGGACCTCCGGGGCCCGGTCCGGTGTGGATCGGGCGACGACCACGTGCTTGACCAGGAGCTCAGGGAAGGCTGTGTTCAGCCGGTCGTAGACCTGCATGGCCGGGATGTCGCGGGAGAATGTGTCCTTGCCCGGGTCGACGAGTTTCAGGCTGAGGGCGGGCGCAGCCAGGGCGAGCATGACCAGCGTTGATACGCACAGCGTGAGGGCGGGATGCTTCTGCGCGGGCCTCAGCAGGGCGCCGAACATCCGGCCCGTCTCGGCCTCCGCGCGCTTCGCGCGGACCGGCTTGCCGTGGCTCGCCCGGCGGGCGGCCTTGCGGGCCGCACGGCGTTCGGTCCGCCGGCCGATCTTCACCAGGAGTGCGGGAAGGACGGTCAGGGAGCTGGCCATGGCGACCGCCACGACCAGGATCGTGCCCGTCGCCAGCGAGGAGAAGATGACGTCCGTGGCCAGATACAGGGTCGTGGTGGAGGCGATCACGGCGAGAGCGGAGACCGCGACGGCCCGGCCCGCGGTCGCCGCCGCCAGCTCCACCAGGGCCTCGGAGCTGAGCCGCCCCCCGGCGCGGGCCCGTTCCTCGCGTTCGCGCTTGAGGTAGAAGAGCGTGTAGTCGACGCCTACCGCCAAGCCGATGAGCAGGATCATGTTGGTCCCGACACCGGGATCGGGCAGGACATGGGACGCGATCATGGACAGCCCCAGGGCGGCGGCGATCGAGGAGAGCGCGAGCAGCAGCGGCACACCGGACATGACCACCGATCCGAAGACGATCAGCAGGGTGATGAGCGTGACCGGCAGGGTGATGCGCTCGGAGAGCGTGAGGTCTTTCCCGCGCTGGTCGTTGACGCCCTTGCTGATGGAAGGGGAGCCGGTCTCCTCCACGACCAGGTCCGGGTGGCCGCCCTGCACCTGGGCCGTCTGGGCGAGGACCGGGGCGACGTTCTTCTTCCCCTCCAGCTCGGGGCCCTTCAGGATCACCGAGACCCTGAGAACCGTGCCGTCCTTGGACCGGACCGGAGCTGCCACGCTGTCCACCTCGGGCAGCTTGCGCAGCCGCTCGGTGAGGTCCTGCGCCGCCGCTGCGGCTGCGGCCAGGTCCAGCGGCCCGGACCTGGCGTGGATGATGATCTGCTCGGTCGGCCGCTGCTGCAGGCTGCCCGCGCTCGCGATCGCCTCGGCCCGCCCCGCCTCACCGACCCGGTAATCCTCATTAGTTGCTTCATGGGAGCCGATCGCGACGCCGACGCCGAGGCACAGAATGACAAACGCGAACCAGCCGGCGATCGCGCGCCATGCGTGCCGGGCGCTCCAACCGGCTATCCGTACAGGGAGTTGACTCATACCCGAGATCTTGGTCGGACGGGGGCCGCGCCCGACACGCCCGGTCGGTTGAACCTCGGGTCCACCGGTCAGTGGACGGCAGGGGGTGGGGCTGCCGCTGCCAGACGGCGACAACGCCATCCGGGATCAACTGCGAATCCACAAGGACACCTGAGACAACGACAACGTTGAGTGGGACGGGACATCGATGCCGACCTGGAAGGCCTTGTTCATGGCCTCGACCGTGTGGCGGACGACGGCGAGGAGTCCTCCCGCGCGGCTGCCCCGACGCCGCCTACGCATGGCGGATCCTCACCAAGCTCCGCGCCGACCCCGGCCGCGCCTCTGCTCTCCTACACGCCCTACACGTCCTACTCGTCCTGACGAACCTCGAAGTCAACCGCTGACAAGCGATCAAGACCACAGACTCCCGCCCATGACCAGCACGAGCACCTCGAAGAACCGCCACGCCAGAGCCTCTGACCAGCACGTTCGAAGATGGCGAAAGCTCCCGGTACGTCCTGCCCCTCGAACAGCCGGTGGCCGACGTCGTTAGTGCTGGCGTGCTGCTTGAGCAGTTCCACCACTTCCAGGGGAAGGGATGGGATCTTGTGTGGCTCACGGCGTCGGCTGAGCGTGCGGCTGATGGTGCTCTGGTCGAGGTTGAGCAGCGGCGCGGCCTCGGTCTGGCCAACCAGGTCGACGACGCCTTGCATCGCGTTCGCGCGGTCGGACGCGGAGGCGGAAGCGTCGAGGAACACCGTGATCGCCTGCCACACGGTGTCGGCCTCATTGAACGCTGCCAGAGCGGCGACGAGTTGAGCGTCTTCGTGTCCCACGTCCTCGATTGCGTATCGCATACATAGGTTGATCAACAGCGGCTCGCACAAGCCGAGCGGTGCGCCTCGCTGCCCACTCAGCGGACCAGGGCAGTGCACAAGACGGTCACGGCCTGGTGGCGCACCGACCCCGCCGCGGACAGGTGGGCCGAGCCGACGATGGTGCTCCGCTGGCAGGGACGCGCGCTCAAGCTGGGATGGCCTACCGAGCAGGAGACGATCACGCGCAACGGGGAGGTGAATGCGATCGTCACGCACCCCGAAGTCGCGATCCTGGCCAATGCGCTGGCGCCGTTGGCCTTGGCTCCAAGCGAGTTCTTCACAACGGAGAATGAGAGCGACATCCGCGCCTTCGTCGACCGGACGACAACGACACTCGGACTGGACCCCCTGAGCACTGCCATCGACGCGATCCGGAACTACACGGACCAGGTCCGACTCACCCGGGGACGGCACCGATGGCGCCAGTCAAGAAGCGCCATGATCCCTGAGCTTGGCATCCCCGATCCGTCTCACCAGACCTGGCGAGCCGCAGCCCAGCACAACCGCGTCCGCCATGATCAGTGAGATGGACATGAGCTGGGTCCGCTGTTGGATGGCGCGGGACAATAGAACAAGCTTAGCCTGCGTTCCCAACTTCACGGTCAGATCTCCTGGTCGATGGGATTGGTCGGCGATGGGACGACCAGGCCGTCGAGGGCCTGCTGTGCGCGGCCGAGGTTATCTTTACCTGCACGGCGCAGGCCGGCCCTGGCGTACTTCTCCACCATGGTGGTGGACTTCCAGTCCTCAGTGATGACCAGGATCTCCGCGGGGCTGTAGCCCTGGGCGGCGAGGTCGGCGGGGACGCCGGCGCGCAGGCCGTGGCTGGTGGCGTCCTTGGCGTCGAAGCCGGGAGTGCGGGTGACCATGCGCTTGAAGGCGCGGTTCACGGCGTGGCCGGTCATGCCGGTTCCGGAAGCGGGGACGGGCATGAGCCGGCCCCACCGGGTGATGCCGCGCAGCAGCGGCAATTGCGGCTCCGCTTGGCCGAGTTCGGCGAGCAGTGAGATGTAGGTGCGCACGACGGTGATCGCCACCGGGTCGCGGATGACGTACTCGCGGCCGGTGGACCAGTGGTCGTTCTTGCTAGTGCGCTTGCCGATGACCATCTGTTCAGTGCCGTCTTCCAGGTGTTCGAAGACGATGGAGTCGATTCGATAGGCCGCCTGTTCGGAGCGGCGGGCCCGGGTTCGATAGCCGAGGTGCAGGATCGTCTGGTCGCGCCAGCGGGCGAGCGGGATGTCGGCGGTCGTGCCCTGCTGGAGGTGGGCGATGCGGGCGGCGTCGACGGGCGGGCTCGATTTCGGGGTACGGCGGGCTCGGGCGTGCTCGGCGGCCTGCTTGCGGATCAGTTCGGCGGTCGCCTTCTTCGGCGGCCAGTTCTCGTACCCCGCCCGGGCGTTGGCGTCGCGGATCGCGGCCATCGCCAAGCGCAGGGAACTCACGGGTGCGCCTGTGCCGTCGCGTCCGCCGCAGCGGCGGAGGTGCGAGATGTAGGAGACCATGTTCGCCTCGCTGGTGCGCGGCCCGGGGTGGCGGCCGTTGTCGGCGCACCAGCGGGCGAAGTAGCGCCACTGTTCGGCGTAGGTCTGGCTGGTGCGCGCGGGCCGGGCGGAGGCGAGGTCGTCGGCTGCGTCCTCGGTCAGCGTCTCGTTCGGGTCGACCCCGTCGAGCGCGAACGGCACGAGGACGTGACTGTCGTCCACCAGCTCACCGACCACCACCTTGGTGGCGCGCTCCACCAGAGCAGGCAGGTTCTCCGCGTCCGCGTCCACAGGCGCTCTCCATCCGGTGTGGCGGGCTGATGATCCGTCCGGGACAGCCTATCTGTATCAGGTCCTGTGTTGCGTCCTCTAAATCCAGTTAGAGGACACAACACAGGGATTGATACATAAAAGGCGTTCGAAGCGCGCCCACTGTTTTTAGAGTGTCTGTCGTGGTTATTTGTGTTCAGAACCCTGGAGTGCAAGGGTGTCGGCTATGAAGATCACGATCACCGTGGAGAATCCGACCCCCGAGGCACTCGAGAAGCTGCTCGCGCTCGCCGCCATGCCGGCCGCCGTCGTGACCGCGGAGCCCGACGACTGCTGGACTCCGAAGCGGGCCCGCTCGTACTACGACCGCCTGCCGCCCCGTGCGCAGCAGATCCTGCTCCAGGTCGTCTACGGCGAAGGTGAGTGCGCCGCAGAGGAGTTGAAGGCGAACGGCCGGAGCCTGCGGGGATCCACCGGCGCGTTCCGCCGGGTGCTCTCTGAGGGCAAGCGGACCGGCCTCTGGCCCGACGCGCTTCCAGTACCGCTGGTCTCCCACATCGTCGGCGGGCAGCTCAAGAAGCTCGAGATGCCCGGGCGCGGCACAGGGCAGTACGCACTCACGGCCTTCGAGGACGGCCTGCGTGATCTGCGGACCGGCGGCTGACAAGTCGATCTGCTCGACTTCTGCGGGTGGGGCGCGACGACCGAGCCGCGGACGTATATCCGAAAGTTCGGTCAGCAAGACAACTGCCCGCCGGCCGACACCGGTGGGCAGCCAAGAGCGTGAGCCTAACAGCCCCTTCAGCAAGCCACGTTGGGCCAAGGGCGTCAGGAGACGTGTACCGCCACGCCGCACAAGCCGAGCCCGTTCTCGGCCGCGGCGCGCCACAGCCGCAGCGGGCCGTCAAGGACGGACTCCTCTCGGGGCGAGTAGTGCAGCCAGTCCTGAGCATCCGCCGCGGAACGTTCGGCCTCGGCGAAGGTGAGGGCTCGTTCCACGCGCGGCAAGGCCTGGCGGACTTGGGCGGAGGTGAGGAGGAAGTTGCCGCACCAGCCCGGGAGGAGGGAGGCGCTGGCCGGGCCGATGGGATGGAAGAGCGATGCGATCGCGTACTCCTTGGAACTGACTGAGGCGAAAGGCCGTCGCCTCGCCGGTTCGTCCACACATCGTCGATGACGCAGAATTCCGGATCGGCCTCTCCGCAGCACATATCGTCAACGTTGAGCCCTTGGGCGATGAGCTCCCCGAACGACTCCACCGCGGCATCGTCAGCCGGCGTGGACCCTGAACTCCCGTACCACGTCCGGTAGTCGGGCAGAGGCGCCTGCAGCCAGCGTTCCCATCGCTCTTGAGCACGGGGCTGCGACCGGTCCGCCTCCATAGCGGGCAGTAACCGGGGAGACAGGTCGGAGATAAAGTAATCCGGGTGGCTGGTGCCGCTCGCCGACGAACTCGGCGTCCCCGTCGGCGCGCGCCCGCCCGTCCCGGCGGTCACCGCAGCCGTACTCGCCAACCGACGTCGGCGCGGCTTCCTCCTTGACCCGAGCGGCCCTGATGCCCGTCAGGTCGGATCGGTCTTCCTCAACCCGCGAATCGCCACCGCCCAGGCCACGCACTGGTCCAACCTCGGCTTCCCCCATCCACAGGGACAGCGACGGCAAGCTCCGAGCCAGCGCGGGTTGGCTCCTCGAGTTCGTCGGCTGCCGACCCGGCCAGCCGATCGCGGAAGGCGTCCGCTGTTCGAAACGCCGGACCCTCACGATCACCGCTCACGGACAGGCCACGGCGGCCGGGTTCGACCAGACGCTCGCCAACCTCTCCACCCAGGTAGCAACCGCAACCGAGATCACGCTCCAGCCCGAGCCGACTCGGGTCGGCCGTTGGGTCGTCAGCCCCTGATTGCTTGGTGACCATCACACGATCCGGCGCGAGCGGGCTATCCGTCAGACAGGTTGGAGGCCAGAAGCATTTGCTGGGCCATATACCGAGTGATCCCACTCTGGAGTCGTCGCGGATGTGAGTCCTGCCCCACAAGGAGTACGGCGACCAGACGGTGCCGCTGATCCCCTCAGGTGCGGGGAGGACGGGTGGACCGTTGTCCTCCGTCGGGCGATTTTGATCGTTTGTCATGCGAGTTTGACTGCTCAGATGCTGATGGGGCCAGTGCGCTGGCCGCGCAACCGTACGCCCCAAGGTGCGCCGATGTGCGCTCTGCTCAGGCGGCGGCGGAGAGGTGACACTCCTCGTCATGAACACAACGAGAAGGATCACCGCCATTGGGGCCACGCTGGGTGCCTTGGCCTCGGCCGGTCTCGCTGTCGCGCCGACCGCCTCGGCGACGACCTACAACGGATGCGTTTACCCGCGGGTGTGCTTCTACCTCACCGATGCCGACTGGAACAACGGGACTCCCACCGCCGCCTACCAGGACGTCACCAGCGCCTATCAGAACCTCAGCTCCCGGGCCGAGGGGGCTGCGTGGGTGGTCAACACCCGCAACGACGACCGTGCCTACCTTCGCGTCGATGTTGCAGGGACGACGAACTTCGTCTGCCTGCGGCCGAACTACCACATCTACTTCTCACTCAAGGAGGCCGTGAACGGCATCCGGATCGACACCGCGGCAACCTGCTGAAACGCGCCGATACCGGTTCAAAGCGGGCATTCCCTTCCGGTCGGGTCCCCGTGGACGCCGCAGCGGCGGTCAAGATCATCTGTCGGAGGACACCCGACAGGGCACCCCGGTGACGCGCCGGATGATGCTCTCCCACGTGCCCGGGCGGCTGCCACCAGGCACAACTCGGGCCAAGCCCAGGAAGGGGTGTCGGTGGTGACGTTCTTTCCCCTACGTCTCTCCCTGTCCTGTCCTGACCAAAAGAGAGGAGTAGCGGCAAAGAGCGTCACCACCGACACCGCACTCGGCTCCTGCCCGTTCGCACAGGTCAGCACGGTGGCCCGGTTCCGGAGCGAGGCACGGCAAGGGGCGAGGAGCGAGGGGTGCGTCACGCTGTGCCGCCGACCTGCCCGGACAGCATCGCGATGATGCCACCAGCCGTCGTCGGGGCGCAGCGGGGCGGTGCGCCGACCGGCGGCCGGCCGCTTGTCCGCGCCGGGTCGACGCCGGCGGCGGTGGTGGGTTCTTGGACGAGTTGTGGTTGATGACGGCGGCCACGACGACGCCGATGGCGGTGATCACCGCGACCACGATCGCCACCCACCACCCAGGCGCCAGGCCGCCTCCTCCGGATGTTGTTGATGTTGCCATGTGCGCCCCCCTTCTCGTCCCGGACTTCCCGTGCCACAGCCGCCGCACTCGCGGTGGGCTGACCTGTCGCCATAATCGTGCGGAAATACGACGATCGGCGGGGCGCACGTTCGCGTCGACACCGGCGCGGCCCTGGACGCGATGCGCCGCTTCCCACACTCTGCGCCGGTTGCGGCAGGCGCTCGGCGATCTCGCGCTGCACGGCCTGGTCGCCTAAGACGGCAACACCGCCGCCCGGCACAAGACGTGGCGGCTGGAGGGCACGGCCGGTCTGGACGCGGCCGGGCACGTCCTTGGGCTCCCCCGAGCCGAGATGGGCTCCACCGCGCGGGGCGCGGGAGCCTCCGGGGCGCCGCACGCGATGGCGGTGAACGAGACGGTGCTCGCGTTCGCACGCGGCGGCACCGAGCCCGACGAGGCGGGCGGCATCGGCACGGTGACGTCCTGGGCGACGGAGGTCGAGTTCACACTGCCGCGCGGCAGGCTCTTGGTGAGTCCGGCCCCGTCACCGAACGTGTGGGCGGGGCCGGCTCGCCGCCGGGTGGGTCAGCAACCGCTAGAGCAGCCAGCCGAGGAAGGCCACGATGTTACCGAGCAGAGTGAGGAGCATGAGTGTCGTCCCTTTCGATTCCGTCGGATCATGGTTACCGGCCGTATGAGTTCAGAGCCGGGGCGTGGCTACGGTCTGCAGCCCTTAGCACGCACTCCGTAGCTACCCGCGCCAAACGTGAGATCACCCGAAAGGGGGAAGGTTCACCCTATTGGGCCAACCTGATGTGACCCGCCTCGTCACAGGTGTTGCTCGGGTTTGACACGTCCGCTACCCAGGGACAGCAACGTGGGCGGGGTGGAAGCGGCGCAGCGATCGCCACCGACCAGTGGGTCCCGTGTGGGCAGCGGATCGGCGGCAGGTTGATGCGGGAGCCTACTCGGTGGGCCTGGAGTGTGAACCGTGGTCGCCTGCCGGGCCGAAATCCCCCGCAGTGCTTGGCCCGAAGCCACAGCCGGACGCCGCCCACACCGAGCGGCGTGTCGATTTGGAGCAGTGCGGCGCATGGCTTCCTGGCAGAGAAAGGGAGTGTCAGCGCGCATCAATCACCTGCGGTCGGACTACCGGTCAGGGCAGGGGATGCCGACGATTCCCAGATCGGTCACGGTTGCCGCACCAGAGCCATCGACCTCGGTGCCGCGCTCGGCATCAAGGTCGACGCTTTCCGGCACGGAAATAGCGATGCACAGGACGTTTGTTCCTGTAGCAACGGATCCAACGGACGGGATATTTCTACCGGTCATCGCTATGCGCGCGGTGATCACCTCGAAGGCGAATCTCGGGCTCTCGCACGGACGGGCGGAGAATGTCAGTAAATCGTGCCGACGTGCGCCCTGCCTGCGCACTACGCTCCGTCATCCCGGGCTGAGCATCCTGGGACGCATGTCGCATTACCTGGCATCGCATCGATCGGGAATTCGCCAATCTACCCTTGAGGCGATGGCAGGACACCCACAGCCGTAGGGTCAGAGACATCGAACAACCCTCCCGGCGTTTCCCCTGTATTGTTCACGTGCTACCGAGATGCCCGATGCGAGGGTTTATGCCGACGATCCTCCTGGGACACTTGTCGGGTTGCGATCAGCTGGCGCACCATCTGCTGCAAGGACACCACAGCCGTCACCGGCGGAAGGCCCGCGACCACGGCCTCAGGCATTGTGCAGGGCGTGTTGGCGATGCACAGGAGACTGGCGATCCCAGCGAATAGCAGGATTACCGTCCAGGAATTCGCCACCTTGCGTCCTCCCAGAGCGGCACGCAGAACGGAGAGGGAGGCAACCATCCACGGTCCGTAGACGACGACCGGCCAATACTGGGACATACCCCTCGGCAGCTGGGAAAGAGCCACGTCCTGCAAAGGATGATAGGAGATTATCCAGCCGAGGATGCACACCACAGTGACGATCGTCGCCGTCAGGAATCCGATGACGGATCCCAAGATGTCGGGCCGGCGACGTGCCGGGCGGGCGCGACGCTCCCGGCGGTTGGCGATTAAATGGGGCCGGAACCCCATGGTCGACGGGCCGACTTCCTCTTCGACCGCTTCCGCAATCGAAGGATGCGGCTGCAGCCCTGCATCGACCCAGCCATTGACGACCGGATAAGACAGGTCAGCGGACAGCTGTTCGGCGGGCGGCCAATGGGAGTGGTTGTGTATGCCCCTGTCATCGGGGATGAATCCAGTTGCGTAGTAGGGGTTGAAATCGATGTCCGTTGACTCGTACAAAGCAGAGCTCCTGTTCGCGCGTCGTGGGTCGCGGTCAGCAGCCTCAATCAGTCCTCCCATTCCTCTGATCGATAAAGTCGCGTCGAGAATTCAAACTCAAGCCGACACAGGATGCGGAAGAGTTCGGCCAGCTGGCGTGAGCAATGCGTCAGGACCACGCGTTCGCCATTCTTTACGAGATAGCCGATTTCCATATCACCTGCAGCATTCCTCCGGTCCGGAACGAATAGCCAGTTATTGCCGGCACTGCAGATCCTGTCCCGCTCCAGCAGCAATGGAAGAGGTGGCTTGACTGTTGGACTCATGCCCCGACAACGATGGGCTAATCACCGAGAAATGTACGGCATCCGGGTGTCCTGAAATATGCTCAGGCTGCCGG
This sequence comes from Kitasatospora sp. NPDC087314, assembly GCF_044744365.1. NCBI lineage: Bacteria > Bacillati > Actinomycetota > Actinomycetes > Kitasatosporales > Streptomycetaceae > Kitasatospora > Kitasatospora sp. NPDC087314. The sequence goes on from NZ_JBIUYE010000022.1 coordinate 128,874, forward strand.
CGCTCAAAGCTTTTACCCGGGTCGCCGAGCTCCTCGTTCGAGCGTGCAGCGTTCCTGTGGCTGGCCTCGGATGGGAGCGGTCGAAGCGAGCGCGACCACCGCCGCTCGCTCGGATTCCCCTCTTTCCTGGCGGGATGGCCTCGAACGGTGCCAGATGCTCTGCAATTCTCCCCAGCGGGGCGTGGCTGCGCGCGGAGCAGCTGGCGGCCGGCCCTCGGGCGGACGCAGGGCCACCGCTGCGCCCCTTCCGGTTCGGTCATCCGATTAACGGAAGCTCAGGTTGCCGAGCGGAGGGCCAGTTGCATGTTTCCCATGCGGGTGGACTGGTGACAGGACTGCTTGATGCCGCATCATGGCCGTCGGTGCGAGCCTTGGTGGCGACCGACGGGGCTGCGTCCCGCAACGTGATCAACCGACGGCCTACCAGGCCGACTCGGGGCTGACTGGTGGCGACGTCCTGTCGCAGCCGTGGCATCTTCGGCTGACCGTGGGGTTCGATCGTGTCGCTCGAAGCCTTCCGCGTGACGGCTACGGGGCAGGAGTGTTCGAGCTGTCCGTCGTGCCGACTCAAACGAACTGCTGCCCTCTTGGGCAGATGCAGTGGGCCCCCGACGATGAGTCGTACACGAGAGGTATTCACACTCTGTGATGGAGGGAGTACTCTTGGCTAAGACTTGGCTCAGTCATGGACCAGCCGTCCGGACTCTGGTGAGTCCGGACGGCTGTGGGGTGCAGTCGGTGCGACATCGCTGTTCCAGATCACCCCTCAGGCGCCTGGACCCGAAACCGCGTCAGGCAGAAGCGGCCACTCGTGATCGCTTCCCTTTGTTCGTTCAACCCTCTTCAATCACTTCACCCCCCCTGTGGGGAGGTTTTGACATGACCTAGCAGCATCGAGACGGTTTGGTCCGCACCACCGGACCTTCACCGTCTGCGCACCAGGCACATGCTTCGGTGTCTGAACGCCCTGTATCCGTCGTCGCCGACCACATGCCTAGGTCGGCGACGGAATCCACCGCTGCCTCGGCCCGTCTGCACACTCGGGATCCGGCGAGAACCTGTGTCCTGACGGGCTGTTGCCTCCTCACACGTCCGTAAGTAGGCACTGCCATTTTGCATCACCGAATCAAAATCTGCCAGCCATCCCGCGCCCACGTCGTGAGTCGTCGCTCCGTCCGTCCAGGGGGAGGGCACAGAGTCCTGAATGAGCGAAACCTCCATGGACCTTCCCGAGCAGGCTCTCGCGCGCGAGTGACCACCGCTCAAATGGAGCCGACCGGGGAAAGAGTCGCCTCGGCGACTTTGGGACAGCCGGCGCATCGCCCGTCGATCAACCCGGGTGCCGACGGGCGGTCGGACGGGCCGGGCAGGGAAGTGAGCGAGCGTCGGGCTTTCGGCGGTGCTCCGTGAGTCCGCGATACTCGGGCACCGTGTGCACGGAACCGGCCGGCAGCCCCGCGCCGGCTCGCGGACAGGCGCGTGCGACCGGGCAGGCCGGCCTGCCCGCCACCCGGTTCCCAGCGGCGTGGCTCAGTGACAGGGACTTGACCGGCGACCTGATCCGGGTCGTGACGCTGGTGCAGGACTACGGCTGGAAGTCAGGATTCTGCTTCGCCGCCGACGAGACCATCGGGCGACAGCTAGGGTTGTCACGGGGTGGTGTTAACCGCCTAATCGCCAAGGCAAAGGCCAAGAGTCTGGTTCGGGTGTCTCGAAATCCTGCCACCGGAACCATGAACCGACGTGTTCGTCCACTGGCCGACGACGAGCTGGCCGTGTGCGTGGGTTCATATGCCCGGGCGCATCTGGCCGGTACTCGGTTCAAGGTCTATGCCCTGCTCGCCCTGCGGCAGCACTTCCCCGAATCGACTCCTGTCGTGCGAATCGCACGCGAGTGCCGGATAAAGGAGGCAACGGCCCGCGAAGCGGTGGCCGAACTCCTGGCCCAGGGCTGGGTGAGCAGAGGAGCCGTCGAGAAGAGGGCGTACAGATACGTCGTCCATCCCGTGCCCGTCCGCGTACCGAACGGGCAGCCCGAGTCTCTCCCGAGCGGATCCGTCCCCACGCTGCGATCCGCGAACGGGTCCGCAGGCCACGGTGTCGAGGTCGTCGACTCCGGACCGGATGCCCGTCACGGCGCCTCGCTCGACATGTGCCGGGAGACGGCCGGTTCGGTGACAGCCGATTCCCCCGGTCCGGTGACGCCGACCACCCCCGATCCGGTGGCAGAAACACGATCCTCCCAACATGACTTGCTGAACATGTCGGCGGTGGTGGGTGGTTGTCTGTCCCGAGAACCGGAAACCGTGCGTGCCCGCACCCGCACGCGCGGGCACGCGGCGAGAGCCGGGGGGGACGGAGCAGGCCCGGAGGAACGCGACAGATGGCAAACCGACCGGAAGATGATCCAGTCGATGACCGACGAACAGAGGCGATGGGGACGGCAAACGGCGTCGTCGGCTCTGAGCCGCCTGCCGAGGCAACTGGCGGACCGGCTGACCGAGCGACAGTTCAACCTCCTCGCTCAACACATTGTCGCAACATTCGCCGACTACGGCACATCCCCCGATGTCCACGGCGCGGTGATTCTCAAAGCTCTCGAGTCGGCCTGGGAGTTCGCGCGGCGCAGGGAGCCGGTCGGCGCTGTGCCGTGGTCTTCGGTGGTCTCCCCGCTTCCCTGGCTGGTCAGGGTCGTCGACCGGGCAAGCGAGACGGTCACGGGGACCAAGCCGGTCCGAAGCCCCGAGTGCGCACTGTGCCGCGGGCCCCTGGTCGTCCGCGACGCCGACGATCCGGAAACCTGCCGTTCCTGCGGTCCCGCCGCCGCCGCTGCCGCCTGCCGCCGGCTTCGGGAGCAGTGGGAGCTGCCCGGTCACCAGCCGGACGCGCCACCCCCGAGCGACCCGCTCACGGTGCGGATCGCGCCCGCTCCGAGCGAACTATCCGATCGGTCGGCGGCCGAGGGCGACGAGTCGGAAGGAACCATCCTTCGGCGGCGGCTTGCCGCTCGCCGGCTCGAGCGGGAACGAACCTGTGCCCGGGTCGGCGAGGCCCTGCCGGCGGCCTGCACCGCCTTTGCCGGTCAGCGGCGCCAGGACGCCACCGAAGCCGCCCGTCAGGCGGGCACCGGTCGAGGAAGCGCCGACGAGGCGCGTGAGCACGGGACCGGGCTCCGCGACGTGCCCCCGGAAGCCGTTGCGGCGTCTGATCCTGCTACGCGGCGGGACGGCCGACCCGATGCGGGGAAGAGCGGCATGGTCGCCACAGCGCGACCGGGGCCTGCGAGACGTCACGGTGGAACCTCCCGTCATGTCTGCCCTTCCGACGGTCCGCCAGTTGCTCCCCGGCGCCGGCGGCCGACTGGGGCGCGGGGACCTGCGCGTGCGTCCCCGCGACCGGACCAGAGGCCGGAGACTGCCTGCGGAGTCCGCCGTGGTCATCGTCGATTGCAGGCTCTGCGCGGACGGTTTCCCGGGTGTGCCACGGGCGGTAGGGTGCCTGCGTTTTGTCCGGAAGTCAGTGCGTGCACTTTGGACACGAGGGAGGCCGATCCTTCCGTGATCTTGGGATCTCGAAGGAGTTGCACGCAGGTCGGTTGCTCCCGGGACGCAACCCCGCGGACGTACGCGGCTGCAGCCTCATCGCGGCTTCCGGAGTCGCCAGGCCCGCGACCGCACTCCAGTCGCCAATCCCTGCTTGACACGCTTGCCATGGCTCGACGTGGACGTTTCCAGCGTCAGCGATGCTGGGCAGCAGCCCGTCGAGATCCTCCCCCCCGAATCCGGCCCCTGCCAGGTCGTACGTCAGAAGCCGGCTCGGGAGCCTCGGGCGGCGGTGTGGACAGGACCCGCGAAGCTGATCGGGGTCATGCGAGCCATCGGATCACGGTGCCGATCAGCGCCCATCGGCAACCATTCGTCCAGCCGCGAGGCCGCGGTCAGTGTGTCCTGATCACTGTCACGGATCCCACCGGCTCCCGCAGGCGGTATTCCGTGATCATCGGGCAGTCGCCTTCGGATATGCTGTCCAATTTTCCGAGCGAACAGTCCAGAATGTGAAAATTTCCTGACGGAAGGGCTTCCGGTCCGGTCGCACAGGCGGTTTGCATTTCCGTTGGCACACTCGGCCATACGGGTGAATCGACTGGTTGGGGATTGCGGTTATTTCGGCTCGATGAGTAACTGGGTACATCCGAACCGGGTGGGTCACCCCTCCTCTTCGGGGGTAATTCGCTGCCGTGTCTGCCAGCGTTTCCGGCTTGCGCCTGATCGTTGAAGAGGCGCGTTGCCGTACCCCCGGTTGAGGAATTTGGATCCGCGGGCCGGTGCGACTCTCGTCGCACCGGCCCGCGTCGGCTCACAGGGTCAGTCTCCGCAAGAGCCGACAAAAGTACTCTCTCCAGGCGGGCATACGGGCGTGCGAAGGCCGCCGGCCGGTTTTCCGCCCTCGCCGGTCGCTCTCCATCTGGCCTGTCAGGCACCCGGCCGACACGAGCGCGGCCCCGCGCCAGCCGCCGGTATCACACTGACGATCAGCGACCGGACGGCGGAGGCACGTCGGCCGTCCGGCCGAGGTCGGCTGGGCCTGGCCGTATTCCCACCAGGACGTTGCGCTGGCAGCGGCACTTCCGGAACTTACTGCCGGCCCGGCGGAACGGCTGATTTCAGCCAGGCCGGTGTGGAATTCCGTGAGCGAGTCGCCGGCCGCTGTTGTGTACCCGAAGGAAAACTTGCCCAAAGGGTCCACCGAAGGCCAGGATCAATGGCCCCGGTCGTCCGCTATTCGCCGTGAAGCCCGGACTTGAGCGGACGAAACGAGCCAAGTTCATTCCGCCTGATCATCGGCGGCAAGAACTCTTCTTACCGTCACACTAGGCGCTGCATTGCATAAAACGCGCCCCCCTTTTCTTGCGGCGGATCACTCCCCCGCGGATAATCTATTTCTGATTGACTTCCACCAGTCCGGCGCCCGCTCGGCTGGCTGCTCCGACCTCCCGATGGGGGAGTGGGCCTGGACGGACCGAGGAGCTTCCCCCGGCGAAACGTGAGCCACGAGCAGTCGCACCGGCAGCCGCTTTCGGCTCGTGAGCCGGGAAGCGATCACGCCGTTCACCGATGAGGAGTTTCCACTGACCACCGCAGAGATCAATGGACGGCCGACAGGAGCTCTTGCCGAGGGCGTCCTGAGCCACTTGGTCAGGGGCCGTCCGCTCTCCTTCAGGTTGCCATCCCTCGGTCGCGCAGTACCGATCTCCCGGCGGCCGGCGGGGCTGTGGCCGGACGCCGAGGACGTTCGGGCCGACCATGCCCGGGACACCGCCTTACCGGTGATCTCCGAACTGGTCACCAATGCCCCTCGAAGCACTCCGACGGCACGCACATCACCGCTTGGTTGCGCCGGACCGCAGACCGGATCCTGCTGGAGGTCCGTGGACGGCAGCCGCTCGGTGCGGGCCGCCGTCCCGCTGTCCGGTGGGAGCGCCGCCGCGTGCTGACCGTTCAGGGACGGTCGCGATCCAACGGGGCCGGGCGGCGCACTGAGCGTCAAGCCCCGATCTTCCACTGCGCACATCGTTAGGAGAACCCATGCCCAGCTCAAGCACCGAGAGCCGTGAGATCGTCAACAGCGTGATCAACTCGGTGGCCCGGCTCGACTGCGAAGCCCTGCGTCGCCTCGATCCCGAAAGGCTCAGCGCGCAGTTCAACGCACGTCTGGAGCTCGAGGACTACTTCCACGCGCTGTGGGAGCATCTGAAGGAGTGTGGTGAGCGCCCGGCCGTCCGCACGGAATACCAGCCGCTTGCCGCTGTCCTGGACCTGCTCGCGGGCTTGAGCGAGAACGCCATGCTCGCAGACGGCGTCATGCAGCAGGATCTTTTCCGCCAGCCCCAGCAGTGACAGGCTCGTCCGGAGGCAGGTGCAGGGGGCGCCGGCCGGAGGATGCTGCCGTCCATGGCTTGCCGTCCACCAGTAGCCGGTGACTTCCGGTCCCGGCCTCCAGCCCGCCGGGCAGGCCGAGTTCGGCTTGAAAGCCGTCGGGCTGCAGGATCGTACGTCCGAACTTCGATGGGGTTGAGGCCTTCCTGCACGAGCCGGCTGTTCCAAGGTGCCCAGAGCACTCCGGTGAGGGGCAGACAGCGGGGCCGTCAAGGGTGCGGGGAGGACTCCCGTGCTTGGAATGCCGAGGCCCCCGGCGGCGGCTCGGCGTACCCGGGGATCTGGGAGGACACCGTGCGGGTCGGCGCGGTCTTGCCGCGTAGACCGGTTCCCGGGTGTACGACACTCTCCCCGATGCGCTCCATGCCTGATAGGGATCGGGCAGGAGCACCTCACCCTCGACCAGGACGTCGACAACGCCGCCCACCGCAGGGTCCGGGCCCGCGTCGAGCACGTCCCCTCACGGATGAGGAACTGGAACATCCTGCGAGACCGCTGCCTGCGCGGAGCCGGCACGCACCAGGCCATGCCCGCAGATGCGCGGCTTCACAACCTCGCACCCAGTGGATGAGCCGGCCCCGCTTCACCGTGAACCCCTCACGCCCGCACGGTGTCATGAGGCTGGGCGGCGAGGTGGAGACGGCAACCACCTCGCCGGTCGTCGGCAGGCCTTCGCGGACCACGTAGGCAACGGTGACCTCCACCGGGCAGGCCGAGCTCGTCCGTCGCCTCGAAGATCGGGGCCTTGTCGACCAGCGACCAGCGACCAGCGCCGTCGTGCCGCGTCCGTGAACTTGGACCCCCACCACCCCGGGGACGGGCTCATCGTCCACCTGACGGACGGCTTCACAACGCAGCTCGGCCACCAAGGCCCCCGCACCGGGGCCGGTCAACAACGACTCCCCGTATGCCGCGAGACCTCACACCTCGGCATACGAGACGATCTCCAGGGCGTCCGTCAACTCGGCCGCCACGGCGTCCTCGCTGATCAGCGCAGCGGCGGAATCGCCGATCGAGTTGGACACCGCCGCGCGGACGCTGTCGGTCCTCGCGGCGATGATGTCCGCGTGGACCTGGGCCGGCTGGCAGACGCAGTCGTGCCTCGCTCGGGCAAGGATGACGAGGGTGCGGATGTTGTGGGCGCGGGCGTCGGCGGTGTTGCCGGCGATGTCGGCGTCGATGGCCGCCGCGTTGCTGTCGAGGGCGGCCGTGAGATCGGCGGCGCACGCCGACACCTGGAGCGCGGGGGGTTCCGCGGCCTGGGCCGCGGGGGCGATGGCGAGGGCGGTGCCGGATGCGATGGCGACGGCGACGACACTGGCGGCAAGACGAGAACGGATCATCCGAATCCCTTCCGAAAAGAAGCGTTCAGGCCGACGGGACGCCGGCATGAACGGAACGTAATGCACCGCCAAGGGCGAGCGGCAGGGAGTGCAGACCGGCAGGATGGTGCGAAGAATTGACGTTACGGAAATCGAAGTCGAATTCAGTAGTCTTCATACAAATTGGCGCTGCTCCATCCGGGTCACTACAGGGAAGGCCGACATCCGGCGCCGGAAGGTCGGGATGGGGAATTCTGTGAGCAATTCCCGGGGTTTCACTTGTCGCCGGTCTGTGAAATTACCCGGCTCCGGTCGGCTGCTGCCGACCACACGCAGGACGGGGGCGCGACCTGCGCGCCTTCGGGACCGACCGGCTGGACCCGGCACCGGACGCGCTCATGTCCAGTGCCGGGGCGCAGGTAGCCCGTCAAGCGCGCTATCTCCCTCGGAGGGTCCTTGCCGGTTCCGTGGTGTCCGGTTCGGATGCCTCGCCGGGTTGTGGCTTCGCCGGTGCGGCGTCGGGTCGTGTTGCCGATGCGTGGCGAGGCGGATCACTGCCTCGGAACGGGCGAGCTCGTCGCCCTCGGTCGGCTCCTTCCGGATCCGACCGAGAACGCCCGTCCACCGCCAGGATCGGCCGGGACGCCCCGGCGAACCGCCGGCCTGTCGACCGGGCTCTAATCCGTCCTCCTGATGGGCGTCCTGTCGGAGTGCTTCGGCCGCCGCCAGCGCTTCGGCGGAAGGTGGACTGTACAGCTTGCTGTGGCAGGCCGGCCTCGCTACCGGGAGCGGGCGTTCGAGGCCGATCCCGTGCCGGTGACCGATGACCGACAGGTTGGCACCGTCGGGCGCCAGTGAATGCTGAGCGATCACCCTTCCACGAGGAGTCGCAATCGTCAGAAGGGGATCACCGAGCCTTCGGCGCACTTCCACGGCGTGGCCGTGCAGATGCCGTGGAACCGCGTAGAGGTTGTCCCGGTAGGACACCATGCTGTTGGCCGAGACCGCGCGAGCCACGCTGATCCTGGCAGGATACGGGTCGTGGGGAAGGTCGAGCAGGACCGGCGCAGCGGGCACGGTGTACCCGTCGTGGCCGGCCCTTGCCGAAGCCCGGCGAGTGCCCATGAGCCTGGCCAGCCTGTCGAGGCTCTCCTGCGCCTCCAGCGGGCCGGTGTCCACACCACTGGTCTGCCACCACAGGACGAGCGCTTGCCCGATCGCCTCGTCGTCGGCGTCTTGCCGTGCCAGACCGAGATCCGCGACAGCGCCGTAGTGCCTCGCGACCTTGCCCAGCACTGTGGTCAATTTGCCACCTCCCGGGCAGTGGATCGGCTGTGTCCGGTCGAAGCGCCAGCGCCAGCCGGTGCCGCCGAACTGGCGCAGGATCCGGTCGACGGAGCCGACCAGATGGCCGAGATCGATCTGCTCTGCGAGCGCTGCGCTCCAGCGCTGGGAGTGGGTCAGGCGTCCCACCAGGATGCAGGCATGGGTGCTGCCCCAGTCCGCAGGGGGGGCGGAGAAGACGTACCAGCGGAAGTGCACTTCCTCCACGTTGTCCTGCAAGCCGGGCCGGGAGCGGGGGGGACGCTGGCACAGCGGGCACCTGGGACGCAGCTGATGGGTCCGCAGGGCGCGGGTGAAGGTCGAGTATCCGCCGGTGTAGCCGAGATCGACGAGTTCGGCGAACAGCGCCGATGCCTCGAAGTGGGCATCGTCGTGCAACCGCTGACGACAGTAGGGGATGAACCGCTCGAACTCGCCCCTGCCGGAGCTGCGGACTCCGACTGTGCGCTTCCCGCTCAGATAGGAACTCACCGTCTTGCGGTCGCGGCCGAGGAGGCGAGCGATTGCGGCGATGGACAATCCTCGGGATCGCAGGGCACAGATGTTGATGTATTCCTCTCTGGTCAACATTTTGCTCCTATCAGGCTCCGATACGGCTTACGGCCCCCTCATGGGGATCCATGGGAAGCCAGGAAATATACACGAAACCCAGAGGTGGGAGCAGAAAGGTTTTTGCAAGACATCACCGATTGCTGTGCAATTTCAGTGAGCAAATTGCCGGGCGATCAATTGGCAAAGGCCCCATGCATGCCATGTCAAGTCGTGTGCGGAGACCGGCCAAAGAGTGGCCGGATCTCGTCCGCCGGACGCTTGGCAATTTTCACAAGCGCACAATGGGAGTCGACTGGAATAGACCTCTTCGGGTACGAGGGCGCTCGCGGTTCTCCCCGGAATTCCGGGCCATCCATGCATCCGGCCGCCCGTCGCACGACTGTGCTCAGCGTGCGGGCACGCATGGGTACCGTCTCCGGACGGTCGCCCTGCCGGCACCGCTGCTCAGCGAAACGGTCACTGGCATATGCCGATGTAGATGCTCACCCGCGCGCCCCCCGTTCGCTCCCATGCCCGCGCGTCGACCGGGTTCGGCGTCAGCAACGGTTGACACTTCGCGGTCTTCCGCGCCGCACACCGGAAACGCGTGCGGCCGCCAAGGGGGTCAACCTCGGACAGCCCTGCCGGTGTGGCCGGGAAGGTTCACGCCTACGGCGCCGGTGTCACGGCCTCGGCATCGTTCCGGCACCACACCGAGAAATCGCAGGCGCCCCAGGCAGGAGGAGCACACCCTGCGGTCCCGGGTGGAGCATCGCGTGCTCAGGCACCGGTGCCGGTCGCCGGCTGCGCATCGCCCGCGTACGGATCGACCACCCCCTCGCGCAGATGCATCCGGGCGAGGCCCGCAATCGGCGGGTGCGGCCCGGCGCTCGCCCAGCTGGTCGGTGCCGGCCATCGCCTGTGCGGGGTGGCGGTGACGTACGGGCGGCGGGCGGCCGGGACCTGGTCGTCGTCGTGGACGGCGGCCTGGGCCTTGCCCTCGGAGCCGGTGGTGCGGTGGGCCCCGTCGGCGACGGCCGGGGTCCCAGGCCACCGCACGACGGAGCCGACCCTTCCGACGGGACCGGCGCCTGCTGCCGGCACCCGCACCGAAGGGTAGACGGGCCACGCTCCCCGCCCGCACGTGCCGCCAATCGGGTGATGTAGCGTCAAGTGTCTTGCCTGCTTGTCACCTCAATGGGTTACTGGAAGCTCCAATCCGGTGGGTCGCCCATCCTCTCCGGGGGAGTGGGGCGTCGGCCTGCCGTATGGCCGGTCACTACCGTGGCGCCGTGGGCTCTCCTGGCAGAGGCGTGAATGATCCGCCCGCCACCGCGACCGGCGACAGTCATTCAGGACCGTCTCGTCCTCACGCCCGGAAAGCGGCCCGGCCACATCCGTGGACCGGCCCGCCGGCGCCCGGTTCACCGCCTCGGCCGTCCGTTTCGTCCTAGCCGGGGCCTGGTCCGACCCGCACCGTGCTCGGCCTGTGACTCTTCCTGGCACGCCGCCACGCGGTTCACCCCATCTCGTTCAAGGAGGCAGTCGTGCCCATCTCCCCCAACCAGGGATCGACCGGCGGCGGACAGAGCGTCGTCATCACCGGCACTAACCTCGGTGGGGCCACGGCCGTGCACTTCGGCTCCAAGCTGGCCACCATCACCGCCAACACCCCCACCTCGGTCACCGTCACCGACCCGGCCGGCAGCGGGGTGGTCCAGGTGACCGTGACCACCCCGGGCGGTACCAGCAACCCGCTGAACTTCTACTACGTCGGCGCGCCGTTCAAGGCCGCGCTCAGCGACACGTCCGGGCCGCTGGCGGGCGGCAACGTCATCACCATCACCGGCTCGGGGCTGTCGACCGCCACTGCCGTGCACTTCGGGGCCAACAGCGCCACGCCGACCGTCGTCAGCGACGGCGTGATCACCGTCGTCGTGCCCGCGGGCGCGGCGGTCGGATCGGTCGGGGTGAGCGTCACCACTCTGGGTGGAACCAACAACGGCTTCAGCTACACCTACGTGGACGTGCCCACCGTGGCTTCCTTCACCCCCGGCTCGGGCCCGGCCTCCGGAGGCACCGCGGTGGCCATCACCGGCACCTCCCTGAGCAGCACCCAGTCGGTCACCTTCGGCGGTCAGGCGGCCCCGTTCGTCGTCATCAGCGACACCACCATCACCGCCGTCGCACCGCCCACCCTCGACGGCTCCCCCGGGCCTGCCAACATCACGGTCACCAACGCGGCCGGCAGCGCGACCGCCGCGACCCCGTACCAGTACCTCGCCGGCCCGGGGATCTGATCCAGGAGTCAGGCCACTGACCACCTGGACCGCACGGCCGACGAGGCCGTCTGCCCGGGCGGGACCGTCACCGGCCCCGCCCGGGCAAGTCTTGTCCCGCCGCATCCCCGGTCCGATTCCTCGGCTGGCTCCGGGATACCGGAGTGCGGCCGCCTGACCGTGCGGCAGGCCCGGCGCGATCGCCGAGTACCGCCTCGCCGCACGGTGGAAGCAAGGCGAACTCGGACGGGACCGACGCCTATCCGTCACGGAACTCACTGGCCATGGCGGCCCTGTGCGACAAGTCGACGGTCACCCGTAGGCTGAAGCGGTTGGAAGCCCGCGGCATCATCCGTGAGGGCGATCAGCGGGCAGCCTTCCGCATCCCGAAGTGCCTGCGGCCGAAGGTGTACGACCTCTTGATCCCCTTCTCCTTCTTCAGCCACGAACAGCTGCCAAAGGTGAACGAGGACCGGGCCGACCGCGGGCTCGGGCCGCTGACGGCCGAGGACCGGCCGCCGCTCGCCCCCGCACCACGCAAACCACGGGCGGCAAGGGCATGAAACGGCCGGCAAGACCGGACCCAACTCCGTCCTATGACTCTGTCCACTCCTCTTCTGATCCGTCCGCAGGACAGCCGGCGATGAAGAAGCGGAAGAAGACCGGCATGGAAGGAGAGTCGGGCAACCGCCTCGCATCGGCCCGCCGGGCCTCCGACGGCACGGCCGATCCGAGAACCGCTCCCCGATGGTCCGCAGACAGCAGCGAAAACGTCGCCGAGGACGCCCAGATGCAGCGGATCGTCACGACCTGGACCAACGCACGCGCGGCCGCAGGCTTCGGCCCGCACCGCCGGGCGACGGCGCTGCGCGACTTCACCGCGGCAGCGACCACGTTGGTGCGGCAGGACCGGTCGGTGAACTGGCTGATGGCGGTCGCGACCTGGATGGGAACCGAGCAGCCGTCCTGGGTCGGCCTGGGCGGAGCCACCAAAGCAAGTACGCCGGTGCTCCGGCCGAGCAGTGCGTCCTGGGCAGCATGCTGCTCTCCGCGAACGCCATCAACGACGTGACGGGCACGGCTCTGAGACCCCGAGCACTACTACCGTCCCGCGCACGTCCTGACCCACCAGGCGATCCTCGACCTGTACGCGGCCAACCAGCCGGCCGACCCGATCACCCCGGCGCACGAGCGAGAGCCGAACTGCGTCCACTCGGGCCGGGGCATCGGTCGTACCCAGCCGCCGGACCTGGGCCGGAGGCTTCGCGCAGTGCGTTTCGGCCGGGATGGGTAATTCCGAACGGCAGAAGATGGGGAATTTGTCCATGCGTGGCCGCTCCGTCGTTTGGGCCGGTTCCCGGCACAGTGGGGGAAGTCGTCGGCGAGGTGTCCGTTCGCACGCACGAAGCCGGGCTGTGACGACGGCGAAGCGCACTCGCGCAGGTCACCGCTCGGGTCGATCCACGGCGCAACCTCAGGCAGGGAAGTCGCGATCGTGCCGGGTGGGGAATCAGCACGCAAATCCCGCACGGACCGGTCCGTTTTCGCTGATCGGCGTCGGTTGCGCACTGCCGGATCGGCCGTTTTCCGTATTGCGGGGATGGCCAGACACTGCGCCAAGCGGGTGAATGCGGGTCGGAAGGCTTGTCACCGATTTCACGGCTCTGGATTACTTTTCTGTATCCAACCGGCGGGCCGCCCATCCCTCCCCGGGGGAACGCGCAGTCGGCGCCCGCTGTGCTTAAGGCGGCGGTGACGTGCGGCTCGCGATGGGCACCCCCGTGGAGAACGTGGATCCATCTGCCGGCGCCGTCTCGGCGGTGCCGGCAGATGCGGCGGCTTACATACGCCAGGAGGCGTCATGCAAGCGATCCAAAGGTTCCGAAGCGTGCTGGCCCGTGCGGCGACCAGGTGGTCCGCCGACTCCCCTCCCTCGGACCACCGAAGGACGACTTCAGCGCTGTGGTGCTGGGGGCATCTGTTGGGGTGGTATGTGCCGACGGTGCTGGTGGGCCGTCAACGTTCGAGCGGACAGTCGACGACGGAGAGCGAGAGCGCAGCCACCGACGACCACGTCTTCGAACGGAACTCCTCCGCGATGCGCTCGGCCGAGTCCGTCCGTGGAAAGCACAGGCGGCGCCGAGGGCGGGGCGGCCGAGGACGGCCTGCCGTCGGCCCCGGAGAGGCGTCCGACGACAGCGACCGGGCAGGTGGCGGCGAGCTCCTTCACCGGGATGAACCAGTCTGTTTCGCGTCATCCCACATCGACGAACGGCGCTACCGGTCCACATGACATGGTGTCGGACCACCTCGTACCTCGACTGCCTAGCGCCGGACATCGAGAGCGCCGGCCACCCGAACGCCGCCGTGCCGACTGATTCGGCCCGACCTCGGGGGGCACGCCCGGGAGGGTTTCCGAAACGACCTGGCAACCACTCAGCCGACTCTGACCGGAGGCACGCCCGCGCTTGACACGGCGGGGCCCGGGAGTCGGCACAAGCCCCGTCTGGGCGGGGGCTGCCCCGGCCAGCGACACACCCCTGACGAGCCCCGGTTGATATTCCCTCCATCGACCGGGGCTCCCCGCCTCGGCACCCGTCGCCGCGAATCCCGGGCAAAGAGCCGACTCTTTTGCCGACTTGCGCACGTACGACATTCGTCAACTCGGAGACTGCACAACCCTATGGGGGTAGGTCATGGTTGATCACAACATTCCGGTGATCGGTTCGGTCAGTCCGGCGTCGGGGGCGGCGGGGTCGGTGGTGACGCTGACGGGCAGCGGGTTCGCGGGGGTGACGGCGGTGCGGTTCGGTGCCGTCAACGCCTCGTCGTTCACGGTGGTGTCGGACACGCAGATCACCGCGACGGTGCCGGCGGGCTCGGGCACGGTGCAGGTGACCGTGGTGGCGTGGTGGTGGGGGGAGACCAGCAACGGTGTCGCGTTCACGTATGCGGTCGCTGTTCCGGTGATCGGTTCGGTCAGTCCGGCGTCGGGGGCGGCGGGGTCGGTGGTGACGCTGACGGGCAGCGGGTTCGTGGGGGTGACGGCGGTGCGGTTCGGTGCTGTCAACGCCTTGTCGTTCACGGTGGTGTCGGCGACGCAGATCACCGCGACGGTGCCGGCGGGCTCGGGCACGGTGCAGGTGACGGTGACCACCCCTGGCGGCACCAGCAACGGTGTCGCGTTCACGTATGCGGTCGCTGTTCCGGTGATCGGTTCGGTCAGTCCGGCGTCGGGGGCGGCGGGGTCGGTGGTGACGCTGACGGGCAGCGGGTTCGTGGGGGTGACGGCGGTGCGGTTCGGTGCTGTCAACGCCTTGTCGTTCACGGTGGTGTCGGCGACGCAGATCACCGCGACGGTGCCGGCGGGCTCGGGCACGGTGCAGGTGACGGTGACCACCCC
>NZ_JBIUYE010000023.1:0-92402 GCF_044744365.1 Kitasatospora sp. NPDC087314
GGCGCGTCCGGCGCGTACCGCGGGCACCGTCGTCAAGGACGAGGGTGAGGGCGGCAAGCAGCTCGCCGGCTTCCTCGCCGACCAGAAGTTCATCTAGTCCCACCCGTTCGCGCATCCAACGATCGATCAGGAGCAACGAATCATGGCTGAGATCCTGGTTCTCGTGGACCACGCCGACGGTGTGGTCCGCAAGCCGGCCCTCGAACTGCTGACCCTGGCCCGCCGGATCGGCGAGCCGTCCGCGGTCGTGCTGGGCGCCGGCGCCGCCGCTGCCGACATCGCCGCGAAGGCCGCGGAGTACGGCGCGGCCAAGGTGTACGTCGCCGACGGCGCCGAGTACACCGACCAGCTGGTCGTCCCCAAGGTGGACGCCCTCACCCAGATCGCCAAGGCCAACGACGCCGCGGCCGTCCTCCTCACCTCCTCCGGCGAGGGCAAGGAGATCGCCGCCCGCGTCGCGCTGCGCCTGGGCTCCGGCATCATCACCGACGCGATCGACCTGGAGGCCGGTGACGGTGGTCCGGTCGCCACGCAGTCGGTGTTCGCCGCGTCCTTCCAGGTGAAGTCGAAGGTCACGAAGGGCGCGCCGGTCATCACCGTCAAGCCGAACGCCGTCGCCCCCGAGGCGGCTGCGGCCGCCGGTGCGGTGGAGAACGTGGCGGTGGAGTTCACCGGCAACGCGGCCAAGGTCACCTCGCGTACCCCGCGGGTCTCGACCGGTCGTCCGGAGCTGACCGAGGCCGCGATCGTGGTCTCCGGCGGCCGTGGCGTCGGCGAGGCGGCCGGCTTCGGTGTCGTCGAGGAGCTCGCGGACGCGCTGGGTGCGGCCGTCGGCGCCTCGCGTGCCGCCGTCGACGCGGGCTGGTACCCGCACAGCAACCAGGTCGGTCAGACCGGCAAGCAGGTCTCGCCGCAGCTGTACATCGCGGCGGGCATCTCGGGCGCGATCCAGCACCGGGCCGGCATGCAGACCTCGAAGACCATCGTGGCCGTCAACAAGGACCCCGAGGCCCCGATCTTCGAGCTGGTCGACTACGGCGTGGTCGGCGACCTCTTCGCCGTGCTGCCGCAGCTGACCTCCGAGGTGAAGGCCCGCAAGGGCTGATCCTCCCCGCGCGGAGAAGCGGAGGGCGTGGCACCGGGCAGCCGGTGCCACGCCCTCCGACGTGTCCGGCGCCGCCAGGTGGGCGGTGGCGGTGGCGAGGTGTCGGCTGTGCGTGGGCCGGACGGGTGCGGCCCGTAGAGTCGGCGCGACAGCGTGAGACGAGGGCGAGGACGGAAGCATGGCACTGCTGACCGCACTTCAGGGCGACTACGGGGACGCGGCGGACGCGCTGCGGATCGACGGGCGGGCGCTGTCCCGCGAGGAGTTGCTGGGCGCGGCGACCGCCGTCGCCGACCGAGTGGCCGGCGCCCCCGCGCTCGCGGTGCTCGCCCGGCCCACCGTCGAGACGGTCGTCGCCGTGGTCGGCGGTCTGCTGGCGGGCGTGCCCGTGGTGCCGCTGCCGCCCGACTCCGGGCCCAAGGAGCGCGAGCACATCCTGCGCGACTCGGGCGCGGCGCTGCTCGCGCATGCCGTGGGTGACGCCGGTTCAGGGGGCCTGCAGGGGCTTCCGGTCGACCCGGCGGAGCGCGCCGCGACCACGTACGCCGAGCCGGCAGCGGACGCCACCGGCTTCGTCCTCTACACCTCGGGCACCACCGGGGCGCCCAAGGGCGCGGTGATCCGGCGCGAGGCGATCGCCGCCGATCTGGAGGCGCTCGCCGCGGCCTGGCAGTGGACCGCCGAGGACACCCTCGTCCACGGCCTGCCCCTGTTCCACGTGCACGGCCTCCTGCTCGGCGTCCTCGGCGCCCTGCGCACCGGCAGCCGGCTCGTGCACACCGGGCGGCCCACCCCGGCGGGGTACGCGGCCGCGGGCGGCAGCCTGTACTTCGGCGTGCCGACCGTCTGGTCCCGGGTTGCGGCCGACCCCGAGGCGGCGCGGCGGCTGGCCTCGGCCCGGCTGCTGGTCTCCGGCAGCGCGCCGCTGCCGGTACCGGTGTTCGAGAAGCTGGCGGCGCTCACCGGGCACGCCCCGATCGAGCGCTACGGGATGACCGAGTCGCTGATCACGGTCAGCACCCGGGCGGACGGCGAGCGCCGGCCGGGCAGCGTCGGCCTGCCGCTGGACGGGGTGCGCACCCGGCTGGCCGGCGAGGACGGTGCGCCGGTGCCGTCCGACGGGGAGAGCGTCGGCGAACTGCAGATCGCCGGGCCGACCCTGTTCAGCGGATACCTCAACCGGCCCGACGCGGATGCCGAGGCTTGGACGGCGGACGGCTGGTTCCGCACCGGGGACGTCGCCGTGATCGGCGAGGACGGCTTCCACCGGATCGTCGGTCGCGCCTCCGTCGACCTGATCAAGAGCGGCGGCTACCGGATCGGCGCAGGCGAGGTGGAGGCCGCGCTGCGCGACCACCCCGCGGTCGCGGACGCTGCGGTGGTCGGCGCACCGGACGAGGACCTCGGGCAGGCGATCGTCGCGTACGTCGTCCCGGACGGCGCCGTGACGGGGGAACAGCTGACGGCTTTCGTGGCCGAGCGGCTCTCCGCGCACAAGCGGCCGCGCCGGGTCGTGCTGGTGCCCGAACTGCCCAGGAACGCCCTGGGAAAGGTGCTCAAGAAGCAGCTGCTGACGGAGGCCGGCGAGCAGAGGTGACGGTGCGTCCGGTGCCACGCGGGTGACGGGTTGTTCACTCTGATGCACCGTCAGCGCCGGGCGAACCCTCCTATTGGCTCACTCCACTGCGCGCCGTGAGCGGACGCGCGCTTAACGTGACACGCAGGCAGAACCGAATCCCTGGGCGACATGCCGCGGCTTCCGGTCGCACGACCGGAGGCCGCGGCATGTCGGGCGGGGTCTGCCGATCCGTACGTGCCGATCCGTCGGGACGTACCGCGAGTCCGTAGCCGATTCCGCAGCCGTCACCGTGGCGGCAGTTCGCAGTAGTGAGGGAAGACAGCAGGATGACCACTGTCAACACCAGTGCGCCGGGTACCGCCGACGAACCGACCGGGCAGCCCGCTGCCGCCACCGCCACCGCCACCGCCGCCGACCAGCGGGCGGCCGCCGCCCGTCCCGTCCGTCCCTCCCGGGCCGCGCGGGTCCGGAGGGGGATCGGCATGGTGGCCGTGATCGTGGCCGGCGCGGGTGTGATCGGCCTCGGTACCAGCGTGGGCCCCGCGGCTGCCGAACCGGCACCGGCGCACGCCGGGTGGGACGGGTCGCGGTACTGGTTCAAGAACAGTCAGGGGCAGTGGCGCTGGACCACGCACTACAGCGTGTACGTGGCGCGGACGGGGGGCGGATCCTCCTCCGCGACGTCCTCCTCGACGAGTACGACGTCGAGCGGTGGGATCAAGCAGGGGTGGGACGGGTCGCGGTACTGGTTCAAGAACAGCAAGGGGGAGTGGCGCTGGACCACGCACTACGACGTGTACGTGGCGCGGACGGGGGGCGGGTCGGCGGGGTCCCCCGCGGCCCCGTCCGGTTCGTCCTCGTCGGGGTCGTCCGCCGGCGCGGTGGCGGCGGACCGGAACGTCGAGAACGCCGTGCAGTTCGCGCTCAGCCAGCTGGGCAAGCCGTTCCGGACCGCGGGCAACGGGCCGGACGGGTACGACTGCTCGGGCCTGGTGCAGCAGGCGTTCCGGCGCGGCGGCATCAACCTGCCGCGGGTGGCCAACGACCAGTACGCGGCGACCACGCCGATCAAGGCGAGCCAGCTGCGCCGGGGCGACCTGCTGTTCTGGTCCCCCGACGGCACCAAGCGGGGCATCCAACACGTGGCGATCTACCTGGGCGACAACCAGTACGTCGAGGCGGCGCGGCCGGGGACGCTGATCCGGATCTCCAGGATCAGCAGTGGCTACTACCCGTCGTACATGGGGAGGCCCTAGGCGGTCGGGCGGTCGGGCGGTCGGGCGGTCGGGCTGGCTGTTGGGCAGGTGGCCGGGAGCGTCCGGGAGTTGTCGTCCCGGGTGTCCCAGGGCGGTGCTGCCGGGGGTGATCGGTGGGCCGGTCCGCGGATCGCTCAGCGGGCCGGCCCGAGATCGCTCGGGCGGGGGAGCGCGCCACGGGCGCCGAGGGCGGTGACGGCGAACGCGCCGGCGGCCACGGCGGTGGCGGCCGCGTCGGGCAGGGAGGTGCCGCGGGCGAGTTCAGCGGCGAGGGCGCCGCAGAAGACGTCGCCGGCGCCGGTGGTGTCGACCACCTGGACGGCGGGGGCGGGCAGCCGGGTCAGCCGTCCGTCGGCGGCGACCAGCGCGCCCTCGCCGCCGAGGGTGAGTACGGCGCCGTCGGCACGGTGGGCGAGGGCTTGGGCGGCCTCCTCGACCGTGCGGGTGCCGGTCAGCTGGCTGGCCTCGACGGCGTTGGCGACGACCAGGGGGCGGCGCCCGGTCGGGCCGGTGTCGGGGAGCGCGCCGGCGGGGGCGGCGTTGTGCACCCAGCGGGTGCCGTCGGCGGGCAGGGCGGCGGCGGTCGCGTGGATGCACTCCTCGGGGACCTCGCCGCTGGTGAGCAGCACGTCGACGGGGAGCAGGCGGAGGTGGGCGAGTGCGGCGGTGACCTCTGCGGCGGTCAGACGGGCGTTGGCGCCGGGGACGACGACGATGCTGTTCTCGCCGGCGGGGTCGACCATGACGATCGCCTG
The DNA here is from genome assembly GCF_044744365.1 of Kitasatospora sp. NPDC087314. Taxonomy (NCBI): domain Bacteria; kingdom Bacillati; phylum Actinomycetota; class Actinomycetes; order Kitasatosporales; family Streptomycetaceae; genus Kitasatospora; species Kitasatospora sp. NPDC087314. The sequence goes on from NZ_JBIUYE010000023.1 coordinate 4,696, forward strand.
ACCGGTGGGCGCGTCGGGGTGTGTGAGCACGGCGCCCGTCTCGACCTCCGCGCTGCGCAGATCGGTGAGCGCCGCCTCGCCGTCGGCGTCGGTGCCGACCTTCGCGACCAGGTGTGTCGCGGCCCCCATCCGCGCTGCTGCCACGGCCTGGTTCGCGCCCTTGCCGCCGAAGCCCCGGGCCGCGGCGGTGGCGAGGACGGTTTCGCCGGGGGTGGGGAGTACGGGGCAGCGGAGGATGCGGTCGGTGTTGACCGAGCCGATGACCACGACGCGACCGGCGGGGAGCAGCTTCATCGTCCATCTGTACGTGCTGGGGCGTGCACGGCGCAAGCAGGCGCTGGGGAGCGTTGGGGGCGCGAGAGGGGCGCGGGGAGGAATATGCAGACCGGTCTACTGAATTATGTCGACCGGTCTATAGATTTTCGGGCGGAGTTCGTCTGCTGGTCGCCGCAGTCGGGCCGGTGGGGGCGATGGTGCCGCACGGGAAGTCGAGCAGGTCGAACTCCTGTGCGTGAGACATGAGGAGTAGGTGGAGCTTTCATGTAGACCGGTCTACATATTCTCCTGGGAAGGTGGCTGGCCTGGGCACATGCCCCTGTCAAGGGGCGGGCTGGGGCGCAACGGCGGGCGCGGTGGGGAGGCATGGGGAGCGGCGTGGCGCGGGTACCACCACGGGTAGCGCTGGTTCGGCCGACGGGGGCGCTGCCCGATGTGAACGGCATCGGGGCAAGTCGAGGGCAGGGGACGTTGTGATCGTCTGGGTCAATGGCACATTCGGGGCGGGCAAGACGAGTGCCTGCCGCGAGCTGGTGGAACTGCTGCCCGGGAGCGTGCTCTTCGATCCCGAGCTGGTGGGCTTCGGTCTGCGTCGGATGCTCCCGTCCGACCGGCTGGCGACGGTGTCCGACTTCCAGGACCTGGCGGCCTGGCGCCGGCTCGTCCCCGAGACGGCGGCCGCGCTGCTCAGTGAGGTGACGGGCCCGCTGGTGGTCCCGATGACCCTGCTCAGAGAGGACTACCGGGACGAGATCTTCGGCGACCTCGCCTCCCACGGCATAGCGGTGCACCACTTCGTCCTGGACCCAGAAGAAACGATCCTGCGTGACCGCATCGCTCGCCGCGACGAGTGCCCGGGCGATCCGGAGGCCAGCGAGCGGGTCCGCACGTGGTGCTTCGAGCACGTGGCCCGCTACCGGGCCGCCCGGCGCTGGCTGGTCGAGGACGCCCGGATGCTCGACACCAGCGAGCTCACCCCCCGCGAGACCGCCCACCGGATCGCCGAAATGGTCCGCGTCGGCGCCGCCCGCTGCCCGATCGTCCAGACCCCGGAACCGACCGGGGACACCGTGGCCTCCGCGGTCCTGTTCTTCGACGAGCAGGACCGCGTCCTCCTGGTCGATCCCGTCTACAAGCCCGACTGGGACTTTCCCGGAGGCGTGGTCGAGCGCGGCGAGGCCCCCACCGACGCGGCCCTGCGCGAGACCGCCGAGGAGTTGGGCCTGCGGCTCGACCCGTCCGGGCTGCGCCTGCTCGCCGTCGACTGGGAGCCGCGCACCGGCCCGCGCCGCGGCGGCCTGCGCCTGATGTACGACGGCGGCCAGCTGGACGCCGCCGCCCGCCAGAGCCTGCTGCTCCAGGCGGAGGAACTGCGCAGTTGGCGCTTCGTCACCCTGGACGAGGCCGCCGACCTGCTGCCCCCGAGCCGCTACCTGCGCCTCGCCGCCGCCCTGGACGCCCGCCGCAGCAACGAGTTGCGTTACCTGGAGGCGGGCCGCCGGGTCGCGCTCGGTCTGGCCAGCGCGGCGGACGCGGCCTAGGTGTTCTGACCCGTGAGCTTGGGGATGCGGCTTGCGGGTGGTTGGCCTGCGAGTGCGGTGTGTCTGCGGTGGTGATTGTAGGTGTGGAGCCAGGCGGGGTAGGCGTCGCGTCGTTCCTGTTCGGTGCGGTAGGGGCGTGCGTAGGACCATTCGTCGAGCAGGGTGCGGTTGAAGCGTTCGACCTTGCCGTTGGTCTGCGGTCGGTAGGGGCGGGTGCGCTTGTGTGCGATGCCCTCGGCAGCGAGGGCATCGCGCCAGGCGTGTGACGTAGGTCGTGACCGTCAGGGGAATCTGGGAGGCGTAGTCCCAGCGGGCGTTGGAGGGCCGCCCCACGGCCTGGGTCCTGTCCGAGTTCGTCAGCGGGAAGCTGTCGACGAGGTTCAAGTCATGGCCGCTCGTGGGGGTGGAGCCCATGCTCGCCTCCCCGCCTCCGCCGATGGCGACCTTGTTGCTGGGGCAGAAGGCGACCTGCCGGCTGAACTGCCGATCTGCTCGGGCTTCTTGACGATCTCGATCCCGAAGAGGGTGGCCCCCGTCGTGCCGCCGTCCCTCGTCGCGGCCTGCGAGGCCGGTGCCCCCGGACCGGCTGCCGCCGCGAACGCCCCGGCCACAACAGCCAACGCGGTGACGGCGGACCTGAACCTCTTCGAAGCGCGCATGGGAACTCCGCTGGATGAGCACGCGCTCATGACAAGGTGTGACCTTTCCGTGGCGCTTCGTGTCCGTCTGATCGTTCGACGGAAGTCATCCCGCGCTGGCGGGCGGAAGTGTGTGTGGCCTGGCGGATTCAGCGATTGGTCGCGGCCAGGGTCGAACGGTGGTCGTTTTGGTAGAACGATGGCGCCTGCTGCGAAAGGGGCCGATGCGGTGGGTGACGGCCGAGGACGGTGCGGGCGGCACTGCGGTAGGCGCCGCGGCGGCGAAGGCCGCTTGTGCCGGTACCGGCGGCAGGCCCGGCACGCGACCTGACTCGGGCAGCCCGCGCCTACCTCGGCACCGCAACCACAGCCGCCCTCGTCATCTGGCTCCGCGCAGGATCGACCGGACAAGTCCTAGCCGCACCGATCGCAGAGATCGTCCTCACTCCCCGAAACACTCCCGACCCCTGACCGCCGTGGGCGTTGGCCGGCCGGTCGGTGGGGGCGGGAGGATGGGGGCATGCCGTTCACACTGAGCCACCCCGCCGCCGTCCTCCCGCTGCTGCGCGCCGCCGGGGAACGCGGGCCGTTGGTCGCCTCGGCTCTGGTCGCCGGGTCGATGGCGCCCGACGTCCCGTTCTTCGCCGAGTCGCTGCTGCCCGGGGTGTACGGGCACGGCGGTCTGACGCACCGCTGGTGGGCCGTGCCGACGCTGGACGTGGCGATCGCGGGCGCGCTGGTGGTCGGCTGGCACGGCCTGCTGCGCGCGCCGTTGGTGGCGCTGCTGCCCGACCGGTGGGCGGGCGCCGCCGAGGCGCTGACGGTTCGGCGGCCCGCCGGCGGGGTGCTCGGTACAGGGGCGCTCCGTACGGGGGCGGCCTGGTTCGCGGCGTCGGCGGCGATCGGTGCGGCCACCCACGTCGGCTGGGACGCGTTCACCCACGAGGGCCGGCTCGGCGTCCGGCTGCTCCCGGTGCTGGACCGGCAGGTGGCCGGGACCCCGCTCTACTCCGCGCTGCAGTACGGCAGTTCGGCGCTCGCCCTGGCCGCTATGGCGGGTTGGGCGGCGCGCGCCGTACGGGCCGTCGAGCCGGTCCGCCCGGCCGTCGTCCTCGCGCCGCGGGCGCGTCGGGCCGCCGTCACGGCGCTGGGCGCGGCGACGGCGGCCGGGGTGCTGCACCGGCTGGTCCCGCTGCGGCGGAACCTGATCCCGGAGTTCTGCTTCGGCGCCGGGGCCGGGCTCGCGGTGGGCGCGGTCGGCTACGCGGTGGCGGCGACCGTCGCCCGAAGGCTCCGCGGCGGGCGTCCGGGGCCGAGGACCACCACCGGCAGCCCCCGGCCCAACGCGCGTCAGACGGAGCGCAGTTCGGCGTAGCGGCGGAGGAACAGGGCCTCGGTGAGGGCCATTCGCTCCAGCTCGTGCGGGTCGACGCTCTCGTTGACCGCGTGGATCTGGGCGGTCGGCTCCTCGACGCCGATGAGCACGATCTCGGCCTTCGGGTAGAGCGAGCGCAGGGTGCTGCAGAGCGGGATCGAGCCGCCCTGGCCGGACGTGACCATCGCGGTGCCGAAGGCCTCGGCCATGGCCTCGCCCATCGCCTCGTACGCCGGGCCGGTGGTGTCGGCGCTGAACGGGGCGCCGTTGCCCTGGCGTTCGATGGTCAGCCGGGCGCCGAGCGGGACCCGCGCCTCCAGGTGGGCGACCAGCGCGTCCTGGGCGGCCGCCGGGTCGCAGCCCGGCGGGACCCGCAGGCTGACCAGGGCCTTGGCGGACGCCTGGACGGAGGAGGTGGCGCCGATCACCGGCGGGGCGTCGATGCCGAGGATGGTGACGGAGGGGCGGGCCCAGAGGCGGTCGGCGATCGTGCCGGTGCCGGTCAGGGCGACGCCGTCGAGCACCTTGGCGTCGGAGCGGAACTGCTCCTCGGGGTACTGGACGCCGGTCCAGGTCTGGCCGCCGGCCAACCCGGCCACCGCGACGTCGCCGTTCTCGTCGTGCAGCGAGGCGAGCATCCGGACCAGCGACTGCAGCGCGTCCGGGGCGGCGCCGCCGAAGGCGCCGGAGTGCAGGTTGCCGGCCAGGGTGGTGACCGCGACCTCGACGGTCGTCATGCCGCGCAGCGAGGCGGTCACGGTGGGCAGGCCGGGGGCGAAGTTACCGGTGTCGCCGATGATGACGGCATCGGCGGCGAGCAGTTCGGGGTGGGCCTCGGCGTAGCGCTCCAGGCCGCCGGTGCCCTGCTCCTCCGAGCCCTCGACGATGATCTTCAGGCTGACCGGGTAGGCGTCGCCGGACGCCTGGCGGAGCGCCCGCAGGGCGGTCAGGTGCATCAGGATGTTGCCCTTGCAGTCGGCGGCGCCGCGCCCGTACCAGCGGCCGTCGCGCTCGGTCAGTTCGAAGGCGGGGCTGAGCCAGGCGTCCTCGTCGAGCGGGGGCTGGACGTCGTAGTGCGAGTAGAGCAGGACGGTCGGCGCGCCCTGGGGGCCGGGCAGTTCGGCGTAGACGGACTGGGTGCCGTCCGGGGTGTCCAGCAGCCGGACGTTGGTCAGGCCCTCGGCGGCGAAGGCGTCGGCGACCCAGCGGGCGGCCTTCTCGCACTCCTCGACCGGGAACTGGCGCGGGTCGGCGACCGAGGGGAAGGCGACCAGTTCGGCGAGGTCGGTGCGGGCACGGTCCATCAGGGACCGGACGGCGTCGGCCAGAGGCTGTGACATCGGGGCTCCGGGGGACGGGTCCGCCCGAGGGGTGGTGCGGGCGGAGGGGGTCGGTTGGGGTACCGCCGATCATAGGCGGAGTCGAACCCGGCGGTCCGGCGGTTCGGCCCTGTGGTTCGGTCTGGCGTTCGGGGGCGGTGCGGCGACCGGCGGGACCGGCGGACGCATAGGATTGCTCGACGTGACTGACTCCGGAAGCTCCGATTCCCGCAGCCCACTCGACACCGAGGACTCGCCGCTCGACGCCGAGGTGCCCGGACGGCCGTCAGGCCGGTCGTCGGGTCAGGCGTCAGGTCTGCCGTCAGGCGAGGCGGCCGAGGCGGTGCCCCAGGCGGTGTCCGAGACCGCGCCCGAGGACGAGGACGAGGCCGAGGCCGAGGCTGAGACCGGGCCCGAGGGCGAGACCGGGCTTGCGGCTGGGCCCGAGGCCGCGCCGCAGACCGACCGTGTGGCGTCCGACCCGCACGACGGTGTCTGGGACGTCGTGGTGGTCGGCGCCGGACCGGCCGGCGCCTCGGCCGCGCACGCCGCAGCCGTCCAGGGCCGCCGGGTGCTGCTCCTCGACAAGGCCGAGCACCCCCGCTACAAGACCTGCGGCGGAGGCATCATCGGCCCGTCCCGGGACAGCCTGCCGCCCGACTTCCGGCTGCCGCTGCAGGACCGCGTGCACGCCGTCACCTTCGCGTACGACGGGCGGTTCACCCGGACGCGCCGTTCCCGGCGGATGCTGTTCGGCCTGGTCAACCGGGACGAGTTCGACCTGCGCCTGGTCCAGGCGGCCAAGCAGGCCGGAGCGGTGCTGGTCACGGGAGTGACCGTCACGGGCGTCGAGCAGCGCGGCGGCGAGCACCGGACGGCGCTGGTGACGGCCGCTGACGGGCGTACCTTCGAGGCGCGCGCGGTGGTCGGCGCGGACGGCAGCGCGAGCCGGATCGCCCGGCACGTCGGCGTCACCTTCGACCAGATCGACCTCGGCCTGGAGGCGGAGATCCCGGTGCCGCCGCAGGTCGCCGCGGACTGGTCCGGCCGGATCCACCTCGACTGGGGCCCGCTGCCCGGAAGTTACGGCTGGGTGTTCCCGAAGACCGAGTCGAGCAGCCTGACCGTCGGCGTCATCTCGGCACGCGGCGACGGGGAGCGGACCAAGCAGTATCTCGCCGACTACATCCAGCGGTTGGGCCTCTCCGGCTTCACCCCGAGCGTGGAGTCCGGGCACCTGACCCGTTGCCGGGCCGAGGACTCGCCGCTCTCCCGCGGCCGGGTCCTGGTCGCCGGGGACGCGGCCGGACTGCTGGAGCCGTGGACCCGTGAGGGCATCTCGTACGCGCTGCGCTCGGGCCGGCTGGCCGGCGAGTGGGCGGTGAAGGTCGCGGAGGCGGGCAAGGCGGCGGACGTGCGGCGCGAGGCGCTGAACTACGCGTTCGCCATCAAGGCCGGGCTGGGCGTGGAGATGCGCGCCGGTAAGCAGCTGCTGGGGGCCTTCGAGCGGCGCCCGTACCTGTTCCACGCGGCGGTCTGCCTGGTGCCGCCGGCCTGGCGGGCCTTCGCCCGAACCACCCAGGGGCACACCACCTTCGCCCAGGTGCTGCGGCAGTACCGCGCGGCCCGGAAGCTGGCGGCGATGGCGTCCCGCTGACGGGGGTCGTCCTGCGTGGGCGTCTCGCTGAGGGATGGACTGCCTAGCGCGGGCGTTTCGCTGAGGGGCGGCCTGCCTTGCGCGGGCGCCTCCGTCGTGCGGAGGCCGATGCGGGACGAGGGGGGGGCGAGGGACGGGGGACGAGAGACGGCGTGGGCCGGCGCTCCGCTGCTCGGGAGTGCCGGCCGTTTCGCGTCACCGCTCCAACAGGCCGGTCTTCCCGGCTACTTGAGGCCGGAGTCGAGGGCGTTGATGAGCGTGCCGGACGGGGTGTCGCCCGAGATCTCCCAGATCATGCCGCCGAGCAGGTTCTTCGACTTGAGGTAGGCCGTCTTCTGAGCGATCGACCAGGTGTCGTCGAAGGTCCACCACTGGCCACCGGCTCCCGTGTAGCCGTACGTCGCAATGGACTTGGGGTCGTGGTAGACGGTGAGGTTGGGGACGCTGGTGATGAGGTTGTTGTAGCCGCGGGTGCCGGCCTCCTCGGCGAACTGGCCGGGGGCGGCGCCGTTCGCGGACTGCCACACGCCGGAGGCGCCGCCGTCCGCCACGCCCTGCCAACCGCGCCCGTAGAACGGGAAGCCGATGGTGAGTTTGCGCGGGTTGACCCCGGCGCCGAGGTAGGCCTGGACCGCCGCGTCCACGCTGAAGTGGAAGTTGTACGGGTCGTTCGCGTCGCTGTAGAGGTTGGCCTGCGGGCCGGTGCGGTTGGGCTCCCAGGAGTTGTCGCTGCCGGAGCCGTGGAAGTCGTAGCCCTGGACGTTGGCGATGTCCAGCGAGCTGAAGATCTTCGTGAGGTCCCAGCCCGCGGCGACCTTCGCCGGGTCGGCCGGGGTGAAGGCGGTGAGCAACTTGTGCGAGCCGCCCAACGCGTCGAGCTGCTTGCGGAATTCGGCCAGCAGCAGGGTCAGGTTGCCCTTGTCGTCGGCGCTCCAGTGGTTGCCGGCGTGGCCGTCGGCGGAGCCGGGCCACTCCCAGTCGAGGTCGATGCCGTCGAAGATCCCGGCCGCCACGCCGCCGCCGCCGGCGCCGTTGTAGACCGGCAGATTGCCCTTGATCCAGGTGTCCACGCAGGACTTGACGAACTTCTGGCGGGAGGCGTCGGTGGCGGCGACGTCCGAGAAGTACTTGGAGTACGTCCAGCCGCCGAGCGAGACGACCACCTTCAGGTTCGGGTACTTGGCCTTGAGCTTCTTCAACTGGTTGAGGTTTCCGCGGAGTTTGCCCCAGCCGTCGTCGGCCACGCCGTCCACCGACTGGTCGGCGCTCATCGGGCGGGCGTAGTCGGCGTCGGCGTCACCGGCGCCGGTGCCCTGGTCCGGGTCCTGCGGGTTGGCGGTGGTGCCCTTGGTGACGCCCGCCAGGCAGGTCAGATTGACCGGATCGATGTTCTCGAAGGCGTAGTTGACGACGTCGAGCTTGGCCGCGCTGCCCGAGGTGTCGAGGTTCTTGACGAAGTACTGGCGGCCGTAGATGCCCCACTGGACGAAGTAGCCGACCCGGGCGTACTTTCCGGCGCCGACCAGGTCCGAGGTGGTGGCGGTGAGGGGCGTGGAGGCGGGCGAGGCGTTGTCGGCGGGGTCGCGGGCCTTCACGGTGAACGTGTAGGTGGTGGAGGGCGACAGGCTGCCGACGGTCGCGGTGAGGGTGCCGCCACCGACCGTCGTCACCAGCGTGCCGCCCTGGTAGACGTCGTACGCGGCGACCCGGACGTTGTCGGTCGCGGCGTTCCAGGCGAGCGTGACGTCCGACGAACTGACTGCTGTGGCGCGGAGGTTGGTCGGCGCGGTGGGCGGGGTGGGGTCCGTCGACGGGTCGAAGGTGGCGGCGGTGACGGGTGCGCTGAGCGGCCCGGTGTTGCCTCGGCTGTCCTTGGCCCGAACGGTCAGGGTGTACGTCGTGGCCGGGGTGAGCCCGGTGACCAGGGTGCCGGCGGTGGTGCTGGAGGCGACCACGGTGCCGCCGTTCAGCACGTCGTAGGAGGCGACCGGGAAGTCGCCGCCGGTGGCGGCCGGCCAGGTGAGGGCGAGCGTGTGCGCGGTGGACTCGGTGACCACCGGGGTGCCCGGCGCCGATGGCGGGACGTCGGCGGTGCCGTCGCACTTGTCGCCGTTGACGCGGCAGTTGGTCGGCGTGGAGACCGGGCCGTTGCCGACGAACCAGAAGCTGTACGGCTCGGTGGTGCTGTGGGCGTCGACGGTGGCGTTGTAGAAGGCGTTGGTGGCGGTGACGTGCCGGCCGTTGACGGTGGCGGTGCCGTTGTAGCTGTTGCCGATGGTGACGCCGGCCGGCAGGTCGAACTCCAGGGTCCAGCCGGTCACGGCGGTGGCGCTGTCGTTGTGGACGATGTAGGTGCCCTGCCACCAGGAGCCGTTGTTGGCGGTGGTGAAGGTGGCGGTGAGCTTTCCAGTGGCGTTCGCCGGGGCCGCCAGCGCGGTGAGCGCCGCGAGGGGCAGGAGTAGGACGGAGAGCAGTGCCAGCAGTCTGCTGCGCACGCGTGGGCGTCTGACCCGGGATCGAGCGGACATGGTTCTCCCTGTGACTGTGGGGGTTGAACAGGGTGACGTAGAACCTCGGGGCTTGGTGCGTGTGCGATGGGTGCCAGCGCCGTGGGGAGACGGGGCATGGGCACTGTAGGAGGACTGGACCAATGCGTCAACAGGTCTGTACCACTTGGGAGTTGGGGCCAGGTCGGGGGTGGAGGCCCGGGTGGTGACCGGGGGTGGCGGCTGACGGATGGTAGATGACAACTTTCAGATTTCAGATAACAGAAGTTGAAATCTGTCATCTGTTATCTGTTATCTGTTCGACCCCGCCAGCTCGTCCCCGAGCGGGCTGCGCAGGTACAGCACCGAGCGGCCGTGCCGGGCCCGGGTGACCAGGCCGGTGGCGGCGAGGACGGACAGGTGCTGGCTGACCGCGCCCGGGGTGACGCCCAGTCGGTAGGCGAGGTCGGTGGTGGAGGCGGGTTCGGCGAGCAGGGTCAGTAGCCGGGCCTTCGGTCCGCCGACCAGCGCCGCCAGGGCCTGCGGCGGCACCGGCGTACCCGCGCCGGCCATGCCCGCCTGGCCGCGGGCCGGGTAACTGATCTGCGGTGCCCGGTCGTTGCTGATCATGGTGATCGCGCCGCGGGCGAAGAAGGTCGGGATGAGCACGAGGCCGCGTCCGTCCACGGCGGTCTCGGCGTCCCAGTCCGTCCACCGACGGTTGATCGACAGGACGCCGTCCTCCCAGCGCAGCCGGTGGTCCAGGTCGGCGAAGAGGGCCGCCGCGCCGTGCTGGGAGAGCAACCGGGCCCGGTAGACCAGGTCGGCGTCCAGCACCGCACGGGCCTGCGGCCACCAGGAGGGCGCGAGGCAGACCTCCCAGTACTCCTCCAGCGCGTCGGCGATCCGCTGCAGCAGTCGCGCCGGGTCGGCCAGCCCTGCGGCGAGCGCGGCGGGTATCGGCCTGCCGTGCGGCAGGAAGGTCTGCTCCAGTTCGGGGCGCAGCAGCTCCGGCGGCAGCGCGCGGACGCTGGCCAGCTCGGTACGGAAGTCGGCGGCCGGGGTGGCCGGGCGGGGTGTCAGGAAGTCGGGGATCCAGCGGTTTGCGGCGATGAGCGACAGCAACAGCGTGGAGTCCAGCCGCTCGAAGGCGGATCGGAGCCGTTCGAAGGCCGGAGTCTGGAGCGGGTAGACGCCCGGGTGGGTCCACATGCGCAGGCTGAGCGAGGCCTCCTGGATCGGGGAGACAGCGAACCAGGTGGTGGCGAGGTCGGCCAGGCCGAGCGTGAAGCGGTGCACGGGGTGCTCTCCTGCCGCGCCGTACGTGGACGCGGGCACGGTGGGGGCGGATGGATTTAGCCAGAGCCTAAAGGAATACCTGGCCCGGGCCGGCAGGCGGTGTGATCGGGGCATGACCACCACCTCGCCGGCGGAGACCTCCGCACCTGACCCCGCCATGCCCGGAAGTACCGGAAGCGTCGGAGCCACCGGAAGTGCCACGAGCCCCGGAGCCGGCGGGCCGTTCGGGGCCGTGCGACGACGGTTGCACCCCGACCCGATGGTCCGGCGGCTGGCCGGGATCACCCTGGTCAACACGGTGGGCAACGGTCTGTCCCTGTCCGTCGCGGTGCTGTTCTTCACCCGGGTGCTCGGCCTGAGCGCCGCCCAGCTGGGCCTCGGGATGACCGCCGCAGGCCTGTGCGGGGTCGCCGCCAGCGTGCCGGCCGGGCGGGCCGCCGACCGCTGGGGAGCCCGCCGGGTGCTGGTGGCGCTGGTCGCGGCGGAGGCGGTCGGCACCGCCGGGTACACGTTGGTGCACAGCTATCCGGCCTTCGTGGTGCTGGCCTGCGGGGTCTCCGCCGTCGACCGCGGGTCGGCCGCGGTGCGGAACGCCCTCTACGCCGAGGTGCTGCCGCCCGACCGCCGAGTGGCGGGCCGCGCCTATCTGCGGGTGGTGACCAACGTCGGCATCTGCGTGGGGACGGCCGTCGGCGCGATCGCGCTCCAGGTGGACACCCGGCCCGTCTATCTGACGGCGATTCTGGCCGACGCCGTCTCCTTCACGGTCGTCGCCGTGCTGTTCCACCGCCTCCCCGACCTCGGGCACCCGGGGCCGGCGGCGCCGTCCGTGGACCCGGGGACGGAGGGCGTCCGGCCGGGGAAGCGGCGCAACCCGGCGCTGCGGGACGGCCCGTTCCTGGTGGTGACGGTGCTGAACGCGGTCCTCGGGCTGCAGTTCGCCGTCCTGGAGGTCGGCGTGCCGCTGTGGATCGTCCAGGACACCGATGCGCCCCGGATCACCGTCGCGGGCACCCTGGTCGTCAACACCCTGCTGGTGATCGCCCTTCAGGTGCGGGCCACCCGGGGGACCGAGGACCGGGCGACGGCCGCCCGGCTCTGCGGTCGGGCGGGTCTGCTGCTCGCCGCCTCGTGCCTGGTCATCGCCCTCGCGCACGGCCTGCCCGCGATCGTCGCGGCCGTGGTGGTGCTCGGCGGGGTCGCGCTGCAGTCGCTGGCCGAGGTGCTCGGCCAGGCGGGCGGCTGGGCGCTCAGCTACGACCTCGCGGGGGAGCGCGACCACGGCGCCTACCAGGGCGTGTACAACGCGGGTTCGGCGGCGGCGCTGATGGCCGGTCCGGCGCTGGTCAGCACCGCCGTGATCGGGTTCGGCCTGGTGGGCTGGGCGGTGCTGGGCGCGGTACTGGCGGCGGCGGGTCTGGCGATGGGCCCCGCCGTCCGGTGGGCCGGGCGGCGGGGCGGGTACGCCGAGGGGAGGTGAGGCGGCTACTCCTGGACGATCGCGAGGGCCTCGATCTCGATCAGCACCTCGGGCAGGAAGAGCGCCGCGACCTGCACCGCCGAACTGGCCGGCGGGCAGGCGGTGTTCACGTGCTCGTCGCGGGCCTCGCGGATGGCCGGGAGGTAGGCGATGTCGGTCACGAAGATGGTGAACTTCAGGACGTCGGCGAAGTCGGCCCCGGCGGCGGCCAGGCAGCGGCGCAGGTTCTCGAAGACCTGGCGCGCCTGTGCCTTCGGGTCGCCCACGCCGACCAGGTTCCGGTGCTCGTCGAAGGCGACCTGGCCGGAGACCTGGACCAGCCGACCGGTGCCGGTGACGACCTGGGTGTAGCCGGTACCGGGGGCGACTCCGGGCGGCTCGGTGATGTGGGTGAGGTGCGTGGTGGTCATGGCGCCTATCGTGGCCCGGCCCGCGTACGCGGCGCACCCCCGTTTCGCGGTCGGCGTCACGCCGGTGCCGGATGCGCCGACGCCGGATCCGGCGGGGGGTGGCTCTGGTCGAGGGGCGGGTGGGCGTGCCAGAGTCGTCCGGGCGTCGTCCGGCCACCCCCGGGCGGCGCGGCAGTCCGACCCACCCTCAGCCGGAAGGCAGGCCCCGCCGATGACCAGCGCAGAGCCCCTCGTCCGCGTCACCACCGCCGACGCCGTCACCACGATCACCCTCGACTCGCCGCACAACCGCAACGCGCTCTCCACCCGCCTGATGGCCGAACTGCACGCCGGCCTGGCGGTCGCCGCGGCCGACCCGGAGGTCCGGGCCGTGGTGCTCGGGCACACCGGCAAGGTGTTCTGCGCGGGCGCGGACCTGTCCGAGGCGACCGGTGCGGACCCGACGGTCGGTCCGCGCGGCCTGGTCGAGCTGCAGCGGGCGATCGTGGACTGCACCAAGCCGGTGATCGCGGTGATCGACGGGCACGTCCGGGCCGGCGGCCTCGGCCTGGTCGGCGCGGCGGACCTCGCCCTGGCCGGGCCGGCCGCCACCTTCGCGTTCACCGAGGTCCGGCTCGGCCTCGCACCCGCCGTCATCTCGCTGCCGCTGCGCCCCAAGCTGGAGCCGCGCGCCGCCTCCCGCTACTACCTCACCGGCGAGGTCTTCGACGCCACCGAGGCCGCCCGGATCGGTCTGATCACCCGCGCCACCGAGTCCGCCGAGGACACCGGGGTCGCGCTGAAGGGCCTGCTGGACGCGCTGCGCCAGGGCTCCCCGCAGGGGCTGGCGGAGTCGAAGCGGCTGGCCAACGCCGAGGTGGTGCGGTCCTTCGAGCGGGACGCGGACGAGTTGGTGGGGCTGTCGGCGCGGCTGTTCGGGTCGGCGGAGGCGCAGGAGGGGATGCGGGCGTTCCTGGAGAAGCGGCCCGCGCGCTGGGTGCGCTGACCCCCAGCTGCCCCGGCCCAGCCCGCCCCGCACGCCCCGCCTGGCCCCGCCGCACGCCCCACCTGCCCCGACCGGCCTCCGCCGCGCGCCCCGGTCTCAGATGGCCGCCGTCGCCTGCCAGAGGTCGAGCAGCGCCGCGTCGCCGTCGAGTTCGACCCGCGCCGGGCCGATCGGGAGCCGGTTCCACAGCAGCAGGTACAGGTCGTGGGCTGGGCCGGTGAGGGTGAGGTCGGCCGGTTCGGCGGCCCCGCCCGTGGTGGTGGCCGGAGGCTCCTGGGTGATCGTCACGCGCCAGGAGCCGGGGCCGTCCGTCGTCCGGACGTCGACGGTGCGGGGCCGTTCGCTGCGCAGCTTGGACCGGCTGAGGACGGTGAAGCCGCGCAGCAGCTCGTCGATGCCGTCGAGGGCGAGCGCGGCGTCCAGCCTGGGACCTTCGGTGCCGGCCGCCGCGTCGGCGTCGAAGCGGTGGACGGCGGTCTCGTGCGCCTGACGACGGGCCCAGAACGCGAGCGGGCTGGTCGACGGCAGGAAGCTCCAGCAGTCGACGTCGGCCGGGGCCAGGGTGAGCGCGTCCACCAGGGCGGCGTGGCCCTCGCGGAACCAGTCGAGCAGTGCGGCGTCCGACGGGTCCGGCCCGATGGCGGCCCGCCGGCCCTCCTCGTCCAGGGGAGCGTGCAGGCCCCGGGACGGGTAGGCGGTTGCCCAGCGGTGGACCTGGCCGACGTGCCGCAGCAGGTCGCTCAGCTGCCACTCCGGGCAGGTCGGTACGGGGGCGGCGAGGTCGGTCCGGGCGGCGGCGTCGGCGAGCAGGACGCCCTCGCGGCGCAGTGCGTCGATGTGTTCGGTGATCTCCATGGGAGGCAGTGTTCCACCCGAAACCACCGTCGTTCGCGGTTTTCGGACCTGCCCGGGCGGATGGCCGGATCCGGCTGCGGGAGGCGTACGAGGCCGCAGGTCACGGCGGGCACGGCGACGGTGTGATGTTGGCCGCCCGGCGGCCGGTCGGACCCTACGGGCCGGTAACGTGAGCGCATGTCGATAACCCGTTCGCTGCTCTCCGCCGTCCGGTCCGGCGGCCGCCGTGCCACCGGTCGCCTCGTCCATCGGGGCTGGCGCTGGGTGCAGCGGACCGGCGCGGTCACCCGGCAGAGCCCGGGCCCGTACCGGTTCGGCGAGTTGGGGGACGGCACGACGCTGGCGTTCCCGCTCGGGGCGGTGTTCAACGAGCAGTGGATCACCATCGGACCGTTCTCGATCATCGGCGAGCGGGTCACCATCAGCGCCGGCTTCCTGCCCGGCCTCGACCTCGGGCCCGAGCCGATCGTCCGGATCGGCGGCGGCTGCGTGATCGGCCGGGACAGCCACATCGTCGGCCACCAGTCCATCGTCCTCGGCGACGACGTGTGGACCGGTCCCGGCGTCTACATCTCCGACCAGACGCACGAGTACCGGTCGACCGACCTGCCGATCGGCAAGCAGTGGCCGCGCAACGAGCCGGTGGAGATCGGCGCCGGGAGCTGGATCGGCACCGGCGCGGTGATCCTGCCGGGCGCCCGGATCGGCCGCAACGTGGTGGTCGCGGCGGGCGCGGTGGTGCGCGGCGAGGTGCCCGACCACAGCGTGGTGGCCGGGGCGCCGGCCAAGGTGGTCCGCCGCTGGACGGCCGAGGAGGGCTGGCAGCCGCCGCTGCGCCACGACGCGCCCCAGCCGGTGCCGGACGGCGTGACGGCGGAGCAGCTGCGGGCCCTGGTGGGGTGGGACCTGCGGCTGCCGGGGGAGACGGCCTAGTCCGGGATCCCGGCGTCCCGGCGTCCCGGGATTCCGGGATTCCGGGGCACCGAGGTCGGCGGGGCGGGCCCCGGAGCTGGTCCTGGCGCCGACCCCGGCGTTGGTGCTGGTGCCAGCCCTGGTGCTGGTGGCGGTGGACTACCGGACGGGCGTGGCCTGTTCGGCGGTGCGGGCGGCGATCGCGGCGGTGATCCGCAGCAGGTCGGCGGGGCGGGCGGGGTCGAGGCCGGTGAGGGCGGCGATCCGGCGCAGCCGGTAGTCGACGGTGTTCGGGTGCAGGTGCAGGGCGCTCGCGGTGTGTCTCCGGTTGAGCCCGCCGGCCAGGTGGGTGCGCAGGGTGGTGAGCAACTCGCCGCCGTCGGCGAGCGGTTCGAGCAGTGCGGCGAGGCGGGAACGGGCCTGGCTGGGGCGGGTGAGCTGGTATTCGAGCAGTACGTCGTCGAGCCGGTGGAGGCCGGGTGGGCGGCCGAACGCGCGGGCCACGTCCAGGACTTCGTACGCCAGCGCGGCCGCGCCGGGCACCTCGGCGGGTGCGGCGGCCGCCGCCGCGGCCAGGACGGGGGCGCCCGCGGCCCGGGCCGTCGCGGCGACGGTGGCGGCGAGCTGCTGCCACGGGATCCCGTCGGGCGCGCAGGCGTGCTCGGACGGCCTCTCGGGCCGTTCGTCCCGGGGCGCGCCGAGCGGGACGAGGACGAGGCCGCCCGAGGGGGTGAGCGCGGTGAGCGCCGACTGCCGCGTGCGATGGTCGAGTTCGGCGACGAGGCGGCGCAGCTTGCGGCGGGCGGCGACGCCCGGGTCGACGCCGGCGGCGGTCTCGTCGGGGTGGTCGGCGACGGACAGGCAGAGGACGGCGTACCGGGGCGGCAGCCGGAGCCCGGCCCGGGCGGCGGCCTCGTCCGCCGGGGTGCCGGCGAGCAGCGCGATGAGGAGGGACTGCCGGGCGTTGCTGCGCCGGTCGCCGGTCGGCCGGCGTTCGTCGAGGTAGCCGGCGCCGGCGGCGGTGGTGGCCTGGCGGAGCTGGTCGAGCAGCAGACGGTTGAGGGCGAGCAGGTCGGCGGCGTCGCCGTCGCGGGCGTGCCGGGTGATGAACTCCCAGCAGACCTCCAGCCCGATGTGGTGGGCGAGCAGGACGGCGTCCAGCGGCAGACCCTCCTCGGCGCGGCGGGTGGCGGCCTCCCGGACGGCGGTGAACTCCTCGTCGGGGGCGGGGAGTCCGGTGCGGACGGCGTGGGCGAGGGCGCGGATCCGGAGCTCGGTGTCGCGGGTGAGTTCGCCGGTCAGCTGCTCGCGGGGCAGACGGCGGTAGACCGGTACGCGGTCCAGCAGGGCGGCGACCACGGCCTCCGCCAACTCGCGTACGCCGCCCAGGAGTCGCTGGTCGGCCGGTCGGCCGCCGATCGACGGGACGTGCCAGTCGGGCGTGGCGCCGGGCTTGACACCGGGCGTGGCGCCGGGCGCGGTGTGGGGGGTGGCGCCGGATGAGCGGTCGGACGGGCTGTGGGGTGCGGCGTCGGGTCCGGCCTCGGGCGGGCCGTCGGGTGCATTGTGACCGGTCACAGAGAACACCGTCCAGGTCTGGGGAACGCCCAAGGGCCGGGCCGGAGGGGCGACCGCATGATGGAGCCACTCGGGTTACCTGTTGGTAACAAAAATCCGTCGTGGAGGCAACAGTTGAGAACCCCACTTCTCCGCTTCTCCGCAACTCCCCTGCGTCGTAGGCTCGGAGGAGCCTTCGGCGTGACCCTGCTGGCAGGGGCGCTGCTGGTCGGCGCGACGACGGCTCCGGCGAGTGCCGCGTCCGCCGCGCCTGGCATGCCTGCCGTGGCGGCCACCCCCTCCGTCGCCCCCTCCGTCCGCACCCCGTCCGCCGCCGAACTGCCGCCCGACGGCGACTCGGTGGCCTCGCCGCCCGGCGCCAACGACTGGAGCTGCCGGCCGACCGCCGCCCACCCCGACCCGGTGGTCCTCGTGCACGGCACCTTCGCCAACCGCTACGAGAACTGGCTCGCGCTCTCCCCGCTGCTGAAGGGCCTCGGGTACTGCGTCTTCGCCCTCGACTACGGCACCATCCCCGGCATCACCTCCAGCGGCAGCGGCCTGCTGCTGCCGATCGGCGGTCTCGGCCCGGTGCCCGAGTCGGCGGCCCAACTCGGCCGGTTCGTCGACCTGGTGCTGAACGCGACGGGAGCGGCCAAGGTCGACATCGTCGGGCACTCGCAGGGCGGCATGCTGCCGAACTACTACCTGAAGTTCCTCGGCGGCGCCGCCAAGGTCGGCCGACTGGTCGGCCTGGCGCCGTCCAACCACGGCACGACGCTCGACGGGATCACCAAGCTCGCGGCATACTTCCCCGGTGTCGCGGACCTGATCTACACCGTCTGCCAGGGCTGCCGGGACCAGGCGGTGGGATCCGACTTCAACCGCACGATGGCCTCCCGTCCGGACACCGTGCCCGGCGTGAGCTACACGGTGATCTCGACCGTGTACGACGAGGTCGTCACCCCGTGGCGGACCCAGTTCCTGACCGGCCCGAACGTCGACAACGAGGTGCTGCAGGACCACTGCCCGATCACGCTCGCCGAGCACGTGGCGATCGCGTTCTCGCCGACGGCGCTGCACTTGGTCACCAACGCCCTGGACCCGGCCCACGCCACACCGGTGTTCTGCGGCTGAGCCGAGCACGCCGCCGACGCCCCGGCCCGGGAGGTCCCCCGGGCCGGGGCGTCGGCGGCGGCGGAGATCGAGCGCCGGAGATCGAGCGGCGTAGATCGGGCGTCAGTGCGTAGGCGTCAGGGCGCGGTCGTCGAGCGGAGGGTGACCACGGCGACGGCTCCGCCGGTCCGGACCCGGACCTCGCACGTACCGGGCCCCGCCGGCAGGGCGGCGTCGAAGCGGTCGAGCACGGCGTCGTCCCCGACGACGGCCCCACCGGCGAGGCAGACCAGCAGGACGGTCGCCTCCGGCGGGACGTCCACGGCGGCCGGCGCGGTGAGCACGTCCACGGTGGCGCCGACCCGGCCGCGGCGGGTCATCACGTTGAAGTCGACCACCGGACCGGCCAGCAGTCGGCAGTCCGTCGCGGCGTCACCGGGAAAGGCGAAGGGACGGAAGGGCACGTCGACCAGGTGCCCGGCGCCGTCGACGGTGAGCGTCATGCCGGGACCCTCGACCAGGGTGATCACCCGGTCGACGCCGGGGAACGGCGAGAACGGCCCGGCCGACGCGACGTCCGCGAGGCTGACCCGCCAGTCGAACGCGTCCAGCCCGGCCCCGGTGGGGAAACCGGCGACCTCTCTGGTCACCCCGCCCCCGTTGAGCCACGCCGTGGCCGGGCGCTCGTCCGCCCGCAGTATCTGGATCCGTCCGCTGGTCGTCATGGCCCGCATCCTGCCACCACGTCCGCGAGCGGCCACGCCGAGGCGCCATCCGCCGCATCAGCCGGATCAGCCGGATCAGCCGCATCGGCCGGATCGGCGTCGTCCGCCGCGTCCGCCACGTCGGGCCGACCGGGCCCGTCAGCGCCGCCCGACGGCCAGCGGCAGGAGCGCCGCCGCCGTGGCGGTCACCGCGACGGTGGTCAGGGCCATCGGCAGCCCGGCCGCGTCGGCGAGGAAGCCGATCACCACCGGACCGATCAGCATCCCGCCGTACCCGAGCGTCGAGGCGAGCGCGACGCCCTGCGGGCCGCCCGCCGCGCCGGCCCGGGCGATCGCGAGCGGGAAGAGGTTGGCGAGGCCGAGGCCGACCAGGACGAAGCCGCAGACGGCCAGCGGCACCACCGGGGCGAGCGCGGCGACCAGCATGCCGGCCGCGGCGGTCAGCCCGCCGAGCAGCATCAGCCTGGTCTGGCCGAGCCTGATGGACAGCCAGGTGCCGCCGACCCGCCCGCTGGTCATGGCGAACGCGTACGCGGCGTACCCGGCGGCGGCCGTCCCGGGGCTGGCGTGGACGTCGTCGGTGAGGTGGAGCGTGGTCCAGTCCGCGATCGCGCCCTCGCCGTACGCGGTGCACATCGCGGTGAGGCCGAGCAGCAGGACGAGCAGGCGCAGGTGCGGCGCTGCGCGACCGGCGGCGCTCGCGGTCTCGGTGCTGCTGCTGGCGCTGGAGCTGGCGCTGGCGCCGGTGCCGTCGTCGCTGCGGCCGTCGCCCGTGCGGCCGGGCGCGACCAGTGGCGCGGCCGGGCTGCGCAGCAGGACGACGCCCGCGGCGGCGGTGACGGCGAGGCCGAGCAGTCCGCCGAGCGCGAGCGCCCAGGCGGTGCTCAGCGATCCGGCGAGCAGCCCGCCGATGCCCGCGCCGAGCAGGCCGCCGAGGCTGTAACCCGCGTGGAAGCTGGGCATGACGGGCCGTCGAAGCTGCGCCACCAGGTCGACGGCTGCGCTGTTCATCGCGACGTTGGCGCCGCCGTACCCGGCGCCGAAGAGCAGCAGCACGCCGCCGAGCGCGGCGACCGAGTGGGCGTGCGCGGGCAGTGGGACGGCGAGGCTGAGCAGGGCGAGCGAGCCGACGGTCACCGGGCGCGAGCCGTAGCGCAGGCACAGCCGCCCGACCAGCGGCATGGTGAGGACGGCGCCGATCGACAGGCAGAGCAGGGCGAGCCCGAGGGCGCTGTGCGAGGCGCTGACCTGGCTGCGGACGTCCGGGATGCGGACCACCCAGGCGGCGAAGAGGAAGCCGTCGACGGCGAAGAACGCGGTGAGCGCGAGCCGTGCGGCGCCCCAGGGGCTGTCGGTTCCGGGGGGTGTGCTGCGAGACTGGGAGGAGGCCGGGGCCGGCCGAGGATGCGAGCGGATTTTGTTTCGAAGCGGCACAAAGTCACAATAGGGGCGTGCAGCTCTCACCTTCAAGTCCGCGACCAGGTTCCGGGACCGACCTCGAAGCGCAGCGCGACGCCCACCGCCGCGCGGCCCCCGACCGCGGTCGGACGCTGCTCGGCCCCGCACTCTCGCTCGTCCACACCGGTCAGACGCCCACCCGCTCGGCGCTCACCCGCGCGCTGGACGTCACCCGGGCCACGGCCGGAGCCGTCACGGCCGAACTGGAGGCGCTCGGTCTGATCACCGTCGACTCGCGCCCGGCCGGCGGCGGTCGCGGCCGGCCCTCGCACCGGCTCGCGATCGACCCGCAGGGCCCGGTCGTGGTCGCCGGGCAGATCCACGCCGACGGGCTGAGCGTCACCCTGGCCGGCCTCGGCGGCCTGCTCGACCCGCCCGTCCACCTGCCGCTGCCCGCGGCCACCGACCCGGTCCGGATGCTGCGCGCCGTCGCCGAGGCGGGCGCCGAACTCGCCCGCTCCACCACGCGGCGCTGCCTCGGCGCCGCGCTCGCCCTGCCCAACCCGGTCACCGAACCGGACGGTGCCGCGCTCGCCGCACTGCACTTCGCCTGGCCCAGCGGGACCCCGGTCGCCGACCTGTACGACGTCGAGGTGGGCCGCGCCGACCACGGCCCCGGCGCCCGCCGCCCGCTGCCCACCGCGATCGCCAACGACGCCAACCTCGCCGCGCTCGCCGAGTACCGGCACGGCGCCGGGCGGGGCGCCCGTCACCTGCTCCTGGTCACCTCCGGCCACCGCGGCGTCGGCGGCGCGCTGGTGATCGACGGCCACCTGCACACCGGCAGCGCCGGCCTCGCCCTGGAGGTCGGCCACCTCACCGTCGACCCGCAGGGCCGTCCCTGCCAGTGCGGCAACCGGGGCTGCCTCAACTCCGAGACCGACCCCGACGCGCTGTTCGCCGCCGCCGGGGTCACCCCCGAACCGGGACGCCCGCTGCTCGACCAGGCACGCGAACTGTGTCAGGCGGCCGCCGGTGACGAGCGCGCGCGGGCCGCCGTGGAGCACGTCATCGACCGGCTGGGGCTCGGACTGGCCGGTGTCGCCAACATCCTCAACCCCGACCGGGTGGTCCTCAGCGGACTCCACCGCGACCTGCTGGAGGCCGCGCCCGGCCGGCTGCGCGCGGTGGTCGCCGAACGCAGCCTGTGGGGGCGCAGCGGACGGGTGCCGATCGTCGGCGCGAAGCTGGCGCACGGAGCCCTCGCGGGTGCGGCGGAGCTGGCGTGGGGGCCGTACCTGGCGGACCCGCAGTCGGTGACGGCGGGCTGACGGCGGGGCGGCGGCGGGGTCGCGCGGCGGCGGCGGGGCTCGGGACGGCGGCGGGGCTCGGGACGGCGGCAGGCCGCGCGGCAGGGACGATAAGCGGAAGCTGGCCCTTCGAAAACGGTCACTTATCGTGACTCTCATACACTCGTAGTGAGCAGTGGGGGTTGTGACGAGGGAGAGTGGCCATGAGCACCCAGCCGGACAGGACATACGACGTCGAGCCGACCGTCGACGTCGACCGGACCGATCAGCAGTACCGCGACTGGCTCAAGGAGGCGGTGCGCAAGGTCCAGGCCGACGCCAACCGCTCCGCCGACACCCACCTGCTGCGCTTCCCGCTGCCGACCGAGTGGGGGATCGACCTCTACCTCAAGGACGAGTCCACCCACCCGACCGGCTCGCTCAAGCACCGCCTCGCCCGCTCGCTCTTCCTCTACGGGCTCTGCAACGGCTGGATCCGCCCCGGCAAGCCGGTGATCGAGGCCTCCAGCGGCTCCACCGCCGTCTCCGAGGCGTACTTCGCGCAGCTCGTCGGGGTGCCGTTCATCGCCGTCATGGCCAAGAGCACCAGCCAGGCCAAGATCGACCTGATCGAGTTCCACGGCGGCGAGTGCCACCTCGTCGACCGCCCGGACGAGGTGTACGAGGCCTCCGCCCGGCTCGCCGCGAACACCGGCGGGCACTACATGGACCAGTTCACCTACGCCGAGCGGGCCACCGACTGGCGCGGCAACAACAACATCGCCGAGTCGGTCTTCGCCCAACTGCGCCTGGAGCCGCACCCCGAGCCGACCTGGATCGTCGCCACCGCCGGTACGGGCGGCACCTCGGCGACCATCGCCCGGTACGTGCACTACATGCAGTACGACACCCGGATCTGCGTCGCGGACCCGGAGAACTCCTGCTTCTTCGACGGCTGGGTGCACCACGATCCGGAGGCCGTCTGCGAGCGGGGCTCGCGGATCGAGGGCATCGGACGGCCCCGGATGGAGCCGAGCTTCGTCCCGGGGGCGATCGACCGGATGATGAAGGTGCCGGACGCCGCCTCGATCGCCGCCGTACGGGTGCTGGAGCAGGTGCTCGGCAAGAAGGCGGGGGCGTCCACCGGGACGGGGCTGTGGAGCGCGCTGAAGATCGTCGCCGAGATGCGGGCGGCGGGGGAGCGGGGCAGCGTGGTCGGCCTGATCTGCGACCCGGGCGACCGCTACCTGGACAAGTACTACTCGGACGACTGGCTGGCCGGCGAGCGGATCGACATCGCGCCGTACCGGGCCGCGTTGGAGTCCTTCCTCGCCGGCGGCGTCTGGACGGGCTGACGCCACAGGCCGGTTGACCATCCGTCAGGAGTCTACCGGGACGGCAGGGTTGTGGTGCTCTGCGAGCAGCAGCCCGCGGCCGTCCGCCTGCCCTCGCCCAGCCCGGCCGGGTAACGGCAGGCCGCCCGCCGCGCCTGCCGGAGGCATGCCCATGCCCATCCCAACGCCCGTGCCGCCGCGGGGCAGGTAGGCAGGTCAGGGCAGTGGCGCGGTCGGGAGGTCGGCCGGGACGAGGAGCTGGAGCTCCTCGGTGGAGGGGTCCGCGAGGTGGGCGACCCGCATCGCGTGCCGCTCGACCATGGTCTCGAAGACCTGCCGCGCGGTACGCCCGTTGCCGAAGTTGGGGCCGCGCTCCATCCGGGCGAAGTGGTCGAGCAGCACGCCCTCGGTCGCCTCGGCGAGCGCGTACTCGTGCTCGGCGCACTGGGACCGGGCGATCTCCAGCAGCTCCTCTGCCGTGTAGTCGGAAAAGGTGATGGTGCGTGAGAAGCGGGACGACACGCCGGGGTTGGCGGAGAGGAAGCGTTCCATCTCGGCGGTGTAGCCGGCCACGATGACGACCACCTCGTCCCGGTGGTCCTCCATCAGCTTGACCAGGGTGTCGATGGCCTCCCGCCCGAAGTCGCGCGCGCCGTCCTCGGGGGCGAGCGCGTACGCCTCGTCGATGAAGAGCACCCCGCCGCGCGCCCGGTCGAAGGCGGCGGCGGTGCGGATCGCGGTGGAGCCGATGTGTTCACCGACCAGGTCGACCCGGGCCACCTCGACCAGGTGTCCGCGCTGGAGCACCCCGAGCGCGGCGAGGATCTCGCCGTAGAGCCGGGCGACGGTGGTCTTGCCCGTGCCGGGTGCGCCGGTGAAGACCAGGTGCCGGCGCAGCGAGGGCGCCTTGAGCCCGGCCTGGCGGCGGCGCTTGCCGACCGAGATCAGGTCGATGAGCGTGCGCACCTCCTGCTTGACCGTGGCGAGCCCGACCAGCGCGTCCAGCTCGGCGAGCGCCTCGTCGGCGGGTCGGCAGTCCGGGATCGGGGAGATCACCGGTGCGGCGGCCGGCGCGGTCGCGGTCGCCACGGCCGACGGGGTCGTGGCGGAGGCCAGTTGGGCGGCGCGTGGGGCCGGCAGCTCGGCCGCGCCGGAGGGCGGTCCGGAGGGCGGGCCGACGTCGTCCGAGGTGCAGCCCTGCGCGACCGGCCCGGGCTCGGAGAACTCGAAGCCGGCCCGCTCGTTCTGCTCGGCCCGGCAGCGGGTCAGCTGGGTGCGGCAGCCGTCGATGATGTGGAAGCCGAAGCCCTTGCCGTGCGAGACCCGGCAGTCCTCGAAGGTGCCCCGCCCCTGCGCCGAGACGTACACCCCGGCGTCGGTGCTGGCCCGGACGGTGCAGTCGCGCAGCACCGGGTCGGCGCCCTTGGTGACGATCACCCCGGTGGCCACGTCGGAGATCTCGCAGTCGGTGAGCAGCCCGCTGCTCCCGTGGTCGCGGAACCACAGGCCGGTGCCGGCCTCCTGGACCCGGCAGCCGGTGAGGGTCACCGCCGCGCCGCCGCTGACCGAGACCGCCGAGCTGCGGATCCGGCTGAAGGAGCAGTCGGCGGCGGTGGCGGCGGAGTCCCGGTCCAGGACGAACAGCGCGTCGGGCAGGTCGTACAGCGAGCAGTCGGTGAGGGTGAGCCGGGCGCCGTCGCTGACCCACAGAGCCGGGTACTCGCCGGTGGAGCCGTGGATCTGGCAGGACTCGGCGACGGCCTCGGTGCCCTGGTCCCAGACCGAGAGCGCCCCGCGCCCGAAGTCCCGGACGGTGCTGTTGGCGAGGCTGAGCCGGGAGCGGCCGCGCAGGTCGGCGCCGTTCTCCGGCAGGTCGTGCACCCGGCAGCCGGTGAGGACGAGTTCGGCCTCGCCGTCCAGGGTCAGGCCGTTGCCGGTGACCCGGTGGATCTCGCAGTCGACGAGCCGCCCGCCCGCCTGCGCCTCGGCCTGGACGCCGCTGCCGCGGATCTCGTAGATCTCGCAGCCGGTCAGTTCGGCGGCGCTTCCCGGGTCGGAGAGCAGGACGCCGGCGCCGGCGGCATGGTGCACCCGGCAGCGTTCGAGGGCGGCGGTGGCGCCGCCGAGGACGGCGAGTCCGGCCTGGCCCGCGGCGGCGACCTCGCAGTCCTCGAAGGCGGCGGCGGTGCCCTGGCCGCGCAGGCGCAGCCCGAGCCCGGCCGGGTTGGCGACGACGCAGCCGCGCAGGGTCGGCCGGGCGCCGTCGGTGATCTCGACGCCGGTCGCGGAGCGGGTCTCGATCCGGCAGCCGCTGAGCGCGGGCGCCACCTGCGGCCCGGTGATCAGGACGGCCGGGGTGGAGCTGTCGCCGCCCTCGACGACGAGGTCGCGGACGGTCGCGTCGGCGGTGACGGTCAGCGCCACCCCGGACGGCGGGTCGATCCGGACGGTGCCCGGGCCATGGGCCGGGACGATCGTCACCGGCTTGTCCAGCAGCACGTTCTCCCGGAACGTCCCCGGCCGGACGGTCACGGTGTCGCCCGGTTCGGCGGCCGCGAGGGCCTCCGCGAGGGTGTCGTACTCGCCCGCGCGGCGACGCCAGCGGGATGCGCTGTCCTGGGTGACCCGGACCCTGTGCTCTGCCATGACGGTCTGTCGTCCCCACCTTCGTCGAGCCGGCGTTCAACGGGCCGTACCCGCGGGGCGCGCGGTCGGCCCGCCCACCGTAGCGCGCCTGCCTGGGTGGTCCGGTCGGCCGCGGTCGCGCGGGCACCGGGGGCTCGCGCCTTCGCCACAGGTTCCGACCACATGTTTCAACGAGCGCGCACAGCTGTGGTTCCTAGGCGGGCGCCGGGCGCCGGTGGACCGGCGCGCCGCCGGTTCACCCCCGCGCGTCGGCCGGCCACTGCGCCCCGTCCTCCAGCACCTCGACCTCGTCGCCGACGCGCAGCGTGCCGAGCACGTCGCCGGTGACGCCGGCCGGCCGTTCGGGGATCAGGTTCTGGCCGAACGCGGCCTTCTTCAGCAGCCGGTGGTGCCGGGCCAGGGTGCGCAGCGGCTCGGGGCCGCGCCGCTCGCCGCTCTCCTGGTCGGTGGTGGTGACGACACAGCGGCCGCAGGGCTTGACCACCTTGAAGGTGAGGTCGCCGATCCGGATCCGGCGCCAGCCGTCCTCGGCCCACGGCTCGGCGCCGCCCACCACGGCGTTGGGGCGGAAGCGCTCCATCGGCAGGGTCTCGTGGCCGTCCGGGTGCTCGGCGGCGATCAGCTCGTTCAGCCGGTCCAGCGAAGCGGTGGTGGTGAGCAGCAGCGGGAAGCCGTCGGCCATCGAGACCGTGCTGCCGGGCTCGGAGTAGTCGGGGTCGACCGGCCGGGCACGCGGGTCGTCCAGGTGCACCAGACGGTAGTCGCCGAGGTGTTCGGCGATCCACCGGTGCGCGTCCTTGGCGGCCTCGGCGGCGCGGAAGCGGGTGCCCCAGACCTCGACCTCGGCGAGCGGGTCGCCGGCGGCGACGGCGGGCGCGGGGACCTCGATCCGGGAGCCGCCGGGGGCGGTGAGGGAGAGCGCGCCGTCGGGGAGCAGCCCGGCCCGGATCTGGCCGAGGGCGGCGTTCTCGCGTTGGCTGACGAAGCGCCCGGTGTCGTCGGCGAGCATCCAGCGCCGGTCTCCGGCCAGGCCCCAGGGCTCGACGGTGGCGGTGTCCGGGCCCAGGCGGTACATGGACTTGACGGGGTAGACGTGGAGTCCGGTGAGCTGCATTCCCCCATCCTGCCAGCCCGGCCCCGGCGGTCCGCAGGCCCCCGTACGCGCACGGACCGCCCGGGACGCCGTGGGGGGCGTTCCGGGCGGTCCGTGGATGACCCGTTCTCCGTACGCCCGGCGCGAGGAGCGCGCCGGGTGGTGCTCAGGTGGTGCGGGTGCGGGCCGGGTGGGGTCGGCCCTGGGGTGTCAGCGGCTCAGTAGCCCTGGCCCTGCGGCTGGTAGCCGCCGCCCTGGTACTGGCCGGGCTCGCCGTACGGGCCCGGGCGCTGCGGCTGCGTCGGGCGGGCCGGCGCCATGGCCGGGCGCAGCTGGGCGCCGCCGAAGCCCTGTTCGCCGCCCTGGCCCTGGTATCCGGGGCCGGCCGGGTTCGGGCCGCCGAAGGACTGCTGGCCGCCGAAGCTCTGCGGTCCGCCCTGCGGCTGGCCGCCCGGCTGCCCGGGGCCGAACGCGCCCGGTCCGCCGATCGGCTGCGCGCCGAAGGACTGCTGGCCGCCCTGGCCGCCGATGAAGGTGTTCTGGCCGCCGAAGCTCTGGCCGCCGGTCGGCTGGTAGCCGCCGCTGGCGGTCTGGGCGAAGGCCGGTGCGGCGGGCTGCGGTCGCTGGTACGGCTGGGGGCCGCCGTAGCCGGGGACGGGCGGCTGCGGCGCGGAGGCGTACGCCGGTGCGGGCTGGGCGGGGATGTACGCCGTGGCGGGACCGGCGGAGGGACCGCTGCTCGGGCCGGGGCCCAGGGCGAGGCGGGCGGGCGGCAGCGCGGGGAGGTTGCTGCCGGCACTCTCGTACCCGTTGCCGTACCGGTTCTCGTAGGACGGGCCGGCGGTGGCCCCGTAACCGGACGACAGGGCCGGCGGCAGGGCCGCCGGCACGTTGATGGGTGCGATCTGGGGGACGCCGCGCTCAGCCACGAGGCTGTCGTAAATCGGCGTGCCGGAGGAGAAGGACGGAGAGGGGTAGCCGACTCCGTCGTAGGAGCGGGGCGAGGTCATGGGGCATACGGTAAGCCCACAACGAGCCTGCTGAGGAGAGCGGGAGGGGGAGCAGTTCGAGTGTTTACACAGTCTTCGCTCGCACAAAGGTTTCGAAAGTAGGAAGAACGGACATACCGGCGTTCAGTTCCGGACAACCTTGGCGCGCCGTCAGTGATCGAACAGTGCCCGGACGGTGGCGTCGCGAACCCTTGCGGTGACCGGGCGGTGGACGGTTCGGGACCCGGCGGAGAAACTTTTGCGGACAGGGCGTGCGCCGGCGCATTCGAGCCCCCGCCGAGGGTGCGGCGGAGGCTCGTGAATGTTTCGGGAATAAAGTCCCTGTCAGCGGCCGTGGAGGACGGCGACCAGTGCGTCCGCGGTGCTTGCGGCGTCGGGTGTGGTGCCCGCGGCGCCGGGTGTGGTGCCTGCGGTCAGTGCGCCTGCAGCGCCTGCGTCTGCGCGGGGAGGGCGGGCCGGCTGGAGACCTCCGAGGTGCAGAAGGAGCAGCGGCGCGCCGCGGCCGGGATCGAGCTCAGGCACTCCGGGCAGTCGACCTTCGCGACCGGCGCCGGCTTGGCCGACTCGAAGCGCGCCTGCAGCTTGCCGACCGGCAGCACCACGGCGAAGTAGATCACCGCGGCGATCAGCACGAACCCGATCAGTGCGTTGACGAAGACCCCGTACGGGAACCGGGTGCCGGCCACCTCGAAGGTCTTCTGGGTGAAGTCGCCGACGGCGCCGGTGGCGACCCCGATGAGCGGGGTGAGGAAGGCGCTGACGAACCCGGTGACCACCGCGGTGAAGGCCGCGCCGATCACGATGCCGACTGCGAGGTCCACCACGTTTCCGCGCAGCAGGAAGCTGCGGAATCCCTTGAACACCGGGTGACTCCAAATCCGTACGGGGGAGGGGGAGATGAGGCAGCGCGACGGGCGCCCCGGCCGGACATCCTGCCGACCGGGCCGGGCCGAGGTCCAACCGCGTTCACCCGATCCGCGTAACCGGCCCCGGGCCGTACCGGCAGGTCCGGGCGGCGCCCGGACGCTCCGCGTACGGGTCGATCCGGCTGCCGTACGCGCTCCGGCAGTACCCCCGGCGGGAACCCCGGGAGGGTCAGAGCGGCCGCACCCGCAACGCTCGCTCGTAGAACTCGACCATGTGCGCGGACACCTGAGGCAGCGTGAACGAGGTCAGGAAGCGCGCCCGCGCGGCCTTCGCCCGCACCCGCGCCGCCGCCCGGTCGTCCAGCGTGTCGAGGACCGCCGCCGCGAGTTCGGCCGGCCGCTCCGGCGCCACCAGCCGGGCGTAGTCCTCCGAACCGACCGTCTCGCGCAGCGCCGGCACGTCCGTGCAGACCAGCGGTACCCCGACGCCCATCGCCTCGATCGCGGTGCCGCCCTGGCCGGCCCAGCGGGACGGTACGGCGACCGCGTCGGCGGCGGCCATCAGGTCGGCCACGTCCTCGCGCCGCCCGAGCAGGCGGACGCTCCCGGCGGACTCGGCGAGCGCCCGCAGCCGCCCGCTCTGCGGGCCCGCCTCGCCGGCCAGCAGCAGCACGGCCCCCGGCTGTGCGCGCCGGACCGCCGGCCAGGCCGCCAGCAGGACGTCCAGGCCCTTCCGGTACTGCTGGCAGCCGGCGGCCAGCACCACCGGCACGTCCGGCGCCAGCTCCAGCGCACCGCGTACGGCGGCCCGCCGCTCCGGGGTGGCCGTGCCCAGCAGCTCCGGGTCGAGCCCGCGCGGCACCACGTCGATCCGCCGGCGGGGGACCCGCAGCCGCCGCGCCATCGTGGTGGCGACGTGCCGGGTGAGTGCGTGGAAGCGGCGGGCGCCCTGGGCGGTGGCCGCGTCCAGGGCCTGCGCGGTGCGCATCCGCCAGGGGCTCGCGCCGTGCGCGGCCGACTGCTCCGGTCCGTAGGCCGGGTCGAGCAGGCTGGAGACCACCGGGGTGCGGGCGGCGAGGGCGGCCGCCCGGCCGAGCACGTCCGAGGCGGGGCGGGCGGTGTGGACGAGGTCGGGCCGGCGTTCGCGGATCAGCCGGCGCAGCGCGGCGGCCGTCCCGGCCCGGGTGGGCCGGCCGATCCCGAACACGGCGGCGCCCGCCGCGGTCAGTTCCGGCTGCCAGCCGCCGGGGGAGTCGTACAGGTAGGCGACGTCCAACGTGACGCCGGCCCGGACCAGTTGGGGGGCCATCGCGACCAGGGCGCGCTCCGCCCCGCCGATCCGGTTCACGCTGTCGACCACCAGAAGCACCTGCACCGGCCACCCCCGCCCGCTGCGGGCGCGTCCGTTCTCCCGTGCCGGACGCCCCCTGACTGGTGATCAGCATCGCAGGTGGTCGGCGGGCCCGCCAGCGGTTCGCCCGCGGACCCCGGGCGGCGGCCGGGGGCGGACCGCGGGGCGGGGCGGGGCGAGTGGGGGGTGCGGCGAGGCGAGCGGGGGCGAGACGGGGTGCGACAGGGCGGGAGGGGGCGGGACAGGGCGCAGGACGGGGGCAACCGGCGCGCGGCCGCGGCCGACCCGCGCACACCAGGTGTATTCGCGTGGTCGCACGGACCACCACCAGGTTGCGCGAAGGGGCTGTACGGCGCGGAGCACTGTGCCAAGGTCGGTCCATGCCCGACGATACGTCGGCCGACCCGGCCGGAACCCGCCCCCGCGTCCTGCACCTGATCAGTGAGCCACGTCGCGGCGGCGCCCAGAACTTCGCCCGTGACCTCCACCGGGAACTGCGCCGCCGGGGCCAGGCCTCCGCCCTGTGCGCCCTCGCCCCGCACCCGGCTCCGCGGCCCGCCGGGCCGGCCCTCCCCGGGCCACGGACCGAGGCCTGCACCGGGGAGTGCACCGGGGCGCACGGCGCCCACCCCACCGCGCACGACTTACGCCCCGACGCGTACGACGCGCCCCCCGACGCGTGCGCCGACGCGGCGGGCCTGCGGGCCGCCGCCGTCCTCGGCTCCGGCCGCCTGCACCCCGGCACCCTGCGGGCGCTGCGCGCCACCGCCCGCGCCGCCGACGTGGTGCTCGCCCACGGTTCGGACACCCTGGCGGCCTGCGCCCTGGCCCTGGCCGGCACCCGTACCCCCTTCGTCTACGTCTCCGTCGGCCACCCCCGCTACTGGACCGCGAACCGACTGCGCCGGGTGCGCGGCGGCGCGCTGATGCACCGCGCGGCCGCCGTCACCACGCTCACCACCGAGGCCCGCACCGTCCTGGAGGGGCAGTTCCGGCTGCCCGACGGCAAGGTGCACGTGATCCCCAACTCCCGCGCCGCCGAGAGCTATCCGCCCGCCGACGGCCGGGCCGACCGGCGCGCCGCCCGGCACGCGCTCGGCCTGCCCGCGGACGTGCTGCTGGTCGCCTGGATCGGCGCGATCGCCCCCGAGAAGCGGCTCGACCTCGCCCTCGACGTGCTCGACCGCCTGCCCGACGTCCGACTCGCCGTCGCCGGGGACGGCCCGCTGCGCGAGACGCTGGCCCGCCACCCGGCCGCCGCCCGCGCGCACTTCCTCGGCGCCCTGCCCGACCCGGCGCCGCTCTACCGGGCCGCCGACGCGCTGCTGCTCACCAGCGACAGCGAGGGCGTGCCCGGCGCGCTGATCGAGGCGGCCCTGGCCGGCGTGCCCGCCGTCGCCACCGACGTCGGGTGGGTGCGCGAGGTGGTCCGGGACGGCGCCACCGGCGCGCTCGTCGCGCCGGGGGACCCGCTCGCCCTCGCCGAGGCGCTGGCCAAGGTGCTGGCGTGCAACCGCGCGGGCCTCGGCGCGGCCGCCCGGGCGCACGCGCTGGAGCACTTCGAACTCGGCGCCGTGGTGGACGCCTGGCAGCGGCTGGTCGCCGAGGTGTGGGCGGGCAGCGGGGCGGGGGCGCGCCCCGGCCCGTGACGGGCCCGCCGGCCCGGGCTGCGCCGATCGGGCGAATCCGAGCCTGCCCGCTCGGGCCGACTCGACGGTAGCAAACCGTCACCAGCACACTGCCCGGTGTGAACTCGAAGTCGCTGCTGCGCTCCGCCGTCCTGTTCGTCGTCGCCGCCGGGATCGCCGTATCCCCCGTCCAGGCCGGCGCGGTGACCCACCAATCCCCGGCCGAGGGCGCCCAGTTCGTCAAGCTCGACCATCCCCAGCCGGTGCGCGAGAGCACCCGTACCGAGGCGGTCGAGTTCTTCTGGTACGACTGCGGTCACTCCCAGCAACTCGAACAGCCCCTGCAGGCCTGGGCCTCGAAGCACCGTGCGGACGTCGCCCTGCGGCGTGTCCCGGCGATCTGGCCCACCAGCCGGGATGAGGGCGTGCAGCGCGGCCACGCACGCCTGTACTTTACGCTGGAGCGCCTGGGCCTGGTCGAGCGCCTGCAGACCAGCGCCTTCCGCTCGGTGCACACCGAGAAGGCCGACCTCACCACCGAGGCCACCGCGACCGACTGGGCGGTGCGACACGGCGCGGACGCCCAGCTCTTCCGTCAGGCGTACCGTTCCCCCGACGTGGCGCGGTCGGTCGACGAGGCCGCCGCCGAGTTCGTCCGCTACGGCGTCAACGAGCTGCCGACGGTGGTCGTCCAGGGCGAGTACCGGACCTCGCCGACCAAGGCCGGCGGCGTCGAGGAGATGCCCGAGGTGCTGGACTACCTGGTCCAGCAGGAGCAGCTGCGCGGGAACTGACGCCCGCCGCCCGCCTGGGCGGTGCCTGGCGTCGGTCCTGCCCGTCGGTCGTGCGCACCGGCCGGAGCGCGCCGCACACAGAAGTGGCGTGCTCCGGCCGGTGGTTCAGTCCCGGCGCAGCAGGTACGTGACGAAGCCGAACGTCCCCCGGTAGCCGTGCAGCCATTCCCGCCGGTGCCGGTCCGCCGCCTCCCGGGCGGGCGCCGCGTCCGGGTGGTCCGGGTGGTCCAACGCCCACTCGGCCAGCGTGCCCGTCCAGGCGAACTCGTAGTCGTCCCACTCCTGCGGGCTGCTCACGTACCCGGACACCGGCGTCCAGCCCTCCGCCAGCACCCGGTCCGTGGTGGTCGCCAGGTCCGCGTAGTCGTCCCGGGCCACGCCCAGCCCGTCCAGCGCGGCCTGGGACGGCTCCCGCTCCCAGAAGCCCTCGCCGACCAGCACCCGGCCGCCCGGGGCCAGGTGCTCGCGGGCCGCCGCCAGCGTGGGCAGCAGCCCGCCGAAGGCGTGGGTGGCGCCCACGCACAGCACCAGGTCGAAGGGCTCGGCGGAGCTGAACTCCCGGGCGTCCACGTGGTGCAGGCCGATCCGGCGGACCACCCCGAGCGCCTCGGCCGACTCCCTGGCCAGGGTCAGCGCGGCTGCGTCGAGGTCCACCCCCACCGCCCGCCAGTGCGGGCGCGCCGCCAGCGCCCGGACCAGCCACGCCCCTTCGCCGCAGCCGAGGTCCAGCGCGAGGCCGGTGTCCGTCCCGGCGGTCGCGCGGTCCAGCAGCCGGGCCACCGACTCGTCCGTGAGCGGCGCGGCGATCGGGTGGTGGGCATGGGCGAGGCGGGAGATCAGCTGTCGGTCCATCCGAGCAGTATGGAGCCACCAGGCCTGCCACGCCCGCGAATCGGGGCTTCCGGGCCCGGGACCCTCACGCCCGCGAGTACGTCCGGCCCTTCCACGCCGCACCCCGGCCGCGCCAGTGCTGCACCGCCGAGTCCACCGTCATCAGCAGGTACAGCCCGGCCGTGAAGGGCAGCAGCAGCACGGCCGGCGCGGGCTGCCGGTAGTACCGCACCATCGGCAGGTAGGTGCCCGCCATCAGCGCCCAGGCCGCCCCGCCCACCGCCGCCGGCGCGGGCACCCCCGCGACCAGTCCGGCCACCGTCGTCACCGCCGGCACCAGGTACACCAGCGCCAGCCCCAGCACCGTCCCGAGCAGCAGCAGCGGCGAATGCCGCAACTGGGCGTACGCGCTGCGCGACACCATCCGCCACAACTGCTCCAGCCGCGGGTACGGACGGACGCTGTCCACCTCCCCGGCCAGCCCCAGCCAGGTCCGCCCGCCCGAGGACTTCACCGCCCGGGCCAGCGAGACGTCGTCGATCACCGCGCCCCGGATCGCGGCCACCCCGCCCGCCCGCTCCAGCGCCTCCCGCCGCACCAGCGAACAGCCGCCCGCCGCGGCCGCCGTCCGGCCACCGGGCCGGTTGCTCCGGCGGAACGGGTACAGCTGCGCGAAGAAGTAGACGAAGGCCGGCACGATCAGCCGCTCCCAGCCGGTCTCCACCCGCAGCCGGGCCATCTGCGACACCAGGTCCAGCCCGTTGGACTCCGCCGCCGCCACCAGCTCCGCGAGCGAGTCCGGCCCGTGCGCGATGTCCGCGTCCGTCAGCAGCAGGTACTCGACGTCCGGACCGGCCAGCTCCACCCCGTGCCGCAGCGCCCACAGCTTGCCCGTCCATCCCGGCGGCAGCGGGGGAGGCGTGGTGACGGTCAGCTCCAGCCCGTCCATCGTCCGCAGCTCCGCCGCCAGCGCGCCCGTGCCGTCCGAACTGTGGTCGTCGACCAGGATCACCCGCGCCCGCCCCGGGTACTTCTGCGCCAGCAGCGTCGGCAGGCTCACCGGCAGCACCTGCGCCTCGTCCCGGGCCGGCACCACCACCGCCGCCTGCGGCCAGCGCACCGGCGGACGGCGCGGCGGCAGCCGCACATCGGTGCGCCAGAACAGCCCGTGGCAGCACGCCAACCAGAGCCAGACCAGCAGGGAGGACGCGGCGATCCACAGCAGGACGGTCACCCCGGCAGTCTGCCGCAGAACAGGCCCGATCGGGCGGATCGACTAAAGTCTTGCCCCGTGAAGATCGCACTGATGGACTCCGGAATCGGCCTGCTGGCCGCCGCCGTCGCCCTTCGGAAGGTGCGCCCGGACGCCGATCTGGTGCTCTCCTCCGACCCGGCCTCGATGCCCTGGGGGCCGCGCACGCCCGAAGAGGTCACCGACCTCGCCCGCGGCTGCGTGCTCGCCGCCGCGGCGCTCGAACCGGACGCGCTGGTCATCGCCTGCAACACCGCCTCCGTGCACGCGCTCGCCACCCTCCGCACCGAGTTCGAGCCCGGGCTGCCCGTCATCGGCACCGTCCCGGCCATCAAGCCGGCCGCCGCCCTCGGCGGCCCGGTCGCCATCTGGGCCACCCCGGCCACCACCGGCAGCGCCTACCAACGCGGCCTGATCCGCGACTTCGGCGGCCCGGCGGACGTGACCGAGGTCGCCTGCCCCGGCCTCGCGGACGCCGTCGAGCACGGCGACGACGCGGCCATCACCGCCGCCATCGCCGCCGCCGCCGCCCGCACACCGGCCGGCACCGCCGCGATCGTGCTCGGCTGCACGCACTACGAACTCGTCGCCGACCGCATCCGCGCCGCCGTCGCCCCCACCGCCTCCCCGGCGCTCACCCTGCACGGCTCCGCCGACGCCGTCGCCGCCCAGGCCCTGCGCCGCGTCGCCGACCCCACCCGTACCGGCGCCAGCACCCTCACCGTGCTCCACGCCGGCACCCCCGCCGCCCTCCCCGCGGCCGCGCTGCGCTACCCCGAGGGGCAGGCCCTCGCCGCCCTGACGCGCAGCCCGCTGTCGGCATGACCGGCAGCGCCGTCGCCGGGTACCTCGCGGTGATCGACGGCATGCTCGCCGAGCCCTGCGGCGGCCCGGGCCACCGCGGTCCGCGGTCCCGGGGCATCGGTCTGCTCGCGGCCGTCGGCCCCACGCCCGCTCCGGCTCTCGGCGCCCGCTGACCGGGCTCACCGCTCCCGCCTCCGGCCGGCGCAGGAGTCGTGCCCGGATGCCGTGGGACTAAGACCGACCGGCACATGGTGGGCGGCGTCGCGACGCCCGGGCTGCCGCCCGGTCTAACTTTTACCCGCTGGCTGCCATCGGAGGCGTCCGGGTGTGCGGCAGGAAGATCTTCTACCCCCGATCCCCGATGGTCGGGCCAGGGCGAAGCGGCCGCAGGCCGTGCGGCACGCCGTTGGGTCAAATTTTGCCCCTGACTGTTGACCGCCAGCCCAGGGCCGCCCGGGCGGCGCCGGTACGGGAAGTCGGCCTGCTCGACTTCCCGTACCGGCCGTACCAGCCGTACCGGGTACTGCAGGGCGCATCTTGGCCCCTCGACCCGGGTGGTCGTGGGGCTCAGATTGGCCCCCCGCAGCCCGCCGGTACGGGAAGTCGGCCCCGTCGACTTCCCGCGCACCGGGCACGGCCGGTCAGGCGACGGCCTGGCGTCGCCAGCGGCGGTAGGCGGGTTCCAGGCCGGAGAGGATGGTGTCGAAGCGCCGGGTGCTGGTGGTGGAGTCGACCTGGAGCCGGCTGATCTGGAGGGGGTGCGAGGGGATGCGCGGGCCGAGCCGGTGGTCGGAGAGGAAGCCGAGACGGTAGCCCAGCTCCTGCAGGACGGTTTCAGCACGCGGGTCGTGCCCGCCGTCGGGGTAGGCGAAGGCGATGGGGGGTTCGCCGAGCCAGCGGGTGAGGGCCTCGTGGGCGCCGGTGATCTCGGCCCGGACGGTGGCGTCGTCGCAGCGGCCGAGACAGGGGTGCCCCTGGGTGTGGTTGCCGATGGCGACGCCGCCGTCGCGCAGGGCGAGCAGGTCGGCGGGGGTGAGCTGCTCCTGGCGGGGCGGTCGGCGGTCGGCGCTGACCCGTAGCTCGTGCAGGCTGCGCCGCCGGTCGGGGTCGGGCATGGCCTTGAGCCGGGGGAGCAGCTGCGAGGGGTGCCCGCAGTCGAGCGAGCGGGCGCGGCCGCCGTGCCGGGCGAGGAAGTCGGCCTCGTGCCACCAGAAGGGGCGCTCGGTGCCGATGAGTTCGGAGATGACGAACGCGGTGGCGGGGATGCCGCGGGCGTCGAGGGCGGGCAGGGCGTGGGTGAGGACGCTGCGGTCGGCGTCGTCGAAGGTGACCAGGACGCTGCGGGGCGGCAGGGGCCGTTGTTCGGTGACGGCCTGGAGGACGGCCGTGAGCGAGACCGGGGTGGCCAGTCTTCGCAGCCGGTCGAGCTGGGCGCCGAAGGACCGGTGGTCGGTGACGCCGTGGTAGGCGAGCACGGCGAGGCGCTGTGCGGCGCGGGCGCGGAACAGCGGCTGGACGGGGGCGAACCGCAGCCATTCGCCCCGCGCGTCCGGCCGACCCTGCTCGGGAGAGGGCCGGCCCCTCTCGGCGGGCGGGCGGCGGCGGCCGGTGGCCGACGTCAGCGTGCTGACGACCGCGGCGGGCCTGGTGGGGGCCATGGAGATCGACGTGGTGGACTGGGACTGCGGCACGGTTCCCCCTCGGTCGCCGAGCGGCGTGGCGGTACCGCCGGAGGACGGAGCCCGGCCTCCGACTCCAGGGGGCGGCGGCTCCGGCCCCTGGGTATTCCGGTCCGCGGTGGGGGCTCGCACCCTTCCCGCGAACGGCTCCTGGATCGCTCAATGCCATTGAGACCGCTGCACCGAGCGGATGGTTGTACCGGGGGGACGAGGATTTTTCGTGGACTGATTGTGGAGCCGGAATGCACGACCGGGGCCGGATCGGAAGGGCTTCGGCGGGGCCCGCCGCGAGGTCTGCGGCCCGGTCGCGCCGGGTGGCCGAAGGATCACTCCCCGCGGGCTGCCGCCGGCGGCCGTCGGGGGTACCTTGGGCTCATGGCAGATGCGGACCGTGATCCATTCCACCTGCACGGCGCGACCCGGATGGCCCGCGCGTGGAGCGGTGGAGCCCTGGTCACCCACCAGCTCCCGCTCGCCGTGGTGGGCTTGGCCTGCCTGGCGCTGGGCATCGTGGTGGCGGTGATCGTTCCGGACAGTGACGGTCCGGCCTGGGCGATGGCGGTGGCCGGCTGCCTCGCCGCGGGCGTGCTGCTGCTCGGCCGGATCGTGTTCGGACTGCTGCGCTACCGCCGGGGTGCGGCCCTCTGAACGCCTGACCGCCTGACTCACCCGCCGGACGGCTGTACTTCGATTGCCCTCGGCATTCCGGTGGCCGATCGAGCAATATTGGTCAGATCGACCGAATTTCGGCCTGTCGGACAGTTTTCTGCTCACTTCTTTCACCATTCCCGGGCGGCGGCTCCATGGCGCCTCATACTGTGAATGCGTTCTTGCGGCTCGACGGCGCCGTGGAGGGGGAGCGATGGTCGGCAGCGTCGTGTCCGAACCGGACAGCGGATCGAGATGAGACGCGGCGGGGACCTCGCCCTCGCCGCCCTGGCCGGGATCGTCGCGCTCCCGCTGGCCCTGGTCATCGCCGGCCTGCTCCGCTGCACGGTGGGCGGCCCGGTGCTCCTGCGGCTGACTCGGACCGGACGGCACGGCCGGGAGTTCCAGATCCTCCGCTTCCGGACCGGCCGCGGCGGACGGCTCGGCACCCTGCTCCGCCGGACCGGCCTGGACGAGCTGCCCCGGCTGTGGAACGTCGCCCGCGGCGAGATGGGGGTGATCGGCCCCCGGCCCGCCCGCCCGGACCAGGTGGTCCGCTACTCCCGCCGCGAGCGCGGCCGGCTCGACGTCCGACCCGGCCTGACCGGCTGGGCCCAACTCCAGGCCCGCCGCCCGCTGGCCCGGCCGGACTGGGCCGAACTCGACCTCTGGTACGTGGAGCACCGCTCGCTCCGGCTCGACCTGAGGATCCTCGGGCTGACCGTCCTGGCCCTGCTGCGCCCGGAGGGGGACCTCGTGCGGTGAGGTCGAGGTCGTCCATGACCCCGAGCAGCGCTCGCGGGCCGCCGCCGCCCCGCCCCGCGGTGGCTCGATAGGCTGCGACGCATGGCCATTCCCGCGTTCCTCGCCGAACTCCGCGCCCTGGTGGGCACCCGTCCGCTCTGGCTGAGCGCCGTCGTCGCCGTCGTGCTGGACGACCACGACCGGGTCCTGCTGGCCCGACGGGCCGACGACGGGCGGTGGGCGCCGGTCGGCGGCATCCTCGACCCCGGTGAGCAGCCCGCCGACGCCGTGGTGCGCGAGTGCCTGGAGGAGACCGGGGTGGTGGTCGTGCCCGAGCTGCTCGTCTCGGCCACCGTCTCGCCGCAGGTCACCTACCCGAACGGCGACGTGACGCAGTACCTGGTGCTGACCTTCCGCTGCCGGGCGGTCGGCGGCGAGGCGAGGGTGAACGACGACGAGTCGCTGGAGGTCGGCTGGTTCCCGCTGGACGGGCTGCCGCCGATGATCGAGGTCGAGCACGAGCGGCTGCGCCACGCACTGGAGTGCGAGGGCCCGGCGGTCTTCGCCTGGGAGGGCAAGGAGCGCCCCTGACCGTGTGGCGGACCGTCCGCATGCTCGCCTCCCCGCCCCGGGCGGGCCGGGAGCCCGGGCCCGTGCCGATGGTAGCCGTCCAGTCACCCCGCGTGGGCGGAATCCGCGGTACGGCCCGCTCAGCCCTTGTACTGCCGGTAGGCCTCC
The DNA here is from genome assembly GCF_044744365.1 of Kitasatospora sp. NPDC087314. Classification (NCBI taxonomy): domain Bacteria; kingdom Bacillati; phylum Actinomycetota; class Actinomycetes; order Kitasatosporales; family Streptomycetaceae; genus Kitasatospora; species Kitasatospora sp. NPDC087314. The sequence goes on from NZ_JBIUYE010000023.1 coordinate 43,432, forward strand.
TCCGCGGCGTCCAGTACGGCGGCGAGGTCGCCACCCGCGGTGGCGGTGGCGGCGGCGGCCACCGCGCCCTCGACGAACGGCGCGTTCGCGAACCGGACCGGGAACGGGAGGCCGTGCTCGTCGGCGTCGGACAGCAGGGCGCGCACGGTGGTGACGGCGCTGCCCAGGTCGGCGATCACCACCACCCCGTGGCCCTGGTCGACCCGGCGGGTGGCGGCGGCCACCAGCACCGCGCTGATGCCCGGCCCGGCCGGCTCCCCGCCGGTCGCGGCGATCGGGGCGGGGGCGTCGGATCCGGTCAGTGCGAGCGCCAGGGTGCGGACGGCGGTGGCCAGTTCCTGGCTGTGCGACACCAGGACGACCCCGACCCGGCCGTGCGCGGCGGGCCGGCCGGAGGACGGCCGGGGCAGGGTGGCGGGCGCGGGTGGCGTGCGGGGCGCCGGGGGGTGGGCCGAGGGCGCGTCGGAGATGGGGATGACATCGGCGCGGGTGCCGTCCCGGCGGCTCATCGGCTGCTCCCTGTGGGCGGTGGTGGCGGTTGACGGGTGGTCGGTGGGCGGGGCGGGGCGGCGGCGGTCGGGGTCGGCACGGGCCGGCGCGGGCCGCCGAGGGCCCGCGTACGGTCGGCGGAGGCGTTCCCGCACGCTGCCATGCACTCTGGCAGCTCCTGCGGCCTCCGACCGGCGGGACACGCGTCGAGCGGGCCCGCGGCGGCGTCGGTGCCCGGCCGATGGAGTCCTCGTCAACCCGCTGACCGGGGCGGGCGGGTGTGGCTAGGCTGGGCCGGGAACGCCGTCGGGAGGAGACCGGGTAGTGGCAGTCAACAGCGGGATCGACGTGGAGGCGGGCGGCGCACAGCCTGAACTGGCGCCGAGCGGGAAGCCGAAGGTGGACTTCACCGGGGCGAAGTGGCTGTGCAGCAGCCAGGGCGTCGGGGATGTCCAGATCGCGTTCGTGGACGGGTACATCGGGATGCGGGACGGCCGCCAGGAGGACGGCCCGGTCCTGGTGTTCACGCCGGGGGAGTGGCGGGCCTTCGTGCTCGGCGCCCGGGACGGCGAGTTCGACCTCACCTGAGCCGCGAGCCGTCGTCGCACGACCGCGGAGCGGGCCCCACCGGTACGGGGCCCGCTCCGCGGTCGATTTCGGCCCCGAACATCACAACTGATGATCTATTGAGCGTGCCCCGTCAGAATTTCTGTTGACTGTTAGACAAACGCAGCTCAGAGTATGAGCACAGGCAGACGCCGTGCCCACCGCCCCCACGCGGCCAGACACGGCGCCTGCTGTGCGGCCCGGCAGCGTTGCCAGGCCATCCTCCCAGTCATCCCCTGCGCACCGGGGGTGCGTCGGCCGGTCCCGGCCCACGAGGGGCCGGCAGTCGCCGGGAGGCTGGCGTCGACGCCGAGAGCGACTCGACGACGACACCGTTTGCTCGGGACCCGCACGCCCCCACGCGGCGGCGTCCCGAGCAAGATCCACGGGAGCGACGGGCCGGGGCCCCGCGGATCTGGCTTGTGGTGCATGGAACTGTTGGCTTGTGTGCTGTGCTGTGTGCGACGACGAAGCTGGGTGCTCGGCAGTTCGGCACGACAATGTGCACAGTGAGGGAAACGCGTGTAGGGCCGCGTTGCGACATGCCGTCCCCCCGGAGGGTGAAACCCAGAACGGCTGTCGTGCAGAACCGAACGTAGCCCGGACGGTTGCTCAGAGTCAACATTGGTCTCTGAGCGTCGATCTCCCGCCGCTGCCCCACCCACCTCGCGAGCGCGGTGTGCCGGACACGTACGATGTTCCCATGTCTTTTCTCCGCCGTCGCTCCGGACAGCCCGCCGGCCCGGACTTCGACCTGCTCGCGATGGACCCGGGTGACTGGCCCGGCGACTTCGGTGCGGCCATGATGACCGGCCCGGACGGCTCCTGCCAGGGGATTTTCCTGCGCTACGACCTGTTCGGCGGCAGAGGCCCGGCGATGTTCATCGGCAACCTCCCCGAGGGCTCGCCCGCCCGGGAGACCGGCGACAGCGTGCCCTTCGAGGTGCGGCAGCTGCTCGCGGCGCTGGAGAACGACGAGCCGGTCGACTTCGTCTCGGCCGAGGACTTCCCGGTGATGCTCGGGGACGACCTGCTGATCGTGAAGAAGGTCAAGGTCAGCGAGGAGCGGGTGTTCTGCGCGCAGTTCGGGCGCAGCGACGGCGTCCAGGTCACCATCGCGTCCTGGGACCGACCGATTTCGGACGACCTGTATCAGCTGTTGAAGCCGCTCCCGGCCGACATGTTCCAGCAGGGCTGACCGGCGCCCCGACCGGGGCCCGGACGCTGCTTGACGGCTTCGATCACAGGTTCGTACAGTCGCGAACATGTCGTGCCGTCTCCCGCTGCTGACCCGCCGCAGCTACCTGGACCTGCGGCGCACCGCCAGCGCGGTGTGTCCGGGCCACTGAGGGGATTCGTCCCCGAGGCGGCGGGCGGCCGGTTGTTCGTGGCCGGCGCCGAACCCGGGGGCGGGCCGTGAACCGACCTTCGGGGCCGCCGAGCCGGTACCGCGCGCCCGTCCGGCGTGCCGCCCGCATTCGCCGAGCCCACGCTGCCGCCCGGAGGCCCCAGCACCATGACGACCACCGCTGCCGACCGTTCGCCCGCGGATCGCCCGTCCGCCGCGTCCCGGACCACCGAGTCCCCGGCCACCCCGCCCTCGGCCACCGGGGCGGCGTCGGCTTCCGGCCACACCGCTTCCGGCCACACCGCTTCCGGCCACCCCGCGCCCGACCGCTCGGCGGTCACCGACGCCCTCGCCGGGCTGCCCCGGGTGGTCGACCTGCTCTCCGCCCGCGCCGAGGAGCACGACCGCGACGCGACCTTCCCGTACCAGGGCATCGAGGCGGTGCACGAGGCCGGCCTGCTCACCCTGACCGTCTCCCAGCGGTACGGCGGCCCCGGCGGCACGCTCGCCGACACCGTCCGGGTGCTGGCCCAACTCGGGCGCGGGGACGCCTCGGTGGCCGTGGTCACCGCCTTCACGCTGCTCCAGCACGCCGAGCAGGGCCGCCGCGCCGCCTGGCCGGCGGCCGGCTATCGGCGCCTGCTCACCGAGTCCCGGCGCGGACCGGCCCTGGTCAACACGCTGCGCGCGGAGCCCGGGGGCCGCCCCGGCGCGCTGCCCGAGACGGTGGCCCGACGGGACGGCGACGGCTGGCTGCTGACGGGCCGGAAGACGTACTGCACCGGCGCCGAGGCGCTGGCCTGGATGGCGGTGACCGCGCGGACCGACGAGCCGGAGCCGCGGGTCGGGACCTTCCTGGTCCGCGGCGAGAGCGAGGGCCTGGAGATCGACCCGACCTGGGACCAGCTCGGCCTGCGGGCCAGCGCCAGCCACGACGTCCTGCTGGAGCAGGTCCGGGTACCGGCCGATCTCGCACTCGGCCTCACCGCGCGCGGTGGAGCGGCGGGTTCCGCCGGCCCGGAGGCCGAGGCCGCCGAACTCTCCCTCGCCTGGCACGATCTGGCGCTCTCCGCGGTGGCGATCGGGGTCGCCCGCGCCGCCCAGTCCTGGCTGGTCCGCTTCCTCAACCAGCGCACTCCGGCCAATCTGACCGAGCCGCTCGGCACCCTGCCCCGCTACCGCTGCGCCCTCGGCGAGATCGAGGCCCAGCTGATCGGCGCCGAGGAACTGGTCGAGGGGCTGGCCCCCCGGGTGGACCGGGGCGAGCCGGACGCGGTCGCCCGGACCGGACCGGCCCACCTGCTGGCCACCCGGGCCGCGACGGCGGCCGTCCAGCAGGCCGTGTCGCTCACCGGCAATCCCGGCCTGAGCCGACGTCACCCGCTGGAGCGCTACCTGCGGGACGTGCTGAGCAGCCGGGTGCACCTCGCCCCGGACGAGGCCGTCCTGGAGGCCGCGGGCCGGACCGCCCTGGAGCGCGGCGGCCGGCCGTAGGGCGACCAGGGCCTGTCCGGGCCCTCAGTGCTTGGCCGGTCAGCGGGTGCCGACCGCGGCCCGGACGGCTCGGCGGGCGAGCGCGGCGTCGTCGTAGAGCCGGCGGATCATGATCCGCTGCTCCTCGCCGGCGCCCGGCACGTCGTACAGCCGGATCTCCCGCATCAGCACCAGCACCAGGTTGACCAGGAACGCGTCCCGGGCCAGCGTGCCGCCGCTCTGGGCGAGTTGGCTGATCTGGCGGCGTGCCGCGGTGTCGCCGGACAGCACGCTCCACAGCACCGCCAGGTCGTAGCCGGGCAGGTACCAGCCGGCCTGCTCCCAGTCGACCAGCACCGGGCCGGACGGCGCCAGCAGCATGTTGCTGAGCAGGGCGTCGCCGTGGCAGAGCTGCAGCGGGGTGTGGCCGAGGCCGTGCAGCAGGCCGCGCAGGTCGCCGGCGTCCCGGTCGGTGAGCTGGCCCACCGAGTGGTAGCGGGCGATCTCCAACGGATAGTCCATGCGCGGCTGGAACACGTCGGTCGGCGGCCGCCACAGGTTGAGCGTGCGGACGGCCCCCAGCAGCGCCCGCACCTCGCCCGGGGTGGGCGCGTTGACCGGGTGGCGCTCCCGGGCGGCCGGCCGGCCGGGCACGCGCTCCATGACGAGCACGCAGCGGTCGTGGTCGGCGGCGACCAGCCGGGGCAGCCGCACCGGCGGGCGGTGCCGGACGAACGCCCGGTAGACCGCGACCTCGTGGTGGAAGTCGGCCACCAGCTGCTCGAAGTGCCCACTCCGCACCGCCTGCGGCGCCAGGCACTTGGCGACCACCGGGGCCCGCCCGATGGTGCCCGCCACCAGGATGTGGCGGCTGCCCTCGCGCAGCACCTGGCGCGGGGTGAACGCGGGACATATCCGCGCGACGCTCGCCAGCGCGGCCCGTACGGCCGGGGTCTGCAGCGCCGACGGGTCGATCCGCTCGGGGCCGCCGGCCTGGCCGGGCCGGTGCGGCTGGCGCAGCACCCGGCCGTCGGCCTGACGGGCCAGCGGCAGTCGGCCGCCGACGGGCGGGGCCGACTCGGGGCCGCGCAGCCCCAGCGCCGTACGGCCGGCCGGGACCCGGGCGTCCGTGGACCGGCCGTCGGTGCCGTGCGGAGCCACCGGGCGGCTCGACGGGGGCACCTGCTTCGGGCCGGGACGGCCGGCGGCTGCGGTGGGGGGGCGCAGCGCGGAGCGGGTCGCGGTGGGCGTGGGGGTCGTCGCTGAGGAGTACATGGGGTGAGGGTGGTCCCTTTCAGTCCGTCGGCGGGTGCGCCCCGCGGTGCGGGGAGGGCCGGTGCCGCGTGCTTCCTGGCGTGACGGCGACCCTGGCTCGGTGCGGTGGGTGGTGCGCGGGCGCCGGGCACGGACGCGGGGTCGGGAAGACCCTGTCGACGGCAGTGCTCCCGCCTTCCGCACCCTGGGGAGTACGGTCGGCCGGACTGCCGTGGCCGTGCCCGGCGCCCCCGCGCCACCCGGCCGCGCCACCCCCTCGGGTGAGGACCGGGAGCGTCCCGTGCCACGGTCGGGGGAATGCCCCGACGCTGGTGGGACGCCGCCCGACCCGGGGGCGAGGTGGCGCACCCCTACAACACACCCACCGCGCACTGGCTTAGTAGTCTGGCGGGCCCTGGCGAACGGTGGCGAATGCTCGCCTGGCACTTGCCGGAGCCTCTAGCCTCGAAGCAGCCGAGGAACCTGGGGGCTTCGTTGAGCAGGGAACCCAACACCCGACTCGCTGATTTGTTCGTCCTGACCGGATGGTCGAAGGGCGAACTCGCGCGGCTGGTCAACCGTCGGGGTGCCGCGATGGGTCAGCAGCAGCTGTCCACCGACACGTCGAGGGTACGGCGTTGGATCGAGCAGGGGGAGATCCCCCGCGATCCGGTCCCGAGGGTGCTGGCGGCCGTGTTCACGGAGCGGCTCGGCCGTGTCGTCACCACTGAGGACCTCGGTCTGGAACGACACCGGCCCACCAGGTCCGGAGCGGCGCAGTCCGCAGCAGTGCCATGGTCGCCGGATCGAACGGCCGCGGTCCTCACCGAGTTCACGGGAATGGACCTCATGCTGAACCGACGTGGATTGGTGGGCGCGGGCGTCGTGCTCACGGCCGGAACGGTCATCGCCGATTCGTTGAAGGGCTGGCTCGGGGGGGACGCGGTCGCGTACGCGGCCTCCGTCCCCGGGCCGCGCCAGGTGATCACCCAGGGCGGGGCGCGCCCGGTGGTGGACGTGTACGACGCGGGCCCGGTGGGGCTCGACGAGGTGGAGTCGCTGGAGCGCTCGGTGCAGGTGTTCCGCGCCTGGGACGCGGCGCGCGGCGGCGGACTCCAGCGCAAGGCGGTGGTCGGTCAACTCAACGAGGTCGGCGGACTGCTGACGCACCGGCACGCTCCCGTGGTGGAGCAGCGGCTGTGGCTGGTCGCGGCCAACCTGGCGGTGCTGGCGGGCTGGATGTCGCACGACGTGGGCCTGGAGCCCACCGCCCAGCGGTACTTCATGATCGCGGCGGAGTCGGCCAAGGAGGCCGGCGACCGGCCGCGGGCCGGCGAGGCGATCTCCCGGGCCGCGCGGCAGATGGTCCACCTGGGCCGGGCCGACGACGCGATCGACCTGATGTCGGCGGCCAAGGCGGCGGGCGGCCGGGTGCTGCCGAGAACGCGCGCGATGCTGAACACCGTCGAGGCCTGGGCGCATGCCTCGATCGGGCACTCCCAGGACACCTGGCGGCTGCTCGGGGAGGCCGAGGAGCTGTTCGCCGAGGGGGTGCCGGAGCCGCCGCCGTCCTGGATGCAGGTGTTCGACGAGGCCGAACTGCGCGGCATGCAGGCGCTGGTGCTGCGCACGCTCGCCGAGCACGACCCGTCGGCGGCCCCGCAGGCGCAGCGGCACGCGGAGCGGGTGATCACCCTGCGGGAGGGCACCGGGCAGCTGCGCTCGGCGCTGTTCGACCGGATCACCCTGGCCTCGGTGCACTGGCTGACCGGCGAGCCGGACGCGGCGGAGTTCCAGGCGAAGATGGTGATGAACCTGATCGGCCAGAACTCCTCGCACCGGACCTGGGACCGGCTGCGCGAGATGTACCGGCTGACCGCGCGCTACCGGGGGCTGCCGGTGGTGGACGAGCTGCGGGCCGAGCTGGGGCGGGAGCTGCGGACGGCGGACACGAAGAACCGGCCGAAGCGGCCCTGAGGCGGCCGGCCCGCAGTCGTGCGTCGGCGGTGCCCGGAATCGTGGGCCTGGTGGGCCCGGTGAGCCCGGTTGGCCCGGGGTGGCCCGGGTCAGTTCGGCGGCGCCGGCCGGAGCAGCATCCGCAGCGCGGTGACGGTGCCGTCCGCGCCGAGGACGGGCTCGCCCGCGCACTCGACGTCGGTGTGCGGGGCGCCGGTCCGGCGGATCCGCAGGGTGCCGGCGGAGGTGCGGCCGTGCACCAGGGCGTCGGTCATCATCCGGCGCAGCACCGGCCGGTCCGCCTCGGGGAGGCGGTCGGGCAGCCGGTCGAGGCTGAGCGGGCCCTTGCCCGGGTCACAGCCGAGGAGTCGATAGGTTTCCGCGTCCCAGTGGACGCGGTCGGTGAGGAGGTCCCATTCGGCTGAGCCGATGACGTTGTCGAGGTCGTCACCGGCGCCCGGTCCGTGGCCGGGGTTGGACGGCTCCTGCGCCGTGCCGTCCACTCTGCCGTCCGTTCCGCTGTCGGCGTCGCCGCCCGTTTCGCCGCAGGCGCCGTCGTCCGTCGCGCCCGCCGGGGCGCCGTCCACCGTGGCGGTGTCCGGCGGGCGGGCGGGAGCCAAGGGCATGTTCATGGCAGTTCCATCGCTCAGGGCCCGCTGCGCACGGGCCGTCGGTGGTGAGAAGACTGTCGCACGGCGCCCCCACCCCTGCGGGCGATTTGGACATATCGCAGGCAAAATACCCGTGGCATATGCCACTGTGGCAGGAGCCTTCGTCGCCCTGTGTGCGGACGGGGGCCCGAGGCGGTAACCTTCGGTGATTCCGGCGCCCGGGCGCCCACCGCAGTACCGACCACAGACCCCGGCGACGGAAATCCCGTTGCCACTACGACCGCCGCAACGGATGCTGACCTCATGTTCGAGCCAGTGATAGCACCCAGTGCCAGCCTCCTCGGCCTCCTGCAGCGAGGCCGCGGTGACGGGCAGCTCCACGCGCTGGCCGCCGACCGTACCGAGGCCATCGCCGCGCTGGAGGAGTGCGTCACCAGGGATCCGCGAGCCGACTGGCAGGTCGAGAGCCGCTCCCTCTACTACGCCCGCCTCTACATGGAGCTGGAGGCCCCCCTCGACGGCATCGAGGACCACCTCCACTCCGCCGAGGACCTCGTCAGCGACGACGAGAGCCGCACCGGCCTCGCCCTCTCCGTCCTGGGACACCTCGCCGCGTACGGCCGGCGCGACGCGCTGCTGATGCTGCGCGAGTACACCGCCACCGGCGCCAACTGGGCCTGGGCCCTCGACGAGCTCGCGCTGCGCGACGACGACCGCGGCCTGCTGCTGCTCGGCACCGCCGTGCTGGACCGCTTCGCGCCGGGCCCCGAGGGCGACGCCGAGCTGCGCGAGTTCATCCGCAACGCCTACGAGCCCCGGCCCTGGCGGCTGTGGGCGGCCTACCACCCCAGAGTGGCGGCGGCCAGCGAGCAGTCCCCCTTCGACCTGTGGCAGCGCCAGCTCAACCGCGGCGGCGTCACCCCGGGCTGGTCCACCGCCGACGTCCTGGCCTGGGCCGACCAAGGGGACCTCGGCGCCCTCGGGGCCGGCGCCTTCCTCGGCCGCCCCGACGGCCGGCCCGAGCTCGCGCAGGACACTGCCGATCCGGCCGGACCCGACGCCGTGGACCGCCGCGCCGCCGCGGCCGCCAGGTGTCTGACCGCCGTGGTCCGGCCCGAGGACCGCCCCGCCGTGCTGGAGGCCGCCCGCGGCGGCCTGCCCGGCGCCCGCCGGGCCGCCCTGCGCTACCTGGTCGACCAACGCGACCCGGCCGCCGTCGAGCTGATCGAGGCCGCCGCCGCCGACGTGGACGACCGGATCGTGCGCGCCGCCCTGGAACTGCTCGGCCGGATGCGCGGCCCCGAGGTCCTGACGCACGCCCGCCGCTGGGCCGACCCGGCCACCGGCGGTGCGGACAGCGCGCTCGGCGAGGCCGCCGTCAAGCTGCTCGCCGACGCGGGGGAGCCGTCCGACGCTCCGCTGGTGGTCGCCGGGCTGCGCCGCTGGATCTCCGTCCGAGGGGTCAGCGGTACCGGGCTCGGGTCGCTGGTCGACGGTGCGGGGCGGCTGGTCGCCGCCGACGCCGTACCCGTGCTGCGCCACATCTACGGGGAGGCCGCCTCCTCCGAACTGCGCGGTCGCGCCGCCCGGGCGCTGGCCGTGACCGACGTGCACTTCCCCGAGGGGCCCGCCGTCGAGTGCCTCTGGGACTGCGAGGAGTCCACCCGCGAGCTCGCCGCGCGCCACGTCGCCACCACGGGCGACGCCCGTGTGCTGGAGCGGCTGCGCCGACTCGCCGCCGACCCGGCCGAGGAGGCCGAGGTCCACGCCGCCGTCCGCGGGCGGCTGACCGCCGCGCGGGAGTTCGGACGGTAGGGCCGCCCGCCCCGCGATCCCCTGCTCGGCGAACAGTGGGCCGGGACACCCCCCTCGGGTGTCCCGGCCCACTGCTGTGGCGGGGTCGTTCTGAAACGTGGTTCTACTTGGCGACGCCCGCGTCCGGGGTCAGGACGCCGCCGGCCACCAGTCCGATGATCAGGACGCCGAGCAGCACCCGGTAGACCACGAACGGCAGGAAGCTGTGGTGCGAGATGTACTTGAGGAACCAGGCGATCGCCGCGTAACCGACCACGAAGGCGATCAGGGTGGCCAGGATGGTCGGCCCCCAGGCCGGGGCCGGGCCCTCGCCGATCTTGAACAGCTCCAGCACCCCTGAGGCGAGTACCGCCGGGATCGCCAGCAGGAAGGAGTAGCGCGCCGCCGCCTCCCGGCTGTAGCCGAGCAGCAGGCCCGCACTGATCGTGCCACCGGAGCGGGACACCCCGGGGATCAGCGCCAGCGACTGGGCGAGGCCGTAGACGCCGGCGTGCGGCAGGGTCAGGTCGGTGATCGGCCGGGCGTGCCGGATCGCACGGGTGCGGTCGGCGAAGGCCAGCACCAGGCCGAAGACGATCAGCGTGGTGCCGATGATCCGCAGATCGCGCAGGTGGGTCTCGATGCCGTCCTGGAACAGCTTGCCGAGGATGCCGATCGGCAGGGTGCCGATGATCACGAACCAGCCCATCCGGGCGTCCGGGGCCGAGCGCAGCGCCGGGCGGAACAGCGACAGCGTCCAGGTCTTCACGATCGAGGCGATGTCGCGGCGGAAGTAGATCAGCACCGCGGTCTCGGTGCCGAGCTGGGTCACGGCGGTGAAGGCCGCGCCCGGGTCGTCCCAGCCCAGCAGGGCGGAGAAGACCCGCAGGTGGGCGCTGGAGGAGATGGGCAGGAACTCGGTGAGCCCCTGGATCAGGCCGAGGACGGCCCCGTGGAACCAGTTGATCACCAGACACCCACCCGGGGTATCCGTAGGTCGTCGTACATGTGCGGTCCTCGCAGGTCGGAACGGGCGTACGGGCATGCGGGCGTGCCGCGACCCGCACGGCCCTCGGGCCGCGCACGGGCCGGCGCGCGGCCGATGGTACGGGGTGAAGATGACCATTCTTTGTTCACCCTTTGACCCGGCTTTGCCCGCCGGTCCTTCCGCGACCCGCCGACCTTCGGTGATTCAGCGCGTGGGCCGGGCGCGGACCCAGGTGCGGTCCTCCGTCAGGTAGCTCTCGACCGTCAGACCGGCGTCCGCCAGGGCCTGCTCGAACGCGGCGGTGGTGAGCGGCCGGGACCGGAAGGTGTGCGTCCAGCGGCCGTCCGGGAACTCGTACTCGGCGTGGACGGAGTTCACGCCGTCCCCGACCCGGGTCGAGGAGACGATGCGCGCCACGCCGTCGGCGCCGAGCCTGCTCTCGCGCGGCACGTTGAGGTGCCAGTCCTCGCCCTCGCGCTGCATCAGCACGCAGCCGTCCGCGGCGACGTGGCGGCGGCAGGTCTCCAACAGGCCCTGGCGGACGGCCTCGTCGCCCGCGTGCACCAGGAAGGAGGCGAGCAGGACGACGTCGAAGCGCTCGCCGAGGTCCAACCGCTCGATCGGACTGCGCACGGTGCGGACGTCCTCGCGCACCCTGGCCAGCATCTCGGCGGACTCGTCCACCGCCGTCACGGTGAAGCCGCGGTCGGTCAGCGGGTGCGTCATCCGGCCGATGCCGCAGCCCAGTTCGAGGATGGTGACGCCGGCCGGCACCGCCGCCTCGATCACGTCCGGGGTATCGCCGACGGGGAGCCGGGCCCAGAGCTCGACGGCGCAGCCATCCGGGGTGATCGGGCCCGGGCCCGTGCCGTCGTGGCCCTCGCGTCGTGTGCTGTCGGTGTGTGTGTCGTTGCCCATGGGCGCCATCGGAACACGGGTCGGGTGGGGAGGGAAGGCGCCGGAGCGGGTTTCGGTCAGTCCGTCAGTGCGCCCTCCAGTTCGGCCAGGGTGGCGTGCAGCCAGGCGAGTTCGGCCTCGCTGGTGGCGCGGGCGATCAGCAGCAGGCCGCGCCGGAACGGGTCGGCGAACTCCTCGGCGCCGAGCGGGCGGTCGCCGTCGTAGAAGAAGCTGGCCGGCTCAGCGAGGAAGGCGAGACGGCGGCGGAGCACGACGGCCTGGGCGGCGGGGTCGTCGAGCTGGCGCAGGAAGGCGAGCAGGGTGAACCAGCGGTTCTCGTCGCTGATGTCCAGCGGCTCGGGTTCGCGCAGTTGGTCGAGCAGCGCGGTGCGGCCGGCCTCGGTGAGGTGGAGGGTGTGCCGGGGCGCGGCGGCGGTGCCGGGCTCGGTCTCGCGGACCAGTAGACCGTCGGCCTCCAGGCGCTTGATCGCCGGGTAGAGCGTGCCGTCGCTGATCGGGCGGACGTGCCCGGTGAGCGCGGCGAGGTGGCGGCGCAGCTGGTAGCCGTGCAGCGGGCGGTCGTAGAGGAATCCGAGGATCGCGAGCTTCAGCATGGGGCCACTCTCGCAGATCGTCCCTCGGATCGTCGGTATATCCGTTCCGTTATACCTCGATACCGAGGTATGGTCTCGATGTTCCCAGCCACCTGGTCGAGAAGGAGTTCCCGTGCTGCGCCACGCCCCCGTCACTGCGAACGGCGATCTGATCCGATGGGTCGAACTGCCCGGTGCCGAGCCCGCCCGGCTCTACCTGCACGGCCTCGGCGCCAGCTCGCCCGTCTACTTCGCGGCCGCCGCCGCCCACCCGGGGCTCGCCGGGCGCCGCTCGCTGCTGCTCGATCTGCTCGGCTTCGGCATCAGCGACCGGCCCGCCGACTTCGGGTACACCCTGGAGGAGCACGCCGACGCCGTCGCCGCGGCCCTGACGGCGGCCGGGCTCGCCGGCGTCGAGGTGATCGGCCACAGCATGGGCGGGGCGATCGCCGTCGTCCTCGCCCACCGGCACCCGGAGCTGGTCGCGCGGCTCGTCCTGGTCGACGCCAACCTGGACCCGATCACCCCCGGCCGCGGCCCCGGCAGCAGCGGCATCGCGAGCTTCACCGAGCAGGAGTTCCTGGCCGGCGGTCGGAGCGAGGTCGCGCAGTGGGCCGGCCCGTTCTGGTGGTCCACGATGCGGCTGGCCGGCCCGGAGGCGTTGTACCGCAGCGCCGTCCACCTGGCCCGGGCGACGGTGCCGACGATGCGCGAACTGCTGCTCGGCCTCGACCTCCCGCGCACCTTCCTGCACCCGGCGGCGGACGGCGAGCCCCGCGGCGCCGACCGGCTCCGCGCGGCGGGCGTACGGCTGGCGGCCGTCCCGGACTGCGGGCACAACATCATGCTGGACAACCTCGACGGCTTCGCGGCGGCGGCCGGGATCGCCCTGGACGGGTCGTAGGCTGGGCGGGAGGCCGGAGAGGAGCCCGTGCGATGCCTGTCGACGTCCCGCCTGCGCTGGCCGCCTCTCTGGAGGGCTTCCTCGGCCCGGACGGCCGCACCTGGGCCGCCCGACTCCCAGCCCTGGCAGGCGAGTTGCTCGACCGCTGGGAGCTGCGCCCGGACGGCCCGCCGGCGCACGGCGCCGTCGCGCTGGTGCTGCCCGTGCGGCGCGCCGACGGCACGCCCGCGGCGCTCAAGCTCCAACCGGTGGACGAGGAGACGGCAGGCGAACCCGTCGCCCTCCGGGCCTGGGGCGGGCGCGGCGCCGTTCGACTCCTCGACCACGAACCCGCCTCGGGCTCGCTGCTGCTGGAACGCCTCGACCCGGGGCGTTCGCTGCTCGACGTCGCCGACGACCGGGCGGCGCTGCGCGTCCTCGCCGGACTGTTGAGGAAGTTGACGAGCCGTCAGGTCGTGGCGGGCGAGCCGCTGCGTCGACTGGCGGATGTCGCCGACGGTCTGCTCGTGCGGGCCCCGGCGGCCGCCGCCCTCGCCGACCCGGCCGAGCGGCGCCTGCTCGCCGACTGTGCCGCCGCCCTGCTCGAGGTTCGGGCCGAGCCCGGAGACCGGCTGCTGCACTGGGACCTGCACTACGGCAACGTCCTCGCCCCGCCCGAGGGTTGCGGCCGCGCGCCCTGGCTCGCCATCGACCCCAAGCCGCTCATCGGACACCCGGGCTTCGAACTCCTCCCGGCACTGCGCAACCGCTGGGACGACGTGCTGGCCACCGGCGACGTCGCCCGGGCGCTGCGGTGGCGGTTCGACCTCCTGGTGGAGGTGCTGGACGTGGACCGCGAGGTGGCGGCGGCCTGGACGCTCGCCCGGGTGCCGCAGAACGCGGTGTGGGGCGCGGAGGCCGGGGAACCGGCGCTCGACCCGGCGCAACGGGCGGTGGCGGAGCTGCTGTCGGGGCGGTGAACGCGGCTCGCGGGATCAGCGCGGTGCGCGCTGCGCGGCGGGGCTCGGGCGGCCTCGGCGGGTGGCCTGAGCGGCGGCGAGAAGAGCGAAGGCAAGGAGGTCGTCCACTCCTCGCCACTCTCAACGTATAGCGCACCGGGGGGCTTGCGGCAAGGGCCCGGTCGTGCCGCAGAATGACCGGCCTGAGCCGGAAGTGCGGACGTACATGGGGGTTTGTGATGATTGACGTGATCATCGTCGGCGCTGGACCGACCGGGTTGATGCTGGCCGGCGAGTTGCGGCTGCACGGCGTTCAGGTGCTCGTGCTGGAGAAGGAGACGGCGCCGCCCGTGCAGTCCCGGGCGCGCGGCCTGCACGTGCGCAGCATCGAGGTGATGGACCAACGCGGCCTGCTGGAGCGGTTCCTCCCGCTCGGTGAGCAGTTCAGGGTCGGCGGCTTCTTCGCCGGCCTCGGCACGTCGTGGCCGGAGCGGATGGACACCACGCACTCGTACGTCCTGTCCATCCCGCAGGAGGTCACCGAGCGCCTGTTGGCCGAGCACGCCACCGCGGCGGGCGCCGAGATCCGGCGCGGCTGCGAACTGGTCGGCCTGAGCCAGGACGACCACGGGGTGACCGTCGAGCTGGCCGGTGGGGGCACCCCCGCCGGTGGGGGCGGAGCCGGCGGGGGAGGTACGCAGCTGCGCTCGCGCTACCTCGTCGGTTGCGACGGCGGCCGCAGCGCGGTGCGCAAGCTGCTCGGGGTGGGATTCCCCGGCGAGCCCGCCAGGGTCGAGACGCTGCTGGGCGTGATGGAGCTGACCGAAGACCCGGCGACGATCGCCGCCGTCGTCGCCGAGGTCCGCAAGACCCACCTGCGGTTCGGCGCCATCCCCGAGGGGAACGGGGTGTACCGGGTCGTCGTGCCCGCCGAAGGGGTGGCCGAGGACCGCACGACCGCGCCGACCCTGGAGGAGTTCACGCACCAGCTGCGGGCGCACGCCGGCACCGACTTCGGCGCGCACTCACCGCGCTGGCTCTCCCGGTTCGGCGACGCCACCCGGCTGGCCGAGCGCTACCGGGTCGGCCGGGTGCTGCTGGCCGGCGACGCGGCGCACATCCACCCGCCGACCGGCGGGCAGGGACTCAACCTCGGCGTCCAGGACGCGTTCAACCTCGGCTGGAAGCTGGCCGCCGAGGTCGCCGGCTGGGCACCGGAGGGGCTGCTGGACAGCTACCAGGCCGAACGGCGCCCGGTGGCCGCCGACGTGCTGGACAACACCCGCGCGCAGATCCAGTTGATGTCCCTCGAACCGGGTGCCCAGGCGGTGCGCCGGATGCTGTCGGAGCTGATGGGCTTCGAGGAGGTGAACCGGTACCTGATCGAGAAGATCACCGGGATCGCGGTCCGCTACGACTTCGGCGAGGGACACGGCGAGGGCAAGGGTGAGGGCCACGAACTGCTCGGCCGGCGGCTGCGGGACGTGGAACTGAAGCGGGGGCGCCTCTACCCGCTGATGCACGGCGGCCGCGGGCTGCTGCTCGACCAGACCGGCAGGCTCTCGGTGGCGGGTTGGTCGGACCGGGTCGACCATGTCATCGACGTCAGCGAGGAGTTGGACGTGCCCGCGGTGCTGCTGCGCCCCGACGGCCACGTGGCGTGGGTCGGCGAGGACCAGCAGGAGCTGCTCAGCCGCCTGCCCCGGTGGTTCGGCGCCGCCACCGGCTGAGCGCGCGGGCCCCGACCGCCCCCGGTCGAGCGCGCGGGCGCTCACCGCTCCCGCAGCAGCACGAAGCGCACCGGCGTGCCCGGGCGCGCCTGTGCGGCGGCCGCCAGATCGGCGGTCGGGACCACGCCGATCACCGGGTAGCCGCCGGTGGTCGGGTGGTCGGCCAGGAAGACCACCGGCCGCCCGTCCGGCGGGATCTGCACCGCGCCCAACATCATGCCCTCGCTGGGCAGTTCACCCACCCGGGCGCGGGCGACCGACGGGCCCTCGGTGCGCAGCCCGATCCGGTTGCCGGCGGGGGAGACCCGGTACTCGTCACGGGCCAGCCGGGAGAGCGCCGAGGCCTCGAACCAGTCCGCGTGCGGGCCGAGCCGCAGCCGCAGCACCAGTTCCGCCGGGGGCGCGGGCAGCGGCACCAGGTCGGGCCGGGGGCGGTGGGGCGGGGGAGGGCCGACCGGCAGCCGGTCACCGGCGGCGAGCGGGGCCGGGCCGAGCCCGGAGAGCAGGTCGGCCGAGCGGCTGCCCAGCACCGGCGGGACGGCGATCGCGCCCGCGACGGCCAGGTAGCCGCGCACCCCGGCGGTCGCCGGGCCCACCTCGACCACCGCCCCGGCCGGCACGGCGACCGGCGCACCCCAGGCGGCCGCCCGTCCGTCCACCCGTACGGGCGAGGGTGCGCCGGTGACCGCGACGACCGCCGGCCCGAGGGCGCGCAGGGCGACCCCGCCGAGCGTGGTCTCCAGACCGGCGGCGCCCGGTTCGTTGCCGACCAGCCGGTTCGCCGCCCGCAGGGCCGGTTCGTCCAGCGCGCCGGCCCTGGGCACCCCGAGGTGGGCGACGCCGCGCCGCCCGAGGTCCTGGACGGTGGTCAACGGCCCGGGCCGCACCACCAGCAACTCGCTCAACGCCCCCACCCCGTCATCCGCCGTGCGCCGGTGGTCCCGGGCGCCACCCGTGGTCGACCCGCACCCCCGCTACGCCCGTTCCGCCGTGAACCGCACCCGCACCCCCGGCGCCAGCAGTGCCGCCGGGTCGCGGCCGGTGTCCCAGAGCGCGAGCCCGGTGCGTCCGAGGAGCTGCCAGCCGCCGGGGGAGGAACGCGGGTAGACGCCGGTGTAGCGGCCGGCCAGGGCGACGGAGCCGGCCGGGACGCTGCTGCGCGGCGTGGCCCGGCGCGGGACCTCGTACGCGGGCGGCAGCCCGGTGAGGTAGCCGAAGCCGGGCGCGAACCCGCAGAAGGCGACCACGTACTCGGGCCCGGTGTGGATCCGCACGGCCGCCTCCTCGGACACCCCCCACAGCGCGGCGACCTCGGCGAGGTCGGCGCCGTCGTACACCGTCGGCACCTCCACCAGCGGCCCGTCGGCCGCCGTGGCCGCGGGTGGACGAGCGGTGCGCAGGAGCGCCGCCACCGCGTCGACGTCCGCGACGCCGTCCAGCAGCACGGTGCGCGCGGCCGGCACGATCTCCTCCACCGCGCCGAGCGCCTGGCGCTCCTGCCGCTCGCGCAGCCACCCGTACAGCGCGGTGACCTGTGCGTCGTCGTCGAGTTCGACCAGCAGCGCCCGTTCGCCGACGCGCCGGACGGCGGCGGGCGTCACGTGAACGCCTCCACCCGGACCCCGGCGGAGGCGAGGGCGCCGCGGATCCGCCAGGCGAGCTGGGCGGCGCCGGGGGTGTCGCCGTGGACGCACAGGGAGCGGGCCTCGACGTCGATCCGTTCGCCGCCGACGGCCTCCACCGAGCCGTCCCGGGCGATGCCGACGGCGCGGGTGATCACCGATTCGGGGTCGTGCACCACGGCGTCCGGGTCGCGGCGCGGGACGAGGGTGCCGGCCCAGGTGTACGCGCGGTCGGCGAAGGCCTCGCTGACCACGGGCAGTCCGACGCCCTCGGCGACGGCGAGCAGCCGGGAGCCGGGCAGTCCGAGCACCGGCAGCGGACCGTCGCAGATCGCCCCGGCCCGCAGCACGCCGGCCACCACGGCCTCGGCCTGTTCGGAGTCGGTGACCACCCGGTTGTAGAGGGCGCCGTGCGGTTTGACGTAGGACACCCGGGATCCGGCGGCGCGGGCGAAGACCTGGAGGGCGCCGATCTGGTACGCGATCTCGTCGGCCAGTTCCTCCGGGGGGACGTCCATCGCGCGGCGGCCGAAGCCGGCCAGGTCGCGGTAGGAGACCTGGGCGCCGATCCGGACGCCGCGCTCGGCGGCCAGGGCGCAGACCCGGCGCATCGTCGACGGATCCCCCGCGTGGAAGCCGCAGGCGACGTTGGCGCTGGTCACCACGGACAGCAGGGCCTCGTCGTCGGTCAGCGTCCACCGTCCGAACCCCTCACCGAGGTCCGCATTGAGATCGATCACCGCATCGGCCACGCCCGTCCGCCTCCCAGCAGCTGTTGAGCCAGATGGTAGGGCCTGTGGATGACGGCCGTTGTCCGTGACCCGGGCCCCGGACGGCCCAGCGGCGCGAGAGTCCTGGTCGCACGCCCTGGGGCGGCGCTGGGCGGTCCCGATTCAGCTCGCGGCCACTGGTCCGGGGAAGGAACGTTCCAGCGGGCGCAGTGCCTTCAGCACGATCAGCAGCGGGACGACGCCGATGATTCCGAATGACATGTCGATAAACCGCCATGCGAGGGGAATTCCCCGGAGTGGCCCGCAGATCAGGGCCAGGGGGATGACGGCGCCGCAGGCGAGCACCGCCCAGCGGATCACCCAGATGTTGCGGACCGGATCCTTGATCGGGCCCCAGAAGGCGGCGGCGATCACCAGGTGGGCGAAGGCCAGCCAGTCGGTGCCGTAAGCCAGGAAGGGGTAACGGCCGTTGGTCTCCGCGACGCCCGTTCGGACGCGTTCGAGCCATTCCAGCGCGGCGGGGAAGCGGTCGGCCAGCGGGGCGCCGGGCCCGGTCGCGAGGTCGGCGAGCCAGCGGGTCTCGGACTCCAGCGGGAAGGCCGTCAGGCCGCTCAGTGCCAGGCAGACCACGAAGATCCAGAGCCAGCGCCGGACCCTGCGCAGTACCGCCGCGGAATCGGTGCCCGGATCGGCGTCCAAGCCGGTGCCCAGATCGGCGTCCATGTCGCGAACCTCCATGCCGAAGAGCAGGCGGGGCCTTGTCCCGTCTGCGCGGAACCGACTCTAAACCCTGTATTTGAACGCGTTCAACTTTCTCTCGGGCCCACCGGAGCGCGCCTCCGGACGCGCCGGTGCCCGGGCGCCGAGGCACCCGGGCACCGGAACCGCCGGACTACGCCGTGTAGGTGTAGGTCACCGGGGCGCTGGTGCCGCCCGCCGTGGTCACCGTGACGTCCACCGGGCCGGGGCCGGCCGCCGCCGGCGCGGTGGCCGAGCAGAAGGACGGGCCGCAGGAGACGTGCGCGGCCGGCACCCCGCCGAACGCGACCGTCCCGTACGCCAGGTTGGCGCCCTGCAGGTACACCTGGGTGCCGCCGGCGGTCGGGCCGCCGGTGGTGGTCAGGTTGCCGACCGTCGGCGCGGGCGGCGGTGGGGGCGGGGCGCCCGTGTAGTCGAAGGTGGTCGGCACGGCGACCGTGCCGCCGGGCGTCACCACGGAGACGGGCGCGCTGCCCGAGCCGCCGGGCGTGGTCACCGTGCAGGCGGTGTCGGTGCACGTGCCGACCGCCGGGACGCCGCCGACCAGCACCATGCCGTGGGCCAGGTTGCTGCCGCTGACGGTCACCGCGGTGCCGCCCGCGCCCGGGCCGGTGGTGGTGTCCAGGCCGTCGACCCCGGGCGGCGCCTGGACGACCGGTGCCGGCGTGCTCCCGTCGAGCGACACGGCCGTCACGTGGCCGGTCGGATCGGTGTCGTTCGGGTTGGAGACCGTCGCGACGATCTGCCCGGTCGGCTGCCGGGTGGGGTCGCCGTACACGGTCAGCTTCATGAACTCGTAGCGCCCGGGCCTCCGGGTGCCGATGAGGACGGCGTCCAGGTGGCGGTGGTCGGGCGAGATGGTCTCGGTGAAGGTGTAGTCGTACGGCGTGGAGAAGAACATGCCGAGGTCGGTGGTGAGCCCCGCCGGCAGATCGACGGTGATGTGGGTCGGCCCGGTGAGGTCCTGCGTGCCGGCGGACGTCCAGCCGACCGAGAACTTGCCGGGCCCGGGAGGGGTGGTGCTCGGCAGGAAGCCGTTCAGGCTCGCGGTCACGTGCTGCCCCTGAACGGCGGGGACGTCGGCCGGAGCGGCTGCGGAGGCGGCGACGCCGGTGGCGAGGGTGGTCACGGACAGCGCCGCGGCGACGCCCGCTTTGACCAGTCGAGTGATCATAGGCCGATCATCACGGTAGCGACGCGTCGTCTTCACGGGTTTCCCGAATACCGGTTCGGGAATGGCGGGATTTCGTCGAAATCCCGTTCTGAATTCACCCCCGACACGCCCCCGGGCCTGCCGCTCCGTCCGCCCACAAGGCCCGTTTCGGTCGATGTCGGTGCGAACCTCTAATCTTGTCCTCCGTGACCGCCATCGCTGACCCGCCCACCGTGCCCGGCCTCCGGCCGACCGCCGGCGCTGCCGTGCCCGCCGCGAGGCCCGCGCCCGGCCCCGCCGCCGACGAGGGCCTGGCCCGCCGGCTCAAGGCGCTGGCCTGCACCGCGCCGCTGCACGACCTGGACAACCGCAAGGTCAACCTGGCCGGCGAGTACGGCGGCTACGCGATGGCCGAGGTCGGCCTCGCCGCGATCGACCTGGTCACCCTCCACATGGACTTCGACACCGGGGCCGACCGCGACATAGTGCTCGCCCGCCTGCTGCCCCGGGTCGCCGCCCAGGCCGTCGGCCGCCCCGCCGCCGAGCACGAGCGGGTCGCCCGCTGGGTACTGGAGTCGCTGATCAACGTCGGCAGCGTCGACCGCGGCTTCCGCGCCGTCTACGGCACCTTCGGCGCGGACGGCGAGTACGTCCGGCGTGACTACGACTTCAAGCTGATCGAGGAGGTCCCCGGCCCCGACGGCGGCGTCTACCTGCGCACCACCGACGAGGCGGTCAACGTCCTGGTCGGCGCGCTCGACACCGACGTCACCTCGGCCCAGATCGCCGCCGAGGTCAAGCTGGAGGTGCTGATCCGCCGCGGCCGCCTGGCCGACGCCCAGCTCGCCGCCGAGCAGGCCCGCTACCGCACCGTCCAGTACGCCGAGACGCTGCGCCGCGCCCTCGACGCCACCCGGCGCAACGTCCGCGCCGTCGACTGGATGAGCGCCATCCCCGACCTCATCGACGAGGCGCTGGACCACATCGCCGACCGCTACCGGCACGAGAACGCGATTCTCACCAACATCCGCAAGGCCCGCGACGAGGCCGAGCCCCACACGGCCGAAGGGGCGGAGCACAAGCGCCGCGCCGCCGAGCTGCTCGACATCGTCAAGGACTGCATCCGCCGCCACACGAAGCTGCAGACCCGCCTGCTGGAGGCCGGCCCGCTGTTCCGCGCCGAGCAGGACCGGCAGGCCTTCGCCACCCCCGGCGCCCGCAGCGGCATCGACCTGTACGGGCAGCTGCTCGCCCCCGTGCTGCGGCTGCCGGTAGAGCAGGCCGTCCGCCCCACCGGCGCCTTCTTCGCGCACGGCGCCGGCCTGCGCACCCCCGCCTCGGTCCGGGTCGCCGACCTGGTCGACCTGCTGCTCACCCCGCCGGTCGAGCGCGAGCACCTCGGCGCCGAACTGCCCGACCCGGACCTGGTCGCCACCCCGGACGACAGCCGCTTCTCCGAGGCGCAGCTGGAGGCCGCCCTGGTCCTGCTCGACCTGCCCGCCGACGCCCCCCGCCGGCTCTCCGGCCTGCTCGCGGACGCCCGCAAGCAGGACCCGGACCTGCCGTACCTGGTCGCCCTGCTGTCCGTCCACGCCGCCAGCCCGCCGGTCGGCACCGCCTACCGGCAGGGCGAGGAGCGGCTGCTGTTCGCCGTGGACGACGGAACGCCGCTGCGCGACCCGGAGTTCGGCGGCGCCGACCTCATCGTCGGCAGCGCCCTGCTCGACGCCGTCGGCATGGCGGCGGACCGCAAGGACGCCGGCTGAGCGGCCAGGCACCCCAGTTGACGCACCAGAACCCCCGACCCGCCCGCACCACCCGCGAGGAGCACCGCCCGTGACGACCCACCACGACACGTCCTGGGCGGCCGAGACCGAACCCCCGGCCCCCACGCCGATCACCCCGGCCGACGTCGCCGACGCCGCCCGGCTGGTCTCCTTCGGCCTCCAGGCCAAGCTGCTCCCGGCCCGCGACGCCGAGTACGCCGAACTCGTCCGCCGCCACCGCGAGGACCCGCCGTTCGCCCGCCTCGCCGACGCCGTCGCCACCGGCATGGGCCTGGTCGTCCTGGAGGTCTCGCCGCGCGCCGGCATGGCCGTCGCCGCCGCCGAGGACTCCCTGTTCGCCGTCCGGATGGGCGACTACTCGCGCCGCGCCGCCGCCGAGTCCACCGACCGGTTCCTGCACGGCCTCGCCCACCTCGCCGTCGCCGCGATGGCCTTCCCCCGCCCCGAGGACCTCGCCGACGACGGCTACCTCGGCCGGATCACCGTCAACGGCGTCGACGCCTTCGTCCGCCAGGCCTGCCGCCGCCTGGAGGAGCAGGCCGACGCCGAGGGCGCCAACACCGACCCGCAGTCCGACGCCCCCGGCCTGGAGGCCGCCTGGCGGGTGTGGGCCCGGCGCACCGCCACCGGCGCCACCAAGGACGCCCGCCGGCTCTCCGGCTCCACCATCGGCATCGTCGCCAAGGCCGTGCTGTTCCTGGTCGACTCCGGCTTCCTGCAGAAGGTCTCCGACGACTCCGGCGGCACCTACCGCACCACCGCCCGCTACCAGCTCCAGGTCCGCGACCTGGCCGGCAGCGCCGCCATGGCCGAACTGCTCGACCTCGGCGTCGTCCCGGTCTCCGACGGCACCGCCAGCCTGCTTCCGCCGGACACCGCCGACGAACTGGTCGCCGACGCCGGCCTGCCGTTCCACTCGCTCTGACCACACCCTCAGCCACGGAGAACCGCCGCACATGTACGAGCTCAACCGGGTCCGCCTCTACTCGATCGGGCCGGCCGGCGCCCGGTACGCCGACACGGTGCTCGACCTGCGCGGCGTCGGCGAGCCCGTCGCCGACCCGGCCCCGCAGCAGATCGGCCTGTTCGGCGAGGACACCGAGGGCCCGGTCCGCCGCCCCGCCCCGGCCGGCGTGCTCTTCCTGGAGAACGGCGGCGGCAAGTCCGTCCTGCTCAAGCTGATCTTCTCGGTGATGCTCCCCGGCCACCGCAACACCCTCGGCGGCGCCAGCTCCGGCGTGCTGCGCAAGTTCCTGCTCGCCGACGACTGCGGCCACGTCGCCCTGGAGTGGCAGCACACCGTCACCGGCGAGCTGATCGTGGTCGGCAAGGTCAGCGAGTGGCGCGGCCGCCAGGTCTCCTCCGACCCGCGCAAGTTCGCCGAGACCTGGTACTCCTTCCGCCCCGGCCCCGGCCTCGCCCTGGACTCGCTGCCGGTCGCCGAACGGATCAGCCTGGCCGGCGACCAGAAGGCCCGCGGCCGCCGCCGCACCATGAAGGGCTTCCGTGACGCCCTCACCGAGGCCGGAAAGGCCCACCCCCACCTCGACCTGGTCTTCGAGGACGGCCACGACCGTTGGACGGAGCACCTCGGCGAACTCGGCCTCGACCCCGAACTCTTCCGCTACCAGCGCGAGATGAACGCCGACGAGGGCGAGGCCGCCGGCCTCTTCGCGGTCAAGCACGACAGCGACTTCACCGACCTGCTGCTGCGCGCCGTCACCGACACCCGGGACACCGACGGCCTCGCCGACCTCGTCCACGGCTTCGCCGCCAAGCTCGGCCGCCGCGCCGAACTCACCGCCGAACGCGACTTCACCGCCGGCTCCCTCGACCTGCTGGAACGCATCGTCGAGGCCACCGCCGCCCGCGAGAGCGTCCGCGAGGCCCACCGCACCGCCGAACGCCGCACCCGCCGCCTCGCCCACGCGCTCACCTCCCGCGCCGCCGCCGAACGCGACCGCGCCCAGGACCTCGCCATCGAGGTCGCCGCCGCCGCGAGCGCCGTCACCGCCGCCGAGGCCGACCGCACCCGGCACACCCTCATCACCGCCGAACTCACCCACCGGCACGCCACCCTGGGCCTCGCCGCGGCCACCGCCGAGGCCGCCGCGCTGCGCCGCGAACTCACCGACGCCCGCACCCTGCACTCCGCCTGGCAGGCCGCCGAGGCCGTCCTGCGCCAGCGCGCCGCCGCCGACCGGGTCGCCCGGGTCGCCGCCGCCATCCGCGAGGCCGAACTCGACGCCGCCCCCGCGCTCGCCGCCCGCGCCCGCGCCGCCACCGCCCTGGCCCGCGCCCTGGAGGGCGCCGCCGCGGCCGCCGAGGCCCGCGCCGACACCGAGGAGCAGCGCGCCGGCGAGCTCCAGGACGACGGCGGCAAGGCCCAGTGCGACGCCACCGAGGCCGCCACCGCCGCCCAGAAGGCCCGGAGCGAGGCCGACCACCTGCGCCAGCGCCTCGCCGAGGTCGAGCAGGAGACCGCCGCCGCCGTCGAGGCCGGCTTCATCGACGCCGACGGCGACGTCGACCCGGCCCGCGCCGCCCTGTACGCCGCCGACGTCGAGAAGGCCGCCGGCGCCGCCCTCGCCCAGGCCCGTACGGCCGCCGAGGCCTGTGCCGCCCGGCTGCGCGAGGCCGCCGCCGCCACCGGCCGCGCCGAACTCGCCGCCGAGCGCGCCGGCGACGCCCGCAAGGCCGCCGCCCAAGTGCTCGCCGCCGAGCAGCGCACCGCCGCCCTGCTCGCGACCGAGCAGCGCCTCGCCGACCTGCTCTCCCTCACCCCGTACCAGGACGGCGCCGAGGAGGACGCCGGCTTCCTCACCCCCGCCGTCCTCGACCGCAACGCCGAGTACCTGCGCGAACTCCTCGACGAGTCCATCGCCACCGCCGAGCGCACCCTGTTCGACCTGCGCACCGCCGCCGCCGACGACTCCCGCATCCTCGCCGCCCTCGGCGACGGCGGCCTGCTGCCGCCCGGCCCGGACGTGCTCGCCACCGTCGAGTACCTCGCCGAGCACGGCATCCCCGCCCTGCCCGGCTGGCGCTACCTCGCCCAGTCCGTCGACCCGGCCGACCACGAGGCGATCCTCGCCGCCCGCCCCGAACTCGTCGACGGCGTCGTCGTCACCGACCCCGCCTCGCTGGAGCGCGCCCGCGAGGCCCTGCAGGCCGCCGCGCTGCTGCCCCGCTCCACCGTCGCCGTCGGCGCCGCCGCCTCCCTGATCGCCCCGATCACCGACGAGCCCGCGTTCTTCCTGGTGCCGCCGAACCCGGCCATGCACGACGAGTCCGCCGCCGACGACGAGCGCCGCGAACTGCGCGCCCGGGCCGGCGCCCGCGAGGGGCACATCCGCGAACTCGCCGCCCGCCTCGGCGCCGACCGGGCGCTCGCCGCCCGCCTCGCCTCCTGGCAGGCCAACTGCCCGCCCGGCGCCCTCGCCGAACTCGCCGCCGCCGCCGAGGCCGCCCGCGAGCACGCCGAGCAGGCCGCCGCCGCCCTCGCCACCCTGCGCGCCGACCACGAGGAGGCCGAGACCGACCACGCCGCCGCGGCCTCCGCCCACGAGGAGCACCGCGAGGCCGCCCAGCGCGCCCGCCGCCGCGCCGACGCCCTCTCCGGCCTCGCCTTCCGGCTGCGCGAACGCGCCACCTGGGCCCGCCGCCAGCGCGAACTCGCCGAGGACGCCGCCGAGTGCGACCGCCGCCAGGCCGTCTGCGCCGAACGCGCCCGCACCTGCGACGAGGACCGCCGCGCCGCCCAGCGCGCCGCCGACGACGCCCGCCGTACGGCCCGCGCGCTGCGCGCCGAACGGGCCGAGATCCCCGCCGCCGAGCAGGCCGACGAGCCCGCCGAGACCGCGCCGGCCGCCCTGCCCGCCCTGCGCGAGGCCTACCGCGCGGCCTCCCAGCTGTACGAGAAGGTCGGCGTCGGCGCCGACCTGCGCGCCGAGCAGGCCCGCGCCGAGGGCGACGAGGCCGCCGCCGCGACCGAACTCGACCGCCTCACCAACAAGGTCCGCGTCCGCGCCGAGGAACTCCTCGGCAGCCCCGACGGCGCAGACGGCCCGGCCCGCCAGGCCGCCGCCGCCCGCGCCGAGGACCTGGTGGCCACCATCGAGGCCCGCTCCGCCGCCGCCAGCGAGCAACTCGGCCGCCTGCGCGGCGAGGCCGAGCGCTCCGCCCCCGCCGACGGCGAGGCGCACACCGAACTGCCCGAGGACCTCGTCCCCACCGACCCCGAGCACGCCCAGACGCTGCTGCGCACCGCCACCAGCCGGCTCGCCGAACGCCGCGAGGCCCTGGAAGCCGCCCGCACCGCGCACGCCGACCTGCAGCGCACCTACGACGCCGCCCAGTCCGCCGCCGCCGACTTCGACGAACTCGCCGGGCAACTGCGCGACGGCCTGCGCGACCACCAGGACGACTCGGACCTCCCGGCCGAGCCGTACCTGGGCGCCCTCGCCGAGGCCCGCGGCGGCGCCGCCGAGGCCCGCCGCGCCCTGCGCACCACGGCCGGTGAGCTGTCCTCCGCCGAACTCGCCGTCCGCGACGCCTCCGACGCCCTCGTCCGGCACGCCAACGCCGCCCGCTACGAGGCCGTCCGCACCCCGGCCCGCCAGCAGATCCGCGAACTGCCGGCCGCCGCGCTGCCCGAGCACGCCGCCGCCTGGGCCGCCGCCTTCGCGCCCCGGCTGCGCGTGCTCACCGACGAACTCGCCCAACTGGAGCGCAACCGCGGCTCGATCGTCGACCGCCTGCGCGGCCTGGTCGAGTCCTCGCTCACCACCCTGCGCGCCGCCCAGCGGCTCTCCCGCCTGCCCGAGGGCCTGGGGGAGTGGTCCGGCCAGGAGTTCCTGCGGATCCGCTTCGAGGACCCGGACCACGCCACCCTGGTCGAGCGCCTGGGCGAGGTCATCGACGAGGCCACCCGCGCCGCCGTCAGGAAGAACAGCGACCTGCGCCGCGACGGCATGTCCCTGCTGCTGCGCGGGGTCGCCGCCGCGATCGGCCCCAAGGGCGTCAGCGTCGAGATCCTCAAGCCGGACGCGGTGCTGCGCGCCGAGCGGGTCGGCGTCGGCCAGATGTCCGACGTCTTCTCCGGCGGCCAGCTGCTCACCGCGGCCATCGCGCTGTACTGCACGATGGCCGCGCTGCGCGCCAACGACCGCGGACAGTCCCAACTGCGGCACGCCGGCACGCTGTTCCTGGACAACCCGATCGGTCGCGCCAACGCCACCTACCTGCTGGAGCTCCAGCGGGCCGTGGCCGACGCGCTCGGCGTCCAGCTGATCTACACCACCGGCCTGTTCGACACCACCGCGCTCGCCGAGTTCCCGCTGGTCATCCGGCTGCGCAACGACGCCGACCTGCGGGCCGGGCTCAAGTACATCTCGGTCGAGGAGCACCTGCGCCCCGGCCTGCCCGCCCCGCAGGACCCGGACGGCCCCGCCGTCCACGGCGAGATCACCGCCACCCGGATGTTCAAGCGCCCGGCGGAGGTTCCGGCCCAGGCCTGAACTGGCTAGCGTGGCAGCCATGCTGACGATCGCGCACTTCAGTGACATCCACCTCGGCCAGGACCACCGCCGGGACGGCGGCAAGCGCGCCCGGCGGCGGGCCGAGCAGGTGATGGCGTACCTCGACGCCCTGCCCGGCCCGCTGGACGCCGTGCTCGTCACCGGGGACCTCGCCGATCACGGCCTGCCCACCGAGTACGAGCAGGTGACCAAGGTGCTGCACTCCCGGTACCCGGTGCTCACCTGCCCCGGCAACCACGACCGCCGGGCGCCCTACCGGGAGGTCCTGCTCGGCGAGGCCGCCGGGGAGGGCCCGATCAACCGGCTGCACCGGCTGCCCGGCGCCGACGTGCTGATGCTCGACTCCTCGATCCCCGGCCGCGACGACGGCCTGCTGGACGAGGAGACCCTGGCCTGGCTGGACGCCGCACTGGCGGACGGGCGCCCCGACCTGCCCGCGCTGGTGGCCTTCCACCACCCGCCGGCGATCCTGCACCTGCCCACCGTCGACCGGATCCGCCAGTACGGCGAGGAGGCGCTCACCGCCGTGCTGGCCCGCCACCCGAGGGTGGCCGGCCTGCTCTGCGGCCACTCCCACACCGGCGCCGCCACCACCCTCGCCGGGCTGCCGCTGCTGGTCGCCCCCGGTGTGGTCTCCACCGTCACGCTGCCCTGCGAGGGCGGGCGCGGCATCTCCTTCACCCAGCCGCCGATGCTCGCCTTCCACGTCCTGGACGACGCGGGCCGGCTCACCACCCACTACCGGGCCGTCCCGGCGAGCTGACCCGCCGCGTCAGCCGCGGGTGCCCTACGCGGTCGGCACCCGCGGCTGCTGACGAGGCGGCCCGCCGGGGCGGGGGAGTGGCCGGGCGGCCAGCGGGTCGGGCGTCCGGCTGCCCGCCATCGGGTGCGCGGAGCCCGGCGCCCGCAGCCGCTGGGCGGCGACCTGGCGTGAGATCAGGATCTCCAGCAGGCACCACATCGTGCCGAACACCCCGAGCCCCATCGCCATCAGCGCCGGCGTCATCAGCCAACTGTCCGCGTACGAGGCCAGCGTGGCGACGACCACGCCGACCAGGGTGAAGGACAGGCAGAGCACCGCCCGGACGGCGGCGGCGCGCACCTCGTCGGGCAGGCGGCGACGGCGGCGTGGCACGGACATCGAGCGACCCCCAGGCGCGGACTCGGCGGCGGACACGGGACGGGCGCACGCGAAACGCGCCCCCTTGGCAGACTCTGCCCCGCCGAACCAGGACTATGCGTCCGAATCCACCGAACTACCGCCAAAGCGCGTGATCCGGGCAGCCCGCAGCGCGGGAGGTCAGCCCAACTGCTGGTTGAGCTCCTCCAGCGCGCCCGCCACGATCGTCCGCATGGCCTGCTCGGCCTGCGCGGCGTCGCCCGCGCAGATCGCGTCGGCGACCTCGCGGTGCAGCCGGATCGCATACGGCTCCGGCTGATGGGGCATCAGATGGTACTCGGTCCGCCCGGTGAGCACCGCCCCCACGGTGTCCCCGAGGTGGGCGAACATCTCGTTGCCGGAGGCGCGCAGCACGGTGGCGTGGAAGTCGATGTCGTGCCGGAGGAAGGTGGTCAGGTCGGCGGCCCGTGCCGACACGGTCAACTCCACGGCCAGCGAGCCGAGTTCACGCCGGTCGTCGTCGCTCGCGTGTACCGCGGCGAGCGCGGCCGCGGCCGGCTCGACGGCCACCCGGAGCGAACCGAGCGAGCGCAGTTGGGCCGACCGGTCCGCGCCGGCCAGCCGCCAGCGGATCACCAGCGGGTCGAAGACGTCCCAGAGCGACCTGGGTTGCACGGTGATGCCGACCCGCCGCCGGGACGCCACCAGGCGCATCCCCTCGAGGATCCGCACCGCCTCCCGGACCACCGTCCGGGACACCCCGAACCGCTCCTCCAGCTCCTCGCCGCGCAGCACCGCGCCCTCGGGAATCTCTCCCGACGCGATCGCCGGCCCGAGCTCGTCAAGCAGCCGCCCGGGCAGCCCCTGGATCTCCATCCGCCCAGCGTAGACGCCCGTCGGGCCGGCACCACCGGCGCGCCCCTCCGCCTCCGGCCTGCGACCTACCCCACAGCTCAAAAGTATGACGATTTGGTTTCCGACACTTGAATACGTCATATCTTTGAGGCGATAGTGGCGGCCAGGCAACGAAGGAGCACCACCCATGGCTCTCAGCGTCGAGAACCACGACCTCCCGGACACTCCTCTCACCATCGTGGTGATGGGCGTCTCCGGTGTCGGCAAGACCACCCTGGCCCGCCTGCTGGCAGACCGCCTCGACCTCCCCTACGCGGAGGCGGACGACTTCCACCCGGCGGCCAACATCGCCAAGATGTCGGCCGGCATCCCGCTGGACGACGAGGACCGCGCCCCCTGGCTGCGTGCCCTCGGCGCCTGGCTCAAGGAGCGGGCCGAGGCCGGCACCGGCGGCGTGGTCACCTGCTCGGCGCTGAAGCACCGCTACCGCGACACCCTGCGCGCGGCCTGCCCGGGCGCCTACTTCCTGCACCTCAGCGGCGGTCACGAGCTGGTCGAGGACCGGCTCGCCCACCGCACCGGCCACTTCATGCCGCCGTCGCTGCTCGACTCGCAGTACGCCGCCCTGGAACCCCTGGGCGCGCACGAGCACGGCGCCGTCCTGGACGTCGGCCCGTCCCCCGAAGAACTCGTCGAGAAGGCCGTGGCGCTGCTGCGGCCCGTCAATGGAGACCTCGCGTGAGCTTGTCCCCCACCTTCTTCCTCGCGGCCGCCCCACCGGCCCTGCCGCACACCGGCAGCGACTCCCAGCTGCTGATCGCGGTCCTGCTCAGCATCGGTGTGATCGTCCTGCTGATCACCAAGCTGAAGCTGCACCCCTTCCTCGCCCTCACGCTCGGCTCCGGCCTGCTGGCCGCCGTCGCGGGCGCTCCGTTCGACAAGCTGCTCAACAGCTTCTCCACGGGCTTCGGCTCCACCGTGGCCGGGGTCGGCCTGCTGATCGGCCTGGGCGCGATGCTCGGCAAGCTGCTCGCGGACTCCGGCGGCGCGAACATCATCGCGGACACCGTGCTCGCCCGGTCGGGCAACAAGGCACTGCCGTGGGCGATGGCGCTGATCGCCGCCGTCCTCGGCCTGCCGCTGTTCTTCGAGGTCGGCGTGGTCCTGCTGATCCCGATCGTGCTGCTGGTCGCCCGCCGCGGCAACGTGCCGCTGATGCGGATCGGCATCCCCGCCCTGGCCGGCCTCTCGGTGCTGCACGGCCTGGTGCCCCCGCACCCGGGCCCGCTGGTCGCCGTCGACGCGCTGAAGGCGGACCTCGGCATCACCCTGGCGCTCGGCCTGCTGATCGCCGTGCCGACCCTGATCGTGGCCGGCCCGCTGTTCTCCCGCCTGGCCGAGCGCTGGGTCGGCCCGCTGGAGATCCCGAAGGCCACCGCGCCCGAGGAGACCACCAAGCCCGAGCACACGCCGTCCTTCGGCGCGGTGCTGGCGACGATCCTGCTGCCGGTCGTGCTGATGCTCGGCAAGGCCCTGACCGACGTGGTGGTCGACAACCCGAAGGCGATGGCCCAGCGGGTCTTCGACTTCATCGGCTCGCCGTTGATCGCGCTGCTCGCCGCGACCCTGCTCGGCATGCTGACCCTCGGCAAGGCGGCCGGTTTCGACAGGGCCCGGATCTCCGACACCGTCGGCAAGTCGCTCGGCCCGATCGCCGGCATCGTGTTCATCGTCGGCGCCGGCGGTGGCTTCAAGCAGACCCTGATCGACGTGGGCGTCGGCAACGCGGTGAGCGAGTGGTCCGGCAAGTGGCACATCTCGGCGCTGCTGCTGGGCTGGCTGATCGCGGTGCTGATCCGCCTGGCCACCGGCTCGGCGACGGTCGCCACCATCACCGCCGCCGGCATCGTCGCCCCGCTCGCCGCCGACATGTCCTCGACCCACGCGGCCCTGCTGGTGCTGGCGATCGGCGCCGGCTCGCTCTTCCTGTCGCACGTCAACGACGCCGGCTTCTGGCTGGTGAAGGAGTACTTCGGGATGAGCGTCGGGCAGACGCTGAAGTCCTGGTCGGTGATGGAGACCGTGATCTCGGTCGTCGCCATCGCCCTGATCATGCCGCTCAGCCTGATCATCTGACCGCAGCCGCAGCCGCACTTCACCGCCGAGGGGCGGCACCCGTACGCAACGGGTGCCGCCCCTCGGTGCGTTCGGCGGGCGCCCGGAGACCCGAACGCCCGCCCGTCGCAGGGCGTCTACTTCATCAGGATCCGCCAGCCGTCGCCGCCGTCCCGGCCGTCCAGGCGCAGCTGGAGCTCCTTCACCTGACCGGTCCCGTGGAAGCTCAATACCACGGTCTGCCGGTTGGCCGGGTCGTCCCCGAAGTCGGCCGTGACCGACCCCTTGGCGCCCTGCTGGTAGTCCCGCACCCAGGCGGCCGCGGCGTCCCGGTGCTCGGCGGCCGAGCCCTCCGAGGAGGCCAGCTTCTCCAGCCGGTCCGCGGAGCCGTCGGCGAGCCGCCAGACGACCTGCTGGACCAGGCCCAGCGTGCCCGTGACCGGATAGCCCGTCACCCGCAGGTGTGGGTGGCCGGCGTAGTCGCCGACGTACGCCAGCTCGGCGTCCGAGGGCCCGCTGGAGCACCCGGCCAGCAGGATGGCCGACAGGGCGGCCGCCAGCGCCGCCGCGACCGGCCGTCCGGGCACCATCAGTTGGTCCCGAGCGGTCGGACGACGGTGATCCACTCGATCGGGTCGCCCTTCTGCCGGTAGTACGCCAGGACCTCGTTCAGCGTGGTGACGTTCGACCGGCCGTGCTGGCGCAGCTCCATCGTGCTGCCCCAACTGACCACCACGGCCGCGTGGTTGACCACCGACTCGTTGCGCCACTTGAAGAAGACGATGTCGCCGGGCCGGGCGTAGGCAGTGCTCGTCAGGTACACCGTGTTGCGGTAGTACAGCAGATGCCGGCGCAGGTTGGCGGCACCTGCCCAGGTGTAGCTGCGGTTCTTGTGCCAGCCGAAGAGCCAGTAGTCGTTCGTCCACCAGGCGCTGTCGAAGGTCTTGAACCCGTAGCGGACGCGCATGCCGCCACCGTAGTACAGGGCCTTGGAGACGAAGTTGGTGCAGTCCTGGCCGTAGTCCCACGAGATCCCGACGTTGCGGCGGGCCCAGTCGGCGGTGCCGTTGTAGTTGTACCCGGCCTGGACGGCGCCGCCCTGCGGGGCCGAGACGAGCGGGAAGCCGTCGGGGCCGAGCGGAACGGCTCCGGAGCTGCCGGCGGTGTCGGGCTGCGAGGCGTCGGCGACCTCGACCTGGGCCTGCGCGGCGGCCGAGGAGGACAGCTTCTGCTCGGCGGCGCCGTCGTCGGCCTCGGCGGTGAGCACCGCCGCGGAGCCGACGGTGAACTCGAACCGCCGCGGGCCCGCGCTCTCGGTCGGGGAGTCCACACCGTTGGTGCGGATCATCACCGAGTCCTTGACGGTGGCCCGGACGACGACCTTGCCGGCGGTCTTCTGGTCCACCGCCACGTCGGTCAGGGAAACCGCCGCCGCGGCGTACACCTGGTTCTGGGTCGCCAGTGCCTCGCGGTTGGCGACCAGCGAGGC
Source organism: Kitasatospora sp. NPDC087314 (assembly GCF_044744365.1). Taxonomy (NCBI): domain Bacteria; kingdom Bacillati; phylum Actinomycetota; class Actinomycetes; order Kitasatosporales; family Streptomycetaceae; genus Kitasatospora; species Kitasatospora sp. NPDC087314. The sequence goes on from NZ_JBIUYE010000023.1 coordinate 76,184, forward strand.
CTCCTGGGTGGCCAGCAGATCGACGAAGACGGTGCCGTGCGCGGCCTCGGCCGCGGCGTCGGGCGCGGTGAACCCGGTCCTCATCTTGATCTTGTTCCGGGCTTCCAGGTACTCCTGCACGAAGCCGCGGTACTGGTCCGGGCCACCGGCCGTCGGCGTGCCCTGGACCACGGCGGAGGCGACCGGGGCCGCGGCGCCGTAGCTGTTCCGGGCGGTGACCAGCGCACGGTACGAGCGGGTGTTGTCCAGCCCGGTGACCACGGCGCGGGTGTCGGCGGTGGTGAGCTCCTTGGCGAGGGTGCCGTCGGAGGTCTCGACCCGGACGGTGTAGCCGACGTCGCCGACCGCGCCCCGGTCGGCGGGGGCGTTCCAGGTGACGACCAGTCCGGCGTCCGCGCCGGTCGCGGTGACCAGCTCGGCCGGGCCCGGCGCGGTCGGCGCCAGGTAGTCGAGGGTCAGCCGGGGCCGCTGGGCCGGGTCCGCCGCGGTGGCGGAGTGGTACCGGGCGACGCCGGCCCAGTCGGCCGGCGGGCGCAGGGCCAGCCCGTAGGCCTCGCCCTTCTCGATCCAGGAGCCGACCATGGTGGCCAGGTCGGTCTCGGACGGCTTGGCGGCGGAGGCGAAGCTCTCCGTCCCGGTGGCGGCGGTCAGTGCGGCGCCGCCCTGGCCGGGGGCCCAGGCCGAGCCGAGCTGGAAGATGTCCACGGCGGCCTCACCACAGCCGTCCGGGCAGTCCGAGCGGGTCAGCGCGAGCTTGGCGCCGACCACCCGGGAGCCGGCCGGAACGGCCGTCAGGTCGGGCCCGAGCCAGCCGGCCCAGGTGCTGCCGTCCGCGACCGTGCCGACCCGGAGCTCGGCCGGGTCCGCCGCCGGGCAGGACCCGGTGGCGCAGCCGCCGCCGGCGGTGGCCGCGGAGGCATCGGCGAGCGTGGGGCCGGTGAGCACCACGGTGGTCGGCGTCGGCGGCACGGGCGGCTTGGCCGCCTGGACGGTCAGCGGCTGGTCGGCGCTCCACGCGGAGCAGCCGACGGCGGCGCAGGCGCGGGCGGCCCAGGTGTAGCTGCCGCCGTCGGTCAGGGCGCCGTCGGGCACCTGGACGGCGGCGCGGGTGCCGCTCTCCGCCCAGGCGGGCGCCAGCACCGTCGGCAGCGGCTGTCCGTTGGCGCCCTTGAGCGTGAACTCGGTGCGCACCCGGCCCTGGTTGGGGTTGGTCACCAGGGCGGAGAGCACCGGGGTGAGGGTCTGCTGCGCGCCGCTCTGCAGCGCGGTGGGCACGTCCGGCAGCGGGGCGACGCTGAACGTGGCCCAGGCGGACCAGCCGAGGTTGTAGTGCAGTCCGTCGTACGGCGAGGTGCGGAACCGGTAGGTGTGGCCGTACTGGAGCAGGCCGGGCGGCACGGTGACGGATGCGGGCGTGCCGCTGGCCACGTAGCCGGAGACGTTGACGTTGCCGACCTGCGCACCGGAGATGGCGTCCACCAGCTGGAAGGTGCCGGTCACCTTGTCCCCGTCGGGGTCGACGAAGGTGTCCCGGAGCACCGGGGTGGTGGTGTCCACGCGCCAGGTGCCGGTGCCGTCCTGCAGGAACGGCGGGCCGGCCTGCTGGTTGGTGCCGGTGCGCGGCCGGTAGTTGTAGTTGACCGTCAGCTTCGGGTTGTTGCCGGCCGCGTTGGCGGAGTTCACCTCCTTCCAGAACTTGGTGTTGGTCTCGTCGGGCGCGCGCAGGCCCATGCCGGAGACCTGGTTCTTCGCCGAGGCCCAGGTCTGGACGAGGGCGGTGACGTCGGCGTTGATCCAGCCGGCGCCGCCGCAGGCCGCCCGGCCCTTGGTCTCGGTGGACGTCGCCCGCTTGGTGCCCCAGGCGGGCTGGTTGGTCCAGCGCGAGGAGGTGGAGGCCAGGCCGGTGTCGTAGACGTCCCACGCGTAGTTGAGGCAGTCGCTGTTGCCGGAGTGGAAGTTGTACAGCGACAGGGTGGCGCTGGAGACCAGCGCGTCGGCGATCGCGGAGGTGTTCCAGTTGATGAAGGAACGGGCCGGGCGGGCCGAGCCGTCGGCGTTCTTGGTGCCCGAGTTGCCCCAGTAGATCTCGGTGTCGGCCGACCAGTCGACGGTCTCGCCCTGCTGGACGCGGGTGTCGAAGGAGTTGCCGAGACCGGCGGTGGCCGGGTCCACGGTCACCGGGTACACGGTGGCCGGGTCGGCCAGGAAGGCGGCGTCGGGGGTGAAGACCAGGTCGACGTCGTCGCCGCGCTGGACGACCTGGAGGCCGACCTTCGCCTGCCGGGGGTGCTCGCCGGAGCCGGGGGCCGTGGTGGCGTCCCAGGCGACCGGGGCGGGCAGCACGGCGCGCTTGCGACCGTTCTTCCGGTCGGTGAACAGCACGCTGCCGTCGGGCTGGGCGACCGCCTTCAGGCCCTTGGCCTGCAACGGCATGGTGTACGAGTAGCCGGTGGCGGCCGGGCGCTGCTTGAGCGTGACGAACTGCTCGAAGCCGGTCCGGGTGGCCTCGACCACGAGGTCCCCGGCCCCGTCGCCGATCGCGTCCCGGTAGGTGGCCCGCGGGCCGTCCAGCTCGGGCCGGGGCAGGCCGCCCTTCCACTGCAGGGCCAGCTCGTCGTCGCCGGACCCGAGCGAGACGAGCGTGCGGGCCGGCTCCGCGCCGGCCTGCGACTCCTGGAGCGTACGGGCGCGCTTGCCGCCGGCGCCGGCCAGCTTCATCGCGTTCGGGTGCGCGGCCGGGGCCACCGAGCCGTCGGCGGAGGCCTTGAGGGTGAGGTCGACGTCGGTCCAGGCGCCGTTGCGCAGGAAGCGCACCGGGCCGGCGGACAGCTCGGTGGTGAGGGTGCCGTCCGGGTTGACCCAGGTGGTGGAGATCTCGCTGCGCTCGGAGACCGCCTCGACCCGCTTTCCGGTGGTCCGGGCGGCGACCCTGGCGGCGCCGATGCTGCCGGTCGGGTCGGTGGCGGCCGCCGTCGGCGGCTTGCCGGGGGTGGGTTTGGCCTGCGGCTTGGCCGCGAACGCGACCTGGGCCCCGCCCGCCAGCGACAACGCCAGCGTGAGTGCCAGCGGACCGCTCAGGGTCCGTCTTGAGACGTGCATTGCTGCTCCTTGACCCACTGTTGGTGAACAGTGCTGGCCGGAGCATAGGAAGGATCGCCGAGAAGGCGATCATGGTGAAAGCGGGTCAAAAACCCCCAATATCTGAAGATTTCCTGAAGAAATTGATCCGATCGTGACGCACGGTACGCGAACGAGTGCGAAAGGGCGGGCACCCCCGTTCCCGGGAGTGCCCGCCCTTGTGACCGGGACCGCGCCTACTTGGTCCCGCGCTTCGCGAGGAAGGCCTCGACCTCGTCCCGGATCTCCGGGGTGTCCAGCCCGCGCACCGTCATCGTGGTGCGGCGGCGCAGCACGTCGTCCGCCGTGTACGCCCACTCGCTGTCGGCCGCGTAGGCGACCTGGGCCCAGACGTCCGGGCCGTCCTCGTGGATCGGCCGGCCGAGCTCCGGGTTCTCGTCGATCATGCGGGCGATCTCGAAGGAGAGCGTGCCGTAGTGGCTGGCCAGGTGCTTGGCCACCAGCGGCTCCATCCGCGAGCCCGGCTCACGGTCGATCAGCAGCCGGTGCGCGACGGCGTTCGGCGCGCCGACGCCCGGCAGCGGCACGGTCGCGGCGATCGGGGACATGTCCTCGCCGAGGCTGGTGCCGGGTACGTGAGCCAGCTTCTCCAGCACGGTGCGGCCGATGTGGCGGTAGGTGGTCCACTTGCCGCCGGCGACCGACAGCATGCCGCCCTTGCCCTCGGTGACGACCGTCTCGCGCTTGGCGGCGGCGGTGTCGCCCGGGCCGCCGGGCAGCACCCGCAGGCCGGCGAAGGAGTAGGTGATCAGGTCGCGGTCGAGGTGCTCGTCGCGGATGGCGTGCGCGGCCTCGCCCATGATCTGGTCGATGTCCGCCTCGGTGGCCCGGACGTCCTTCGGGTCGCCGGTGTACTCCTCGTCGGTGGTGCCGAGCAGGACGTGGTCCTCCCACGGAATGGCGAAGGAGACGCGGTACTTGTCGATCGGGATGGTCAGCGCGGCGCGCCACGGCGAGCGGCGCTTGACGACGACGTGGGCACCCTTGGAGAGGCGGATCGACGGCGCGGCGCCGGCGTCCTCCATCCGGCGCAGGTGGTCCACCCACGGGCCGGTGGCGTTGAGCACCAGGCGGGCGTCGACGCCGAACTCGGTGCCGTCCAGGCGGTCGCGCACCTCGGCGCCGGTGACCCGGCCGCCGGTGAAGCGCAGGCCGGTGACCTCGGCGTGGTTGAGCACCACGGCGCCGGCGTCCACGGCGGCGCGCACGGTCATCACGGCCACGCGCGAGTCGTTCATCTGGTGGTCGCCGTAGACGGCCACCGAGCGCAGGCCCTCGGTGCGCAGCGCGGGCACCTGCTGGGCGGCGTGGGCGGCGGTGGAGACCCGGCCCATGCCGTCGCGGAACGCGGACAGCGCGGAGTAGAGGAAGACGCCGGCGCCGAGCTTGGGCGCGCTGTGCGGGCCGCCCTTGTAGACCGGGACGAAGAAGGTCAGCGGGTTGACCAGGTGCGGCGCGACGTCGGTGGCGAGCGCGCGGCGCTCCTTGTGGTTCTCCGCGACGAGCTTGACCGCGCCGGTCTGCAGGTAGCGCAGCCCGCCGTGGACGAGCTTGGAGGAGGCGCTGGAGGTGGCGCCGGCGAAGTCGCCGCCGTCGACCATGGCGACCTTGAGTCCGGCCTGGGAGGCGGTCCAGGCGACGGCCGTGCCGAGGATGCCGCCCCCGATCACCAGCAGGTCGTAGGTGGCCTTGCCGAGCAGTTCACGGGTCTCGGCGCGGGAGGCGGTGCGGCCTGCGGTGCGCTCGGCGCCCAGGGTCGGGATGGTTGCCATGGTGGTTGTGTACGGCGCGCGGGTCAGGCTGCGCCGTTACTCCTCTCGTGTGCGGTGCGGCCCCTACGGGAGAGGCCGGTCGGCCCGGTGCGGCGGGCCGGTGAAACGGAACCGGCCGGTCGGGGCTCGGGGCCCCGACCGGCGTGTCGGTCAGTCGGTCTCTTCTTCCTCCACCCAGTCCATGGTGCGCTCCACGGCCTTGAGCCACTTCTTGTACTCGCGCTCCCGGGTGGCCTCGTCCATGCGCGGGGTCCATTCGGCGGCGCGGTGCCAGTTGGCCCGCAGGGTGTCGAGGTCGTTCCAGAAGCCGACGGCGAGACCCGCCGCGTAGGCGGCGCCGAGGGCGGTGGTCTCGGCCACGTACGGGCGCTCGACCGGGGCGTCCAGGACGTCGGCGATGTTCTGCATGAGCAGGTTGTTGCTGGTCATGCCGCCGTCGACCTTGAGGGCGGTGAGCTCGACGCCGGAGTCCTTCTGCATGGCGTCGACGACCTCGCGGGTCTGCCAGGCGGTGGCCTCCAGGACGGCCCGGGCCAGGTGGCCCTTGGTGACGTACCGGGTCAGGCCGGCGATCACGCCGCGGGCGTCGGAGCGCCAGTACGGGGCGAACAGGCCGGAGAAGGCCGGGACGAAGTAGGCGCCGCCGTTGTCCTCGACGGTGTTGGCGAGGGTCTCGATCTCGGCGGCGGTCGAGATGATGCCGAGCTGGTCGCGCAGCCACTGGACGAGCGAGCCGGTGACGGCGATCGAGCCTTCCAGGGCGTACACCGGGGCCTGGTCGCCGATCCGGTAGCCGACGGTGGTCAGCAGGCCGTGGTACGAGTTGACGATCTTCTCGCCGGTGTTGAGCAGCAGGAAGGTGCCGGTGCCGTAGGTGGACTTGGCCTCGCCCTCGTCGAAGCAGGTCTGGCCGAACAGCGCGGCCTGCTGGTCGCCGAGCGCGGAGGCGACCGGGACGCCGGCCAGGTCGCCGACGGCCTCGCCGTAGACCTCGGCGGAGGAGCGGATCTCCGGCAGGACGGCCATCGGCACGCCCATCGACTCGGCGATGTCCTCGTCCCAGGCCAGGGTCTTGAGGTTCATCAGCATGGTGCGGCTGGCGTTGGTGACGTCGGTGACGTGCTTGCCGCCGTTGACGCCACCGGTGAGGTTCCAGATCACCCAGGTGTCCATGGTGCCGAACAGGATGTCGCCGGCCTCGGCGCGCTCGCGCAGGCCCTCGACGTTGTCCAGCAGCCAGCGGATCTTCGGGCCGGCGAAGTAGCTGGCGAGCGGGAGGCCGGTCTCGCGGCGGAAGCGGTCCTGGCCGACGTTGCGGCCGAGCTCGCGGCAGAGCGCCTCGGTGCGGGTGTCCTGCCACACCAGCGCGTTGTGCACCGGCTCACCGGTGTTCTTGTCCCACAGGACGGTGGTCTCGCGCTGGTTGGTGATGCCGATCGCGCGGATGTCGTCCTTGGTCAGACCGGCCTTGTCCAGCGCGCCGCGGACGACCGACTGCACCCGGGTCCAGATCTCGGCGGCGTCGTGCTCGACGTAGCCGGGCTGGGGGAAGATCTGCCGGTGCTCCTGCTGGTCGACGGCGACGATCCGGCCGTCGGCGCCGAAGATGATGCAACGGCTGGAGGTGGTGCCCTGGTCGATCGCGGCGATGTAGTTGCCAGTGGAGGTCATGGGGAGGTCCTCGGCTCAGGATTCGGGGTTACGGGGTGGGTGGGCCTGACGCAGGGGTCAGTCCCCGTGCTCGGCGGGTTCGAACCCGGCCCTTAGAACATGGCGTTGTACAGACCGCCGGCCAGCGCGCCGCCGATCAGCGGGCCGACGACCGGCACCCAGGCGTACGACCAGTCGGAGCTGCCCTTGTTGGGGATGGGCAGCAGGGCGTGCGCGATGCGCGGGCCGAGGTCGCGGGCCGGGTTGATCGCGTAGCCGGTCGGACCGCCCAGCGAGAGGCCGATGCCGACCACCGTGAAGGCGACCATCAGGGTGCTGGTGCCGGACTGCGAGAGCCCGCTGTTCGTGCCGATGGTGAGGATCGCGAAGCAGAGCACGAAGGTCCCGATGACCTCGGTGAGGACGTTCTGGACCGGGTTCCGGATCTCGGGCCCGGTCGAGAAGATGCCGAGGGTGGGCTCCTGGTTGGCCTGGAACTGGCCGAGGTAGGTGGCCCAGACCAGCACGGCACCGATGATCGCGCCGAGCATCTGGGAGCCGAGGTAGAGCGGCACCTGGCTCCAGTCGCCGCTCTTGACGGCGAGCGCGATGGTGACGGCCGGGTTGAGGTGGGCACCGGACTTCGGGGCCGACATGTAGGCGGCGATCAGGACGGCGAAGCCCCAGCCGAAGGTGATCGCCAGCCAGCCGGCGTTGACGGCCTTCGACTTCTTGAGGGTCACGGCGGCACAGACGCCGCCACCGAGAAGTATCAGGGCGGCGGTGCCGAGGGTTTCGCCGACGAAGACGTCGCCGTTGGAGAACGCGGACACAAAGACTCCCTTGTCCATGAGGCCCGGAGGTTGCGGGTGGGGGCAGGCGGCCGGCCGATCGTCGTGCGGGGTGAGCGCATCGGGGGAGTGATCTTCCCGGCCATCGTTCGACAATGTCGACCGTCATGCGGAAGCTTCCTCCCCCGGTTGCCCCCACGTCAAGGCGGGGTTACGGAGCTGTGACCCTTCCCTCGAAGTTACCCAGCGGAGTTCGCCAAAACAGGGCAAAACGCCAAGGCGCGGACAGGCCACCGCCCGTCCGCGCCTCAGCGTGACGAAGTGTCGCCGTTACGGCGTCAGAACCTGCCGGCGCCCAGGTCGCGCGAGATCGCCCGCGCCGCGCTGCGCACCGAGGCCACCAGGGACGGCTTCACGAAGCCGTCCTCGCAGACCCGCTCCACCGGGCCGCTGATGCACACCGCGCCCACCGGGTTGCGCCGCCGGTCCTGGATCAGCGCGCCGATCGAGGCCACACCCTCCCAGGTCTCCTCGACCGAGTCCGTCCAGCCGCGCTCGCGGATCAGCGCGCACTCGGCGTCCACGTCGCCCGCCTCGGTCAGCGTCCGCAGCGTGTACGACTCGTACGGCCCGTCGCCCAGCTCCCCGCGCGCGACCGGGTCGTAGGCCACCAGCACCTTGCCCAGCGCGGTGCTGTGCAGCGGCTGCATCGAGCCGACCTCCAGCACCTGCCGGGTGTCGTCCGGCCGGAACACGTGGTGCACGATCAGCACGCCCTGCTGGTGCAGCACCCCCAGGTAGACGGTCTCACCGGCCGCCCGGGCCAGGTCGTCCGCCCAGACCAGCGCCCGCGCCCGCAGCTCGTGCACGTCCAGGTAGCTCTGCCCCAGCCGCAGCAGCTCGGCGCCCAGTTGGTACTTGCCGCTCTCCGGGTCCTGCTCGACGAACCCCTCCTGCTGCAGCGTGCGCAGGATGCCGTGCGCGGTGCCCTTGGCGAGGTCCAGCGCCGTCGCGACCTCGGACAGGCCCAGACGGCGCTCGCCGCCGGCCAGCAGGCGCAAGATGGCGGCGGCCCGGGACAGCGACTGGATCGGGCCGGGCATTGGTACCTCCGCGCTGACAGGCGGTCGACATTGTCGACCGCAGTGGTAACGGGACGAGTCTGCCAGGCCGCCGCCGGTCCGTGCACCTTCCCCCTCGGTAACCCGCGCTCGACCGCGCGTTCACCCAGGGCCCGTCCGGCCCCGGGCCGGCCGCCGACCCGCGACCCGTCCGCCCTCCGTGCGGTTCAGCCCGCCCGGCCGTCCGGCCCGCTGCTCGACGGCCCCGCCGCTCACCCCTCGACGCCGCTCAACCGGTCCCGCACCGCGACCTCCGCCGCCAGCGCCGCGATCCCGTCCGGCCCCACCCGGCAGCAGCCGCCCACCAGCCGCGCCCCGTCGGCCAGCCAGCCGCCCACCCGGGCCGAGCGGAACGTCGGCTCGCCGCGCCAGCCCCGCCCGGCGGCGTCCCACTCCTCCCCACTGTTCGGGTACACCACCACCGGCTTGCCGGTCACCTCGGCCGCCAGTGCCACCGCCCGGTCCGCGTCCTGCGGGGTGCAGCAGTTCACGCCCACCGCCAGCACCTCGTCCACCCCGGCCGCCAGCGCGAACGCCTCCGCGAGCGGCTGGCCCGCCCGGGTCCGGTCGCCCGCCACGCTGTACGACAGCCAGGCCGGCACGCCCAGTTCGCGCACCAGCTCCAGCAGCGCCCGCGCCTCGTCCACGTCCGGCACCGTCTCCAGCGCCAGCACGTCCGGCCCGGCCGCCGCCAGCACCTCCAGCCGGGGCCGGTGGAAGGCCACCAGCTCCGCGGTGCTCAGCCCGTACCGGCCCCGGTACTCCGAGCCGTCCGCCAGCACCGCCCCGTACGGGCCCACCGACGCCGCCACCCAGCGCCGCCGCCCGCCCGGCTCGGCCCGCGCCGCCTCCCGGGCCAGCTCCACACTGTGCGCGAGTAGCCGCGCGGCCTCGGCCCGGCCCGCCCCGCGCCGGGCGAAGCCCTCGAAACTCGCCTGGTAGCTCGCCGTGATGGCGACCTCCGCCCCGGCCGCGAAGTACGCCCGGTGCGCCGCCACCACCGCCTCCGGCGCGTCCGCCAGCAGCCGGGCCGACCACAGCTCGTCCGACAGGTCGTGCCCGGCCGCCGCCAGCTGGTTCGACATCCCGCCGTCCAGTACCAGGGGGCCGGCCGCCAGCGCCGCGGCGAAGTCCGGCGGGGGAGCAGTGGGCATGGGGCCTCCTCGGGCGGGGTCGTTCCTGGTCACAGCCTAGAAGCCGGGCGTCCCCGCCGAACCGGAAAACCATTTGCCGCCGGGGAACGCAGTCGCTACGTTGTGCTCAGCCAGAGAACGACAGCGCCCCGTACGGCGGCGAACGCGGAGAGGAGCCGGTGATGACAGCAGACGAGCCGTCCACCCCGCGCCCGGCCGCGCCCACGAGCGAGCAGGAGTGGCTCGCCGCCTACGACCCGCGGGCCTACGCCCCGATCGCCGTCACCGTCGACGTGGTCGCCCTGACCTTGCGCCACGGCGGCCTGCACGTCCTGCTCGTCGAGCGCGGAGCCCCGCCCTACCAGGGCTGCTGGGCCCTGCCCGGCGGCTTCCTGCGCGCCGGGCAGGAGGGCCTGGACGAGGCAGCCGCCCGCGAACTCGCCGAGGAGACCGGTCTGCTCGGCGGCTCCGAGGTCGAGGCCGCGCTCTGCCGCGTCCACCTCGAACAGCTCGGTACCTACGGCGCCCCGGATCGCGACCCGCGCATGCACGTCGTCTCCGTCGCCTACCTCGCCTTTGCCCCGGACCTGCCCGACCCGCAGGCCGGCACGGACGCCGCGGCCGCCGCCTGGCACCCCGTCGCCGACCTCGACCTGGGCCACCGGCCCCACGGTCGACCCCGAGCCGCCGGTGCGCCCGCCGACACCCACGGGGGTGGTGTCGGCGGGCCCACCGGCCAGTCCTCCCGCACGCTGGCCTTCGACCACGCGCGCATCCTCGCCGACGGCCTCGACCGCGTCCGGGCCAAACTCGAGTACAGCCCGCTCGCCACCGCCTTCCTGCCCCACGACTTCACCATCCCCGACCTGCGCGCCGTCTACGAGGCGGTCTGGGACGAGAAGCTCCACCCCGGCAACTTCCACCGCAAGGTCCTCTCCGTCCCCGGCTTCGTCGAGAGCACCGGTGCCACCACCGCCCGCGGCGGCGCCCGCGGCGGCCCCCGGGCCCGCACCTACCACGCCGGCGACGCCGGCCTCCTGCACCCCGCCCTGCTCCGCCCCACCCGGGAGAGCGAGATCCGCGGGGACGAGATCCACTGACGGCCCGCCGCGGGGCCGGGCTACCATCCGGCCATGACCACTGACGACATGACACGCACGGTCAGCCGGCCCTTCTCCCACTGCCACTTCTGCGGCACGCCCTTCCCGCCCGGCACCGACGGCTGGCCCCGCACCTGCCCCGGCTGCGCCGAGATCAGCTACCGCAACCCGCTGCCCGTGGTGGTCACCCTCCTCCCGGTCACCCGCCCCGACGCCGACCCCACCCTCGTCGTCATCCGCCGCACCATCGAGCCCGGCTACGGCGAACTCGCCCTCCCCGGCGGCTACGTGGACTACGGCGAGAGCTGGCAGCAGGCCTGCGTCCGCGAACTGCGCGAGGAGACCGGCATCCTGGCCGCCGCCACCGACATCACCCTGGTCTCCACCGCCTCCGACACCCACGGCGGCTTCCTCTGCCTGTTCGGCCTGCTCCCGGCCCGCCCGCTCGCCGAACTCCCGCCCTCGCGCCCCACCGACGAGACCGAGGGCTGGCAACTCACCACCCCCGACACCGAGCTCGCCTTCGCCTTCCACACCCGGGTCTTCCGGTCCTGGTTCAGCGGGGAGTTCACCGGTCGCTGACCAGCCCGGCACCCACCGGGCGGACCCTGGCGCAGCGGCCGCTCACATGGCATGGTCTGCACCGACAGCCCAACCGGACGGGCCTGCCACAAGCACTCCCGTCCCCACCACCGGCCGGGAGACCACCACCGTGAGCACCCCACTCCAGGACCAGCCGCTCTGGCGCCCCAACCCCGCTCGCGCCGCAGCCACCAGCCTGGTGGCCTTCCAGGCCTGGGCCGCCGAACACCACGGCGCCCCGGCCGCCCCGCTCGCCCCGGCCGACGACGACCAGCAGGCCGCCCAGCGCTACGCCGACCTGCACGCCTGGTCCACCGCCGACCTCGACCGCTTCTGGACCGCGATCACCCAGTGGTTCGACGTCCGCTTCACCCAGGCCCCCGAGGCCGTCCTCGCCGACCCCGCCATGCCCGGCGCCCGCTGGTTCCCCGGCGCCCGCCTCAACTACGCCGAACACGCCCTGCGCGCCGCCGACGACCCGACCAACGCCGACCGCCCGGCCATCCTGCACCTCGACGAGACCACCGAGCAGCCGGCCGTCCTCACCTGGTCCGAACTGCGCCGCCAGGTCGGCTCGTTGGCCGCCGCCCTGCGCGCCCGGGGCATCGGCCCCGGCGACCGCGTCAGCGCCTACCTGCCCAACATCCCGCAGGCCGCCGTCGCCCTCCTCGCCACCGCCGCCGTCGGCGCGATCTGGACCAGCTGCGCCCCCGACTTCGGCGCCCGCAGCGTCCTGGACCGCCTCCAGCAGATCGAACCCGCCGTCCTCTTCGCCGTCGACGGCTACCACTACGGCGGCAAGGACCACGACCGCACCGAGGTCGTCGCCGAACTGCGCCGCGAACTCCCCACCCTGCGCACCGTCGTGCACGTCCCGCTGCTCGGCGCCCCCGCCCCCGAGGGCGCCCTGCACTGGGACGACCTGGTCGCCGACGACGTCGAACCCGTCTACGAGGCCGTCCCCTTCGACCACCCGCTCTGGGTGCTCTACTCCTCCGGCACCACCGGCCTGCCCAAGGCCATCGTCCAGAGCCAGGGCGGCATCCTGCTCGAACACCTCAAGCAGGCCGGCCTCCACCTCGACCTCGGCCCCCGGGACCGCTTCCTCTGGTACACCTCCACCGGCTGGATGATGTGGAACTTCCTGCTGGCCGGCCTCCTGGTCGGGGCCACGATCGTCACCTACGACGGCAGCCCCGGCCACCCTGACACCGGCGCCCTCTGGTCGGTCGCCGCCCGCACCCGCGCCACCGTCCTCGGTACCTCCGCCGCCTACGTGATCGCCAGCCGCAAGGCCGACCTCCACCCCGGGCGCGACCTCGACCTCTCCGCGGTCCGCTGCATCGGCACCACCGGCTCCCCGCTCCCGCCCGACGGCTTCCGCTGGATCTACGACGAGGTCAAGGAGGACGTCTGGCTCGCCTCCGTCAGCGGCGGCACCGACGTCTGCTCCTGCTTCGTCGGCGGTGTCCCCACCCTGCCCGTCCACCTCGGCGAGATCCAGGCCCCCTGCCTCGGCGCCGCCGTCGAGTCCTGGGACGTCCAGGGCCGCCCGCTCACCGACGCCGTCGGCGAACTCGTCGTCACCAAGCCCATCCCGTCCATGCCCACCGGGTTCTGGAACGACCCCGAGGGCACCCGGTACCACGACAGCTACTTCGACATGTACCCCGGCGTCTGGCGCCACGGCGACTGGATCACCGTCACCTCCCGCGGCACCGTCGTCATCCACGGCCGCTCCGACTCCACGCTCAACCGCCAGGGCGTCCGGATGGGCTCCTCGGACATCTACGAGGTGGTCGAACGCCTCCCCGAGATCGCCGAGTCCCTGGTCATCGGCCTGGAGGAGCCCGACGGCGGGTACTGGATGCCGCTGTTCGTCGTCCTCGCCCCCGGCGCCGAACTCGACGAGGGGCTCATCGGCCGCATCCGCACCTCGCTGCGCAGCGAGCTCTCCCCGCGCCACGTCCCCGACGAGGTCGTCGCCGTGCGCGGCCTCCCGCACACCCTCACCGGCAAGCGCATCGAGGTCCCGGTCAAGCGCATCCTCTCCGGCACCCCGCTGGAGCAGGCCGTCAACCCGGGCTCCGTCGACGACATCGACCACCTGCGCTTCTTCGAGCAGCTCCGCCGCGACCGGCAGGCCTGACGCCAGCCCGGAACGCCGAAGGGGCGCCCCCACCTCGACGGTGGGAGCGCCCCTCTTCCTGCGGCTACGGCTACTCGCCCGACAGCACCTGCTGCGCCGCGGCCCGCGCCTCCTCGGCGCTGTCCGTCGCCCGGGCCGCCTGGGCGGCCCGGCGGCACTGCGCCAGCGTGTACTTGGCCAGCGTCGAGCGCACGTAGGGGATCGAGGCCGAGCCCATGGAGAGGCTGGTGACGCCCAGACCGGTCAGCACCACGGCCAGCAGCGGGTCGGCGGCAGCCTCGCCGCAGACGCCGCAGCTCTTGCCGGTCGCCTGCGCCGCCTCGGCGGCCGCGGCGATCAGGTCCAGCAGCGCCGGCTGCCACGGGTCCTGCAGGCGGGCCAGCGCGCCCACCTGACGGTCGGCGGCGAAGGTGTACTGCGCGAGGTCGTTGGTCCCCAGCGACAGGAACTCGACCTCCTGCAGGATCGCCCGCGCCCGCAGCGCGGCCGACGGGATCTCCACCATCGCGCCGAACTTGGCCTCCAGCCCGGCCTCGCGACACGCCTGGGCGAAGTCCTTGGCGTCCTTGCGGTCGGCCACCATCGGGGCCATCACCTCAAGGTGCACCGGCAGGCCCTCGGCCGCCTTGGCCAGCGCCCGCAGCTGCGTCTGCAGGACCTCGGGGTGCTCCAGCAGGGTGCGCAGACCGCGCACGCCCAGCGCCGGGTTCGGCTCGTCGGCCGGGGTCAGGAAGTCCAGCGGCTTGTCCGCGCCCGCGTCGAGGGCGCGGACCACGACCCGGCCCTCCGGGAACGCCTCCAGCACCTTGCGATACGCCTCGACCTGCTTCTCCTCGCTGGGAGCCTTCGCCGAGTCGTCCAGGAACAGGAACTCGGTCCGGAACAGGCCGACGCCCTCGGCGCCGTTCTCCAGCGCGGCCGGCACGTCCGCCGGGCCGCCGACGTTGGCCAGCAGCGGCACGCGGTGCCCGTCCGAGGTCTGCCCCGGGCCGGAGGACGCGGCCAGCGCGGCCTTGCGCTCGGCGGCGACCGCCCACAGTTCGTCCTGCTTCTCCTGCGACGGGTTCAGCAGCACGTCACCGGAGCTGCCGTCCACCGCGACGACGGTGCCCTCAGCGACGTCCGTCGCTGCGGGCAGCGCGACCACGGCCGGCACGCCCATCGCCCGGGCCAGGATGGCGCTGTGGCTGGTCGGCCCGCCTTCCTCGGTCACGAAGCCGAGCACCAGCGTCGGGTCGAGCAGCGCGGTGTCGGCCGGCGCCAGGTCCCGTGCGAACAGCACGTACGGCTCGTCGCTGTCCGGCACGCCCGGCATCGGCACGCCCAGCAGCCGGGCCACGATGCGGTTGCGGACGTCGTCCAGGTCGGCGACCCGCCCGGCCAGGTAGTCGCCGGCGGAGGCGAGCAGCGCGCGGTAGGCCGCGAAGGCGTCGTACACGCCGCGCTCGGCGCTGCTGCCGACGGTGATCCGGCGGGACACGTCGGCCATCAGCTCCGGGTCCTGCGCCATCAGCGCCTGGGCCTCCAGGACGGCCTGCGCCTCACCGCCGGCCAGGTTGCCGCGGGCGATCAGGTCGGCGGCGACCGCCTCGACCGCCGCCTGGGCGCGGGCCTGCTCACGCGGAGCGTCCTCGGTCGGGATCTGGGTGGCCGGGGGCTCCAGCACCGCCGTCCCCATGTGCCGAACCTGGCCGATCGCGACCCCGTGGCTGACACCTACGCCGCGCAGCGTCTTCTCCATGTCACCTGTCTCCGCTGAGAGGAGCGGCCCCGCCGGGAACCGCTGTGTGCCGGGCCGCCCCGACAACTCCTGCGGGGCGGGTGTGTGGAAAGAAAGAGGTCAGCTCCAGCTGAACAGGGGATCTCCGGAGACGGCCTCGCCGTCCTCCCGCAGATCACCAAGCGAGTCGGCGTTCGCCTCCAGCGCCACGATCGGGGAGATCGGCGACTTGCCCGCGGCCTCGACGGCGGACGGGTCCCACTTGATGACGGCCTGGCCGCGGGTCACCGTGTCACCCTTGTTGACGAGCAGCTCGAAGCCCTCGCCGTTCAGCTGCACGGTGTCAATCCCCAGGTGGGTCAGGACACCGTGGCCCTCGGCATCCACCACGACGAACGCGTGCGGGTGCATGGAGACGACGACGCCGTCCACCGGAGCGACCGCCTCGGTCGGCCGACGCACGGGGTCGATCGCGGTGCCGGGGCCGACCATCGCGCCGGAGAAGACCGGGTCGGGCACGCCGGCGAGCCCGACGACCTTGCCGGTCAGCGGCGACGTCACAGTGGTCATGGTTGTGCCTCCCAGGTGCGTAGTACAGGACGAGTGGCCGCGAGCAGCGGCAGGACATCGGGCGAAGCCTAAATCATGTCAACTTTGGACATCTGCTGACATTACCGGGCGAAGCCCCACGCCCTGCCCGGCTCGACGGCCGGCGACTCACCGACCGCTAGTGGTCTAGTCCTCTTGGTCGATGCGCCGCACTCTACAGGCATCTTGGCGAATCGGGACCATTGCTGTATATGCTCGCGAGAGCAACAAATCATGCCGCCTACCGGGTGACACCGGCCGCGCCTCGATTCGCGCTCCGGCGGACGACCCGCTATGGTTGGCCGAGTCGCCGCAACTTGGCGGTTAACACCAGATTTCAGACGCGAAAAGCTCCGGTAAACGGGGCGGAAAACGTCTGGTAAGCTGGAAACACGAAAGAACGAAGCGCCCGGAGGGCCCGCTGGAAGGCGGTCCGAAGGAAGCGTCCGTTCCTTGAGAACTCAACAGCGTGCCA
>NZ_JBIUYE010000024.1:0-82955 GCF_044744365.1 Kitasatospora sp. NPDC087314
AGGCCGAACGGGCGCCAGTCCCCCGCCGCCGGACACCCCGGATCGGGGATCGGGTAGGAGGCCTTCGGCGCCGCCGCGGTGGGCACGGTGGCGTCGTAGCGGTAGAGCCTGCGGTCGTTCAGATTGACGACGAACAGATCCCCGCCGTCATCGGTGACCTTGATACCGCCCAGACTCTCCCGCCCCGGCACATCGAGGAACGCGTCGTCCGTGCCACCGCCGTGGACCGTCGCCCCCGCGTCCGGCACCGTGGCGAACAACGTCGTCTTCTTCCGCGCGAGATCCGTCACATAGATCCCGCCCGCACCACCCGGACCGTAATCGGTGGTCCGCTTCGCCATCGCCGAGGAGAACACCCGCCGATCCGCCTTGTTCCACGCGATACCGCACACAGTGCGCAACAAGTTCGAATACGACCCCTGATCGCGCCGCGCGGGCCGGGATGCTCGAAAACACCCCCTTGCGCCCCGGCCCGGAACGGCCTCGATCCGGGTCAGAGCCCGAAGTGCGCCACGGCCCGCTCGGCGACCTCGTCGGGCTCCAGGTGGGTGTTGTCGATCAGCAGGTGCGCGTCGGGGATGTGGGCGAAGTCGTCGACCGAGTTGAGCCGGTACCTG
Source organism: Kitasatospora sp. NPDC087314 (assembly GCF_044744365.1). Lineage (NCBI taxonomy): Bacteria > Bacillati > Actinomycetota > Actinomycetes > Kitasatosporales > Streptomycetaceae > Kitasatospora > Kitasatospora sp. NPDC087314. The sequence continues at coordinate 618 of NZ_JBIUYE010000024.1, forward strand.
GCGTCCATGCCGACCAGGTTGCCGTTGGACCACTCCAGATCGCGCTTGGAGGCCTTCTCCGCCAACCGGGACTCGCCGGCGTTGCGCTCCAGCCGGACGGCCTGGTCGGCGGACAGCTCCAGGAACAGCACCCGAGCGCCGCGCTCGCGGAACGGGGCCGCGTAGCGCTCGACCAGGGCGGCGTCCTCGGGGTCGTCGAAGTCCCAGACGAGGGTGAACACCAGGCCGGGCAGGTCGCTGGCAGCGGCCTCGGCGAAGATCTGCTCGCGGAAGGCGTGGTTGAGGCGCTGGAACTGCGGCGACTCGTAGGGGAACAACCGCAGCAGCGGCTCGATGGTCAGGTGGTTGTGGAAGAGCTTGAAACCGGTGCGCTCGGCTATCGCGCCGCCCACGGTCATCTTCCCGGCCGCGGCCGGGCCGATGACGAAGAGCAGAGTCGGGGTCGGGTTTGTGCTGTTGGACATCGCGACAGCATAGGGGCAGGCCAGAGCGTGCGAACACGCCGAGTACCGTGTCCACCGCACGCGGTGGCCGCCGCACCGTCGTGACCGTGTCCGACCGGGCCGGTACCGTGGCAGGCGTGTCCCAGGTGTCCCGAGTGCCCCTTCCCGACCTGGTCCGGCTCCGACAGGCCCGTGACCGGATGGACCGCGACTACGCACAGCCGCTGGACGTGCCGGCGCTGGCCCGGACCGCCCTGATGTCGCCGGGCCACTTCTCGCGCAGCTTCCGCGCGGCGTTCGGCGAGACCCCGTACGGCTACCTCATGACCCGCCGGATCGAGCGGGCGAAGGCGCTGCTGCGGCGCGGCGACCTGAGCGTGACGGACGTCTGCATGGCGGTCGGCTGTACCTCGCTGGGCTCGTTCAGCTCACGGTTCACCCAGCTGGTCGGCGAGACCCCGAGCGCGTACCGGGCCCGGGACCACGAGCCGGACGCCGCCGTCCCGGCCTGCGTCGCCAAGGTCTACACCCGACCGATCAGGAACGGAGAAGCGGGCGGTCCCACCGGTCCGTAGCGTGATGGGCATGGACATCACGCTTGCACAGTGCTTCATCACCGTCGACGACCACGACAAGGCGCTCGCCTTCTACCGCGACGCGCTGGGTCTCGACGTGCGCAACGACGTCGGCTACGCGGGAATGCGGTGGGTGACCATCGGCTCGCCCGCGCAGCCGGACCTGGACATCGTCCTCGAATCCCCCGTCGCCGACCCGAACGCCGCCGACTCCGACCGGCAGGCGGTGACCGACCTGATGGCCAGGGGCCTGCTGCGCGGGGTGATCTTCCGCACCGACGACTGCGACGCGACCTTCGAGCGGATCCGCGCCGCGGGCGCCGAGGTCCTGCAGGAGCCGGTGGACCAGCCGTACGGCGTCCGGGACTGCGCCTTCCGCGACCCGGCGGGCAACATGGTGCGCTTCAGCCAGCCGCGGAAGCAGGGCTGACCCAGCTAGGGCCTGTCCTCGGGCGGGGCGTCCGGGTCCGGGGGCAGGCCCACCTCCTCGCGGTCCTCCTCGGTGCGCTCTTCGAGCTCCTCCTCGTCGGGGCGGCGCGGCAGGCCGCGCCCGTGGCCGGTGTCCGGGTTCCCCTCGACGTCCTTGTTGGACTTGTGGTGCGACATGGCGCCTCCTCGTCTCCGATTCCGGCGGTACCACCCCCACTCAAACGCTCGCCCCGGAGAGCCGCAAGCCGGGGCGAGCCGCACCACGGCTCCTCGTCCGGCGCCACCCGGACGGGCCGATCGGCCGGGGAGGATCCGACGGGTGTGCACCGAGGGCGGCCCAGCTATCGCGCAGGGCCGTCTCTCCCCGTCCTCGACCCGAGCGGCCCGGACCTCGTGGCCCCGGACCGCCCGGGGCCCCTGTGCGGCGGCCGGCACGCTGGCCGCCACGGTCACGTCGTCCCGCTCGCGGGCCGCGCGGGGTGCCCCGGTGACCGGGGGCGGGCACGGCGCTCGGGCCGCGCCCGCCCCCGGTCTCCGTCAGGTCAGCCGGCGAGCTCGGCGCGCAGTCGCCGGGCGGCGCCGACCAGGCTCTCCAGGGAGGCCCGGGTCTCCGGCCAGCCGCGGGTCTTCAGGCCGCAGTCGGGGTTGACCCAGAGCCGCTCGGCGGGGATCGCCGCGAGCCCGGCGCGCAGCAGCTCGACGGCCTCCTCGGTGCTCGGGACGCGCGGCGAGTGGATGTCCCACACGCCCGGGCCGACCTCGCGCGGGTAGCCGGCCTCGGCCAGCTCCCCGGCGACCTCCATGTGCGAGCGGGTGGCCTCCAGCGAGATGACGTCCGCGTCGAGCTCGTCGATCGCCGTCATGATCGCGCCGAACTCGGCGTAGCACATGTGGGTGTGGATCTGGGTGTCGGCGCGGACCCCGGAGGTCGCCAGGCGGAAGGACTCGGTGGCCCAGTCGAGGTAGGCCGGGCGGTCGGCGGCGCGCAGCGGCAGGGTCTCGCGCAGGGCCGGCTCGTCGACCTGGACGACGGCGGCGCCGGCCGCCTCCAGGTCGACGACCTCGTCGCGCAGCGCGAGGGCGACCTGACGGGCGGTCTCGGCGAGCGGCTGGTCGTCGCGGACGAAGGACCAGGCGAGCATGGTCACCGGGCCGGTGAGCATGCCCTTGACCGGACGGTCCGTCAGCCCCTGTGCGTAGCGGAACCAGTCGACGGTCATCGGCTGCGGACGGGAGATGTCCCCGGCCAGCACCGGCGGCCGCACGTAGCGGGTGCCGTAGGACTGCACCCAGCCGTGCCGGGTGGCCAGGTAGCCGGTGAGCTGCTCGGCGAAGTACTGGACCATGTCGTTGCGTTCGGGCTCGCCGTGCACCAGGACGTCGAGGCCGGCCTTCTCCTGGTAGGCGATGACCTCGCGGACCTCGGCCTCCATCCGCTCCCGGTAGCCGGCCGCGTCGATCCGCCCGGCGGTGAGGTCGGCGCGGGCGGTGCGCAGGTCCGTGGTCTGCGGGAAGGAGCCGATGGTGGTGGTCGGCAGCAACGGCAGGCCGAGCCGGGTCCGCTGGGCCTCGGCCCGGGCCGCGTACGGCTGGGCGCGACGGGTGTCCTGGGCACCGACGGCGGCGGTGCGGGAGCGGACGGCGGGGTCGCGGGTGATCGGCGAGTTCGCGCGGGAGGCGAGGTCGGCGCGGTTGGCGGCGAGTTCGGCGGTGATCGCGCCGACGCCCTCGCGCAGCCCGCGGGCGAGCAGCGAGGTCTCCGCCGCCTTCTGCCGGGCGAAGGCCAGCCAGCGGGCGATCTGCGGGTCCAACTCCCGTTCGGCGGTGGCGTCCAGCGGCACGTGCAGCAGCGAGCAGGACGGTGCCACGTCGACCGTGTCGGCGAGACCGAGCAGGGTCGCCAGGGTGGCGAGCGACTTCTCCAGGTCGTTGATCCAGATGTTGCGGCCGTCGACCACACCCGCGACCAGGCGCTTGCCGGGCAGCCCGCCGACGGCGGCGAGGCCGTCCAGGTTGGCGGCGGCAGGTCCCGTGAAGTCCAGCGCCAGGCCCTCGACCGGGGCCTTGGCCAGGACGGGCAGGGCCTGGCCGAGGCGGTCGAAGTAGCTCGCGACCAGCAGCTTCGGCCGGTCCGTGAGGGCACCGAGCTCACGGTAGGCACGGGCGGCGGCGTTCAGCTCGGCCGGGGTGCGGTCCTGGACGAGCGCGGGCTCGTCCAGCTGCACCCACTCGGCCCCGGCGGCGCGCAGCTCGGCCAGCAGGGCCGCGTAGACGGGCAGCAGCCGGTCGAGCAGGGTGAGCGGCTGGAAGTCGGCGGCCACGCCGGGCGCGGGCTTGGCCAGCAGCAGGTAGGTGACCGGGCCGACCAGCACCGGGCGGGCCCGGTGGCCGAGGGCGACGGCCTCCTCCAGCTCCCCGACCGGCTTCGCGGAGTCGGCGGTGAAGGCGGTGTCGGGGCCGAGTTCGGGCACCAGGTAGTGGTAGTTGGTGTCGAACCACTTGGTCATCTCCAGCGGCGCCACCTCCTGGGTGCCGCGCGCCATCGCGAAGTACCCGGCCAGCGGGTCGGCGTCGACCGCGGCGCGGTGGCGGGCCGGGATCGCGCCGACGGCCACCGTGGTGTCCAGCACGTGGTCGTAGAGCGAGAAGTCGCCGGTGGGGACCTCGCCGACGCCGGCGTCGGCGAGCTGGCGCCAGTTCTCCCGGCGCAGGTCGGCCGCGGTGGTCAGAAGGGCCTCGGCCGTGACGGCGCCCTTCCAGTACCCCTCGATCGCCTTCTTCAGTTCCCGGTTGCCGCCCTGGCGGGGGTAGCCGTACGCGGTGGCGAGGGTTGCCGCGGCTGCGGACTTCGCTGTCAAGGGACTCTCCTTCGCGAGCCTGTTTCCTCTGTTCCCCGGAGACGGGACGAAGGCGCGAAGGGGTGACGAACCGGGCGGCCGACCGCAGGTGTGCCGGTCTCCGCCTGGTATGTACGCCGACCCGCCCACGAGGTCACCGGGATCTCCGCGCGCGATCGGTCGCGCGCGGGCAACAGGCAGGTCTTCGGACTCGCGGGCTCGGCCGTCCCCGAAAGGGCGGACACCTACTGGCCGTCGCTTCCCAGACCCGTCCCGGGCCCAGTGCGTATGACGGCGGTCGTTCCCACTCACCGCTGCGGGGCAGTCCCGGATTCCCACCGGGTTCCCTCTTGCGACGCGCCTGCCTGGCGGGCAGGGCGAACCAGCTGCACCGCGAGCCTATCGGGCGTCCGGCGGTCCTGGTACACCAATCCGAGAACGTGTCCGCGGACTGAGACGCGCGGCGCTGCGGACGGAGCCCGCCGGCCGGTGGGCCGGCGGGCGGCGGGCGGCGGGCGGCGGGCGGCGGGCGACGGGCGACGGGCGACGGGCGGCGGGCGACGGGCGACGGGCGGCGGGCGGCGTCAGCGGCTCCGGGTCAACGGTCCGGGTCAACTCCTCGGCGGCGGCCCGGCCTTTCTCGGGGTGACGACCATGCGGATGTCGTCGGCCGCCCAGCGGACGAACCGCTCGGTCGCATCCACCCGGTGGCCCGGCACGGGGCGGAAGCGGAAACGCTTGAGGAGGACGGCCAACAGCAGTCGGCACTCGACCATGGCCGGGCCCGCGCCCTCGCAGCTGCGCGGGCCGAGCCCGAAGGGGACCCAGGCCAGCCGCGCGCGCCCGGCCACCTGCTCGGGGGTGAACCGCTCGGGACGGAACCGCTCGGGCTCGGGCCAGTGGTCGGGGTTCAGCTGGATGGCCCGGAACGGGTAGAAGACCACCGTCCCGGCCGGGATCCGGTACTCGCCGACCGCGAGCGGTTCGGCGGTCTCCCTCGCGCCGTACGGGCCCGGAGGGTAGAGGCGCAGAGACTCCTTCAGGACCATCTCCAGGTACGGGAGCCGCCGGAGGTCCGCATACCCGGGTGCCGCGCGGTCGCCGAGCACGCGGTCCAGTTCCTCGGTGACCGCGGGTCCAGGAAGGCGAACAGGCACTCCGGCCGCCCGTCCGGGTGCGCCGTGGCCTCCAGCAGCACCGGGTCAGCGACCGACACGGCCGCCTCGGCGCCGGGCAGCTGGAACCGCGCCACGGGACCGTACTCGGCGTGCAGCCACAGCTGGTAGGCGCGCAGCCCACCTGCCTCCGCGATGGCGCCGACACCGCCGTCCGGCCGGGGATCGGGACCTGGGACCTTCATCGGACCTCCTGGTGACACGCGGGCGATGCACGGCCCGAACAATACGCCGCGCTTGCAATTAATCGGTGCGTGCAACTATTGTCGAGTCATCCAAAGTGCACCTGCAAGTATTCGCGAAGGTGTCCCACCACACCTCCCGCACTCCTAACGACCGGCGCCCGCCCCCGCACGGTCGGATACCGCCCACTCGCCCCACCAGGAGTCCGCCATGAGCACCACTCTCTTCACCCCCTACACCCTGAGGACGCTGACCGCCCCCAACCGCATCTGGATGGCGGCGATGTGCCAGTACAGCGCCGCGCCGGACGGCGACGCGGTCGGCGTGCCGACGGACTGGCACTTCGCCCACCTCGCGGCACGCGCCACCGGCGGTACGGGGCTGATCATCACGGAGGCCACGGCCGTCAGCCCCGAAGGCCGCATCACCCCCTACGACCTCGGCATCTGGAACGACGCCCAGGTCACGGCCTTCCGGCGGATCACCGCCTTCCTGAAGGCGCAGGGCACCGTTCCGGTCATCCAGCTCGCCCACGCCGGCCGCAAGGCGTCCACCGAGCGCACCTGGGTCGACCGCGGACGCGCCCTCGCCCCGGGCGAAGCCCACGGATGGACGCCGGTCGCCCCCAGCGCCATCCCCTTCACGCCGACGCGGACCAGGCCCGACGAGCTGACCGTGGATCAGATCAGTGGCATCGCCGGCCAGTTCGCCACCGCCGCCCGCCGCGCGCTCGACGCCGGCTTCCAGGCCATCGAGATCCACGGCGCCCACGGCTACCTCATCCACCAGTTCCTCTCCCCCCACAGCAACCACCGCACCGACGCGTACGGCGGCTCCTTCGAGGGCCGGATCCGCTTCGCGCTGGAGGTCGTCGACGCCGTCCGCTCGGAGTGGCCCGAGGAACTGCCGGTCCTCTTCCGCGTCTCCGCGACCGACTGGCTCACCGAGAATCCGGAGGACGGCCGCGAGGGGTGGACGTCGGAGGACACCGTCCGGCTGGCCAAGGAACTCCAGGCCCACGGCGTGGACCTGATGGACGTCTCCACCGGAGGCCTCGTCCCCGACGCCAGGATCGAAGCAGGCCCCGACTACCAGGTGCCCTTCGCCGAGGCGGTACGCAACGGGACCGGCATGCCCGTGGCGGCCGTCGGCCAGATCACCGATCCCGTCCAGGCCCAGGACATCCTCGCCACCGGCAGGGCCGACGCCGTCCTGCTCGGCCGCGAGCTCCTGCGCAACCCGTACTGGGCGCGCCAGGCCGCCGCCACGCTCGGCGGCCAGGTCTCCTCCCCCGACCAGTACCACCTCGCCTAGGCCCGCCGGCCGGGCTGGGCCGGGCGGGTGACTCCAGGGCGTCGGCGGCGGCGCCGGGCTGGGCCGGGCGGGTGGCTCAGCGCCGTTCCTCGGGGCGGCCGTCCGCCTCCCAACGGGTGTGGAAGGTGCCCTCCCGGTCCACCCGGCGGTAGGTGTGCGCGCCGAAGAAGTCCCGCTGCCCCTGCACCAGCGCGGCCGGCAGCCGCTCCGCCCGCAGGCTGTCGTAGTAGGCGAGCGCGGTCGCGAAGCCGGGGGCGGGCACGCCCAGCTGGGCCGCCGTGGAGACGACCCGCCGCCACGCCGACTGCGCGGCGCCCAGCGCCTCCTGGAAGTGCGCGTCGGTCAGCAGCGTGGGACGTTCCCGGTCCACCTCGTAGGCGGCCCTGATCCGGTCCAGGAACCGGGCCCTGATGATGCAGCCGCCACGCCAGATCGCGGCCATCTCACCGGGGTCGACCTGCCAGGAGTACTCCGCGCTGCCGGCCTGGATCTCGTTGAAGCCCTGGGCGTAGGCCACCATCTTGGAGGCGTACAGGGCCTGCTCGACGTCGTCCGCGAACCGATCGGCCGCCGCACTGTCGAGCCAGGTCTCGGTGGGGCCGGGCAGCCCCCGCCCCGCCTGCCGCAGCGGCACACCGCCGGACAGCGCCCGCGCGAAGACCGCCTCGGCGATCCCGCTCACGGGCACGCCGAGCTCCAGTGCGCTCTGGACCGTCCAGCGGCCGGTGCCCTTCTGCTCCGCCTGGTCCAGCACGATGTCGACGAAGGGCTTCCCGGTCGCCGCATCGGTGTGGGCGAGGATCTCGGCGGTGATCTCGATCAGGTAGGACTCCAGGCGCCCGCCGTTCCAGGCCCGGAAGACCTCGGCGATCGCGTCCGGCTGCAGGCCGGATCCGTGCCGCAGCAGGTCGTACGCCTCGGCGATGAGCTGCATGTCGGCGTACTCGATGCCGTTGTGGACCATCTTGACGAAGTGGCCGGCGCCGTCGGGTCCGACGTGGGTGCAGCAGGGCTTGCCGTCGACCTTGGCCGCGATGTCCTCCAGCAGGGGTCCCAGGACCTGGTACGCCTCGGGGGTACCGCCGGGCATGATGCTCGGTCCCTCCAGCGCGCCCTGTTCACCACCGGAGATCCCGCTGCCCACGAAGTGCAGCCCGCGTTCCCGCAGGGCCGCCTCCCGCCTCCTGGTGTCGAGGAAGTGCGCGTTCCCGCCGTCGACCACCACGTCGCCCTTGTCGAGCAACGGCACCAGCTCGTCGATGACCGCGTCGGTCGGTGCTCCGGCCTTCACCATGATCACGATCAGGCGCGGGCGCTCCAGGGCCGCGACGAAACCCTCCGTGGTCTCGGTCGCCACGAAGTCGCCCTCGTGCCCGAACTCCTCCAGCAGGGCCGTGGTCCGCGCCTGGGTGCGGTTGTGCACGGCCACGCGGTATCCGTGGCGGGCGAAGTTCCGGGCCAGGTTGCGGCCCATCACGGCCAGTCCGGTCACGCCGATCCGGGCCGGCGGGTGCTTGGTCATGGCAGGGGTCTCCCAGGGGTTCTCAGGGGTTCTCAGGGGCCGAGGTCCTGTTGCTGTTCCGCCTACTGCTCCGCTTGCCGGGCCCTGCTCCGCTCGCTACTCCGCGGAGAGTGCCAGGACCTCGTCCTCGGGAAGCTCGACGTACGACTCCCCCTCCACCTCGATCTCCGATCCGGAGCGCCTGTTGAAGAGGATCTTCTCGCCGACCTTGACGTCCACCGGGTGCGGCTTGCCGCTCTCCAGCGGCCGACCGGGCCCGACCGCCACCACCTCGCCCTTCCACGTCTCCGGGTCCTGCGCGGTCGGCGCCCCGATCGGCTTGACGATCAGACGGTCGTGCTTCGGATGGAAGTCGGGCATGGCATGGTCCTCTCACGTAGGCGCCTGCGGCGCGGCCGCCCCACACCTCGATTCTGCCGAGGTTCGCGATTCCCGCACCGCGTGGGACGGAACTTTCGGCCTCATGGAGGTACCGCCGCCCGCGCCGGGGTACCGCCACCCGCCGGTCACGGCTCCGACCGCTCCGGCGCGCGTTGCAGGCGGAACGCGTCCGCGAGGACCGCCCGGGCCAGGACCTGGGCCGGCCCGCGGGCCGTGGTGCGTCCGGTGGTGAGGGCGAACTCGGTGGTGCCGAGATCCGGCAGGCCCGGCTGGTCCGGCAGCACCCGCAGGCCCGACGGGACCAGGCTCCGGGCGTGTGGCACCACCCCGAGGCCGGCCAGCGCGGCGGCCCGAACCCCGGAGAGGCTGGTGCTGGTGCAGGCGATCCGCCACGGCCGCCCGGCGCGTTCGCAGACCTCCAGGGCGCGGGCGCGGGTGAAGCTGGGCGGCGGGTAGACGATCAGCGGCAGCGGCTCCGCCGGGTCCACCCGGACGTCCTCCGCTCCTATCCACACCAGCTCGTCCCGCCAGACCAGCCGTCCCTGCGAGCCGCCGCCGGGCGGGCGCTTGCCGAGCACCAGGTCGAGCCGCCCGTCGGCCAGTTGCTCGTAGAGCACGGCGCTGAGGCCCACGGTGAGTTCGAGGTCGACCTGGGGGTTGCTCCGCCGGAAGCCCCGCAGGACCTGCGGCAGCTCGGTGTGGACGAAGTCCTCCGAGGCGCCGAACCGCACCCGCCCGCGCACCTGCGTCTGCGCGAAGTAGCCGACCGCCTGCTCGTGCGCCTCCAGGATCGTCCGGGCGAAGCCGAGCATGGCCTCGCCCTCGCCGGTGAGCTGCACGGAGTGGGTGTCGCGCAGGAAGAGCCGCCGGTCGGCGGCCTCCTCCAGCCGCCGCACGTGCTGGCTGACCGTCGACTGCCGCAACCCCAGCCGCTGGGCGGCCCTGGTGAAGCCGCCGGTCTGGGCCACCGCGAGAAAGGACCTCAGCTGGACCGGATCGAACACCCGGCCCACCCTACGCCGTCATCACGAACCATGATGACAGTGAGCACGGCCAGCGGGATTCACAATCACCCGGCCGGGCGGCAGGCTGAGGTGGTCCCCCGACCGCACCGCCACCGCGGAGAACCATGTCCCGCCCGAAACGATCACCGCGCTCCCGCATGTCCCGACGCCCCACCCGGCTCCGGGTCGACCCCTTCATCGCCGCCCTGCTGGGCACCGTCGCGCTGGCCGCCCTGCTCCCCGCCCGCGGCGCCGCCGCACCGGCCGTCTCGGACGCCGCCACCGGCGCGGTCGCCGTCCTGTTCTTCCTTTACGGTGCCCGGCTCTCCGCCCGGGAGGCCTGGGAGGGGCTCAAACAGTGGCGGCTGCACGGCACGGTGCTGGCGGTGACCTTTGGTCTCTTCCCCCTGCTCGGGGTGGCCGCCCGCCTGCTGGTGCCGGACGTGCTGTCGCCGCAGCTCTACCAGGGCCTGCTCTTCCTGACCCTGCTGCCCTCCACCGTGCAGTCCTCGATCGCCTTCACCTCCATCGCCCGCGGCAACACCGCCGCCGCGGTCTGCAGCGCGACCTTCTCCAGCCTCTTCGGCGTCCTCCTGACCCCGCTACTCGCCGCCGTGCTCCTGCACACCAGGGGCGGCATCTCGGCGGGCACCGTCCTGGAGATCGCCGAGCACCTCCTCCTCCCCTTCGCCGCAGGCCAGTTGCTGCGCCGCTGGATCGCCGCCCGGCTGGCCCGCCACCGTTCCGTCCTCGGTCTGGTCGACCGCGGCTCGATCCTGCTGGTCGTCTACAGCGCCTTCAGCGCCGCCGTGGTGGGCGGGATGTGGGGCACCCTCTCGCTGCCCCGGCTGGCGGCGCTGCTCGTGGTGGAGTCGGCGCTGCTGGCACTGATCCTGACCGCCACGCTGCTGGCCGGCCGCCGGCTCGGGTTCGACCGGGGCGACCTGATCGCGATCGTCTTCTGCGGCTCCAAGAAGAGCCTGGCCAGCGGCGTCCCGATGGCCGCCGTCCTCTTCCCGGGCGCGGCGGCCGGCCTGATGGTGCTGCCCCTGATGCTCTTCCACCAGCTGCAACTGATGGTCTGCGCCGTCCTGGCCCGCCGCTGGGGCGCGCCGGCCCCGGCCCCGGCCCCGACCATGCCCGCACCGGCCCTCGACCACCCCGCGAACGCCGGAACACCCGGCTGACCCTTCTCCTCGCCGTACGGCAGGGACCGGGCGCCCGGTACGTCGGTGGCCGTGGGCCGGCGGCGTACCGGGCGAGGCTGGGCCGGGCCGGGTCAGCCCGCCGGGACGATCGAGAAGGCGCCGTTCTGGAGGGCGGTCTCGGTGTACTGGCCGCTGTCGATGGCCTGCGGGCTGTAGGCGTCGAAGCTCTGGCCGTTCACCGTGATGCCGGAGAAGTCCAGGCTGTTGAAGGACGGGTAGCTCTGGCTGGGCGACTCGATCACGGCCTCGGCGCTGACGTTCCGGGCGTTGAGCCGCTGGCGGGTGGTCTCGGTCCAGCCCTTGGTGGTGTCGGTCAGCGTCAGGGTGTACGAGCCGCCGCCGTTGGCGACGACCCCGGCGGTGAAGCCGTCCCCCGCGTCCACCGGGTCGTTGAAGTACTGCGGCGGGGCCGGGTACATCTCGTACCAGCCGGAGTAGACGGGCGAGCCGCTGGAACAGTCCACCTGGACGCCGGTCTGTTCGACCGTCTGCGAGCCGTAGCCGTCGATGCCGACCCAGGGGGCGAACAGGTCGTTGGCGGTGTTGCACTGGACCTGGGGCATCGTCCAGGACCCGGACACCGAACGGAAGCCGCTGCCCTGGGCGACGTAACCGCCCCAGACGCCGCCGTCGTAGGAGTGGCCGTAGTGGTGGGCGGAGGCCCTGGTGGCCGCGGGGGTAGCGGCGTCGGCCGGGCCGGCCGCGAGTGCGGCACCCGAGACGGCGAGCAGGACGGCCGTGGCCGTACGGGCGAGACGGAACGCGGACATGGGTGAACTCCCGTGGGGGGTATGGGGGATGACCTTGCGGCCGCCGGGTGGGGCCGGCGGCGTGCAACGCGCTGTCGCCCCAGCGTGCGCGCCGCCGGTGGGGCCCGGAAGGTTATGGGCCGGTCAGGATTCCGCCATGGCGGGTACATGTCTTCCGGCGGATCCTTGATTTCACCCCGCCGATGGCAGACAGTCCGAGGGCACGGTCCGATGACGGACGGCCTGCCGGCACAGGGCCGGCGCCGGCTCGACCGGGAATGGGGGTGCCCGGTGCCGGAGTCGGGCGCAGGCAGGTTCGCCGGATTGGGCCTCGACGCGGCGGAGGAGGAGCTGTACCTGCGGCTGCTGTCCGACGGTGGCGCCTCGGCGAGACAGCTCGGCGCCCGGTGCGGCCTGGCCGCGGAACGGGCCGCCGCGGCGCTGGAATCGCTGGCCGCGCAGGGCCTGGTGGAACGGCCGCCGCCGGGCCGGAAGCAGTGGACCGCGGCCGCGCCGGACGTCGCACTGGAGGAGCTGCTGCTCAGGCGCGAGGTCGAGTTGCGCCGGGCCCGCGGCCGGATCAGCGAGCTGATGCGCACCTACCGGCGCAGCCCGGCCGAGGCCGGGATGGCCGAACTGGTCGAGGTGATCACCGGCCGGGGGTCGATCGCCGAGCTCTGGCGCAGCCTCCAGCTGGGCGTGCGCGAGCAGTTGCGGGTGCTGGACAAACCGCCGTACGTGCGGCGCAGCGACCCGGAGACCGAACTCGCCCTGCTCGGACGCGGGGTGGAGATGCGGGCGGTCTACGAGAGCCGGGTGCTGCGCGAGCCGGAACGCACGGCGGAGATCCGCTCCTTCATCCGGCTCGGCGAACGGGCCCGGGTGCTACCGGAGTTGCCGTTGAAGCTGGCGGTGGTGGACGCCCGCTGGGCGCTGCTTCCGGTGAGCGCGGGCACCGAGCTGGAACACGTCCTGCTGGTCCGGCCGTCCTCGCTGCTGGACGCCCTGATCGGCCTGTTCGAGCTGCACTGGTCGCACGCGATGCACTTCCCCGCGCCGGACGCCGCGGACGAGCCGGAGGACCGGCACCATCGGCTGCTGGCGCTGCTCGCCTCCGGCCTGACGGACGAGAGCATCGCCCGCCAACTGGGCGTCTCCACCCGGACGGTGCAGCGCTGGGTACGGGAGCTGATGGACCGGTTCGGCGCCCGCACCCGCTTCCAGGCCGGCATCCAGGCCGCCCGCGCCGACCTGCTCTGAACCGGTCCGCGGACCGGTCAGGCGGGACGGCGGCGGGTCCGGCGGGGCCGGACCGGTCAGGCGGGGCGACGGTGGTCGGTCAGGCCGGTGGCGAGGGTGGCGGCGGAGAGGAGGAAGAAGACCCCGGCCACAACGTAGCGTTCCACGCGCAGGAAGGTGCGGCTGCGCCGGGCGCTCTTGTGCAGGAGCGAGCCCAGCAGGGCCCACCCGGCGTTGGTCACCATGCCGACCACCACGAAGATCAGGCCGAACACCAGGGTCTGCGACCAGACCGCTCCCCTGCCGCTGTCGATGAACGCGGGGAGGAAGGCGAGGAAGAACAGGGTGCTCTTCGGGTTGAGGGCGTTGACGACCAGTCCGTCGGAGAAGATCCGGGCGGTGCGGGCGGGCGGCGCCTCGGTCCGTTCGGCGGAGGGGTCGGGGTCGGGCGTGCGCAGCCGCTTGATGCCGAGCCAGGCGAGGTAGGCGGCGCCCACGTACTTGACCACCGAGAAGGCCGTCTCGGAGGAGGCCACCAGGGCGGACAGGCCCACCACGGCCGCGACCACCTGGACCACGTCGCCGCAGGCGAGGCCCAGGGTGGACAGGAGTCCGGCCCGCCGGCCCTGGTCGAGGGTACGGCCGGTCACGTAGAGCACGGACGGGCCGGGGATGAGCAGCAGGACCAGGGAGGCTGTGAAGAACCACCACAGGTTGGACAGGGCAGGCACGGGTTCCCATTCCTTTCGTCCGTGACTCCGCGGTCGCGATGGTCGCACAGTATCCGGTGTCCACCGCAGTGACGCCCGGTTTCCCGAGAACGACTCGAATACCTGTCATATCACCCGAGACGGACTGGAGTTGGTGCGGCGCGCGACCGTGTCGATGATCGGATCAGCGGCCATGTCGACGACCGGATCGGCGATCGGGTCGGCGGGTCGGCGCAGCAGGCGGCCCAGTTCGCGGAGCACCTCCTGGCGGGCCGAGTGCAGGAAGAAGTGGCCGCCGTCGAACATCCGCATGGTGAACCGGCCGGTGCTCTGGCGGGCCCAGGCCGCGACGCCCTCCGGGTCGACGTGCGGATCGGCCCGGCCGCCGAAGGCGGTGACCGGGACGGGCAGGGGCTCCTCCGGTCGGTGGCGGTAGGTGTCGTTGAGCTGGAAGTCGGCCCGCAGCCCGGGCAGGACCAGACGCATCGCCCGGGCGTCCGCGAGCAGTTCCTCCGGAGTGCCGCCGAGCTCCCGGAGCCGTTCCACGAACTGGCCGTCGGGCAGGTGGTGGATGAGCGGCCGGTTGTGGACCAGCTGGGGGGCCCGGCGCCCGGAGACGACGAGGTGTTCGGGGGCGGGCCGGCCCTCGGCGCGGAGCCGGCGCGCGAGCGCGAAGGCGATCAGCGCGCCCATGCTGTGCCCGAACAGCACGAACGGAGCCTCGCAGTGCTCGGCGAGCACCTCGGTGAGGACGGGCACCAGCTCGTCGACGTCGCGGTAGGCGGGCTGGAAGATCCGCGACTCGCGGCCCGGGAGTCGGACCGCGCACACCTCGACGTCCGCGGGCAACGCGCGCGGCCACTCGGCGAAGGCGGAGCTCCCGCCCCCGGCGTAGGCGAAGCAGATCAGCCGCAGCCGGGCGTCGGGCCTGGGCGCCGGCCGGACCACCCACGCGCTGCCGCCCGCCGCGTCCCGGCTCATCGAGCCCGGTCCGTTCCGGGCAGGACCTCCACCTTCAGGTACGACGGGTCGTCGGGCACGTCCGCGAGGTCGGCCTCGAAGACCGTCGGCCCGTCCTCGCCCGGAAGCTGCCGGAAGCCGGTGAACTTGTAGGTGACCAGCATCATCCGGTTGCGCCCGTTGGGCAGGTACTCGGCCCGCAGCCGTGCCCCCGCGTCGCGGGCGCGCCGGCGGAGGTGGTTGATCATCACGCCGCCGACGCCCCGGGACATCACCCGGCACGACATCAGCAGCAGCTTGAGGGTCCACAGATCGCCGTCCTTGGCGACCAGGACGAGACCGATCGTCCCGTACGGCCCGTGCCGGTCCTCCAGGCGCGCGACCAGCAACTCGTGGGTGTCGGCCCGCCGGAAGGCGTCGAGCTCCTCGTAGGAGTACGTGTAGCCGGTGGTGTTGAGCTGGTGGGTGCGGACGGTCAGTTCCTCGGCCCGGAACAGGTCCTCCTCCTGGGCCGGGACGATGGTGAGCGTCATGCCCAGGGTGGCGAGGAAGGCGTCCTGCGGGCCGGTGAACTCCTGCTCGACCCGGTTGCGTTCCTGGTCGGCCAGGTACATCTCGCGCCGCCTGGCCGAGTCCTCGGTGACGAACCGGGGGGAGAACTCCGGCCGGTCGGCGAGCCCGGCGGCCTCCGCGGCGTCGAGGCACCGGACTTCGGGGATCTCGAAGCCGACCTCGCCGCGCTCGACGGCGTCGTCGTCGACGAAGGCGAACGCGTCGAGGCCCAGGTTGAGGGACTTCGCGACGGAGCGGACGGAGGAGGACTTCGCGTTCCAGTTGATCTGCGGGTACAGGAAGTAGTCGAGCAGGCCGTGGCGGCGGAGCTCGGCCACGGCGGCGTCGTGGTCGTTGCGGCTGGCGATCGAGTGGAGGATGCCGCGGCGGTCCAGCTCGACGATCACCTCCCGGATCCCGGGGCGCAGCTGCGCCTCGCCGTCCTCCAGGAGGATGCCGTCCCACACGGTGTTGTCGAGGTCCCAGACCACGCACTTGACGGTCGGGGCGGGCTCGGCAGGGTCGGTGGTCTCGTGCGTGGTCATCGGATTCCTTTCGTGGATGCCCTCGGCTTTAGCCAGGGGAGGAAGCGAAACTCCTGCGGAGCGGGACAACGGGCAGCGCTTCGCCGCCAGGGCGGACCGCAGTGCTCCGACCCGCAGATTTGATCGTTACCTGTAGTCACGCTGGTTTGTGACGCTTGATCAAAACTCACGTGAGGCGGGCGTTCAAGTACCGCTTCTATCCGACGGATGCGCAGGCGGCTGAGCTGTCGCGCACCTACGGATGTGTGAGGAAGGTCCACAACATGGCGTTGCAGGCCCGCACGGAGGCGTGGACGCTGCGTCAGAAGCGGGTCAACTACAACGCCACGTCGGCGATGCTGACGGCGTGGAAGAAGACCGGGGAACTGTCCTACCTGTCCGAGGTGTCGTCGGTTCCGTTGCAGCAGGCGCTGCGGCACCTGCAGGGGGCGTTCACCAACTTCCGGCAGAAGCGGGCGAAGTACCCGACGTTCAAGTCCCGGAAGAAGTCCCGCAGGTCCGCCGAGTACACCGGCTCCGCGTTCCGGTTCCGGGACGGCCGGCTGACGCTGGCGAAGATGGATCAGCCGCTGGACATTGTGTGGTCCAGGCCGCTGCCGCAGGGCGAGGCGCCGTCCACGGTGACCGTCTCGCAGGACGGCGCCGGGCGTTGGTTCGTCTCGCTGCTGTGCGAGGACCGCCCGACGATGCCCGCACCCGTGAACACGGCGGTCGGGATCGACGCGGGGATCACCAGTCTGGTGACGCTGTCCACCGGGGAGAAGATCACCAACCCCCGGCACGAGCGCAAGGACCGGGAACGCCTCGCCAAGGCCCAGCGGGAGCTGTCCCGTAAGGCCAAGGGCTCCAACAACCGGGCCAGGGCCCGGCTCAAGGTCGCGAAGGTGCACGCTCGGATCGCCGACCGCCGCAGGGACTTCCTGCACAAGCTCACCACCCGACTCGTCCGTGAGAACCAAACGGTCGTGATCGAGGACCTGACCGTCCGCAACATGCTGGGGAACCACACGCTCGCCCGCGCCATCAGCGACGCGAGCTGGACCGAGATGCGGTCCATGCTGGAGTACAAGGCCCAGTGGTACGGCCGGGACCTGGTGACCGTCGACCGGTGGTTCCCCAGCTCGAAACTGTGCTCGGCCTGCGGCGTGATCGCCGCGAGGATGCCCCTGAACGTCCGCGCGTGGGAATGCGCCTGCGGCGCACGGCACGACCGGGACGTGAACGCGGCGCGCGACATCCTGGCCGCCGGACTGGCGGTGACAGCCTGTGGAGACGGTGTAAGACCTCAACGGAGCACTCCGGGCGGGCAGTCGTCGGCGAAGCAGGAAGTCGTCCCACCGCAGCGCACACGCGCAGCGGCTCAGCCGCGAGGCTGAGGGGAATCCCCCGGTCTTCAGCCGGGGGAGGAAGTCAAGCCGTCGCCTCTCCGGTGGGGCTGGTGGGGGCCGTGGCCCGCGGGCGGGCGTGGTAGGCCGATTCGGCGATCGTGGTCTGCTGGAGCTCGGTGCTGCCCTCGATGATCTCCATGACCTTCGCGTCCCGCAGGTAGCGCTGCACCGGGTAGCCACCGCCGCAGCCGTGAGCGCCGTGCACCTGGACGGCGTCCGAGGCCGACCGGAACGCGGTGACGGAGGAGTGGTACTTGGCGAGCCAGGTGGCGTACAGGCTCTCGGTGGAGCGGGCCTGCCGCAGCCAGCCCGCCTGCTGGCACAGCAGCCGGGCGGCGGCGGTGCCGGTGGCCATGTCGGCGATCATGCGCTGGACGAGTTGGTGGTCGCGGAGCCGGACGCCGAAGGTCTCCCTGCGGTCGGCGTGGTCGAGGCTGGCGTCCAGGCAGGCCTGGGAGAGGCCGACGCACCCCCAGGCGACGCTGTAGCGGCCCAGCTCCAGCGCGCCGGCGGCGACGGCACTCAGTCCGAAGCCGGGGCGGGCGAGGAGCGCGTCGCCGGCCACCCGGCAGTCCGCCAGGTCCAGTTCGGCGAGCATCGACGCCCTGGTGCCGAGGACGCCGGTGATCGGCCGGACCTCCAGCCCGGGGGCGTCGCGCGGTACCAGGAACGCCGTCTCCAGGCCGTCGAGGCGGGCGAACAGCAGGTAGACGTCGGCACGTTGGCCGAAGGTGATCCACCGCTTCGCACCGTCGAGCCGGAAGCCGTCGCCGATCCGCCGGGCGGTGGTGGCCAGCGCCTTGACGTCGCTGCCGGCGCCCGGCTCGGTGAGCGCGAAGGCGCCGATCGCCTCGCCCGAGGCGAGCTTCGGGAGCCAGTCGGCGCGCTGGCTCGCGGTCCCCCACCGGGCGACGGCCTGGCAGGCCATGCCGTGCACGGTGACGAGGCTGCGGACGGACGAACACCCGCGCCCCAGCTCCTCGTTGAGGAGGCCGAAGGTGATCGCGTCCAGCCCGGCGCCGCCGTACTCGGGCGGTACGGCGGACGCCAGGTAGCCGCGGTCGGCGAAGTCCTTGAGGAACTCCTCGGGGAGCCGCTCGGCGCGGTCCCACCCGTTCGCGGACGGGGCGACCGCCTCCCGGGCGAAGGACTCGTACTCCTCCCGCGCCTCGGCCTGGCGCGGGCTCAGCTGCACTCTGATGGCCATCTGCCCTCCCTTGCCTGAGCGGTGGTCACGGGCGCCGGTCGGCGGCACCCACGGCGAGCTTGCGGGTGACGAGCGCGTCGACGGCCCGCACGGTGTTGAAGTTGCGGATCTCCAGGTCCTCGTCCTCGACCGTGATGTCGAACTCGCCCTCGACGAACAGCACGAGCTGCATGACGAAGAGCGAATTGACGAATCCGGTGGCGAACATGTCCTCGTCCTCGGCGAGCCGGTGCTCACCGAAGTAGCGGGCGAGGAAGGCGAAGATCTGCGGCTTGTGGTCGGCCGTCGTCATGGCGCGTGGTTCCTTCTTCTCGATCGGGTGAACCATCGGGTGGACCGGGTGGACCGGGTGAGCCAGGTGGGGGCCGGTCAGGCGGCCGTGGTGGCGTAGTCGTAGAAGCCCTGGCCGCTCTTGCGCCCGAGCAGCCCGGCGTCGACCATCCGGACGAGCAGCGGGCAGGGGCGGTACTTGCTGTCGCTGAAGGCCGCGTACAGGCCCTCGACGGACTGCAGGATGGTGTCCAGGCCGATCAGGTCGGCGGTCTCCAGGGGGCCCATGGTGTGGCCGAAGCAGGTCTTGAAGATCCGGTCGACCTCGGCCGCTCCCGCCACCCCCTCGTGGACGAGGTAGACGGCCTCGTTCACGGTGAGCATCAGGACCCGGTTGGTCACGAACCCGGGCGAGTCCTCCACCAGGATCCCCTCCTTGCCGAGTTGGGCGAGCAGGGTGCGGGCGGTCGCCACCGTCTCGGCGGAGGTGTGGTGGCCGCGGATCATCTCCACCACCGGCTTGAGCGGCACCGGGTTCATGAAGTGCATGCCGAGCACCTGGGCCGGGCGGGAGGTCGCCGCACCGATCCGGGTGATCGGGATGACGGAGGTGTTGGCCGCGAACACGGCGCGCGGCGGGCAGACGGCGTCCAGGCGCCGGTAGACGCCCTGCTTGAGGCCCCAGTCCTCCGTGATGTTCTCGATCACGAAGTCGGCCTCCTCGAAGCCCTCGTACCCGGTGGTGAGGGTGATGCGCTTGAGGACGGTCTCCCGGTCCTCCGTGGGCCGGTCGTCCGCCGGCCGGGCCGGTCGCTTCGCGCCCAGCAGCCGCGCGAACCGCAGGCCCTCGCGGATCGTGCGCTCGGCGGCCGCGAGGATCTCCTCGGTCCGGTCGACGAGGAGGACCCGATGGCCGGTCTGGGCGAGCGCCTGTGCCAAGCCGGTGCCCATGACGCCGGCGCCGACCACGCCGACCGTGTGGATCTCAGACATGTGCCGTACTCCGCTTCTCGGTTCCGTCGTCCGGGGTGGTGTCGCTGGGGGTGGTGTCGTCGTTCGGGGCGGTGTCACTGGGGGCGCCGTCCGGGGTGGCGCCGTCCGGGGTGGTGCCCGGCCGCTTCCGGAGCGCGGCGGCCAGCTCCGCCACGGTCAGCGATTCGAAGAGGGTGTTCAGCGGCAGGTGGACGCCGAACCGCCGCCGGATCCGGGCCGAGAGCTGGAGCCCGAGCAGGGAGTGCCCGCCGAGTTCGAAGAAGTCGTCGTGCACGCCGACCCGTTCCAGGCCGAGCAGTTCCGCCCACAGGGCCGTCAGGGCCGCCTCCGTCTCGTCCCCGGGCTCCGCGTACGCGGTGGAGACGCCCGGACGCGGGTGGACGCCGTGCGCCGCGGCAGCGCCCGCCTGCGGACCGCCGCCCGACGGATCATCCGACCGGCCGTCCGGCGGAGCGCCGACGCGGTGCCGGTGGATGTCGGCGAACACCGCGTCCAGGTCCTTGGCGACCACGGCGACCTGCGGGCCGAGGCCCGCGCCGAGCAGGCGCAGCAGCGCCTCGACGCCCTCCTCCGGCCGGATGCCCTGGTCGAGGTGCTCCCGCAGCGGGCCGGGCCCGCCGCGCCGGGGGGCCGCGGGCGGGAAGCGGTAGGCGGCGACCTCGGAGGAGGTGCCGTCCCGCAGCGCCGTCAGCCTGGTCTCCAGGTCGGTGACCCGCTTGAGCACGAAGTCCTCGACGCGCGCGACCTCTTGGCCGGACGCGTCCATCAGCGTGAAGTCCGCGGTGAAGGTCTCCTTGCCGCGCCGGTCCGCCGCCCGGAAGCGGTGGTGGCTGACGACGCGGCGCGGCAGCGGCGCGAGCAACGTGAGGCTCCCGTAGCCGAGCGGGATCCGGAACTCCTCGGCGAGGTTCATCCCGTGGAAGCCGGCGCCCAGGTCGAGCAGCGAGGGGTGGAGCGCGATCCGCTCCAGGTCCGCGGCGAACTCCTCCGGGAGTTCCAGCTCCGCCAGCGCCTCCGTCTCGCCCAGGTGCACCCGGCGCAGGCAGCGGGAGCGCGGGCCGAAGCCCATCGGCCCGGTGTGGGTGACGGCGCCCAGGTCGCGCATGCCGGCCGCGGAGATCAGCTCCGCGATGTCGTGCCGCCGCGGCGGGGCGGTGCCGTCCGGCACCGGACCGACCGCGCCGGTCACGTGCACCTGCCAGCCCTCCTCCTCGGCCCGCCCGTCCCCGGCGGCACCGGCCGGGCGGCTCACCACCGCGAAGCGCGCCGGGGTGTGCCGCTTCTCCAGGACGACCCGCAGCTCCCGGCGCTGGTCCTCGCCCACGACCACCGGGGACAGGAAGGTGACCTCGCTCAGCACGGCCCGGGCGTCGCCGCTCTGGTGCTCGTGGACGGCCCGGGCGAGCTCCAGGTGGCCGGTGCCCGGCACCACCGCGTTGCCCGCCATGCGGTGCTCGTCGATCAGCCAGGACGTGGCCACGGCGAGGGAGACGGAGTACACCGCGGCGCTCTCGTCGTCCCGCAGGCAGGCGTCCAGCAGCGGGTGGTCGACCGGGCCGGTCCGGTTCCCGTCCGCGTCGCCCGGGTCGGCGGCGCCGACGGTGCGGAAGGCCATGCCGACCTCCTGCCAGCCGTCCCAGTCGACCGACACGGTGTACGGGCCGCCGGTCGCCTCTGCGTGCTGCGCCAGGGCGTCGAGGAAGGCGTTGGCGGCGACGTAGTCGACCTGTCCGACGCCGCCGGTCAGCGCGAGGCTGGACGAGCAGTGGACGGTGAAGTCGGGCGACAGCCGGCGGGCCAGCGCGTCGACCACCAGGCCGCCGTGGACCTTGGGGTCGAGCACCCGGGCCGCGGCCTCGGCCGTCTTGAGCTGGGCGAGCCCGGCGGCCGGCACCCCGGCGGCGTGCACGATCCCGTCGACGGATCCGAACCGCTCCAGCGCCTGGTCGGCGACCCGGTGCATGGCGGCGGAGTCGGCCACGTCGGCGGCCGCGGCCAGCACCTGCGCGCCGAGCCGCTCCAGCTCCAGGACGGCCCGGATCCGCTCGACCGTCCGACCGTCCGGCGCGGGCTCGCCGGGCGCCGGGCTGTCGGCGAGCAGGCCCGCCCAGTCCTCCCGGGGCGGCAGCGGGCTGCGGCCGACCAGGACCAGTCGCGCCCGCGCGGCCGTGGCGAAGTGGCGGGCGAGCGAGAGGCCGATGCCGCCGAAGCCGCCGGTGATCAGGTAGACGCCGCCCTCGCGCAGCGGGGTGCGGGCGCCCGGCGCGGCCTCCACCCGCACCGGCCGGTGCGCGCGCCGCCAGCGGCGCCGGCCGCGCAGCGCGGTCAGCGGCCCTGACGACGGGTCGAGCAGTTCCTCGTACAGCTGCTCGCCGTCGGCCGGGGACCAGCTCCGACCGGCCGGCAGCGAGAGGTCGACGGCCCGGCAGAGCGTGCCGGGCTGTTCCAGCGGCAGCACCAGGCAGGGCCCGGTGACGGTGGCCTTCTCCGGGGCGACCGGCTCCGTCCCGAGCACCGCGAAGGCGTCGCTGGAGACCACCGAGATGTCCAGCGGCGCGCCGGGGGCGTGGTCGGCCGCCGCCCGGTTGAGCCACAGCAGGCTGTGGAAGCCCCGCTCCAGCGTCTGCGCCGCCGACCGGCGCGGGCCGACCGACCACAGGTGCACCACCCGGTCGGGCAGGCCGCCGTCGGGGCCGATCCGCGCCACCAGGCGCTGGTGGTCGGCGAGGCTGCCGGGCGCGATCTCGTAGGAACCGTCCGGGAGTTCGCGCCAGCCGGTGCCCGCCCGTACCGTGACGGCGCGGTGGCCGTCCGCCACGAGCCGGGCGGCGAGCGCCTCGCCCACGCCCTCGTCGTCGGTGAACAGCAGCCAGGACCGGGGCTGATCCGTGCCACCGGGCACCGGCCGGGGCGGCGCCGACTCCCAGACCGGCGTGTGGAACCAGTCCGCCAGGTCCGCCTTCTTCGCCAGGGACGGCGCGGGCCGGGCGGGGGTGCGGGGTGCCGGATCGATCCAGTGCCGGTTCTCCTCGAACGGGTACGTCGGCAGCGCCACCCGGGGCGCGTCGTTGCCGCCGCTGACGGCGGACCAGTCCAGGTCCACGCCGGCGACCCAGAGCCGGCCGGCGGCACCGAGCAGGAACCGCTCCTCCGGCTGCCGGTCGAACTCCCCGGGCAACGAGGCGACCGCCACCCCCGCCGCGGCGGACGGGGGCCGCAGCTGGAGGGCCAGGCTGGTCAGCGACTGGCCGGGGCCGGTCTCCAGCAGCACCCGCCCGGGTTCCTCCCAGAGCCGGCGGACGCCGTCGGCGAAGCGGACCGGCAGGCGCAGGTGCCGCACCCAGTACCCGGGGTCGGTGACCAGGCCGGCGTCGGCCCAGTCGCCGGTGACGTTCGAGATGTACGGGATCCGGGGCGGGTGGAGCGGCACGCCCGCCGCCAGCTCGGCGAACTCCGCGGCGATCGGGTCCATCAGGTGCGAGTGGAAGGCGTGGGTGGTGCGCAGCGGCCGGGCCGCGATCCCCTCCTCGCCGAGCCGGGCCGCCAGCGCCCCGACCGCCTCGCCGGTCCCGGCGACCACGCACAGGGCGGGCCCGTTGACGGCGGCCAGCGAGAGGTGCTCGTCCAGCAGGCCGAGGACCCGTTCCTCGGGCAGCGGCACGGCCAGCATGGCGCCCCCGGGCAGTAGCTCGATCAGCCGGGCCCGGTGGGCGACCAGCAGCAGCGCGTCGTCCAGCGAGAGCACCCCGGCGAGGTGGGCCGCCACGTACTCGCCGATGCTGTAGCCGGCCAGGGCCGTCGGCCGGATCCCCCAGGACTCCCAGAGGCGGGCCAGCGCGTACTCGACCGCGAAGGTCGCCGGCTGTGCGTACAGGGTGCGGTCGAGTTCGCCGCGCGGGCCGTCGGCGGTGCCGCGGCGCAGCATCCGGCGCAGGTCGGGTCCGCCCGTCCCGCCGTCCGGTGCGTCCGCGGGGTACAGCAGGTCGCGCAGGTCGACGCCGAGGTGCGCCCGGAACCCCTCGGCGCAGCGGTCCAGCTCCCGGCGGAAGACCGGGTCGCCGGCGTGGACCTCGCGTCCCATGCCGACCCGCTGCTCGCCCAGGCCGGGGAAGACCAGGGCGACCTTGCGGGGCGATCCGTCGTGGTGGCCGCCGCGGACGGCGCGCGGGTCGCGCTCGCGCAGGGCGCGGGCGGTCCCGGCGGCGTCCTCGGCGATCACGAAGCGGCGGTGGCCGAAGTGGCGCCGACCGGTCTGGAGCGTCCGCGCGACCCCGGCGAGGTCCGGAGCGCCGCCGCCCGAGCGCTCGGCAGGGCGGTCGAGCCGGTCGGCGAGGCGGTCCGTGGCGGTCTCCAGCGCGGTGGCGGTGCGGGCCGAGAGCGGCAGCAGCCGGCGGGCGCGCCCGATGGGCCGCCGCTCGGGCGCGGGGGCCTCCTCCAGGACGACGTGGGCGTTGGTGCCGCCCATGCCGAAGGAGCTGACGCCGGCCCGGCGCGGCCCGCCGTCGGCGCGCCAGTCGGTCAGCCGGGTGTTGACCCGGAACGGCACGGCGGTGAAGTCGATGGCCGGGTTGGCGACGTCGAAGTGCAGGCTCGGCGGGATCTGCCGGTGCTGGAGCGCCAGGACGGTCTTGATCAGCCCGGCGACGCCGGCCGCGGCGTGGGTGTGGCCGATGTTGCCCTTGACCGCCCCGATCGCGCAGCTGCCCGGCGCGAGGCCCTGGAACACCTGGGTCAGCGCCTCCACCTCGATCGGGTCGCCGAGCGGGGTGCCGCTGCCGTGCGCCTCCACGTACGAGACGGTGGCCGGGTCGACCTCGGCCATGGTGAGCGCGGCACGGATGACGCGCGCCTGGCCCGCCACCCCGGGCGCGGTGAAGCCGATCCGCTCGGCGCCGTCGTTGCCGACCGCAGATCCCCGGATCACGGCCCGGATCGGGTCGCCGTCGGCGAGCGCGTCCTCCAGCCGCTTGAGCACGACCATGCCCGCGCCGTTGGCGGCGACGGTGCCCTGCGCCGTGGCGTCGAACGGGCGGCAGTGCCCGTCGGCGGAGAAGATCCCGCCCGGCTGGAGGAGGTAGCCCTGCCTCTGGTGGGCCCGTACGGTGGCGCCGCCCGCCAGCGCGAGGTCGCACGCCCCGCTGAGCAGGGCCTGGCCGGCCAGGTGCACCGCGACCAGCGAGGTGGAACAGGCCGACTGGACGGTGAGCGCGGGGCCGGAGAGGTCGAGCTTGTAGGCGATCCTGGTCGCCAGGAAGTCCTTCTCGTTGGCGACGTTGCGGGCGAAGACCTCGCCCGGGTCGGCGGCGTCGATCCGGGCGTCCACGTGGTCGACGTAACTGTTGTAGTAGCTGCCCGCGTACACGCCGACCTGCCCCGGCACCGACCGCGGATCGTGGCCGGAGTCCTCCAGCGCCTCCCACGCGCACCGCAGCAGCACCCGGTGCTGGGGGTCCATCAGGTCGGCCTCCTTCGGGCTCACCCCGAAGAAGTCCGCGTCGAAGAGGTCCGCGTCCGCCAGGACGCCCTGCGCCGCCACGTAGTCCGGGTCGGTGCGCAGCGCCTCGGGGACGCCCGCGGCGGCCAGTTCCTCGGGCGAGAAGAAGGTGATCGACTCGGTGCCGGTGCGCAGGTTCTCCCAGTACTGCTCCGGGCCGGAGGCGCCGGGGAAGCGGCAGGCGAGTCCGATGACGGCGATCTCCAGGCCGGTCGTGCCGTCCGCCTCGGCGGGGTCGCGCTCCATCAGCCGTTCTCCTTCCGTGCGCCCGCCCGCTGTTGGCCGAGCTGTCGGCGCAGCCGGTTGCGGCCCCGGTCGTGCCGCTCCCGGGCGCCGGGCTCGGGCTGCGCCGGTCCGCCACCGTCCTCGGCGAGGTACCGGGCAAGGGCGCCCACCGTGGGGCGCATGGTCAGTTCCAGCAGGGGGACGTCCCGGCCGAGTTGCTCGCCCAGTCGGACGGCGACCCGGCTCAGCAGCAGCGAGTTGCCGCCCAGGTCGAAGAAGTTGTCGTCGACGCCGACCCGCTCGGCGCCGAGCACCTCGGACCAGAGGGCGGCGATCCGCTGCTCCAGCGGGTCGTCGGACGCGGCCGGGGCCGGGGCCGGGGCCGGTGCGGCGGCGGCCGCCGGGGCGGGGGCCAGCAGCTCCGCGAGCCGCAGGCGCTGCACCTTGCCGGTCGCGCTGCGCGGGACGTCGTCCACCACGAACACCCGGCTGGGCACCTTGAAGTCGGCGAGCCGGGCCGCCGCGAACTCGCGCAGCTCCCGCTCGATCACCTCCGCTCCCGGGCGCGGGACGACGGCCACCGCCACGTCCTCGCCCAGCGTGGGGTGGGGCAGCGCGAAGGCCACGGCCGTCTTGACGGCCGGGTGGCCGGTGAGGACGTCGTCGACCTCGGCCGGCGCGACCTTGGAGCCGCCCCGGTTGATGATCTCCTTGCTGCGCCCGACGACGTACAGGTAACCGTCCTCGTCCAGCCGCCCCTCGTCCCCGGTGCGCAGCCAACCGCCGGTGAAGGCAAGGACGTTGGCCTCCGGGTTGGCCTCGTAACCGGCCATCACGTTGGCGCCCCGGATGGCGATCTCGCCGGCCTCGCCGGTCGGCACCTCGCGGCCGGCCTTGTCCAGGATCACCACCGGACCGCCCACCGGCAGGCCGACCGAACGCGGCTTGCGCCGGCCCGGGGGCAGCGGGTTGCTGGTCACCAGCGAGCCGGCCTCGGTCATCCCGTACGCCTCGACGACCGGGGCCCCGAACGTGGTCTCCAACGCGGTGAGCACCGGGCCCGGCAGTGGGGCGGAGGCGGAGCGGATGAACCGGAGCCGGGCCGCGGCGAGGGTGTCGCGGTGGTCGTCGGCCACAGCGAGCAGGGCCTGGTGCATGGCCGGCACCGCCGTGTACCAGGTGGGGTCGAACTGCTCCAGCCAGGAGAAGAAGCCGGTGTCGCTGAAGCCCGGGGGGCAGATGATGCCCGCGCCGCGGACGAGCGTCGCCAGCAGGGTGCTGGTCAGGCCGTGGGCGTGGAAGAGCGGCATCACGTTGAGGCAGCGGTCGCCCTCGCCGAGGTCGAACGCCGCGCCGGTGTTGCGGGCGGCGACGCACAGGTTGGCGTGGGTGAGCGGCACCAGCTTGGGGCGGTCGGTCGTCCCGGAGGTGTGCAGGATCAGCGCGGTCTCGTCGGTGCCGGACGGACCGCCCTCGACGGCGCGCAGCGGGCCGCCCAGGTCGGCGCAGTCGAGCGTGAACTCGCCGGCTGGAGTGCCGGGTTCGCTGCTCAGCTCGATGACCCGCAGGCCGCGCTCGCGGGCCACCTCCACCGCGGGCGAGTCGTCGCCGCGCTCGACCAGGAGGGCGTCGGCCCGCATGTCGTCGAGGTAGAAGGCGAACTCCCGCCGCTGGTACGCGGGGTTGAGCGGGGCGCTCTGCGCGTACGAGGCCGTGCCCAGGAAGGCCGTCGCGAGGTCGGGGCCGTTGCGGAGCACGATGGCCACCCGGTGCCGGCGGCCGATGCCGAAGGAGTTCAGCGCCCGCCCGATCTCCTCGATCCGGTAGGCGAGCGCCCGGTAGCCGAGCGGGCTCCGGTCGGGTGCGAGCAGGGCGACGGCGTCCGGCCGGGCCGCCGCCTGGTCGGCGATCAACCGGCTCAGGCCGGTGGTCGGTGCGTCCTCGGTCACGGTCATCTTCGCTGTCCACTTCCTCGGTAGGGGGTCCCCGGGAGGGGGTTCACCGGCGGGGTTCACCGCGCCGGCAGGTCCACCACGGCCCAGGCGGCCGGCGGCCGGTCGGCGGCGACCCGGGTGCCGGTCCGGACCCGGGCGGGGCGCGGCTGCCCGTCGTCGATCCGTACGGCCAGCCGGTGCGGTGCGCCGGTGCCGGGCCGTAGCCGGTAGCGCAGGGGCGGCACCCGGAACCCGAGTCCGGAGGCCTTGGCCAGGGCCTCCTTCACGCACCACAGGTGCAGCGGGCGGACGGATCCGCAGGCCCGGCCCAGCACGGCGAGTTCCGCGTCCGTGCCGAACCGGTGCAGGCCGCGCTCGGCGGTGGACCACTCGGTCTCCACGTCGACGCCCAGCCCGTCCGGCGCCCCGCGTCCGGCCCCGCCGCCCGGGCCCGCCGGCGCCGGGTCGGCCGGCGCCGGGTCGGCCCACCGCACGGCGACCACCACCTGCTCGGCCGTGTGCGCCACGGAGAACTGCACCGCGGGCCGGAGGGCGACGCCGTCCCAGCTGACCAGCCGCACCGCGTCCGGATCGGCCAGGCCGATCCGCCGGTACGCGCCCGGCAGGGCGGGGACCAGGCCGAGCCGGAGCAGGCCGCGCCGGAGCGTGTGGCGGGCCGCGTACCACTGGTCCTGCCGGGCCTGGCCGACGAAGCCGCCGAGCCCGGACTCCCCCGCCCCGAGCCGCCCGGCCCGCACGGCCTCGGCCGCCGCGCCGGGCCGCACCGGGGCCCAGAGCAGCCGCAGGCCGCTCACGGCACCGCGACGTGGCCGTGCACCACGTCCTCCAGCGTGCGCACCCCGGGCCCGGCGGCGGCCGCGTAGCGGATCGCGCGCAGCACGCCGGGGAGGAACGCCCGCCGGTCCGCCACCCGGTGCAGGACCTCCACGTGCTCGCCGGAGCCCGCCGCCACCAGCCGGTGCTCGCTGACGGCGTCCCCCAGACGGAAGGACGCGATGTCCGGGGCGGGCGCCCCCGGAGCGCGGGCGCCCTGCCAGGCCGCGGCCAGGTGGCGGGCCGTCCCGCTGGGGCGGTCGCGCTTGCCGACGAAGTGCAGATCGGTGACGCCCGCGTCCCAGCCCTCGTCCGTCAGCGCGGCCAGGTCCCGGACGAAGCGGGTGACGGCGAGCAGCGCGAGGCTGAAGTTGGCCGCCACGACGACGGACCGCTGCCGCCCCACCTCCGCCAGCAGCCGGTGGTGCCGGTCGCCGAGGCCACTGGTGCCGATGACCAGCGCGCAGGGCACCGAGCGGGCCTGGTCGAGCAGGTCGGCGGTCGCCTCCTCGGCGGTGAAGTCGACCACGACGGGGGCCGCGTCCTTGACGTCCGCGAGCCGGCCCACCACCGGGGCGCCCACGTCCCCGGCCCCGCCCTCGCCCGGGCCGCCGCCGGCCCCGGGGCGCAGCGACAACCGGGCCGCGAGGTCGAGGTCCGGGGCGCCGAGGACGGCCTGGCGGACGAGGCCCGCCATCCGCCCGGTCAGACCGGAGACGACCACGGGAACGGTCACGACGCGGCCTCCGCCGGGATCAGGCCCATCCGCCGGGCCAGTTCGCCCTCGACGACGCGTCGGCCGCCGAACAGGGCCTGGACGGCGTCGGCGGGCCAGTCGGCGGCGTCCACCGGGGTGTTCGGGAGGCCCAGCTCGGTCGCCAGGTCCTCCGCCAACCGGGCCGCCCGGCGGGCCAGGTCGACACAGCTCAGCAGGACCGCGAGCGCGGCCTGGCCGCCCGGCTGCCCGGCCTTGAAGCCCGGCCCGAACCGGGCGGCGGTCGCGGCGAGGGAGATCTCGATCTCCAGCCGGCTCAGTTCGTGGGCCAGCTCCTGCGAGGTGGACAGCGCCTCGACGCCCTCGCCGGTCGTCGCCAGCACCCGGCGCAGGTCGGCCACGACGCGTGCCGGCCAGGCCGGGGCCCGGCGGACGAACGCCCAGGCGTAGCCGTCCAGGACGGCCGCCGGCCGGCCGGTCGGGGACCAGTCGACGGGCCGGGAGAGGGCCGTCGGGGCGAGGGCGACCCCGTCGAGATCCGCCCAGCCCCAGCCCGTGGCCCGGCCGGCGCCGTGCAGCCGCACGCCCGGGGCGTCGTGCCGGACGAGCGCCAGCCGGGCCTCCCCGTCCAGCGCGACGCCGACCACCGACAGATCGGCGTCCTCGGTCGCGTACCGGTAGCGGCCGTGCAGGACGACCCGGCCGCCGTCCTCGGCGACCGGGCGGGTGGCCCGGACGGTGGGCGCGGCGAGGCTGAACAGGGCGTTCGGCGTGAACAGGCCCAGGGCCGCGGTGAGTCGGCCGGTCCGGACGCCGTCGGCCTCCTCCGGGGCGTCGACGGCGTCGAAGGCGTCGAGCAGCGGCAGAGCCCCGTGGACGTGCTCGGTCAGCGCCGCCGCCAGCGCGAAGGGGTGCCGCTGCCAGACCGCGTCCAGCGCCTCCTCGACGCCGCCCGAGGCGATGCCGCCCGAAGCGACGCCGCCCGCGGGAAGGTCGAGGCCGCGGCAGGTCAGCAGCCCGTGCAGGGCCCGCAGCTCGGGGCTCATGCGCCGCCCCCTTCGGCGAGCCGCGCGCTCACGAAGCGCACGATGGAGTCGACCGAGGTGAGGTGCTCCGGGTCGGCCTCGGGGTCGAGCACGACGCCGTACCGCTGCTCCAGCACCTCCAACAGGTTGATGTAGCCGATGGAGTTGACCCCGGCCCGGTCCAGCTCGCCCCCGGCGGCCCGCAGGTCGGCGACGGTGACGACCCGTCCGGTGGCCGTCTCCACGATCTGCTCGATCTGCTCGCGCAGGTCCGGGAAGTCCGGGAGGCCCGGGTCGACCTGGGCGGCGTCGTTGACTGTGCTCATCCGTTGCTCTCCAGTTCAGGGGAATGGCCGTCGGCTCCGCCGGCCCGGGCGTCCGCGACCAGGCGCCGCAGCTCGGTCACCCGGACCTTGCCGACGGTCGACCGGGGGATCGCGGGCAGGAACGTCACCCGTCCGGGCACCTTGAAGGGCGCGAGGTCCGCCCGGCAGGCGTCCAGGACCTCGGTCCGGGTGATCCGCCCGGCGGCGGTCAGCGCGGCGTGCAGCACCGTCTCGCCGTTGGCGTCGGCGTCCGCGAACACCACGGCGTCGGCCACCGCGTCGAGCGCGAGGAGGATCCGTTCCACCTCGGTCGGGTCGATCTTCCGGCCGGCCAGGTTGATCGGCCCGCCGAGCCGGCCGGTGATGAACAGCCGGCCGTCCGCCAGCCGCCCGAGGTCGCCGGTGCGGTAGTAGCCGTCGGCGTCCAGCCGCTGTGCGAACGCCCCCGGCGCGTTGAGGTAGCCGGCCGCCATCGAGGCCGTCCGCACCCGCACCTCGGACTCGCCGGTGGGCAGCTCCACCACCGTGACCGAGACGCCCGGCAGCGCGCTGCCCAGCCCCTCGGTGCGGCCGGGATCCCGTTCGTACGTGCACGGGCCCGTCTCGGCGACACCGTAGTAGTCGGCGATGCGCACGCCGTACCGCGCCTCGAACTCCCGCCGGACACCGGGGTCGAGCACCGCCGCCGCGGAGACGGCCCGGGTCACGGTCCCGAACGCGCCGAGGTCCGGCCGGGGCGCGGTCGCGAGCAGCCGGTAGGCCAGCGGGAAGGCGACCAGCCGGGTCGCCGCCGCGCGGGCGACGGCGCGCGAGATGCCGCCGGAGGTGGGCACGCCCTGGTAGAGGTGCAGTTCGGCACCGGTCAGGAAGACCGGCAGCAGCGAGGTGTTGAACGCGAGCCCGTTGGTGAACCCGGCCAGGCACAGCACCCGGTCGTCCGGGCCGAGCCCGGTGCCGGCCACCCAGGTGCGGGCCGCCGAGACGACGGCCTGCGCGGTGAACTCCAGGCACTTCGGCAGGCCCGTGCTGCCGGAGGTGAAGCGGCAGGTCGCGGTGGCCGCCCGGGGCGCGGGGGCCCCGGTGGCCGTCGCGGGCAGCAGGGCCAGGGTCAGCGAGCTGCCCGGTACGGCCGTCGCCCGGTTCTCGAGCGGGAACGGCCCGGCCCCGTCGTGGAGGAAGGCGGAGACGCCGCAGCTCGTCCGGATGCCCGCCAGCTCGGCGGCGCCGAACTTCGCGTCGGCGAGGAAGGGCAGCCGCCCGGCGACCAGCAGGGCGTAATAGGAGACCAGGTACTCCGCTCTGTTGGCGGCGTACAGCCCGACGTTGACCAGGCCGGGTCCGAGCAGCGCGTCCAGCGTCCGGGCCCGCTCGCGGACCAGGGCGGCGAAGCCGGCGTACGTCAGCTCCGCACCGCCGCCGACCACGGCCCGGCGGTCGCCGTGCTCGGCGCACGCCGCCAGGAACACCTCGCCGAGCGCACGTCCGTCAGCCACGGCGCACCCCCTCCCCGGCATGGCCGGCGCGGCCGGCGGGGTCGAGCTCCAGCTCCGCCCGGCAGGCCAGGCTGTGGTTGGCGATCGTCAGCATCGTCGTCTGGCTCCCGCCCGACATCCGGAAGCCGCGCACCTGGGCGTGGGCCCGCAGCGAGACGCTGTCCCACATGTAGCCCGCGCCGCCCTCCAAGTCGGTGCAGAGCGCGGCCAGTTCATTGGCCTTCTCGACGCAGAACCACTTGAGCTCGGCGATCTCGGGCACCGTGCTGCCACCGGACGTCACCCGCAGGTAGGCGTCCGCGATGCCCGCCTCCATCAGCTCCTGGCGGGCCCGGGCACGGGCCAGCGCATGGGAGTTGACCGGCCAGGCGCCCAGCGGACGGCCGCCGAGGGTACGGCCGCGGACGTACCCGGTGATGTGCTCCAGCAGCGCGCGGTGGGTGAAGAAGGCGTCGGCGGCGATCAGCAGGCGCATCCGCGACATCACGCGGTTCCACCGCATCAGCTGGCTGACCCCGCTGCGCGCCACCACCTGGTCGATGGAGAGCCGCACGCCGTCGAACTCCACCAGGGCCGAATCGACGGCACGGGTACCGAACTTGTCGTACACCTCGGCCACCCGCACGCCCGGGGCGGACTTCTCCACCGCGAGGATGGCGGGCGCGCCGTCGAGGAGGGCGCTGACGAAGCACAGGTCGGCGGTCGCCCCGTTGATCACGAACTTCTTGCGGCCCCGGAGGACGAGCCCCGCCCCCTCGGTGGTCGCGGTCGCGGGCTCCTCGGCGGACGGGTCGGTGTCGCACTGGCAGGCCACCAGCTCGCCCGAGAGCAGCCCCGGGAGGTAGCGGTCCCGCAGCGCGGGATCCCGGGCGGAGACCAGCCAGTCGCAGGCGATCTCGTTCTGGACGTGCATCGCGAGGGCGATGCCGCCGTCGCGGACGCCGGCCAGCGCCTCCCCGAGCACCAGCGAGCCGAGCAGGCCCAACCCCTGCCCGCCCCGCTCGCGCGGGACCGACACGCCCAGGTAGCCGCTCGCCGCCAACTCCCGCCAGGCCTCCCGGCGGAGCGGCCCGCCGGCGGTGGTGCGCCACTTGTCGAGCCACTCCGGGGTGAAGTAGCCCACCGCCCGGGCCTGAAGATCACGGTGACTGTCCGTCAGATGCGCGGACAGGACGCTGTTGCTCACGATGGAATCCACGCTGCTCCCTGTGGTCGGGCCTCGGCTCGGCGTTCAGCTCGGCTGCTGCGGGCCGCGGGTGCGCTGAGGGCTGTGGTCGACGTTCTGAGGGCTGTGCACGCTCCGGTGGCTGTAGGCGATCGGCGCCCGGTCCCACTTGACGGCGTTCTCGTCGGGCGTTCCGGCCACCAGGACGTAGATGACCTCCTCCTCGGCCCCCAGCCGGGCCAGGTCACTGATCCGCCCGGCGTCGAACCCGCCGAGGCAGCTGATGCCGAAGTCCTGTGCGGCGGCCCCGAGGGACAACCGCTGCGCGATGCTCGCGGCGTGGAAGTGGAGTTCGGCCAGGCCCTGTTGACCGCGCTCGCCCAGCAGTTGGCCCACCGGGGCGTGCAGGGCCAGGACGACCGCGCAGTTCGCCGCCACGCCCTGGTTCATGCACGACGCGACGACCGCCTGCTCCGATCCGCCGTCACCGCCGACCGGCAGCAGGCGGTGGCCCTCGGCGTCGTACTCGTAGGCGCCCGAGGGCACGCCGTCCACGCTGCGGACCAGCAGGCGCAGGCCCGCGAGCGGCCCGTCCGCGCAGTCCACCGTCACCCCGCCGCGCACGGCCGCCAGCGCCCGGCCCAGCGCGTCGGCGTCGAGCGGCTTCGCCAGAAAGCCCTTCGCCGACTGCCGGCCGAGGACGACCGGGCCGAGGTCCTCGGGGAGGCCCCCGTCCCGCCCGGCCAGGGCCACCGGCGCAGCGGACCCGTCGACCGCACCGCCTGGCGACGCGTCGCCCGGGAGTCCGCCGCTCGGCCGCACCGACGCGGTGCGGCCGAACCGCAGGGGCAGCGCCCGGGGTTGGTGGTAGGTGCTGACGGGACTGACCAGGCCCCAGGCCTCGCGCTCGGACGGGTCCGGCTCCTCCAGGTGCGAGCCGCTGTCGTGCCGCCAGATCGGCAGCGCGAACGGGTTCGCGGTCCGGACGCCGCCCGACCCGCCCTGCGCGGGCCTGCTGCCCGCCGACCCGCTCCGCGCCGAGGCGTCCAGGGTGACCAGCGCCTGCGGCTCCCGGCACAGGTCCTCCAGCCCGAACACCCGGGAGACCTCGCCGCGGTCGAAGCGCAGCCGGACGACGGCGGCGAACCCCGCATCGGCACCGGCCAGCGCGATGTTGGTCGCGGCATGGGCGCCGTCCAGGTGCGTGTAGAGGTAGCCCCGCCGGCCGTACTTGCGCATGGCGTGCCACGGTCGGCCCACCACGGCCACCACGGCGGCGGGCAGTTCGTCGGTCGCCGGCGCGCCGGCCGCCAGCACGGCGGCGATCTCCCGGCGGTCGACGGCGGTCATCCGGCGCAGGCTGCAGCCGGCCACGTCGTACTGGTAGAGCACGTAGTCGTGGGCCCCCCGGAAGGCCACCAGCACCTCGAAGGGGTAGAGCGCGCCGGCGGACGGGGTCGTCCGGGCGCGCATCAGGGTCTTCCCCTTGGTGATCACCGCGCCCGAGCGCTCCCCGTACCCCAGCCCGAGGACCTCGGCGACCCGCCTCCAGACGATGCTCACGCCCGGATCCGGCGCGTCGGCCGGGCTGGGGACGGTCGCCAGGTTCGACCGCAGGCGGGTCTCGTTCCAGAAGTTGGCGAGCAGAGGATTGGTCAACTCTTCGACACCCATAGGTCCTCTCGCGTTCTCGGATCGGGGCGGGAGATCTCGGGAAATGGGAGGTCGGCCCGGATCAGAGGTCTGATCGCCGACAATCGCAAAGCAATCAGCCGACCGTCGGGCCTGTCCAGCAAATGCCATTGGCACACTCCGGCCATGGCCTCGCCCGGCCGACGCGGGCCGCGCGGTCTGCGGCGACCGGCGGCGACCGGCGGCCGGGGAGGCGCGGCGCCTGGCATGATCGCGTCCGCTGGCTGAGATGCGGGCTTCCGGACGAGGGGGTCCTGACGGACGATGGGGTCGCAGTCCGTACCGGAGGGAATCCCGACCGTAGGCAATCCCTCCGGCCCGAACGGCGTGCGGCGCGGGATTCTCGAGGGATTGGGGGGACGCGTGCAGGTACAACACGAGCGGCGCGAGCCGTTGATACCCGAGGCGCGGATGGGCAGAATCCTCGACTCGGCGCGTCGGACCATCCACGAACTCGCCAGCACCGTCAGCGAACTGGACCGCGAGCTGGCCGGCTTCCACGCCGACGCGATGCCCGCGCAGCTCGACCGTCAGGGCAGCCAGGCCGTGGAGGTCTTCCGGGGCGCGGCGGACGTGCGGGTCCTCCTGCAGGACGCCACCGCGATGGTGACCAACCGGATCCTCAGCATGTATCCCGGCACACCGCTACCGGCCCCGCTCCTCGCGGCCGACCAGCGCCGGGGCGAGGAGGCGCTGGGCCGGGGGGTGGCGATCCGGACGATCCACAGCGAGTCGATGCTCCGGGTGCCACGCGGCCGGGCCCACCTGAACGCGCTGCGCACCGCGGGCGCCGAGATCCGCACCGCCCCCACCCTGCCCTACCGCCTCCTCGTGCTGGACTCCAGCCTGGCGCTCGTCCCGGCCCTGGGGAACGACGAGGGGACCGAGCCCGCGGTGGGCGTGGTGCGCAGCCCCGATCTGGTACGGCTCTTCGAGCAGCTCTTCGAGTTCTGCTGGCAGGGCGCCCGCCCGGCCGAGAGCGCCACCACCTCCCGCCCCGGGCAGCCGACGAGGCGCCAGTACGAGGTGCTGCGGCTCATGCGGCTGGGGTACAAGGACGAGGCGATCGCCCGGGAGATCGGGGTCTCCTCCCGCACCATGCGGCGGATCGTCGCGGCGCTCTACGAACAGCTCGACGCGAGCAGCCGGTTCAGCGCGGGGATGGCCGTCCAGTCGCGTGGCTGGCTGTCCCGGCCACCCGACTGACCGACGCCCGGAGCCTCGACCGGCCAGGCTCTCAGCCCGCCAGGCCCTCGATCACCTCGGCCCCCGGGAGCCGGCCCAGCGCGGCGCCCGGCAGGATCAGCTTCCCCCGGCGCCGCCCGCTGCCCACCAGCACGTGCGGGGCGGCGGCCACCGCCGCGTCGATCAGCAGCGGCCAGCTACCGGGAAGCCCGACGGGGGTGATGCCGCCGTACTCCATGCCGGTCTCGGCGACGGCCGTGTCCATCGGCGCGAACGACGCCTTGCGCGCCCCGAGGTGCTTCCGGACGGCCTGGTTCACATCCAGCCGGGTGGTGGCGAGCACCACACAGGCCGCCAGGGTGACCTCCCCGCCGCGCTTGGCGGCGACCACCACACAGTTCGCGGAGAACTCCAGCGGAGCGTCGTAGGCCTCGCAGAACGCCGCCGTGTCCGCCTTCTCGGGATCGGTGTCCACGTAGACCACCGACCGGGCCGCCTCCCGCGCGTCCCAGTTCTTGAGCGCGTCGACCACCGGCGCGGCGAGTTCGGCACAGGCGTCCAACGCCAGGCGGGCGAGCGGGAAGTTCCCGAACGGCGGGTTCACGTGGTCACTCATGGGCCGACTCTAGCGAACTCCCGCCTCCCCCACCCGAATCCGCCCCGGCCGGCGGCCGAGCGGCGACACCGCCCGGTCCCACTCCCCGGACGGCCGGCGCTAACGCTTCTCCTTCTGGTACGTGAGCGACTTCCCCTCGTTCAACCGCTGGACCAGATCGAAGGCCGCGACCGCGAGCGGCATGAGGTTCGGGGTGCGCAGTTCGTCCTTCATCCGGCGCAGCTCGGCCACCAGGGCGGTCTCCTCCTTGCCGAGCCCGCCCACCTGGTCGTCCACCGAACCCAGCGCGCCGAGGGAGCCGTGGATGTGCACCCAGTCCTCCTCGGTGACCTCGGCCTTCTCCACCTCGGTCAGGTGCGTGTACTTCCGCAGCAGGTCCTTGCCGGCCGGCATGCCCATCAGCCACTGGTGGCGGGTCAGCGGGATCGCCCGTTCCCGGCGATCGCCGGCGTCCCCGTGCTCGACGGTCTCGGGGTACACCCGGGCCTGCCGATCGGTCGGGTCGAAGCCGGCCGCCCGCAGGATGAACGCGGCGAACTCCTCCGGGTGCTCGCGGTAGTGGATCCGGAACGGACGGGGCAGCAGCGTGAAGTTGTGGGCGAAGGACGTGCGGGACATCAGACCGCCCGCGATCGACTTCGAGTTCGACCTGGGCCCCAGTTTGCTGCCGTACACCAGGTAGCTGCCGACCAGCGTGGTCAGTCCGACCAGCGCGGCCGTGGGCTCACCGCCGGTGACCTCCTTGCCGAGGCCCTTGGCCTGCTTCTCGGCCTGCTGGCGGACGCGGTCGACCTCGACGAGGGTGTCCACGTGCAGGTCCTCGCCGGCCTCCTTCCGCCGGTCGAAGGAGGAGCCCGAGGTGTGCCAGGGGCGCTTGGCCGGCACGCTGAGATACTTCAGCAGCCGGGGCAGCTCGTCGAGCTTGAAACCGCCGGTCATCTGCGGCGCGTAGACGATCTCACCGCGCAGCGGGAACACCGTGATCCCGGGGTCCGCCGTGAAGCCCCCGAGCTCCACGTCCTGGAGCGGGAAGGACTCCTGGTCCTTCCTGGCGTCCAGGGCCGCCGAGACCCGGGTGATCTCGCCCATCACCTGGAGGAGTTCGTCCTTCGTGGTGAGCGGTTCGGTCACCCATTCCAGGGCCGAGCCGCCCGTCGGGCTGACGTCCGAGGTGAGCTTGTAGTCCGCACCCCGGCCGACGACACCCATCTTGGGGACGTCACGGCCGCGGATGGGGGTCTCCCGGATCTCGCCGTTCGCCATCAGCGGGTAGGCGGCGTCCTCCACGCGCTTCGCGTACTCGGTGGGCTTCTCCTGCTGCGCCCGCTCCAGCCGTGCCCGGCCCGCGGCGGTGGCCGCAAACCGAGGGGCGTCGGTCGGCCCCGTCCGCGGCAGGGCCGTGAGCCACTCGTTCTGGAGCTCGTCGGGGGTCCTGGTCAGTTCGGTCCTGTCCAGGAGATCGCCGTATTGCTTGCGGGCCATGTTCAT
Organism: Kitasatospora sp. NPDC087314; assembly: GCF_044744365.1. Classification (NCBI taxonomy): domain Bacteria; kingdom Bacillati; phylum Actinomycetota; class Actinomycetes; order Kitasatosporales; family Streptomycetaceae; genus Kitasatospora; species Kitasatospora sp. NPDC087314. The sequence goes on from NZ_JBIUYE010000024.1 coordinate 38,494, forward strand.
GAGGATCTTCGCACCGAGGAGGCCGTCACGCCGTGCGACCTCGTCCTGGTACGCCTGCTCGTCCTCGTCGGTGAGGTTCTCGTGGTCGCGCACCCGCCACTGCGACTCGAACTCGAAGCCGACGCGGCGTTGGATCGCGGCGCCCGTCCCGGCGCCGTCGTGCTCCGCGCCGTCGGCGGCGCGGCGTTGGACGCGCTCGCCGCGGGCGACCCTGGCGCCGACGTCGGCCGCCTCGCGCTCCCACCTGTCGTCGGGGTCGCCGAGGCCGGCGGGGGCGTCGCGCTGGGTGGTGTGGTGGATCTCGTGGGCCATCGTCTCGACGTCGCGCAGGACGCTCGCGCTCTGGACGACGATGTTGTCGCCGACGGTGTACGCCTTGGCGTTGATGCCCGCGGCGGCCTGCTCGTCGACCGAGACCCTGACGTGGTCGAGCTTGGCGCCGAAGGCGTTCTCCATGGTCCGGCGCACATCGCCCGGCAGCCGGTGGCCGCCGCGCCCGGCCGATCTCGCGGCCTCCCGCACGGCGTCGGCCCCGCCCGCCTCGCCGCCCCCGGAGCGCTGCACGGCGCCGTGGCCGGGGTCGGCACCGTGCCCGTGCCGCTCGCGCTCGACCATGCGCGCGACGGCCGCGTTCCCGATCGACCCTTGCAGGGCACCCGGCGCACCCGCCCGCAGCGGCCTGCCGCGTCCGGCGGCGGCCGTGCCGGCCGTCCGTGTACCGGCCGTCCGACCGGTACCGCGGGGCTCGGCCCGTTCGCGGTCGGAACCGGCGTTCCGTTGGGACTCGGTGGTCTGCCGCATGAAGGATCCGTTCGAACGAGATCTCTTGCATCTCCTGGGGAGTTGGAAGCGACCGTGCCGCAGGAAGCATCGCGACGGAAGAGCGCAGCGGGCAGACGGCGGCGCAATCCGGGCTGCCCGATCGGGCAGCCCGCCGGGATCGGAGTGGCGGCGACGCTGATGCTCGGGGTCAGCGAACGGGCTTGGGAGATCGGGATGTTGCACGCGACCTCCCCGTCCCGGATGTCGAAGCCGTCGGCGCGCAGCCGGGTGTGGCGGCTTCAGCGCGGGATCACCCAGTCCGGTGTCCAGGTTCCGGCGGCGTCGTGGCCGGCCGTTGCGGCGGCGAGGTGGGCGCGGAGGGTGGCCAGCGCCGGGTGGGGGTTGTCGCGGTGCCAGAGGAGCGAGTGCGGGTAGACGGGCGTCGGGTCGGTCACCGGGATGCGGCGCAGGCCGTGGTCGGCGGGCCAGATGAGGCGGGTGTGCTCGCCCATGAGGGTGGCCAGGGCCGGGGTGTCGGCGATGGTGTCGAGGAGCGCGTCGGAGCCGAAGTCGGGCCCGGTCGCCTCGATGGTGAGGCCGAACTCGGCGACGAGGTCGTCGTAGTAGGCGCCCCACTCGGTACCGGGGACGATGCCGGACATCCAGATCCGGTGCCCGACCAGTTCGGCGACGGTCACCGACCGGGCGCCCGCCAGCGCGTGGGCGGGGCCGGTGAGGAGCTGGAGCGGCTCGTCGAGCACCCGGACGGACTCGATCTCCTCGGGCAGGGGCCGGCCGGGCGCGGCGACGGCGCGGAAGGACGCGTCGATCGCGCCGGAGCGGATGGCGGTGACGGCCGTCTCGATGTCGAACAGCATCACCACGTCGAGGTCGATCTCGGGGTGCGCGCGGTGGAAGCCGCGTATCAGGCCCGACGCCCCGCCGCGCGAGTTGATCACATCGACGCGCAGCGAACGGCTACCGGGGCGCACGGACGCGACCGCGCGCTCGGCGACGCGCAACAGCTCACGCGCGTGCGGCAGGAACGCCTGCCCGTCGATGGTGAGCTCGGCACCGCGGGGGGCGCGGGTGAACAGCCGCACGCCGAGGTCGCGTTCCAGCGTGGCCATGCGTTTGGAGACGGCCTGCTGGGTGATCGACAGGTCGGCGGCGGCTTTCTGGAACTGGCCCGATTCCGCGACGGCGACGAAGGTGCGCACTGCTTCGAGGTCCACGGCGATACACCTTAGACGGACCGTCGAAGCGAACGCACTGGTGGAACGGCCAGGGCTTCGGCGTGATCCCGTGATGTCTGATTCTGTGTCCGCATGAGGCCGAGGAGGGCGAGCGGGCGTCGCGGGTCTCGGGTGTTGTGGCGCAGAGCGGCGGCGGTGGTGGTGACGCCGCTGCGCGCAGGTGGAAGACGATCAGAGGGCCCCTCGCAGCCACTGGTCGTACTCAGCCGTCAGGAGCTCTTCATCGACGGGTGCCCGGCGCAGCGACTCAACCCACGCGGCGACCATGTCACCGAAGACATCGACGTTGTCGAGACCCGTCCTTTCCTCTACGGCGAAGAACGCGATCAACTCGGCTGCGGCCATGTTGCCGGCGGAGCACTGCGGGCAGAGCAAGGTCTCGCGGATCCCGACCACGTCGTCACCGCTCTGGTTCTTCCATGAGTGCTGGTAGCGGACCAGCAGCAGCCCTGGAATGCCGCACGCCAGGCATGCCGGCACATCGGCGAGGGCGATGCATAACTCGTCGTCACTGACGAGCGCGAAAGCGGCAGTCGTCGGGCTCTCCTCCGTCATGCCACACCGCTCCAGGCATCCGGCCCGAAGGTGCCTTTGATATCGGATGCCAGCGAGGAAGCGTCGACCTGTGCGGCCAGGGCGTAGACGGTCGTCTTCTGCGGACCGCGCACGCTGAGGTGCACGGGACTGTCGCCGGGATGCGCGTGCAGGATGCGCTTCAGATCCGCGACGGCCTGTTCGGACACCCGGTGGAAGGGCAGCGCCAGGCGCACCGGAGGCTTGCCACCGTGCTCGGCGCTGGAGACGTCCAGCACCGAAAGCTCCCTGCCGAAGATGTTCAGGGTGCCGTCACGGTCCTCGATCTTGCCCTTCACCGAAATGACGGTGTCCTCGGTCAGCACGTGGGAGACGAGCTGGTAGACCGCTGGGAAGAACAGCACTTCGATGGACCCGTCACGGTCGGCGAAGTTGACGATGGCCCAGTTGTTGCCCTGCTTGGTCATCTTCCGCTGGACGCCGGTGATCAGGCCGGCCAGCTGAACATCGCCCTTCGTACGTCCTGATGCCAGGAGTTCGGCGACCGTGGTGTCCCTGGCTCCGGAGAGGATGTGCTCGGCGCCGTCCAAGGGATGGGCCGACACGTAGAGGCCCAGCATCTCCCGTTCCACCGCGAGGAGCTGGGAGCGGGGCCACTCCTGTTCCTCCACGGAGAAGTCGAGACCGAACCCGGGCGCGGAGCCTTCGTCCTCACTCCCCCCCAGTCCGGCGAACAGGTCGTCCTGCCCGTAGGAGGCGGCCTTCTTGACGGGCACGACGGAATCGATCGCGGCTTCGTGGATCTCGACCAGACCGCGCCGGGAGTGCCCGAGGGAGTCGAAGGCACCAGCCTTGATCAGCGACTCGATGGCCCGCTTGTTCAGGGCCGGCAGCTCGCACTTGTCCAGCATGTCGGCGAATGAGAGGAACTTGCCCTTGGAGCGTCGTCCGTCGACGATCGCCTCGATCACCGCGTCGCCGACGTTGCGCACGGCCCGCATGCCGAACCGCACGTCGTCGCCGACGGCGGTGAACTCGGCGGTCGACTCGTTGACGTCGGGTTGGAGGACCCGGACTCCGTTCGCGCGGGCATCGGCCAGGTAGACGGCGGCCTTGTCCTTGTCGTCCCCGACCGATGTCAGCAGCGCCGCCATGTACTCGGCCGGGTAGTTGGCCTTGAGGTAGGCCGTCCAGGCGGAGACCAAGCCGTAGCCTGCGGTGTGGGACTTGTTGAACGCATAGCCGGAGAACGGCAGCATGACGTCCCAGACGGCTTTGATCGCCTCTTCCGCGTAGCCGTTCGTGCGCATGCCGCCCGAGAACTTGTCCCACTCGGCGGCCAGGACCTCGGGCTTCTTCTTGCCCATGGCCCGGCGCAGCATGTCGGCGCCGCCCAGCGTGTACCCGGCGAGCTGTCGGGCGATGGCCATGATCTGCTCTTGATAGACCAGCAGGTGGTGGGTGGATCCCAGGATCGGGTCGAGTGCTTCCTTCAGGTCCGGGTGGATCGGTGCGGGCTCCTGCTTGCCACTCTGCCGCAGCGCGTAGTTGGTGTGGGCGTTGGCGGCCATCGGCCCGGGCCGGTAGAGCGCGAGTGCTACGGCGATGTCCTCGAATCGAGTGGGCTGCATCAGCTTCAGCAGGGCGCGCATTCCGCCGCCGTCGAGCTGGAACACACCGAAGGTGTTGCCGTCCGACAGAAGCTGGTACGTCTTGGCGTCGTCCAGGGGGATGACGACCGTCTCCGGGTCGCCGTCCATCGGATCGACCGTCGCCAGTTTGATGCCGCGGTTCTCCCGGATGTTCTGGATCGCCTGATCGATGACGCCCAGGTTCCGCAGTCCCAGGAAGTCCATCTTGATCAACCCCATGGACTCACAGCTGGGGTAGTCGAATCCCGTGATCTTCACGCCGTCCGAGGCGCGCATGTGCAGGGGAATGCGATCCGTCAGGCGGGTCTTGGAGAGGATCACCGCGGCCGCGTGCACACCGGTGCCGCGCATCAGGCCTTCGACACCCTTGGCGGTGTCCATGACCCTCTTCACATCGGAGTCGCCCTCGTACAGCGCCCGGATCTCGCCGGCTTCGCCGTACCGGGGGTGGGAGGAGTCCCAGATGCCCGACAGCGGGATGGTCTTTCCGCCCTGGTCCGGCGGCAGCGCCTTCACGATCCGCTCTCCGTGGGAGAACGGGTAGCCGAGGATGCGCGAGGAGTCCTTGATCGCGTTCTTCGCCTTGATCTTGCCGAATGTGTTGACCATGGCGGTGTACGGGTCGCCGTACTTCTCGGTGACGTAGCGGACCATCTGGTCACGCTGGCGGTCGTCGAAGTCGAGGTCGACGTCCGGCGGGTTGATGCGCTCCGGGTTGAGGAACCGTTCGAACAGCAACCCGTGCTCCAAGGGGCACAGTTCGGTGATCCGCGTGGCGTAGGCGACGATGGAGCCGGTCGCCGAGCCTCGGCCCGGCCCGACCGGGATGCCGTTGTCGCGTGCGTGCCGGCAGATGTCCGCGACGACGAGGAAGTACGAGGAGAAGCCCATCGGACCGATGACGGTCATCTCGGTCTCGAACCGTTCCATGGCGTAATCGGGGATCGGGTCGCCGTAGCGCATGGCGAGCCCCTTGAGGACCTCCTGGCGCAGATAGGCCTCCTGCGACATGCCCTCGGGGACGTCAGGGAAGTGCGGCATCTCGTCGACGTAGTCGAACACGTCGTCGTACGAGCCGATTCGCTCCGCGATCAGCAGGGTGTTGTCGCACGCCTCCGGCAGTTCCGAGAAGAGCTCACGCATCTCGGTCGCCGTCTTCAGGTAGTAGCCGGTGCCCTGGAACTTGAACCGGTTGGGGTCGTCCTTGTTCTTGCCGACGCCGATGCACAGGAGGTTGTCGTGGGCCTCCGCATCGGTCGGACGGACGTAGTGGGCGTCATTGGTCGCGAGCAGAGGAATCCTCAGCTCCTTGGCGAGCCGGAGCAGCCCGTCCCGCACATCGCGCTCGATGGAGAGGCCGTGGTCCATCAACTCCAGGAAGTAGCTGTCCCGGCCGAAAATCTCCTGGTAGGCGCCGGCGGTCGCGCGGGCTTCGTCGTACTGCCCCAGACGCAGACGGGTCTGGATCGCTCCCGACGGACATCCGGTGGTGGCGATGATCCCCTGCGCGTGTCCACCGATGAGTTCCATGTCCATACGCGGCTTGCCGGACGGGAACTGGCCCGTGTAGGACGCCTCGGTGGAAAGGTAGAAGAGGTTTCGAAGGCCTTGGACGTTTTCCGCCCACATTGTCATGTGGGTGAACCGGCCACCGCCGGAGACGTCCTTCGACCCCTCCCCGTTGTCACCCATCGCCCGCTGGCCACCCGGACCCCAGAACTCCTGCTTGCGGATCGACCGCGTGGAGGGGGCGACATACGCCTCGATGCCGATGATCGGCTTGACTCCGTCGAATCCCTTGGCAACTGACTGGAATTCATAGGCGCCGAACATGTTGCCGTGGTCACTCATGGCGATGGCCGGCATCCCCTGCCGGGACACCTCTTCGAACATCGGCTTCATCTGCTGCGCACCGTCGAGCATCGAGTACTCGGTGTGATTGTGCAGGTGAACGAACGAATCCGACACGGCTGAGGCACCTCCGGGCGTGGCTGAAGGCCCCAGCTTAGCCCCACCGGATCTTCTGACGATGAACCAGATCGCACCCGGGGCACGTACTGATCCATAGTCAGCTCGAGGCGAGCGAGCCGACGTTACAACGACGCGATCCGGACAGTGCGGAGGTCCCCCGGGGCCGAAACCAGCAAGTCGGACGAGATCGGCCGAAATGCGTCGGCCGTGTCGGCGCTCGGTCGCGAGCCACCGGGACGCGGACGGCACCGACGCGGCCCGCCTCGCCCGGGCGAAGGATCCACGCCATGACCACAGGCGGAAGCGGTCGACCCGGTTCCGCCTGTGGGACGTGCGTCCCCGTCCTTCCTTCCGACGACCGCGCGGAGCGACCGAACCTCACCTCCCCCGCTGTCCGAAATTCGAGCGGTGCGGTTCCCAGTTCGAGCCTCCGTCACACTGATCGGCCGGCCAGCCTTTCGGCCATCCTGGCGCCGGAGGGGCTGGTGACCCGACACTGCGGCTGGACGGGGACTTTGAGGTGTTGTCATGTCATATGCCGGTCGATCCGGCCTCACGACCCTCGCCGCGTCCCGACCAAGGGTCTTGCGAGTCACGGCCGTCGGTTGATTGGCTGGCCCTCCGATCACCAGGAGGGGGACAGGTGTGACCACGGCCGAGGCAGTATCCGAGTCGGAATATCTGAAGTCACTGATCATCAGCACCGTGCAAGAGCTCTGGGAGGACAAGGAAGCTCTGGCCAAGTTCCTGAACGTCGTCCGCCGGAGCAAGGGGTTCGCCAACCTGGCCGACACCCTGGAGCGGTCCGAGGTCCACCCCGCGAACATCGATGCGCGCATGCGCGAAATATGCGGCGCGCCCGAGCACCCGATGGCGCCCACCATTCAGCAGGAACTCTCCTGTACGGTGTGGCAGGTGTCGGAGGTTCAGCCGGAGGTCCGCGTACTCGGCATGGAACCGCGCACCTGGGACAGCGAAGCGGAAAGGGCCGCACTGCTGACACCCCGAGAGGTCGAGGTGTTCTTCCTGCTCGGCATGGGGTCTTCGAACCGAACCATCGCGACGAAACTGGGGATCACCGAGCGGACCGTCAAGGCCCATGTCGCCCGGATAATGAGCAAGATTGGTGTGGAGTCACGACTCCAGGCCGGGCTCGCCGCGTACGCCTATCAGAAGGCCTCACAGGACGCGACGGTTTCCGATGCGCCCAAGGTGAGGAGCATCATCGAATTCAGGGAGCGCACGGAAAACAACGTGGAGCCCATTCCCGTTGGTGCCCTCCGCTCCGTATGATCGGCACACCGGCACCGAGCCGGTGATCCCACGCCCGGGACGGGCCGCGCGTCACGGCCGCAACCGCCGGGAGGCGCAGTCCGACGGACCGCCGCACCGGTCCTGCCGGGCAGGGCGCACCACACCGCCCGCACCTGCCACGTCGGCCTGATCAGCCCCACCGACGGACGCGCCACCCTTGGCCGGCCGCCACCACTCGCACTCGTGAGAATTTCCGCGCACCGCTCGACAATCCCGCCGGAGCCGGACCGACCGGGCCGGCAGATTCACGACGACGTCATCCGCGAAATCCGTCGCCCGCTCGAACGCACCGACTCCCCGTCGATGGCCCAAGAACCGAGAGCAGCCACGTCCACGAGGTCCGCGGCCGGCCGGATCGCCCGCACCGACAGGTCTCAGGAAAGTCGGGCAACTCCACGAAGTAATGACGATTCACCAAGACCGCCGCAAGGTTTGGACAGGTCTTGACGATTCACCGAGAATTCCTCCGCACGCATTCTATCATCCGGAATTCGGCCGGAGAAGTGCACCTTCGTACATATCCCATGGCCACCTGTACGAAGGTCCAGCTTTCGCCCCGGGAGATTTCTGCGTATAAATTGGTCCGATAGAATCCGCTCCCGATGGGCGGAATTTCTACACGTGGGTGCCGGTCGGCAGTGCCGCGCGAATCGGATTCGACGGCGCGACCGGACCGCACGACGGCGAAAATCGTGAAGTCTGCTATATGCAAGCGGAGGATACATGACTGAGGTTACGCCGGAACTGGTCGCTGCCGCGTACGAGGCGGTGACTTGCGGCGACCGGGAGAAGACCGCACTGTACTGGTCCGAGGACCTGCGTTTCCTCGCTCCGGGCAGCCACGCCGGATCCGGCTGGCGGGTGGGGCTCGACGATTTCCTGTCCTACGTGCAGGAAATGCTCAAGGCGTCCGGCGGTTCGTGGACCATGCAGCCCGTCACGTTGCTCATCAACAACGAGGACGGCTACTCGATCGACGCCAACAAGATCCACGCCGTGCGTGAGGGTGCGCCGGAGGGCAGCACCTCCCCCTTCGACGTGCTCGACATCTCCGGCGTGCAGATGCTCAAGTGGGAGAACGGCAAGGTGGTCGAGGGGTACGGCGGCATCTTCGGCGACGGCGGGACGAACTACACCCAGTGGTGGTCGCCGGTCGACGGCAACGGAGAGCGTCGCTACTGATCCGCGAGGAACCCCGCGACCGCGACCGCCAGTTCCGGAGCGGTGATCGCGGTCGTGTGGTTCCCGGGCACCACCGCGTGCGTTCCGTCGGGCAAGGCCCTGGCAAGGGCGTCCGCGGAGCCGTCACGATCGTCGTCGGCACCCACCACCACGAGCGCCGGCACCCTGATCCCGGTCAGGGCGTCGGCGCTCGTGTCGACGACCGAGTCCAGGACGTGCAGCAGCGCCCGGGGATCGCCCCCGGTCGAGATCAGCCACTGCTCGGCCTTCCATTCGGCCGAGCCGGGTTCGAACGTGCCGAGATTGCCGAAGACGTGCCGCAGGTACCGGGCCACCGTGCCGCCGTGACCGGTGACTTCGCGCAGCCCCTGCCCGGCGATGACCGCCCGGCGCGGCGCCGCACCACGCACCAGCATCCGGACGACCGTACGGGCACCCAGGGAGTATCCGCCGAGGTCGTAGTCGGCGAGTTCCAGGTGCTCGATCAACGCGAAGGCGTCGTCGGTGAGCACGTCGGGTGGGTAGCGGGCGGCGTCGCGGGGTGCGGCACTGGCGCCGTGGGCCCGCAGGTCCGGCATGATCAGCCGGTGACCGCGTTCGACCAGGGCGGCGGAGAACCCGGACCGCACCCAGTTCTGGGTCCCGGACGAGAAGAAGCCGTGCAACAGCACCAAGGGCCGCCCGGCGCCCGACTCCCGGTACGCGAGCCTGGTTCCGTCCCGGCCGGGGAAGTGACGCACCGGAAGATCGGCCGTGTCACCGACGGCATCCCGAAGGTCCGCCCTCACCCGTGCCCGGGCAGGGGCGGACCTCGCCGTATCGGCCGGGACCCCGGTTCGGCCGTCGGACCGCCCGAACCGGTGCGCACGGTAGGGGTCAGTAGACACCCTCGATGACCTTCTCACCGGCGAAGGTGTCGACCGGAGCCGGGGAGGACACCGAATCACCGATCTGTCCGGGTCGTCCCGGAACGCGGATCACCGTGTCGCGTTCGAGGTTGTTGGGCAGGAACATGCCCTTGCTGACGTGGTTCATCACGATCTGCCCGCGTTCGCCGTACTCCACCGGCCGGCCCGTTGCGGGGTCGACGACGCGGAAGGTCACCACGGGGCTCCGCGGGTCGTACACGATGTCCTCGTCCGGGCCGAGCCCCGGGCGCTCGGTGGCACTCTCCAGGATCATCAGGCTGCCGTACCGGCTGATCATGCGCACGTTCGGGAAGTGTTCGTGGCGCAGGGCGAACCGCTCGTCGACGGTCATGTGGGCGCCGCCCCAGAAGATCAGTTCCACCTTCGCGTTGATGAGCTCGACCAGCCGCGGCCGGCGCGCGCACGCGCGCAGTACCGGCGGGGTGGTCACCAGGAGCCCGACCCGCTGGGTGGCCAGGATGTGCTCCGCCTGGTCGAGGATGTGCTCGACGTACGCCTCGGCCTGGTCCGCCTGCTTGCTCGCGATGACCTTCTTGACCCACCGGGGATCCATGTCGATGCAGAACTTGACGGTGTTCTGGCGTTCGGCGATGTAGTCGTACATACAGCCGATCTTGTGCGGTCCGGTCGGTGTGAGCACCAGGATGTTGGACGGCTCCCGGTCCGCGAACTGGGGGCCCTTCAGCATCCGGTCCACGGAGTCGGCGATCCAGTCCGGCATGAAGATCGCCCGCTTCGGCGCGCCGGTCGTCCCGCCGCTCTCGAAGACCCGAGGGGCGGGCGGGTTGGGGCCGTAGCCGCGCGGTATCAGGTCCTCGACCGGCACGCTGCGCAGCTCGTCCACCACGTTCGGGAAGCGCTGCAGGTCGTCGTAGGTCCGCACCTCCGTCAGCGGATCGAAGTCCAGCTGCCCCATGCGCCGCAGCCAGAACGGGGACCCGGTCTCCGCACCGAAGTGCCAGCGGACCGCGGTCCGCAGGTATTCGTCGGGGTCGGCCGGGTCGGATGACGGGTCCAGCACCTTCCAGCGCTGGTCCTCGGCGGTCGCGGTCATCGGTGGTCTCCGTTCAAGACGTCGTCGGTGTGCTCGCCCAGCTGCGGGCCCGTCCAGCGGATCCGTCCCGGCGTCTCGGAGAGCCGGAATGCCACGTTCGGCATGCGGACGCTGTCGAGTTCGCTGTCCGGTACGGTCACCGTGGCCTGCCTCGCCTGGAAGTGCGGGTCCTGCAGCACGTCATCCACCTCGTAGATCGGCGCGACCGCGGCCCCGGCCTCCTCGAACGCGACGATCACCTCGTCCCGGTGGAAGCGGCCGATCCATTGTCCGAGCGCGTCGTCCAGCACCTCACGGCGTGACACCCGGCCACGGCCGGAGGCGAACCACGGTTCGTCGGCCAGCTCGGGCCGGCCCACCAGGCGGACCACCCGCTCGGCCACGGACCGCGCGGGCGCCGACACGGCCACCCACCGCCCGTCGGCGCACCGGTAGACGTTGCGGGGCGCGTTGTTGTCCGAGCCGCTTCCGACCCGCCGGGGTTTGACTCCGAGCTTGTCGTACGCGATCACCTGGGCGCCCATCGCCGCGATCATGGCCTCGGTGATCGAGACGTCAGCCACCTGCCCCCGTCCGATCCGCTGCCGGGCGTGCAGGGCGATCAGGGTCGCGCAGGCGGCCTGCAGGCCGGCCATGACGTCCGCCAGCGGGAACGCGGGGAGCAGCGGAGGGCCGTCGCGGTCCCCGGACATCGCCGCGAGGCCGCTCATCGCCTCCGCGAGGGTGCCGAATCCGGGCCGGCCCGCGTACGGGCCGTCCTGGCCGAACCCGGTCACTCGCGTCACGACCAGGTCCGGATTGGCCTTCTGCAGCACGTCGGGGGAAAGCCCCCACCGCTCCAGCGTGCCGGGCCTGAAGTTCTCGATCAGGACATCGGCACCCGCCACCAATTCGATGAACCGGTCGTGGTTCTGCGGGTCCTTCAGGTCCAGGACGACGCTCTTCTTGTTGCGGTTCACGACTTTCCACAGCAACGGAACGTCGTCGCACTGGTAGCCGTACCCGCGGAGCGGATCTCCGGTGGGGTGCTCGATCTTGATCACGTCGGCACCGAAATCACCCAGCATCGCCGCCGCGAACGGGGCCGCCAACAAAGTCCCGATGTCGATGACCTTCACATCAGCGAGGGGCGCCGGCGAACCGTCCGGACAGAACTCTTGCTCCGGCATCGAATCGCCCTCCGGGGTCGGCAGAATACTGGACACTGCCCACTTCTATCGATCGTTCGACGCCGGTGTGAAGTGGACCTTGGTACACCGGTGATTCTGCACGAAGGTTCACTTCACCTCTCACAGCGATACCGGTTACATGGGGAACCTCGGCATGCTGACTGCCGAACTTCAGCCGGTCCACGTGGCGGGGGAAACACATACCATGTCCTTCAGCACACGTCATCTCGACCGTGCCCGTGCCGAATCGTTCGGCGCCACGGCCGAGCACTACGATCGTTACCGCCCGGAGTACCCGGTCGACCTGATCGACGACCTCGTGCGGCTGCGCGCGACGGACGTCCTCGACGTCGGGTGCGGCACCGGGAAGGCGTCCGCGGCGCTGTCCGCGCGGGGGCTCTCGGTGTCCGGGATCGAGCCGGACGACCGGATGGCCGACGTCGCACGGCGCCGGGGCCTGCCCGTCGAGACCACGACGTTCGAGGCCTGGGAGCCGGGCGGGCGGCAGTTCGACCTGATCGTCAGCGCGGACGCCTGGCACTGGGTGAACCCGGCACAGGGCGCCCGGAAGGCCGCGCAGGTACTGGCGCCCGGCGGGCACATCGCCCGCTTCTGGAGCTTCCACGTACTGGACGATCCGACGCTCGTGGAGCTCGACGGGGTCTACCGGAAGCACGCCCCCGGAGTCCAGGTGGGCGGGGCCCGGCAGAAGAGCACGGATGGTGTCCGGGATCCGCTGGCGGACAGCGCGGAATTCGTCGCGGCGGCCCAGCGGAACTACCGCTGGAGCCTTGCCCTGAACGCGGACGAATGGATCGGGCTGATCGGTACGTTCAGCGACCATCAGCGCATGGCGCCCACGGACCGGTCCGCCCTGTTCGACGGGGTGCGCGAGGTGATCGAGAGTCGCGGCGGAACCGTCCGCACCACTTCGGGCACATTCCTGCAGTTGGCTCGACGAGTGTGAGTTCGAAGACTAGGAGACAGCGTGTCAGCGATCGAGACCACCTCCGGACCCGTCCGCGGATTCCTCGATCGCGGCGTCCCGAATTGGCGCGGAATACCGTACGGACGAATTCCGGGCCGGTTCCGGCCGGCCCTTCCGGCCACCGCCGGGAACCCCGTCGACGCCGTTCGGTGGGGCCCGGTGAGCTGGCAGGTGCCCATGTCCCCGACACCGCAGCGCTGGAGTCCGCTGTACCCGGACGCCGTGCAACACGAGGACTGCCTCAACCTCAACATCTGGTCGGCGCGGCCGGAACGCCCCGATCCCCAGCCGGTGCTGGTCTGGTTCCACCCCGGTCGCCACATGGTCGGCGGAACGATGCGGACCGTCGACCCGTGGGCCTACGCGGCCCGGCACGACCTGGTCATCGTGACGGCCAACTACCGTCTGGGGCCGTGGGGTTGGCTGTCGCTGGCCGACCTCGACCCGGAATTCGCCGACAGCACCAACCTCGCGGTGCGCGACCAGCTGCTGATGCTGAGCTGGGTTCGTGACAACATCGCCTCCTTCGGTGGAGACCCGGGCAACGTGACGATCTTCGGACTGTCGACCGGCGGCACCGACGTGGCGACCCTGCTGGGCGTCCCCTCGGCCGCGGGGTTGTTCCACAAGGCCGCCGTCTACAGCGGCAACGCCGAGCTCGCGCAGTCGCGGGAGGACGCGGCCGGGCTCGCGGAGCGTTTCCTGAGCGCCGCGGGCAGTCTCGCGAACGACGCCGGAGCGCTGGCCGGGCTGTCGAACGTGGCGCTGCGGTACGCGCATTCGCAGACCCTGCGCGCCGGCCAGGTGCGGTACCACGCGGTGGTCGACGGCGACCTGATCCCGCGGCCGCCGCTGCCGGCGATCGCGGATCGCGCGGACCCGATCCCCGTGCTGGTCTCGGTGACCTCGGAGGAAGCGGGAATCCTGGAGATCGTCGAGGAGGGGGCGGCCGTCGACTCGAAGTACTCCCGGCTGATCGGCGATGCCGACGGCAGGACCCGCGAGGAGAAGGTCGGCCGGCTGTCCGAGGAACTCTACGTCCGCCCGGCCGAGCGCCTGCTGTCCGCGCTGAACACGCCGGGCCCGGGCACCGCCGGTACCGCTCCCTGCTGGGCCCAGGTGTTCGACTACCACCCGACCACCTCGCATCTTGCCGGGTACCCCGGGATCGCCCGCCGCGCCGTGCACGCCGCCGACACCGCGGCGCTGTTCTGCGACGCGGACGGACCGGAGGGCACCGAGACCGACCGGGCGGTCGGGGCGCAGGAGCAGAGCGGGCTCGTGCGCCTGGCGCGCGACGGTGATCCGGGCTGGCCCGGGTACACCCCGCAGGCGCCCCTCGCCCGCTGGATCGGACCGGGTTCCACGGACGGCGCCGACCTGCGGCCGCTGCCCCTGACCGCGAATGCGGAGGTTGCGCGATGAGCTCCGGCACCCGGCGGATTGCGTTGGCGGGCGCGCTGAACATCCGTGACCTGGGCGGACTGCCCACCACGACGAACGGCGTCACCCGGTTCGGCCGGCTGATCCGGTCGGGCGGCCTCCAGGAACTCACCCCGGCGGACGTCGAACACCTCACGCGGACGCTGGGCGTCCGCGAGGTCATCGACCTGCGCAGCACCGCCGAGGTACGGCGCGAGGCACCCGGGCCGCTGGCCCGGGTGCCCGGTGTCACGATCCACAACCTGTCGCTGCTCGCCGAGTCTCCCCCGGGCTCGGCCCAGGGCCCGGACCGGGTGGACACCGAGCGGGCGATGCCCTGGAACCGGGCGGGCGCGGATGGTCGGCCCAAGCCCGCCGGATCGACCGGGCACTACCTCCGCTACTGCGACGAACGGCCGGACTCCGTGTTGGCGGCGCTGCGCGTCATCGCGCACAGCACGGGAGCGACGGTGGTGCACTGTGCGATGGGCAAGGACCGGACCGGGGTGGTGTGCGCACTGGCCCTCGACGCGATCGGGGTGAGCAGGGAGGCGGTCGTCGCGGACTACGTGCGCTCCGGCGAGCAGATGGCCGAGATCGTGGAGCGGCTGCGCGACAACCCCCTGTACGCAGCCGACATCAGCTCCCGGCCGTTCGCGAGCCTCCTGCCCCGCCCCGCCTACCTGCAGGATCTGCTCGCGACCTTCGACGACCGGTTCGGCGGCGTCCGCGCATGGCTCGCCGCCCACGGTTGGACGCAGGACGATCAGCGGGCACTGGCCGGCCGGCTGCTCGACTGATCGACGGACCTGCACGCGACGGGCCTGACCGCCACCCGGGTGGCGGTCAGGCCCACGTGTCGGTCAGCGGCCGGCCGGGCGAGGCAGTCCCAGGCGGGCACGCAACGTGGTGCCTGCGCCCTGGGGGAACTTCTGCCGCACCGCGCGGGCCGTCTCCAGCGCGGTCTCGAACCCGGCGTCCGCGGACGGAACCAGGACGAATCCGTCCGCCGGTCCGGCTTCCGCCTCGCGCAGCAGCTCGTCCACGGGGGTGTCGGCCGTCCGCTCCAGGAGCAGCCGCACGTCCTCCCGGCGCCGCCCGGCGGCACCGCACGCGCCGTCCAGCGCGTGCGCCACGTCCGCTGCGGCGTCGGAGAACTCCAGCGGCACGATCGCCAGGTCGCCGAACGCGGCGGCGGAGGCGGCGTCCTCGGCGCAGGAAACGCGACGGACCAGCACCGGGTGTCCCTGCGGCGGACGGGCGATGTTCAGCGGACCGGCCACCGCGAAGTACTCGCCGCGGTGGTCGAGGCTGCGCAGCCGCTCCGGCACGAAGTACACGCCCGACTCGCGGTCCCGGAGGAAGGCGTCGTCCTGGAAGCTGTCCCAGAGCCCGGCCAGCACCCGGGCGAACTCGTCCGCGCGGGCCCGCTGCGCCGCGATCGGGGCGGGAGCGTCGGCATGGTGGTTCGCCGCGTCCGCCGCCACCGCCGGCGGGGCGATCGCCCATCCCGCCCGGCCGCCGCCGAACTGGTCGATCGTCGCGAGCACCCGGGCGACGTGGTACGGCGCCGCGTACTCGGTCGAGATCGCGGGGACCAGGCCGATCCCCTCGGTCGCCACCGCGAGCGCCGCGGCGAGCGTGCCCGCCTCGAAGCCGTCCGGGCCGTCCGGGCCGACCGAGCGCCGGTCCGGCAGGATCAGGGCGTCGATGCCGCTGTCCTGCGCGGCGCGTGCCCGATCGCGCGCCCGAGCGAATCCGCCACCCCCGTCGGGGCCGGAGGGCAGCATGGTGAACAGCGCGATCGTCATTTCACACCTACCCGTGACGCGGTGGTCAGACCGAGATTGTCCCGCAGGGTGCCGTCGGTGTAGGCCGTACGCACCAGGCCGCGCCGGCGCAGCTCCGGCACGACGTGGTCGACGAAGTCGTCCAACGATCCCGGCAGGTAGGGGAAGTCGACGATGAACCCGTCGGCCGCTCCCTGGGTGAACATGGATTCCATGTGGTCCGCGAGCTGTTCCGGGGTGCCGGCGACGATGTCGCCGGCCGTGCGTAGGGAGAGCTGACGGAGCGTCAGGTTCTCCCGCCTGGCCAGCTCGATCCAGCGCTGCGCGGTGCTGTGCGAGTGGTTGGACACCGGCAGGTCGGGCACCGGTCCGTCCAGCGGATAGCCGGTCAGGTCCACGTCGCCGAGCTGGTCCTGGAGCGCCCGCAACGCGACGATGTCGGGCATCAGCTCCTGCAGCTCCCGCAACCGGTCCCGGGCGGCGGCCTCGGTGTCGGCGACGATCGGCTGCAGACCGACCCAGATCTGGATCGACTCGGGATCACGGCCGTACGCGGCCGCGCGGCTCTTGAGGTCGGCGTAGAACTCCTGGGCGTCCGCCAGCCTGGTGTGCCGGGTGAACAGCACCTCGCCGTGCCGGGCGGCGAAGTCCCGCCCGACCGGGGACGCGCCGGCCTGGAAGATCACCGGCCGGCCCTGCGGCGGGGACGGCACGTCGAGCGGGCCGCGCACGCTGAAGAACCGTCCCGCGTGGTCCACCGGTTCGCGGCCGTTGGTCCAGAGCCGGTTCGTCACCGAGATGAACTCGTCCGCCCGGACGTAGCGAAGATCGTGCTCCATGTGTTCGTCGAAGCCGAAGTTGCGCGATTCCCAGGGCGCGGCCGAGGTCACCACGTTCCATCCGGCCCGGCCGCCGCTGAGGTGGTCGAGGGAGGCGAACTTGCGGGCGATGTCGTAGGGCTCGTTGTACGTCGTGGTCGCGGTCGCGGCGAGACCGATGTGGTCGGTGACCGCCGCGAACGCGGAGAGCAGCGAGAGCGGCTCGAAGTGCTCGTTGCGCGCGGTCCTGCTCAGGTGCTCCACGTCGGTGCCCCACAACGCCACGACGTCGGGGACGAAGAGGCAGTCGAAGACCGCGCGTTCGAGCGTGCGCGCATTGCGGCGGTGGAATTCGAAGTCGAGCTGGGCGTCGGGCCGGGTCAACGGATGCCGCCATGCGGCGATGTGTCCTCCCGGACCGTCGATGATCGCTCCCAGCCGCAGCACTCTGGGCTGCCGTGCCATGTCGCCTCCCGCAGGTGTTCTCCGGCCGGTCACTTGGACAGTGCCGCCGGCAGAGGGTTGGTCGCCGATTCCGAGCCGATGCGCTCGCCGGGGGTGAACCGCACCGGCATCCGCAGGTAGCCGTGGATCTGCCCCACGGTGGGGTACTTCTCGGCCTCGCCCGCGATGATCTGGTAGTCCGGCATGCGCGCCAGGACCTCGCCGATCACGACCTCGAAGTCCATGCGGGCGATGTGGCGTCCGATGCACCGGTGGATTCCGACACCGAACGCCGCCTGCCGGCCGGCGTCCCGGTCCAGGTCGATGACCTCCGGCTGCGGGAACACCTTGGCGTCCAGGTTGGCCGCGGCCCACGACAGCAGCACGCGCTCGCCCTTGCGGATCGGGCAGCCGTCCACCGTGGTGTCCGCCATGGCGGTGCGCCCGGCGCCCATGACCGGGGTGAAGTACCGCAGGAACTCGTCGCACACCTCGGGGATCCGCTCGGGCGAGTCGATGAGCGTCTTCCGGGCGTCCCGGTTGCGGTCGAGGTAGTCGAGGGTCGAGGCGAGCAGGGCGGTCGTGGTGTCGACCCCGCCGGGGATGACGGCGTTGCAGACGCCGACGACGTCCTCGTCGGAGAGCTTCTCCCCCCCGATCTCGACCTGGGTCAGGAAGCTGATGAAGTCGTCGCCCGGGTGGGCGCGGCGCTTCGGGACCAGGGCCCGCACCTCTTCGATCAGCCGCGCGAAGTCGGCCTCCACACGGTCGAACTCCGGGGTTCCCGGGTGGGTGTAGACCAGCGCGTGCAGGACGTCGGCGTAGACCCGCCAGTCGTCCATCGGCAGCCCGACGAGTTCGAGGGTGATCAGCGCGGGCACCGGGTTCGACAGGTCGAGCACCAGGTCGATCTCGCCGCTCTCGATGAACTTGTCGACGCACCAGGTGGCGTACTGCTGGATGCGCGGGCGCAGCCGCCGGGCGGCCGGCGGGGAGAAGAAGGTGTTGAGCGCCTTGCGCCATTCCGTGTATTCCGGCGGGTCGATTTCGAGCGGAAGACCGCGGAACGACGACGCCGGGACGACGGTGCCCTGCGGCCGGCCCGGAACATTGGGAAGTTCGTGTGCGGACGAGAAAAGCTCGGGCTGGTGCGCGACGCGGGACACCTGCTCGAATCCGGAGACCAGCCAGAAGCCGCCGTGCTTCCGGCTGTAGGACACCGGACAATGGGTGTTCATCGCGATGTTCGCGGCCCAGGGGTCGGCGGCGTACTCCGCCGAGTGATGATCAAAATCTGTTTCAGCCCGCTCTTCGGACATCGCCCCATCCTTCCACCCGGCACGCCGGAATCCTCATCCGGTTCTATCGGATCCGCGCGGGCGGGTGAATACTACCTTCGTACATATATGCGCGCGTGTACGAAGGTCCACTTCTGGTCGCTCCCGGGGGTCATTACATTCTACAAGGACCTCAGAGGTATCCGGATCTCGCAAGGAAGTGACGCCATGACGGTCGGACCATCCGGCACGAACAGCGACGTCGCGAATTTCTACAACGGCAGTGGAAAAGTTCGCGTAGCAGGAAAAATACGAGACCGCTGGGGCGGTAACCTGCACAACGGGTACTGGCACGACGAGAACGACGACGCGCCCCCGGAGGTGGCGACGGACCGGCTCACCGATCTGATGATCGAGCGGCTGGCCCCGCAGTCCGGACAGCGCGTGCTCGACATCGGCTGTGGCATCGGCAAGCCGGCGACCCGGCTGCTCCGGACCCACCCGGTGGACGTGGTCGGCATCACGATCAGTGAGTCCCAGGTGGCGCAGGCCCGGGCCGGCGTGGCCGAGGCGGGTCTCGCGGACCGTGCGACGTTCGAGTACGCGGACGCGCAGCAGATGCCGTTCCCGGATGACTCGTTCGACGCCGCGTGGGCGCTGGAATCGCTGTTCCACGTCCCGGACCGGGACCGGGCGCTGGCCGAGACGGCGCGGGTGCTGCGGCCGAAGAGCCGGTTCGTGATCGCGGACTTCGTGCTGCGGACGCCGATCAGCGAGGAGGGCCTGCAGGCCGTCCAGCGGATCTGCGAGACCTTCGGCGTGCACACGGTCGGCCCCCTGGACGACTACCTCGCCCAGCTGTCCTCGCACGGCTTCACCGGTCTCGACGTCCTGGACATCAGTGACAACGTGGCGCGTACGGGGAACCTCCTCGCCGACGCCTGGGAGGACGTGCGGGAGCAGCTGGTGGAGGAGGGGAACTCGGACAAGGTCGACGCCCTGATCACGGCGACCCGCGACTTCTCCAACACGCCGGAGTTCGGCTACGTCCTCATCTCCGCGACGCTGGGCTGACCCGTCCGGTCGGCTCATTCGATCGTCCGGCTCCGCTGCATCGCGCCGAAGGCGCCGTAGGGGTAGCCGGCCGGTCTCGGGTCGCTCGCCTCGGTGAGGCGAGCGACCTCCTCGTCCTCCAGGGTGATCCACCGGGCCTGGAGGTTGTCCGCGAGCTGCCGCGCGTCGCGCGCCCCCAGGACGGCACCGCTGACGCCCGGCTGAGCCGTCACCCACGCCAGCGCGACGGCAGCCGGGGAGACGTTCCTCGCGACGGCGATCTCGTCGAGGATCCTCAGGATCTGCCACGTGCGGTCGCTGGCGGCGTGCGAGCGGTACAGGGCGTTGACGTAGGCGGCATGCATCTTCCCGCGCTCGCGCTGGTCGGCGAACCTCGCCGGGCCCTCGGGCGCGCCGTGCGGTGCGTACTTGCCGCTGAGCAGGCCCCCGGACAACGGCGACCACGCGAGCAGCCCCAGACCGTTGGCCCGGCCCGCCGGGACGATCTCCCATTCGACCTCCCGGCACAGCAGGCTGTACTGCGCCTGGAACGTGACCGGCCTGGCCAGCCCCATGGAGTCGGCCAAGCCGACGGCCTTCTGCAGCTGCCAGCCGGTGTAGTTCGAGATGCCGACGTAGCGGATCTTGCCGGCACGCACGGCGTCGTCGAGGAACCGCAGGGTCTCCTCCTGCGGCGTCAGCGGGTCCCAGGTGTGCGCCTGGTAGAGCGTCACGCAGTCGACGCCGAGGTTGCGCAGGGACGACTCGAGCGCGCGGGTCAGGTTGTGCCGCGTATTGCCCCACTGGTTCCGGCCCGCCGTGGTCGTGAAGCCGCCGCCCTTCGTCGACAGCAGCATCCGCTCGCGCACCTCCGCCGTCTGGGTACGCAGCCACCGGCCGATGAGCACCTCGCCCATGCCGTCGCCGTACGCGTCCGCCGTGTCGATCAGCAGGCCGCCGGCGTCGGCGAAGGTGTCCAGCACCCGGATCGCCTCGGCTTCGTCGGTACTGCCCCCGAATGTCGCGGTGCCGAGCGCGTAGACCGAGGTGGCGAGTCCGCTCGCGCCGAGGGGGACATACTTCATGGGTTCGTCCTCACTGACCTGCCGGCCCGGCGGACCGGCGATATGCCGCCCACTGCGCGCTCGCGTCGCGGAGCTCGCCGGTCATGCGGTTCGGATGGTGGACCGCGACGTACTGCCAGTACCTGGCCAGCACGTCCGCGAAGGCGTCGAGCACGCCGGGCTCCGCGGACCGCCAGGCGGGGACCCGCTCGGCCCACTGCTCCGCCGTGCGCGGCGAGTTCCCGGCGTAGACGAGCCACACGACCCAGCAGGCCGGATCGATCCACGCCGCCCCCCGGGTGGCGGTGGCCCAATCGACCAGGCGGACGTGCCCGGTCGGCGTGACGAGCATGTTGGTGTGGTGCCAATCGGTGTGCAGCAGGGTGTCCCCGTGCAGCAGCCGCGCCGTCGCCGGATCGTCCAGGTACGGCGCCCAGCGCTGCTCGGCCCGGGGAACCGGGGCGTCCTGGCCGGCCACCGCGCCGAGTTCCGCCATCGCGTCGACCACCAGCGGCAGGTCGGTGGATCCGGCGTGGTACTCGGCGCGGCGGCCCTCCAGGTACTCGAAGCCGAGCACGTCCCAGCCGTCGGCCTCGACGCGCCACAGCACTTTCGGCCCGAGCGGGACGACGAACGGGTTGACCGCCACTTCGCAGCCCTGGGCGAGCGCCGCCGGATGGTCCGTGCGCAGCCCCTTGACGAACACGCGGTCCTGGCCGCTCCACACGGTGGCCGCGACGTGGCTGCTGTAACCGTCCCGTGCCGGCTGAACCCGCTCGACGGGTCCGGCGTTCGACTCGATCGCGGCGACGACGGTCGCGGGCAGGTCGTCCCAACTGCCTCTCAGGGAGACGGCGCTGGGTGACAGGTCGGCGAGATCGCCGGCTACGGGCTCCACGGTCATCCTGTTATTCCGAGTCCAGACTGATAGCCAGCGCCGGGCAGGTGAACGCGGCCAGGCGCACGTCCTCCGATTCACCCTCGGAGGTCGTCTCCTCCTCCAGGACGACGGCGATTCCGTCCTCGTCCTGGTCGAACCAATCGGGCGCGGCCAGGACACACTGGCCGGATCCGATGCATTTTTCCCTGTCCAGATTGATGCGCACGAAGCCTCTCCCCGCGTCGACGGTCACCACTTCACCGGAAGTTCATTCACCCCGTAGATGGCCAGATCGAGTTTGTAGGAGATCTGGTCCACCGGGATCGCGAGTTCGAGGGTCGGAATGCGCCGGTAGAGCGTTCCGAACACCACCTGCAGCAGGACCCGCGAGAGCTGCTGTCCGAGGCACTGGTGCACACCGAACCCGAAGGCGAGATGGTGCCGGGCGTCACGGTGCAGATCGAGAGCGTCGGGATCCCCGTCGAACGCCCGCGGATCATGGTTCGCCGTGTCGGTCGCGACGATGATGCCCTCACCCTTGCGGATGAGCACACCACCGACCTCGAGATCCTCCTTGGCCACCCGGCGCCTTCCCAGGTGGGCGACGCTGAGGTAGCGCAGCAGCTCCTCGACGGCGTTCGCGATGAACACCGGATCGCGCGATTCCCGGACGAGCTCGAGCTGGTCGGGGTGGGTCAGCAGGGCCATCGTCCCGAGCGTGGTCATGTGTGCGGTCGCGCCGTGTCCGGCGGCCATCACCAGCAGGGCGGTGGCGACGATCTCCTCGTCGGGCAGTTCGCCGGCGCGCACCAGGTGCCCGATCACGCCGTCTCCCGGATCGGTGTGGGCCTGCTGCACGAGCGAACCCAGCAGCGCGCGCATGTCCTCGACGACCCTGGTGTGCACCGAGTCGGGAGAACCGGGCACCGCCATGATCCTGCCGAGCGCGGCGAACCGCTCGCCCTCGCTGTGGTGCACGCCGAGGACTTCGCAGATCGCCTTGGACGACATCGGCACGGCGAGGTCGGCGAACAGGTCCGCGGTGTTCCCGGCGGCGAGCATGGCGTCGACCAGCTCGTCCATGGTCCGCTGGAAGACCGGGCGCAGGGCCTCCGCCTTCCGGTTCGAGAAGTCCGCGGTGACCATGCGCCGCAGGTACGCGTGCTCCGGGTCGTCGACGGTGGGCATGGAGCGGTTGCGGGTGTGGAACGCCTTCGCCTGCGGCGCCGCGAACGTGTATCCCGGCAACCTCTGGTCGGAGCTGGCCCGTGCATCGGTCAGCACCTCCCGGGCCTCGGCGTACCCGGTGATCAGCCACGGTGTACTGCCGTCCCAGATCCGCACCCGGGACACCGGGGCGTTTTTGGCGAGTTCACGGAGTTTCACCGGCAGATCGAGCGGGCACCCGGGCGTCCGGTCCATCGGATAAAATGGATCCTCGTGCGGGGTTGACATGCCTTCAGTTTCACCCAGCCGGTGGATATGCGTAAAGTGAACCTTGGTACATCACACTTTTTCTCACACGAAGGGTTCACCGGCGGATTCACCGCCCGCAGTTCGCGGACCCGATCCGAAGCGCATTTCCCGCGGCGTGTGGGCGGATTCCGGCACCGTCGCCACGGCACCGGGAAAACATTCCGTTAAATGACTCCGGGAAACGGCGTACAGAATCGAAGAGCGGCGGCTGCGGAACCCGTTCGCCGGGTGTCCGCAAGCCGCCGCAAGAATTCCTCGGATATCCGCTACTCGCCCGCCCCGCGCAGCTCCGCCCGGGTCACCGTGAGGCGGATCGGCAGATCGAACTCGCCCTTCTGCGTGTCCGGGTGCTCGTCCAGGTGCCGGCGGATGCGGCCCAGCAGTTCACCGCGCTCCTGCTCCGGCAGCGCCAGGACGGGGGAGAGGGTCCCCATGCGGGCGACCATCGAGTCGGTGGTGCAGCGCTGGCCGTGCCGGAAGTCGGCGTGCTCCAGGTCGGTGAACAGCGGGTGCTGCCGCAGCCGGTCGGTGGGCGACGTCGTGCTGTCCCAGCCGAAGATCCGCGCCAGGCCGGCGATCCAGTCGACGCGCGCGTCGTCGTCGTTCCACAGTGCGGCGACCACCCCGCCCGGGCGCAGCACCCGGGCGATCTCCGGAAAGGCCTTCTCCTGGTCGAACCAGTGGAAGGCGTTGCCCGCCAGGACCGCGTCGACCGACGCGTCGGGCAGCGGGATGCTCTCCGCCGATCCGATGTGGGCCTCGACCCCGGGGTGGTTGCGGACCAGCTCGTCCCGCATGCGCGCGTCGGGCTCCACGGCGACCACCGCGATCCCGGCGGCCCGCAGCCCCTTGGTCAGCTGACCGGTCCCCGCGCCCAGGTCGAGGACCGTCAGCTGCGGCCGGTCCGCGACCGGCACGAGCGCCCACTCGATCGCCTCGCGCGGGTAGTCCGGCCGGTGCTCGGTGTACCCGGCCGCGTTCGACCCGAACGACGTCCCCTGCTGCTCATCGCCCGAATTACTCATGAACCATCCCATTCACCGCATTCGCGCATTGTGCGCACCCACTTGCCGACGACTCGGCACGACAGCCTTGAGTCATACCATGCGGGATGATCGAGACAAAGTGGCCTTAGGTACACAATTTTCGCCCTGCACCAAGGTCCACTTACTTTCCCGACTCGTCCTGCGTAAAAATAATTCGACATTTACTGGCTTTAGCATGTCAAATTGTGACGCCGCCACGATACCCGCCTTTGGGGGTGTAGTGCAACTTTCCAAGCCACACCATTCCGCAGGGCAGTCCGCGAGTACCCGCTCACTGTTCCTGAGCTACCTCTACGTACCAGGTCACCACCTGAAGCGAATCGGAAGCGCATATTCCTCCGACGCTGACGCAGTCGTGCTCGACCTGGAGGACGGCGTACCGGATTCGAAAAAGCAATACGCTCGCGAGCTGGTTTCCGACGTCGTCTCGGGCGCCGTCGCCAAGCCGACGTTCGTGCGGGTGAACTCCATCGCGAGCGGGCTGTGCATCGATGACGTGCTCGCGGTCGCCGGGCCCGCACTGAGCGGGCTGCGCCTGCCGAAGGTGCGCGGCCTCGACGATCTGGCCCACGTCACGGGGCTGCTCGCCGAGCTCGGCCATCCGGCCAGCGTCCAGCTCCTCATCGAGTCGGCCGCCGCGCTGGAGGTCGCCTACCCGCTCGCCTCGGCGTCGCCCGCCGTGACGATGCTGGGGCTGGGCGAATCGGACCTCCGGGTGAACCTGGGCTGCGAACTGGACGGACGGACGATGGACGCCGCCCGCATCCGGGTGGTCATGGCCTCCCGCGCGGCGGGACTGCCGAGTCCCTGCCAGAGCGTCTACGCCGAGGTGCGCGACCCCGAGGGACTGCGCGACAGCTGCCTGCACGGCAAGCGGCTCGGCTTCATGGGGCGCATGGCCATTCATCCCGACCAACTGCCGATCATCCACCAGGTCTACCGGCCGACGCCCGACGAGATCGCCGAGGCAGTCGGCATCTGCGAGGCGGCCGATCGTGCCGGCGAGCAGGACACCGCGGTCGTGGTGTCGGACCGTCAGCGGCTGGTCGCGCCACCGATCGTCGCCAACGCGCGTCGGGTGCTCGAACTGGCTCGCGCCATGGAACTCCTCCCGGACGTGTCATGACCGGATCCCCCGCCGGCCCCGACCGCCTGCTCGCCGCACTGGCGAGCGGAGTGGAGGTCGTGGACCTGGCTCAGCCCCTGGCGAACGGGATGCCGTGCTCGCCGAACCATCCGGGGTTCCGGATGGCGCTGGCACGGCGGCACGGCGACGCGGTGCGCGCCGACGGCGGTTCGTCGGCCAGCGAGATCATCACCACCGGCGGTCACGTCGGCACCCACATCGACGCCCTCTCCCACGTCTCCCAGAACGGCCTCCTGCACGGTGGCCTGGACAGCGCCGAGGCCCAGCGCGGTGGTGTCTTCTCCGTGCACGGCATCGACACCGTCGAACCGATGGTGTGCCGGGCGACCTTCCTCGACATCGCGGCCCTCCACGGCACGGACTGCCTGCCCGCAGGCCACGGCATCACCGCCGCGGAGATGGCCGCCGCGGCGCGGCGCGCCGGCGTCGAACCGGGGGCGGGCGAGGTCTGTCTGATCAACACCGGCTGGAGCCGCTGGTGGAACGACCCCCAGGCCTACCTCGGGTTCGACACCGGCGTCCCCGGAGTCACCCCGGACGCCGCACGGTGGCTGGTGGAGCGGGGAATCCGCGCCGCGGGCACCGACACCACGGCCTTCGAGCAGATCCCGGCCGGACGAGGTCACACGATCATGCCGGTACACCGGATCATGCTCGTCGACGCCGGCATCCACATCGTGGAGAACATGCGGTTCGACGGACTCGCCGGTCGTGCCGCAGTGGAATTCGGCTTCGTACTGGCGCCGCTGCGGATCGTCGGCGGCACCGGATCCCCCGTCCGTCCCCTCGCACTCCTGAGCAGGTGAGCACGACCATGCCCTACGAGAACGATTTCGACCTGTTCTCCCCGCCCGTCGCGGAGAACCCCTTCACGGTGTACGACGACATGCGCAGCGGCTGTCCGGTGGCACACAGCGAGAAGCACGGCGGCTACTGGATCGCGGCGAGCTACCAAGCGGTCGACGACGTGGCCAAGAACCCCGAGCTGTTCTCCTCGGTCTCGATCAGCGTGCCCAAGAACGCCTTCGGCGACGACCTCGCCGAACGGCCGCCGATCACCCTGGACCCACCGCGGCACGGCGCGTTCCGACGCACGCTGCTCCCCGCCTTCAGCCCCCGGCAGATCAAGGCGCTGGAGCCGTCGGTCCGCGAACACGCCCGCGAACTGCTGGCGGGGATCACGGGCCGGGACCGCTGCGACGCCGCGGCCGAGTACGCCAAGAAGATCCCGTCGCGCTTCATGGCGCGGATGATCGGCTGCGACGACGACCGCCAGGACGAGTTCGCCGAGCAGATGCGCGCCCTCCTCGAGGCCAACGAGATGGCGGAGATCCAGGCCGCGATGGCGCAGACCCAGCCGTTCCTCGACGACCTGATCGAGCAGCGGCGCCGGGAGCCCGGCGAGGACCTGGTGAGCTGCGTGCTGTCCGCCGAGATCGACGGCCGCAAACTGACCGGCCCCGAGCTGATCGGGTCCCTGGTACTGATCATCACCGCCGGCATCGACACCACGTGGAGCGCCCTCGGCAGCAGTCTGTGGCACCTGGCCCGGCACCCGGAGGACCGCCGGCGGCTCGTGGCCGAGCCCGAGCTGATCCCCACCGCCGTCGAGGAGTTCCTGCGCGCCTTCTCCCCCGTCCAGATCGCCCGTGTGGTCACCCGCGACACCGAGTTCCACGGTGCGCAGCTCAGCGCGGGTGACTCCATCCTGCTGGGGATGCCGTCGGCCAACCGGGACGGCGCGGAGTTCCCGTCCGCGGACCGGGTCGACATCGGCCGGGAGGTCAACCGCCACCTGGCCTTCGGGGTCGGCATCCACCGGTGCATCGGATCCTCCATGGCCCGGATGGAGATGCGCATCGCCCTGGAGGAATGGCTTCGCGCGATCCCGGAGTTCACGCTCGCTCCCGGCGACGCCGTGAAGTGGTCGACCGGGCACGTCTGGGGGCCGCGCCGGCTGGACCTGCTGCTCGGCGGGACCGAGGCGTAGCGGAGGCGAGGACCGGGGTCGCCTCCGGAGATCCGCGTTGCCCGACGCCGGGCAACGCCGCCCGGGCCGGTCGGCGCGCGGGCATCGACGACGGGGACGGTTGCTCGGCGGACACGAACCGCCGCTGAGCACCGGACGTCCCCCTGGGAAGTGGTGATGGTGGAACCGATTCGCAGCTGGCTCTATGTTCCCGCCCACCGGATCGAACTGCTCGGCAAGGCCATGGCCGGGCAGACCGATGCCGTGGTGCTGGACCTGGAGGACGCGGTGCCCGCGGACGCCAAGCGGCTCGCCCGCGACCAGGTGGTCGAGGCCCTGACGGAGAACTGGCCCAAGCCGATCTGGGTGCGCGTCAACGCGCTGGACTCGCCGTGGGGTTCGGCCGATCTGGCGGCGCTGGCCGGAACCGCCGCAGCCGGACTGCGGCTTCCCAAGGTCGAGGACCCGGACCTGGTCCGGGCCGCGGCGGTGGAGTCCGGTCTGACCGTGCACGCGATCATCGAATCGGCGCTGGGCGTGGAGAACGCCTACCGGATCGCCACCGCCCACGCCGGTGTCGCCCTGCTCTCGCTCGGCGAGGCCGACCTCATGGCGGACCTCCGGCTCGGCGACACCGGCGCGCTGGACTGGGCCCGCCAGCGCATCGTCAACGCCGCCCGGGCCGCCGGGCTGCCCAGTCCGCCGCTGGCCGCCTGGACCGACGTCGCGGACGTGACCGGCCTCACCGCGGACACCCTCGCGGGCGGCAAGCGCGGCTTCTTCGGCCGGTCGGTCCTGCATCCCAAACAAGTGAGCGTGGTGAACCGGATCTTCACCCCGGATCCCGACGAGGTGGCCGCGGCCCGGGCACGCCTCGCCGACCAGGTGGGGCGGGACGCCGCCGCGTGGCTCGACGACCGGGGCCGGTTCGTCGACGCCGCGCTGCTGGCCAACGCGAGGTGGCTGGTCGACCTCGCCGATGCGCTCGCCCGACAGGAGGCCGGTGCATGACCCGCACTCCCGCGCAGCGGCTGGCGCACCTGGCCCACACCACCGCCCGGACAGGCCTGCCCCCGGATTTCCGTGCGGAGATGGCCGGGCGGGTCCTGGACCTCCTAGGGAACAGCATCGCCGCCGTGCCGACCGGCGTCGCCGCGGCCGTGACCGCCATGGCCGGGGCCTGGGCCGGTGCACCGCAGGCCACGGTGATCGCGGCCGCCCGACGGCTGCCCGCTCCGGCGGCGGCACTGGTCAACGGCACCCTCGCGCACGGCCTGGATTTCGACGACACCCACCTGCCCTCGGTGCTGCACCCGTCCGCGGCGGTGCTGCCGGCCGCGCTCGCGGTCGCCGAGACCACGGGGGCGTCCGGTGGAGCACTGCTCGACGCCGCCGCGATCGGCGTCGAGGTCACCTGCCGACTCGGCATGGCCGGATACGACCCGGACGCGAACAACTCGATCTTCTTCGACCGCGGCCTGCACGCCACCGCCATCTGCGGCACGGTCGGCGCGGCCGTCGCCGCCGGGATGCTGTACGGGCTCGGCGAGGAGGAGCTGACCTCGGTCATCGGCATCGCCTGCAGCATGGGCTCCGGGATCATCGAGGCCAATCGGACCGGCGGTACGGTCAAGCGCACGCACTGCGGCTGGTCGGCCCACGCGGGCGTCGTCGCCGCCGAGCTGGCCCGGCACGGGATCACCGGTCCGACCACGGCGCTGGAGGGGCGGTTCGGCTTCCTCACCGCGTTCTGCGGTGATCGCGCCGATGTCGACCAGCTCACCGACGGTCTCGGGACCCGCTGGGAGGCCCGGCGACTGTTCGTCAAACCGTACCCGTGCAACCACTTCACCCATGCGGGCATCGACGCCGCCCTGCGGCTGCGGGCGAAGGGGGTCGATCCGGGTGCCATCACGGCCCTGACCCTCGGGGTCCCGGCGCCGGTCGTGCACACGATCGGCGAGCCCCACGCGGCGAAGATCCGGCCGGAGTCGGGATACCACGGCGCGTTCAGCGGTCCGTTCACGATCGCGGCGGCGCTGCTGGGCGGAGGCGGGCTGGGCGTGTCCCACGAGGACTTCACCGATGCCGCGGTGCAGTCGGCGGACCGGCTGGCCCTGGCCGAGAAGGTCCGGGTGGTCCCGGACGCGCGGTGCACCGGCATCTTCCCCCACCAGTTCCCCGCGGTGCTGACCGCCGAACTCACCGACGGCTCCCGGCACGTCGAACGGGTCGAGGTGAACCGGGGCGGCCCGGAGAACCCGCTCACGCCGGCGGAACTGATCACCAAGTTCCGGATCAACGCCGAGCGGACGCTCTCCCCCGATCAGGCCGAGCGGGTCGCCGAACTGGCGGGTGGACTGCCGGAGGCACCGGATCTCACCGCGCTGACCGCGGCCCTGCGCGGCCGGCCGGTCTGATCACCGGGTCGCACCCCGCCCAACTGACGGTTCACCCTCCGTCGAAGACACAACGCATGGTTGGGGTTCCCTGTCGGATCGGTTGTTTGCTCCTCCTTCCGCAGCCTTGATTTGATGCCCGGAGTTCCCGCGGCGAGGTCCGCCACGGGAAGGAGAGGGCACGAGGCTCCATGACGAAACGATCCCTGGGCCGGCCGTTCGGCTGGCTGTGGGCGTCCTATGCGGTGAGTGCCTACGGGTCCGGGCTGGGGTTCGGCGCGTTTCCGCTGATCGCCGTACTGGCGCTGCACGCCAGCACCTCGGAGGTGTCCGCGCTGTCCGCGGTGGCGCCGACCGTGGGCGCACTGATCGCGGTGCCGCTCGCGCCCTGGGTGGAGTACCGCCGCAAGCGGCCGGTCATGATCGCCATGAACCTGACCCGGTGCGCGGTCATCCTGACCGTCCCGGTGTGCTACGCCTTCGGCTGGCTCAGTTTCGCCCAACTGCTCATCACCTCGGCCGTCGTCGCCGCCGCCAAGATCGCCTTCAACTCGGCCAGCGGCGCCTACCTCCAGACCATCGTCCGGCCGGAGCACCTGCTCGTGGCGAACGCGCGGTTCGAGTCCACGAACTGGAGCTCCATCGCGATCGGGCCGCCGCTGGGCGGCGCGGCGATCGGCATCTTCGGACCGGTCGCCACCGTCGTCGCCGACGCGGCCGGCTACCTGCTCTCCGCTCTCGGCATCACCGCGATCCGCGGCCGCGAGGAGCCCCCGCGCAGGTCCGGCGGGAAACGGCTGCGGTCCGGCGACCTGCTGGACGGCTGGCGGCACATCATGGCCCATCACGGTCTGCGCGCGCTCTTCCTCAACAACATGCTCGTCTCCGGGCTCATCATGGCCACCGAGCCGCTGCTGGCCGTCATCCTGCTGCGCGACCTCGGGTTCGCTCCCTGGCAGTACGGCCTCGCCTTCGCCGCCCCCTGCGTCGGCGGGCTGATCGGCTCCCGACTGGCGCCCCGGGTCGTGGCCCGGTACGGCCAGCACCGGGTCATGCGCGTCTCCGGCACCCTGCGTGTGGTCTGGCTGATCGGCCTCGTCCTCGTCCGCCCCGGTACCATCGGCCTCGTGACGGTGATTGCCGTGGAGCTGGCGATCATCCTGAACATGAGCCTCTTCACACCGGTGGTCGCCACCTACCGGCTCGAACACACTCCCCCGCACCGCGTCGCCCGCACGCTCTCAGCCTGGCTGATCGGCCAGCAGGCGGGAATCGCGATCTTCACCGCGCTGGCCGGGCTGCTCGCCGACGCCACCAGCCCGCGCATCGCGCTCGCGGTCGCCGGACTCGCCATCCTCACCAGCCCGCTCCTGCTGCCCCGGAATCCGGCCGATCCGCCGACGGCGGCCGTCGAACAGAACGACCAGTTACCGGATCTGACCAACCGTCCGTAGCCGGCGCTGGCTCGTGTCCCGCCACCGGACCGGTGGCGGGACACGAGTGGGGATCCCGGCGGGATCCGGGGAGGCGTCAGAACATGGTGTTGTTGTTGGCGGAGGTGGCCGGGACGTTCTCTATGACGTCCCAGTGCTCGATGATCTTCAGCTCTCCGTTCGCCTGCTTCTCCACGCGGAAGATGCCCATGATGGCCTGGCCGCTGTCCTCGGGGTGGAGGCGGTAGCGGAAGTGCACGGCGACGTAGTCCTTGTCGGCGATGGTGCGCTTCAGATCCGTGGTCACGTTCGGGAACTGGCGGAAGAACTCGGCGAATCCGTCGCGCATGCCGACCGTTCCGTTGGGGACGGACGGGTTGTGCTGGTAGTACTCCGGCTGGAGGTAGCCGACGGCGTCGGGGTTCTTCTGGATGAGGAGGGTGTTGAAGTAGTCGAGGACGACCTGCTGGCTGAGGGGCGTCAGCCAGCAGGGCCCGCTCGGCTGGTTCGTGGTCGGGTTGCTGACCGTGCCGAACATGTCGTTGCCGTTGGCCGTGGTCGCCGGCACGCCCTCGCGGGTGTCCCAGTGCTCGGCGATCCTGCCCTTCTCGTCGAAGCGGAAGATGTCCATCACGGCCTCGCCGCGGGTTCCGGGCTCCTGGATGGGGTTGGAGTGCACCAGGACCAGGTCGCCCTGGGCGAGGACCCGCTTGACGTTGTACGTGAACCCCGGGTAGCGCGTGTGCAGGTCGCCGGCCAGGTTCTTGAGCGCGTCGCGTCCGTCGGGGACGGTGGGGCTGTGCTGGACGAAGTCGGCGCGGACGTGCTGGTCCGCGGCCTTGACGTTGCCCTTCTCGAAGAGCTGGGTGAGCACCTCGACGGCGACACGCTTGTTGCGCTCCAGGGCGGCACTCGAGCGCTGGGCGTCGACGGCGGTCAGGCCGTCGCGGGGCGGCGCGGGGACGGTGGCGGCGGAAGCCGGTGCGAATCCGGCCACCGTCGCGAAGCTCGCTGCGGCCAGCAGGGCGACAGCGGTTCTCCGGGCCAGCGAAGTGGTTCTCGGCATGACGATCTCAATCTCTGGGATGAGGAAACGGTTGGGCGTACCCCGGCTGATCGGGTGCGCTTCAAGACGCGACGGACCCCGGCGGCGATTTCCCCCTCCACCGGCGGGATCCAGCCGAAGTTCGGTGCGTAGCAGCGTAGTCGCCGAAGTGGCCGAATGAAGAGCGTTTGTGCGAAAGCCATCGGCGGTAAACTCGGCCGAGCTCGGACCCGACGGACCGTCTCCATTCGAACGAACGGCCCACCGTGGGCATTTACGCTGGCGGGAGCCACCGCGCAGCAAGGACGGGCCATCGGAGAAATCTCCGGTCCGCGAACCCGCCGTGCGCCAACTCCGGCCCGGCGAAGACCTTCCGAGCCCGACTCGGCCATACCGTTTTCGCTTGACGGGTACCTGATCAAGCCAAACCGGACGACGTACTTCCCCTTGCCTTCGACCACTTCCGTGCGGCAGCCCTCCGGCCGATGTCACCGCACGTCACATGTACGAAGGTTCCATTCCCGCCGCATCCCCGGGCACCGTACGCTGTGGTTTTGTAAGGTGAATTCCATAGGGCGGGAATATGGAGGTCACCGGCTCGACGCGGGAAGGCGCGCCGGCTCCCGTTCGGTCGCGCACGCGCGACGATTCCCCGGCCTCCGGGGAACGTGCCGTCCGCAGAGCAGATACCAGATCGGTTCCCGACATCGCATTCTGAATCCCTTGACTTCGGCGGCCGGGAACGGACTTCGCTTCAGCTGCGCGTCGACACCTCGGAATCTCCGCCGACCAGGTCTGGGTGCCACCGCGATCTCCCAGCCGAAGGCCGGTGCGGGCGCCTGTCCGGACGACAGTGCCGTCCCGCTCTACAGCGCGGCAGCGGAGACCCGTCTCGCCGCCACACTCACGGAGGTACCGCAGAATGACTGGCATCACCGTCAACCCTGCCGCCGGGCGCATCGGCGCCGAGATCGAGGGCGTGGACATCTCCCGCCCACTCGACGCCGACCAGATCAGCACCATCCAGCAGGCGCTTGACGAGTGGAAGGTCGTGATCTTCCGGAACCAGCAGCTCGACCACGCGACGCAGACCGCGTTCGGCCGCCAGTTCGGCGAGCTGACCTACGGCCACCCCCACCACGAGCCGCCCAAGGACGCGCCGGAGATCTACACGATCCAGCACCGCCGCTTCGAGAAGCAGCTCGGCGGCGACGCCACCCGGGAGCTGCGCAAGTACGCCTACGCCGGCAACAACGGCTGGCACTCCGACCTCACCCCGTTCATCAACCCGCCGGCCGGTGCCATCCTCCGTGCCGAGGTGCTGCCGAACTACGGCGGCGACACCCAGTACACGAACCTGGTGGCCGCCTACGACGGCCTGTCCGAGCCGTTCAAGGAGTTCGTGGACGGGCTGCGCGCAGAGCACCGGTACGGCGCCAACTGGTCCGGCATGCCGCAGCCCAGCGTGGCCGGCTTCAAGAAGCGCGTCGAGGAGAACTCCCTCGTCTCCCACCACCCGCTCGTCCGGGTGCACCCGCGGACCGGGCAGAAGGCCCTGTTCGTGAACCCGATCTACACCGACCACATCGTCGGCCTGTCGCCCATCGAGAGCCGTCTCGTCCTCGGCTACCTCTTCGACGAGATCGCCCGTCCCGAGTACACGGTGCGGTTCCGCTGGGCCCCGGGAACCGTCATCTTCTGGGACAACCGCGCCACCTGCCACATCCCGCCGCGCGACCTCGACCACCTCGACGTGGAGCGGGTGCTGCACCGGGTCACGCTGGTCGGCGAGGTGCCGGTCGGCCCGGACGGCCGCGAGTCGGAGGCGCTCGAAGGCCCCCGCCTCGGGTCGGAGCCGGTGTTCAACTCCACCTTCTTCGACCGTAAGGACCGGGCGGACCAGGAGCAGATGGCCTGAGCCGGGGGCGGGCTCCCGATCCGAACGACCGCCCGCCCACCCACCGCGCCGGCAGCACTGACGCCGGCGCGGTCACCGCGTCGTCACATGCTGCTGCCCCTGTCGGTCTCCCGGCAGGGGCAGCAGCATGTGACGACGCGGAGGACATGGGCCGGCACCGGGGCGCTCCGGTCACACCGCGGGCGCCGGCCCGGGCTCCGTCGGGTCCGCTGGGTCGACCTGTCCACCCGTCGACCGCACCATGCGAGGAGCCGCGGGCCGTTGTCGGCCCGCGGCTCCTGTCGTACCGTCCCGTCAGTGGTCCGCCGACGCACCCGCCAGCACGTCCGCGATCCGCGTGATCAGCCGGGGTGCCTGCTCGGTGAGGTAGAAGTGGCCCCCGGGGAACACCTCCAGGGCGAACGCGCCGCTCGTGTGCTCGTGCCACGCCCGGACGTCGTCCAGCGGCGCCTTGGGGTCGTGGTCGCCCACCAGCGCCGTCACCGGACAGCTCACCCGGTGCACCCGCTCCGGGCGGTACAGCTCGGCCGCCCGGTAGTCGCTGCGGATCGCGGGCAGCACCATGCGGAGCACCTCGTCGTCACCGAGGACCCGGCTGTCCGTGCCGGCCAGTTGTCTGACGTCGCGGAGCAGCGCCTCGTCGCCCCGATGGTGCACGTCGTCCTCCGGCCGGAACCGGGACGGCGCCCGGCGGCCCGAGGCGAACAGCATCGCCGGAACGATCCCGGCCCGCTGCTCCAGCAGCCCGGCCAGTTCGAACGCCAGCGACGCGCCCATGCTGTGCCCGAACAGGGCCAGCGGCCGGTCGGTCCACTCCCCGACGAGCAACGGCAGCAGCCGGTCGGCGAGTTCGGGGATGCTGTCGATGCAGGGTTCCAGGCGCCGGTCCTGACGGCCCGGGTACTGCGCGGCGAGTACCTCGATCTGCGGCGAGAGGGCCCGGGAGACCGGGAAGTAGAAGCTTGCCGAGCCTCCCGCGTGCGGAAGGCAGAGCAACCGTACCCGCGCTTCGTCGGCCGGGTGGTAGCGGCGGATCCACAGATCCCTGTCCGCACCGCGCGTGGTCACGTGGGGCACTCTCCCGTTCGGTTCGGTTCTGTTCGGGCCGGGCCGGGCCGGCTGCTAGACGTCCCAGGTGACGGGCAGCGCCCGCAGTCCCTTGAGCAGCATCCCACTCGTGTAAGCGAGCTCCTCGACCGGTACGGCCAGCCGCAGCCCCGGGAACTCGCGGAGCAGCGCGGTGTAGGCCACCTCCAGCTCCAGCCGGGCGAGTTGGGCGCCCAGGCAGCGGTGCGGGCCGTGCCCGAACGCCACGTGGTCGGCGGCGTTGGTCCGACCGAGGTCGAACCGGTCGGGCTCCGGGAAGGCCCTCGGGTCCAGGTTGGCGGCCGTGGGGCTGGCGAGGATCACGCTGTGGGCGGGAATGGTGAAGCCGCCCAGCTCGACGTCGGTCGTCGTCACCAGGTGCAGGCCCTCGTGCGGATCGGTGCTCGGGCTCAGCACCACGTACCGCAGCACCTCGTCGATGACGGAGGGCACCAGCGAGGGATCGGCGCGCACCGCCGCGAACTGGTCCGGGTGGTCCAGCAGGGCCACCAGGCCCTTGCCCAGCATGTTGGCGGTCGTCTCGTGCCCGGCGACCAGCACGCCGAAGACGATCTGGACGACCTCCTCCGCGTTCAGCCGGCCATCGACGTCGCGCGCGGTCACCAGGTCCCGCAGCAGGCTGCCCTCCGGGCACCGCTGTGCGTCGGCGGCCAGCTCACCGATGTAGTCGACGAGCGCCCGCCGGGCCGCCATCGCCTGCTCCGGCGGGTAGGCGTTGGTCGAGGTGATCTGCTCCGACCACGGGCGGAACAGGTGCCGGTCTTCGAAGGGCACGCCCAGGATCTCGCAGATCACCGCGACCGGCAGCGGGAAGCACAGGGCGGCGCTGAGGTCCGCGGGCGGGCCGGACTCGTGCACACCGGCCAGCAGTTCGCTGGTGATCTGCTCGACCCGCGGCCGCAGCGCGCGGATCCGCCGGACGCTGAACGCCGATGCCACGGCCTGGCGCAGCCGGGTGTGCTCGGGCGGGTCGAGGTCGTGCATCCCGGGCCGGGAGAAGACCGCCGCGCGGCCGGTCACCGAGCCGCGGCGGTGCGCCTCGGCCCGGCTGAACCGGGGGTCGGACAGCACGGTCCGCACCTCCGCCATGCCGCTGATCAGCCACGCCTTGCCGCCGTCCGCGGTGGTGACCTCCCGTACGGGGGCCTCCCGCCAGAACTCGCGGACCGCCGTCGGCGCGGAGTATTCCTCTTCGTTTTCCGAACCCGGTGCTACCTGGCTGGATTCCGTCACCGCTTACTCCCGGTCCACTTCGCTGGTTTTCGAGGCAGGCCGCAGGACCCCGTCCGAATCCGGACATTCCGCTGGAATC
Organism: Kitasatospora sp. NPDC087314; assembly: GCF_044744365.1. Classification (NCBI taxonomy): domain Bacteria; kingdom Bacillati; phylum Actinomycetota; class Actinomycetes; order Kitasatosporales; family Streptomycetaceae; genus Kitasatospora; species Kitasatospora sp. NPDC087314. Next base: position 74,905 of record NZ_JBIUYE010000024.1, read on the forward strand.
TCGGCCGCGGCCGCGGCCTCCCCCGACCGCGGACAATCTTCTCCGGATTCGTACAGGGACTTTTCCGAAGCTGGGATCGCACCGTCCGGGGGGAGGCACATACTACGATCGTGCCCGCGCGACACCCGTCGTACCAGTGGACGAAGGTGCAATGTACATAATCGAATGAAATTTGATATGAGTGAATTAGGCGTATAGCCGAATACCCTAGAGAGCTGCGAGGGAATCGATGGACCGTCGGGACCGGGTAAAGCTGTACGACCAGATGGCCGATGCATACGATCGATCGCGGCCGAGCTATCCCGATGACGTCATCGACGATATCCTGGGGGATTCCCCGGACACCCTGTCGGTACTCGACGTGGGCTCCGGAACCGGGATCGCTTCGCGCCAGATGGCCAAGCGGGGAGCCCGGGTCCTCGGGCTCGACATGAGTCCCGGGATGAGCGCCGTCGCCGAACGGCACGGCATTTCCACCGAAATCGTTCCGTTCGAGACCTGGGAGCCGGCCGGGCGGGAGTTCGACCGGGTCACCTGCGCGCAGGCCTGGCACTGGATGGATCCGTTCAACAGTGCGGAGAAGGCGGCGTCCGTGCTCCGGCCGGGGGGCCGGCTCTGCCTGTTCTGGAGCGCGGGGTTCCATCCGGACGAGCTCGCGGACGCCCTGGCCGACGCCTACCGGCGGGTCCTCCCGCCCGGCACCCCCAAGCTGACCCTCGGCTACGCCGTGAGCCGGTCCAGCGACCTGCCGCTGGACTTCAGCGTGGTGACCGGATCCCCCCGCGCGTTCCGGCACATGACGGAGGAGCCGGCCAGGTCGGTTCCGTGGAGCGCGACCTACACCCGGGACCAGTGGCTCGACGAGCTCAGCACGCACACCGACCACGCGGCGCTGCCGGCCGATGTGCGGCAGAACCTGTTCGACGAGATCGGCAACACCATCGACCGCTTCGGTGGCGCGTTCGACATGACCTTCGCCACCTACCTGTTCTCCGCCACGGTGCCCCGGTGAGCGTGCGCCCGGCCGGGTCGTCGTGACGCCCGTAGGGCCCACGGCCGGACCGTGGGCCCTACGGGGGGCGATCACGTGCTAGGCGTTCACCTCGACGTCCGCCCGGACGTCCTCCCGGACCTCCTGCCGGCGTTCACCGGGGATCGCGAGTGCCAGCACGGCGGCGACGACGGAGACCACGGCACCGGCGAGCAGCGCCGTGCGGTAGCCGGAGGCGAGCACGGCCTGCTTGCTCCCGGTGGCACTCATGCTGGCCGTCGCGGCGATGCTCGTGAACACCGCGACACCGATGGCGCTGCCGATCTGACGCGTCGTCGTGGCCACTCCCGAGTAGAGGCCCGCGCTCTCCTTGGGGGCCCCGGCGGTCGCCGTGATCGTCATGCACGGCAGGGCGAGGCCCATGCCGGCGCACAGCAGTTCCATCGGGAAGAAGATGGCGCCCCAGTAGTCACCGTGCACGGGCACCCGGGCGATCCACACGACACCGGCGGCGTACACCAGCAGCCCGACGATCAGCATCGGCCGCGCACCGATCCGCTTCACGAACCGCGCGGTCAGGATCGCGACGACGAACGTGGTCAGACCGCCGGGGAGTTCGGCCAGTCCCGCCTCCTGCGGGTCGTAGCCGAGCACCTTCTGGATGTAGAGCACGACGAGGATGACCTGGGAGGCCATCGCGGTGGTGGCCACGAACGACACCAGGTTCGCCATCGAGATCGTCCGCGAGCGGAAGATGCCCAGCGGCACCATCGGCTGCTTCGACCGCGACTCGATCACCAGGAAGGCGACCAGGAAGAGGATCGAGACGGCGAACGAGAGCAGCGTGTGGGCGGACAGCCACGCGTGGTCCTTGAGACCGATGGTGGCGTACACCGCGGCGGTCACCGCGCTCACCACGCAGAGCGCTCCCGGCAGGTCCAGGGACGGGATGCCGGTGCGCGCCACCGAGACCCGGCGGGTCAGCGTCCGGGTGCCGAAGAACAGCAGGACGCAGCCGATCGGCAGGCAGAAGAACAGGGTCGAGCGCCAGCCCCAGTGGTGGGTGAGGACACCACCGAGCACCGCGCCGTTGACGCCGCCGATGATGCTGGCCGCGCCCCAGACCGAGATCGCCCGGTTCCGCCGGTGCTTCTCCGGATAGGCGGCGATGATCAGGCCGAGCGAGGCCGGCAGCAGGATCGCGCTGCTGACGCCGTGCGACGCGCGCGCCGCCACCAGCTCCCAGCCGTTCTGCGCGAACCCGCCCAGCACGCTGCCGAAGGTGAACAGCCAGAGCCCTGCGAGGAAGACCTCACGCCGGCCGAACAGGTCGCTCAGACGACCACTCAGCAGCAGGAGCCCGGCGAACGCCAGGCTGTAGGAGTTCACGACCCACTGGAGCCCGGTCACATCCAGGCTGAGACTGCGCTGGATGGACGGCAGCGCGATGCTCACGACCGCGTTGTCGAACTGAACCATGAAGTAGGCGACACAGGATATCGCCGCGACGTACCACAGCGGGCCCTTCCCCACGCGGTCCTGGACCTCTGTTTCCGGTCTGTCGCCCGTCTTCTCCGGATTTGATGTCACACCGACCCCTTCCCGACACTGTCAGATTTTCTTCTTCGTCCCGACCGCCAGCCGGATCTCTCCACCCGCACAGCCATCACCGGATATCCACGGGGTGGAGAGCGATCGCCCGTTCCGGGCAATTGGCAGCGCAGCGGCGTGCGACCGGCTCCAGTTCCTCGGGTATCGGCCCGCTCGACAGCAACGTGCCGTAGCCCAGGTCGTTGCAGTCGAACAGCTCCGGAGCCAGGTCCATGCAGCGCAGATGCCCCTGGCACTTGTCGGTGTCCAGTTCAATGCGCACTCAGCACCCCCATGTCCCTCGAATGCGCACGTGTGAAGACGCTCACGCCGGACTCCTCCGACGCACTCGGTCGATGTTGAAAGGTGTTCTACGCGATATTCCGCAGAGGCGTCAAGTGGACCTTTGTACGAGACGATTCCGCAGGTCAACCGCCGTCCGTGTACCAAGGTTCACTTCACATATCGGAGTCTATTTTGTAGAAAAAATAGGTACGGGGCATAGTGCGCAAAGGCAATCCTCGCCTTCGGCTCAAGTCGATCGTCAATGTCACGAAACGCCGGTCTCCCCGCTCCCAGCCAAGCCGTTCAAACACCGTTCATGCGGGCTCGCCCGCACGCCCGCCGACCGGGGCCACGCGCCCGGTCCGATGTGCGCGGTGCCCTATGAAGGAGGATGTGGATGTCGCTGCGCCACGAAGCCGACATCGCGGTGGTCGGCGTCTCCTGCCGATTTCCCGGAGCGGACGGCCCCGACGCCCTGTGGTCGCTGCTGACGGCCGGGACCGCCGTCGAGGCACCGCTGCCCGACGGACGCTGGGAGCCCGACGCCCTGGCGGGCCTGTCGGAGTCGGAGGCCGGTGTCATCCGGCGCGGAGCCTTCCTGGACGACGTCGCCGGTTTCGACGCCGGGTTCTTCCGGGTGCCGGCCCGGGAAGCCGCGATGATGGACCCCCAGCAGCGGCTGATGCTGGAGCTGAGCTGGGAGGCGCTCGAGGACGCCGGGCTCACCGGACCGTCGGTGACCGGAAGCCGCACCGGCGTGTTCCTCGGCGTCGCGACGGACGACTACAGCACGCTCGTCCGCACCCGGGGCACCGAGGCGATCACGGCGCACACGTTCACCGGTTCCCAGCGCTCCATCGTGGCCAACCGCGTGTCCTACTTCCTGAAGGCGAAGGGGCCCAGCCTCATCGTCGACGCCGGGCAGTCCTCGTCGCTGGTCGCGGTCCACCTCGCCGCCGAGAGCCTGCGCCGCGGCGAATCCGACATCGCCATCGCCGGCGGCGTCGCCCTCCGGATGACCCCGCATCACGCCATCGCCGCCAACCGGCTCGGCGCCCTGTCACCGGACGGGCGGTGCCACGTCTTCGACGCCCGCGCGAACGGCTTCGCCCAGGGTGAGGGCGGCGGCGCCGTCGTGCTGAAGCCGCTGGCGGCCGCGCTCGCCGACGGCGACGACGTCTACTGCGTGATCCGCGGCAGCGCCGTCACCAACGACGGCGGCGGCGAGCAGCTGGTGACCCCGACCGCCGACGGCCAGGCAGAGGCCATCCGGGCGGCGTACCGCCGAGCACGCCTGGACCCCGCGGCGGTCGTGCACGTCGAACTGCACGGAACGGGCACGCCGACGGGCGACCCGGTCGAGGCCACCGCGCTCGGCTCGGTGATCGGCGCGGCACGGGCGGCGGACGATCCGCTGCGGGTCGGGTCCATCAAGTCGAACATCGGTCACCTGGAGGCGGCGGCGGGCATCGCCGGCTTCATCAAGACCGCACTGTGCGCGCGGGCGAGGACCCTCGTCCCGACCGCCGGGTTCCGGACCCCGAACCCGCGGATCGCGCTGGCGGAACTGAACCTCCGAGTACAGACCTCGGTCGAGGCGGCGCCCGCCGACGCGGTGTACGGCGTCAGCTCTTTCGGCATCGGAGGCACCAACTGCCACATCGCGGTGGCGGCTCCGCCGCAGCCGCGCCGGACCGAGCGTGCCCCGGGCACCGCCCCGTCCCCGGTGCCCGTGGTGCTCTCCGCCGCGGACGCCGGCGCGCTCCGGGCCCAGGCGGCACGGCTCGCGTCCGCCCTCGACGGCGACCCGGACCTGCTCGACGTGGCGTGGTCGCTGGTCACCACGCGTTCGGAGTTCGAGCACCGCGCCGTCGTGCTCGGGGCGGACCGCACCGCCGTCGGCCCGGTGCGCGACGGGCTGGCCGCGATCGCGTCCGGGATGCCCTCGGGGTCGGTGGTGACCGGACGCGCCTCGAACCCGGCCGGTCCGGTGTTCGTCTTCCCCGGCCAGGGGTCGCAGTGGGCCGGCATGGCCGCCGAACTGCTCGACAGCTCGCCGGTCTTCGCCGAATCGATCGCCCGGTGCGCGGAGGCGCTGGCGCCGTTCGTGGACTGGTCGCTCGACCAGGTGCTGCGCGACGGTCGCCCCGCCGACCTGGAGCGGGTCGACGTGGTGCAGCCGGCGCTGTGGGCGGTGATGGTCGCGCTGTCGGACGTGTGGGCCTCGCTGGGCGTCCGGCCGGCCGCGGTCGTCGGCCACTCCCAGGGCGAGATCGCCGCCGCGACCGTGGCGGGCATCCTGTCCCGCTCCGACGCGGCCCGGGTCGTGGCGCTGCGCAGCCTGATCATCGCCCGCCACCTGGCCGGCAAGGGCGGCATGGCATCGGTCGCGCTGGCGGCCGACGAGCTGCACGACCTCCTCTCCGGGTACCCCGAGGTCAGTCTGGCAGCGCTCAACGGGCCGCGGTCCACCGTGATCAGCGGCCCCTCCGAACCGCTGGAGCGGGTGCTCGCCCGGCTGGAGGGCGACGGGGTGCGGGTCCGGCGGGTGCCGGTCGACTACGCCTCGCACTCGTCCTACGTCGACACCATCACCGACGAGCTGATCGAAGCCCTGGCCCCGATCGCTCCGCGCAAGAGCGAGATCGCCTTCCATTCCACGGTGACCGGTACCGCGCTGGAGGGCACCGAACTCACCGCCGAATACTGGTGCCGCAACCTGCGTCGCACGGTGCTGTTCCATCCGACCGTCGAAGCGCTGCTGGACCGCCACGCGGTGTTCGTCGAACCGAGCCCGCACCCGGTGCTCACCGTGCACATCCAGGACGCCGCCGACCGGTCCGGGGCGGCGGTCACCGCGATCGGCACGCTGCGCCGCGACGACGGCTCCCGCACGCGGCTGACGGCCTCGGTCGCGGAGGCCTGGACCGCAGGAACCGCCGTCGACTGGACCACGCTGTTCGACGGCACCGGCGCGCGCCGGGTGCCCGTGCCGACGTACCCGTTCCAGCGCGTTCGGCACTGGCTCGACACCGTCGACGCGCAGGCGACCGGTGAGGAGTCCGCGCTGGCACTGCGGTTGCGGCAGGAGGGCGACGCGGACCTGCGCGAGGTCCTGCTCGACCTGGTGCGCAGGCACACCGCGGTGGTGCTGGGTCTGGATGCTCCGGCGGCGGTCGAGGACACGACGCCGTTCCGGGAGCAGCGGCTGACCTCGGTGGGCGCCGCGGAGGTGTGTGCCGGCCTGTCCAAGGCCACCGGCCTGGCGCTGCCCGCGACGGCGGTGTTCGACCATCCGACGCCCGTCGCGTTGGCCGAGCACCTGGCTCAGCGCATGCGGGGCACGACGGTCACCGAGCCGGTACGGGCCCACCGCACGACGACGCGCGACGACGACCCGGTGGTGGTCGTCGGTCTCGCCTGCCGTCTTCCCGGCGGTGCGTCGACGCCGGAACAGTTGTGGCAGCTGCTCCTCGACGACCGGGACGTGGTCGGGGCGTTCCCTGCCGACCGCGGCTGGGCCCCGGACCTGATGACCGCTTCGGCGACGTCCCGGGGCGGGTTCCTCTACGACGTGGCCGATTTCGACGCGGAGTTCTTCGGGATCTCCCCGCGCGAGGCGCAGGCGATGGACCCGCAGCAGCGGCTGCTGCTGGAGACCTCGTGGGAGGCGCTCGAACGGGCCGGGATCGATCCCCGGGGCCTGCGCGGCAGCGCCACCGGGGTGTTCGTCGGAGCGATGGCTCAGGACTACGGCCTGCGGCTGCACGAGCCCTCGGACGGAACCGACGGGTACCGGCTGACCGGTGTCACGACGAGCGTCGCGTCAGGCCGGGTGGCCTACGCCCTGGGGTTGGAGGGCCCCGCGGTCACCGTCGACACCGCCTGCTCCTCCTCGCTGGTCGCCCTGCACCTGGCCGCCGAGGCGGTGCGACGCGGTGAGTGCGGCATCGCGCTGGCGGGCGGCGTCACCGTCATGTCCACCCCCGGCATCTTCGTGGAGTTCAGCCGGCAGGGTGGTCTCTCCCCCGACGGCCGCTGCAAGGCGTTCTCCGCCGACGCGGACGGGACCGGCTGGGGCGAGGGCGTCGGGCTGCTCGTCCTGGAGCGGCTCTCCGACGCCCGGCGCCTGGGCCACCCGGTCCTGGCGGTGGTGCGCGGCTCGGCGGTCAACCAGGACGGCGCCTCCAACGGCCTCACCGCCCCCAACGGCCCCTCCCAGCAGCGGGTCATCCGCCAGGCCCTCGCCAACGCCGGCCTCCAGCCCTCCGAGGTGGACGCCGTCGAAGCCCACGGCACCGGCACCCGCCTCGGCGACCCCATCGAAGCCCAGGCCCTGCTCGCCACCTACGGACAGGACCGTGAACTGCCCCTGTGGCTCGGCTCGATGAAGTCCAACATCGGCCACACCCAGGCCGCCGCCGGCGCCGCCGGCGTCATCAAGATGATCCTCGCCATGCAGCACGGCACCCTCCCCCGCACCCTGCACGTCGACGAGCCCACCCCGCACGTCGACTGGACGGCGGGCGCGGTCTCCCTCCTCACCGAACAACAACCCTGGCCCACCCACAACCGCCCCCGCCGCGCCGCCGTCTCCTCCTTCGGCATCAGCGGCACCAACGCCCACGTCATCCTCGAACAACCGCCCACCGACACCCGGAACCAGGTGACGGAGGACCAGCACCTCGACGCCCCGTGGCTGCTGTCGGCCCTCGACGAGCGTGCGCTGCGGGAGCAGGCGGGTCGCCTGCGTGAGCAGCTGGCCGCGCAGCCGGACACGGATCCCGCTGACGTCGGCCACACGCTCGCAGTGGCCCGGGACCACTTCGGGGTCCGGGCCGGGGTCTTCGGTGCGAGCGTCGCGGAACGCGCCGAGGCCTTGGCAGCGCTCGCCGACGGCACGGCGCATCCCGCCGTGGTCCGCGGCACCGCCACCGCTCCGGGCAAGGTGGTGTTCGTGTTCCCCGGGCAGGGCTCGCAGTGGCCCGGCATGGGAGCCGAACTCCTCGGCAAGTCCGCGGTGTTCACCGCATGGATCGAGCGCTGCGAACAAGCCCTCGCCCCCTACGTCGACTGGTCACTCACCGACGTCCTCCGCGACACCGACACCCCCCTCGACCGCGTCGACGTCGTCCAACCCGCCCTCTGGGCCATCATGGTCTCCCTCGCCCACACCTGGCGCGAA